>JAQTPT010000058.1 GCA_028712795.1 Methylococcales bacterium
TTAAACTCTCTGGCGTATTCATCGTTTGTTTCCTTATCTTTTCAACTTTAGGCGGTTCACAGATAGGGAGACTCTCGATGATTCCCGTAATTGTCAAACTTTGTGAGTCCCCCAGCAAAGCTGGGGGGTTACTTATGATTAATTAAGAACACATTATGAAATCAAAAGCCAAAATCATTGCCTGTTTGGCCTTGTCAGGATTACTCAGCGCGTGCTCCGGGCAAAAGCCCGCCACCGTTACGGCCAGCATCCCCGCCGTCAAACCCCAAGCCCAGGCCGGCCGGAAAATGTATTACATCCCGTCCCCTCCTCTGCCCGGCCAGTGGACCGTGGAAGATATTCTGCAAGCTTACGGCGCCTTTGCGACACGCAAACTCAACCCCTACTTCGCCAAGGCCAAGGTGTCCTACCCCCCCCGGGAAGTCATCTTCATCGCCTTGAAGCAGGAAAGGAAACTGGAACTATGGGCCAGGGACAGCGGCGAGTTCCGCCACATTCGCGACTTTGACATCCAGGCCGCCAGCGGCGTGGCCGGCCCCAAATTGCGCCAAGGCGACAGGCAGGTGCCGGAAGGCATTTACCGCATAGCGGAGCTCAATCCCAACAGTCATTACCACTTGTCGATGAAAATAAGTTACCCCAACGAATTCGACCTCTTCCATGCCTGGCAGGAGGGGCGCGCCGATCCGGGTTCCGATATTTTCATTCATGGCAAAGCCGCCTCCATCGGTTGCCTGGCCATGGGCGATGAGGCGATAGAGGAGCTTTTCGTCCTCACCGCGCAAGTGGGCGCCGAAAACGTGAAAGTCGTGATTGCCCCGCACGACCCCAGGGCCTACCCTCTGGAGGCTGACTCCTTAGAACTTCCGGAATGGACCCCGGAGCTTTATTCGATCATCGCCCGCGAAATAAAAAACTTGTCACCTGAGGTGAAATCGGCAAAAACCCGGTTTTGACCATTAAGTCCGGATTTTGTACGCCAGCCCAAATGTCAATTGGGAATCCAGACAGTTTGCGCTGCCACGGCCACGGTCGAGCGCGCGTAAAGTGCGAGGCCTGTCTTCGCCGATGCGATAGGCATAGGCTTCTTTGGGCTGACTGCCGTCCGCTAACTAAAATCAACCAGACGCATGGCGACAGGGCTCCGTCGCAAATATACATTAAGTATAATGTCGCACTTATTCTGCTAAATCCATAAACTGCTCATAACCAGAAGTTTTTTCTTCTCAAAGTTAACATGGTTTAAAATAAATATTCGAAACTGGCCCTTCACAATCCATAGCGCCAAGTGTTTGCTATATATTTTGTAAGCAGGCGGCCTGGTTTCTAGGTCTCTACATGTTTCAAATACCTACAAAGAAAATGCCTCGCTAGTTTCGTAACAAGGCATTTTTTATTTCTAAAACCACTCTTAACAAATCAAAAAACTTTAAGTCAAACTCGGATTTGAGCCTGGCAAGCCCCTAAGATGCCGCTAAACCGGCAATATGATAACCGCAATCGACATAAGTGATTTCTCCGGTAATGCCTGAAGCCAAATCCGAACACATAAAAGCCGCCGCATTGCCGACTTCTTCGATGGTTATATTCCTCTTTAAGGGAGCGGTATCGGCTGCTTTGTTAAGCATGGCTTTAAAATCATTAATGCCAGATGCTGCAAGCGTTCTGATAGGTCCTGCTGAAATCGCATTAACCCGCGTACCTTCAGCACCCAATGCCACGGCCATATAGCGCACATTGGCTTCCAGACTGGCCTTGGCAACTCCCATCACATTGTAGTTAGGGATTGCCCGTTCCGCGCCTAGATAAGTTAAAGTCAGCAATGAACCGTTACGGCCTTTCATCATTGCGCGTCCTGCTTTCGCCAAAGCCGTAAAGCTGTACGAACTCACATCATGAGCAATTTTAAAGTTTTCGCGGGTGGTGACATCCACATAATCGCCATTCAGCGCGTCACGCGGCGCGAAAGCAACCGAATGCACGATGCCATCCAAGCCATCCCAATGTTCGCCCAGTTTGCTAAACACGGTATCGATATGTTCATCAATGCTGACATCACATTCAATAGTAATTTTGGAACCACATTGATCAGCCATTTCTTCGACACGACTTTGCAGCTTTTCATTTTGGAAAGTAAATGCCAATTCAGCGCCTTCGCGATGCATGGCTTGGGCAATGCCCCATGCAATAGAACGATTACTGGCTAAACCCACAATTAAGACCCGTTTGCCCTGCATAAAACCCATTATCATCTCCCAGTATTTTATTTTTTGTTGTTACAATAGATCGTAGAGACCTGAGTAATGAGAACTCTACGAATTTCGGCACGCACCCATGCGCAATCGAGGGGTGATCCTCCAAGTATCTACGACCCGTTTATCGATGTCCAGTTTTTTGTCTATGAAGATACCAACCTGTAAAGTTCTGTTATTGCTGACTGTAATATTGACAGCCTGCGATGTTTCGCAACTAAATAATCCCTATACAGGAGACGAAGGCAAGCGCTCGATTCTATATCAATCGTTTTCAGAACGGCCCAAACATTTTGATCCGGCGGTAGCTTACAGTGAAAATGAGTATGCCTTTATCGCACAGATTTACGAGCCGCCGTTTCAATATCATTATCTGAAAAGACCCTATCAACTGACGCCTTTAGCGGCAACTAAAATGCCGGAAATCATTTACTTGAATAAGCAAGGTGAAAAGTTGGGGGAGGAAGCAAAGGACAGTGATATTGTCTACACGGATTATGTGATTGATATACAGCCCGGCATTCAATACCAGCCGCATCCGGCATTGGCAAAAAATTCGCAGGGTGAATATTTGTACCATCACCTGACCCAGGCGCAAATCCGGCCACTGAAAACCCTAAATGATCTTAAGAGTACGGGTTCGCGTGAACTCACCGCTGAAGATTATGTGCATCAAATTAAACGGTTGGCGCATCCTAAAATGCAGTCGCCTATCGCTGAAGTCATGAAAAATTATATAGTAGGCTTTGAGGAGTTTTCCAAACAAGTCGCTGATAAGCAAAAACACGAAATTAAAAATATCCCGATGTCTGGCGTAGAAGCCATCAATCGTTATCAATATCGCATACGGATTAAGGGCAAATATCCCCAATTTATATATTGGCTGGCCATGACGTTTTTCTCTCCCATGCCTTGGGAAGCCGATGTTTTTTATGATCAGGCGGGTATGTCCGATAAAAACATTACGTTGGATTGGTTTCCGATTGGCACAGGCCCTTATTTATTGGCGGAAAACAATCCCAATCGCCGCATGATCTTGCTTAAAAATCCGTTGTTTCATTTGGAGCGATATCCGTCTGAAGGCGAGCCTGAAGACAAACAAAACGGCTTGCTGACTGACGCAGGAAAACAACTGCCTTTTATCGATAAAGTCGTTTTTATGCTGGAAAAAGAAACCATACCGTATTGGACTAAATTTTTGCAAGGCTATTACGATGCGTCGGGCATCGCTTCTGACAGTTTCGATCAGGCCATACAGTTTACGGGCAGTGGCGGCGTTGCCTTGACCGATTCCATGAAGAAAAGAGGCATCCAGTTACAAACCCAGGTTGAAACATCTATTTTTTATATGGGCTTTAATATGCTGGATCCCACTGTTGGCGGCAATAGTGAAAGGGGGAGAAAATTACGTCAGGCGATTGCCATTGCTGTTGATTATGAGGAATATATTTCGATTTTCAGAAACGGTCGCGGCGTTGCCGCTCAAGGCGTCATTCCACCGGGTATTTATGGCTATGCAGAAGGTAAAGACGGCATCAATCCCTATAGTTACGATTGGATAAACGATAAGGCCCGGCGAAAAAAAATAGAGGCTGCACGGCAGTTAATGGCAGAGGCCGGCTATCCCTATGGTATTGATCCAAAAACCAAAGAAGCTTTGATTCTTTATTTTGACACGACATCAGTGAGTATCGATGATCGTCCTACTATGAACTGGTATCGAAAACAGTTTGAGAAACTGGGTATTAAGCTGGTCATTCGCGCCACGGATTACAACCGTTTTCAGGAAAAAATGCGGGCAGGGAACGAACAGATATTCGTCTGGGGCTGGAATGTTGATTATCCTGATCCTGAAAATTTATTTTTCCTGCTGTACGGCGCTAACTCAAAAGTCAAACATGGTGGAGAAAATGCGGTAAATTATGAAAATCCTGAATTTGACCGTTTGTTTGAGCAGATGCGCAACATGGATGACGGTGAGCAGCGTTACCAGATTATTCAACAGTTACAGGAAATTGCGCGCCATGATGCGCCCTGGATTTTTGGATTTAACCCCAAGAATTTTTCGCTGTTCCATAGCTGGTACAGTAACTTGAAACCCAATCTAATGGCGAATAACCGGCTTAAATATACCCGAATTGATACAAGTGCCCGAACTGAAAAACGGCTAGCGTGGAACTACCCTATATTTTGGCCGTTGGCGCTAGCCGCATTGTTGTTTGTGCTGATGTTAATTCCGGCGATACGGGCCTATCGCCGTCGTGCCAGAGAAACGTTGCAATGATCCACTATATTATCCGTCGGTTTTTATATGCTTTTCCGTTGTTAATGGGCGTCAATATTTTAACGTTTGTATTGTTCTTTATCGTCAACAGTCCAGACGATATGGCGCGTATGCAGCTGGGGCAAAAACACGTCACTGAACAAGCCGTGAGCAACTGGAAACAACAGCACGGCTATGATGAACCGTTATTATGGAATGCTAATGCGCAGGGCAAAGAAAAAATAACCCGGACTATTTTTTATCAAAAATCGGTTGGATTGTTTTTGTTCCGTTTCGGCGTGTCCGATAGCGGCAGAAATATTGGCGCGGATATTCAAGAGCGTATGTGGCCGAGTCTTGCCCTCGCTTTGCCAACGTTGTGTGTTGGTTTACTGGTTGATATTAGTTTTGCTTTAATGATGGTGCTCTTTCGCGGCAGTTATCTGGAGCACGCAGGTATTGTCTTGTGCGTGATTTTAATGTCAATTTCATCATTGTTTTATATTATCGGCGGGCAGTTTTTTATAGCTAAATTGTTAAGGCTTGTGCCTATTTCAGGTTATGACGATGGACTGGCAGCAATTAAATTTTTAATATTACCTGTGCTGATTGGGGTGTTTTCAGGCGTAGGTTCGGGTGCACGATGGTATCGAACCCTGTTCCTGGAAGAAGTCGAAAAGGACTATGTGCGGACTGCAAGGGCAAAAGGCTTGACTGAAACCCAAACCTTGTTCCGGCATGTGCTGCGCAATGCCTTGATCCCTATCTTAACGGGTGTCGTGGTGATTTTGCCGCTGTTATTTATGGGCAGTTTAATCATGGAATCCTTTTTTAGTATCCCCGGTTTGGGCAGTTATACGATAGATGCGATTAACAGCCAGGATTTTGCCATTGTGCGGGCGATGGTTTTCCTGGGATCAGTTCTATATGTGATAGGTCTGTTATTGACTGATATTTCCTACACCCTCGTTGATCCGCGCGTGAGGTTGTCATAATGGTTGTTTTATGGACTGATGCGCTGATCTATATTCTGTGTTTTGCCGTGCTGGGAATTGCATTTTTTCTGCGTGGCAAGGAACACATTAAGCGTCCTTTGCAAAATATAGCCCACAGTAAAGCCGGTATGGCGTCTTTGGTGGTGTTGCTGTTTTTTGTGCTGATTGGTTTGTTGGACTCCGTGCATTTCAAGCCGGCCAACAGCAAAAGCAACGAGATTATCAGTCTATTGGATTACTGGGCTACGCCCCTCAGGGAACGTGGAGAAAAAACCTATTCAGCCCCCTTGGCGACAACGCTTTATAGTAAAGAAATGATGACACTGGCAGATGGGTCCACTCAATGGGGTTATCCACGGCTGGAATTTGGCGGCAGACATTTGGACTATCCTGAAACTCAACACCTTTCGGATGTTTTGAAAAAAGCTGGCTACGGCTTTGCTCAAGGTGCTGGTTTGTCAGGGTTAATTATACTCTGTTATTTAGGTGTAAGACTTATTTCGCAAGGCGATAGTAAGTGCGCTTTTACTTTAGGCGCAGCTGCCAGGACTGTTTGGGCAGTGATGATTATTATCGTGTCTCTCAGTTGTACCTTAATTTATTTATCTGCGTATTATCACGTTCTTGGCACCGATAAAGTGGGCGAGGATGTTTTTTATCAGGCTGTAAAAAGCATACGTACCGGCTTGGTGTTGGGCACGCTGACAACACTCATCATGCTACCGATGGCAATAATTTTTGGCATTCTGGCAGGTTTTTTCCGGGGCTGGGTTGACGATGTGATTCAATATATTTATACCACCCTGAACGCCATCCCCAGCGTATTGCTGATAGCCGCTTCTATCTTGATGGTACAAGTTTATATGGCGAATCATGAGCAGGATTTTACCAGCGTGATAGTAAGGGCTGATATGCGGTTATTATTTCTTTGCCTGATTCTTGGCGTGACCAATTGGACAGGCTTATGCCGGTTACTCAGGGCGGAAACCCTGAAGCTACGGGAAATGGAATATGTGCAAGCCGCTCAAGCTTTAGGTGTTAAAGAAAGCATCATTTTACTGCGCCACATATTGCCCAATGTGATGCACATCGTATTAATCTCAGTGGTGCTGGATTTTAGTTCGCTGGTGCTTGCTGAAGCAGTATTGTCTTATATTAATATAGGCGTTGATCCAACCACCTACAGTTGGGGCAACATGATTAACGGCGCTCGCCTGGAAATGGCTCGCGAGCCAATTGTTTGGTGGTCTTTATCTGCCGCTTTTTTGTTTATGTTCACTTTGGTTTTAGCGGCCAATTTATTTGCCGATACTGTGCAGGATGCGTTTGATCCGAGACGGAGCGGAGGATGATTGTTCAGGCGCCATATATCTCCTAAAAAATTTATTTAAAGATTGATCTCAAGCCTTATGAAGAAATAGGCGGGTGCTGAATCAATGTCATCTTCCCAGCCATGTATCGTTATTTCGACTTTTGCCATACCTTAAAAAAAGCTCAAAAAATGAACCGGTCATTTCTTTGGTTTTACTGCATCTGATTTTATTACTTATTTTAAAATTAATGGCTTAAGTAAATAGAGTGTACGCAATAGGTATCAATTATTCATCTACCTTAGTCTGGATCGTTTTTTTCTTAAACTCTTAAAGGAGTTTTAAGTTTTACTTACATGAAAAAGCTGATATTATGCACCTAGTAAGTTGGATGCTGTTTAAGAACAGTGGGTTTTTAATATACATTTAGGGATAAGCCATGCTTATATTGACTCGTCGAGTAGGGGAGACTTTGATGATCGGTGACGAAGTTACTGTCACTGTTCTTGGAGTGAAAGGAAATCAGGTTCGTATAGGTGTCAACGCACCAAAAGATGTCTCTGTTCATAGGGAAGAAATTTACGAAAGAATAAAAAAAGAACAAGCTGAGTCAGAGGGAACCGCTGAATCTGGAGAGTAAAAATTTTAGGAGAGATGGCCGAGCGGCTGAAGGCGCTCCCCTGCTAAGGGAGTATGGGTTTTATCGCCCATCGAGGGTTCGAACCCCTCTCTCTCCGCCACCAAATCATGTCGAATTTATTTAATTATAAGTTGACATATGATCAACAAACAAAGATAATGAACGGCTCAATAAAGCGCCCGTAGCTCAGCTGGATAGAGTAATCGGCTACGAACCGATCGGTCGGGAGTTCGAATCTCTCCGGGCGCACCATTGTAATAAATCAGAGTTTAATCCCCTGTAGCTCAGTCGGTAGAGCGGGTGACTGTTAATCACTAGGTCGGCGGTTCGAGCCCGTCCGGGGGAGCCAGTAAAATCAAAGTCTTACATGAAAATGTAGGGCTTTTTTTATGACTGTAATTTTTGGATAATGACCAGGTCATGGTTAGAGGGTATTTTTAATAAAGCGCCCGTAGCTCAGCTGGATAGAGTAATCGGCTTCGAACCGATTGGTCGGGAGTTCGAATCTCTCCGGGCGCGCCATTATTAAATATAAAAGAACGGTGCCATCCATCACTACAGATCTCTCGGGGTATGTCGTCTAATTAATTGTAGCTATGACCCAATGCCCCACATCACGTAAACCAAATCCGACCTATTCCCAGCCAGACTCCCACTATACCCCTCGAATTTCAGTAAACCACCAGCTTTTTTGTACTTCATTGTTCCCTAATGGGTGTTACCCGCATTACCGCCTATCTCGCTACCTATTTGACTCTATGTGAATCGTAGTCGTTAATGCGATAATAAAGCCGTGAACAGTGAAACATTATTCAGCATGGCTTTAGGCCTCACACACCTTGTCAAGTCAAAGATGTAGCCTTTTCTACGGGCGAATTGGCGCGATGCGAGCTACACCAGCATATTGATTTTGTGCCTGGATGACGCGAACAACCTCTGTCCAGTGAATGAAACCGCAGAGCGGGCAACATTAGTGCATGATTTGCCTGAGAATCAGAAATTTAAATAGTTAAGTACGTAAAGCAATCATCTATGACGGCTTATCGTGCGGAAACGGCTATGTCTTTATAATCTGCACCTCACACTTCAATTATTTCCCAGAGAAAATTGAGGGATTTTGCCAGCTTTATCGAAATGTAGGGTTGTTGATCGTAACTTATCGTGGTTAAATGCTTTTTACCGCAAGGTAAATAATTCAAAAGATTAACACGAGTATCCGAAAATATGATTCAAATTGCTATGATCAAAATAGCGCGCAGTAAAATGCACTTCGTGTTTTGCCAGACCGGTTTAAATGCCGACTCTATTAAATCTCAATTTCCCAAATTGTTTTTTTTATCCCATGCTGATCATCAATGCCTCGGATTGTTGGTATGAGCACGGATATCACCCTAGTTACAGGGGGCACAGGCCACCTTGGCGCTAATCTAGTCCGTCGTCTGCTGGCGGAGGGCGAGCAAGTGCGGGTAATGATGCGCTCTGCGCGCAACAATGGCGCGCTAGACGGCCTTGACGTGGAACGAGTATTCGCTGATTTGCGTGATAGCGAGGCCGTATCCGCCGCTATGCGCGGTTGTGCCCGCGTTTACCATTGCGCCGCGCTGGTTTCGACTATTCAAGGTAATGCAGCTCATAAACGCGAAGTTTTCGATACCAACGTCCTTGGAACAATCCATATTCTCAAGGCTGCTAAATTTCATGACATTAACAAGGTAGTTGTGTCGGGGTCGCTAAGCGCTACTGGCTACGAGCAAGATCGCTCCAGCCACGAAGACATGCCATTCTATCCTTTTGATCGCCATCTGCCTTATGGCTTTACCAAGCATCTTACCGAACATGAATGTCTCAAGGCCCATGCCAACGGTGTTAACGTTGTAGTCGCCACTTCTTGCGGCATTATCGGCCCCCATGACTACGTTCCTTCGCGTATGGGCCGCGTACTTATTGATTACGCTCATGGTTCTCTGCGTGCTTATATTCCCGGAGGCTTTGAATTCGTGTCCACCCATGATATCGCTGAAGGGCATGTTTTAGCCATGCGGCACGGACGTTCCGGGCAAAAATACATTTTTGGCACCGCCTACGCCAGCGTGGATGATCTGATGGAACTGTTTCGGGAAGTCACTGGCCGTCCACTGCCCCGGATGCGATTGTCGCCGTTGCTGATGTCCGCATTGGCAGAAGTTGCGGACAAGACTTGGTATAGGGTATTCTCCAATCAATCACGGCGCTTTACGCCGGATGCGATTCGCTTGCTCCAGATGCGGCGTCGGGCTGACCATGACAAGGCTAAGCAGGAGTTGGGCTATCAGCCCACCCAATTGTCACAAGCGGTGCGGGAAGCCTACGATGATTTCGTGCGCCGGGGCCTGATCATCCCGGCCAAATAATCAATCCATTCTAATTAAATGACGAACCGGAACCTTATAAATGAAAAATGTACAAACAAAATCCCCACCTCCTGCCTTTGCCGAAGCCAAGAATCCCCGGCAAAAGGCCCGCGCTGCGGGTATGGATCCGGACCGCTGGTACGTGGTGGAGTACGATAGCGCGGTAAAAAAAGGCCAAGTGATAGAAGTGACTTTCTGGAACACCTCAATCGCCTTGTATCGCGGCGAAGACGGAAGACTTGCTGCCATGCGGAACCGCTGTCCGCACCGCCAGCTAAAGCTCACGCATGGTGCCGTGGATAAGTGCAATCTGCGCTGCTCCTACCATGGCTGGTCTTTCAATAGGGAAGGCAAGCTGGAGGACTATTCTCATGACAGCTTTGGCAAGCCTCTTATCAAGAAACAACTGCAAACTTACCCCGTGCAAGTCCGCTATGGCCTTATTTGGCTGTTCCCTGGCGATCCTGAGCAAACCTGCGAGCGTAAGATTCCGGAAATCCCCGAACTCACTGGGGACAACCCTTGGGCCAACTTTGTCTCGGATTTAACCTGGCGCACTCACCATTCCATGGTGATGGACAATATCTGCGATTTCTCCCATGCATTCCTGCACCGCAAATATAAGCCTTTTATCGATGCCAAATTGACCCACCACGAGGCCGATGATGATAAGGTTTACCTGACATACGACGCTTATATGGCCGGCGGACGGATTTCCGGTATTTTCGTTGACCGCAACCGGGTGAATACCCGTTCCATTGAGTTGTGCTACGAATACCCTTACCAATGGACTAACACAGGCGACAGCATCAAAAACTGGTCGTTTATGCTCCCCATTGACGAAAAGACCACACGGGTATTTTTCCTGTTTTATTTCGATGCCCTGACGGTTCCGCTGATTTCCATGAAAACCCCGAAGTGGCTGACCCAAATGGTGATGAATATCGCCAAGCCCTTGGTGTTCAAACCCATACTCCAAGAAGACGGCATCGCCCTGGAAGCTGAAATGTTAGCCTACGAAACATACTGGGACGCCCCGCCCATTGAACTTAATCCTGTAGTGCCAATGTTCCAGCGGCTTACCGCACACAAGTGGGCAGAGTATTTGAACAAGAACGACAGAGTAGTAAAGGCTGAAAGCATCGAACAATCCCCAGAATAAAAGGTTTATCCATCCTCTAAGGTAATGCATCAAAACCAACAAATACCCATAGCTGATCCTGCTTAGAAAGATTCTTCAGCCAAACCAGATTTTCTCAATTATAAGGCGCATACTGGACCAAACAAATCTACCAAAGAGAAACCGTCATGGCCATGAACCGTATCCAATTTCAACCAGGCTTGCCCTTGCCTGCTTTCCAAGCGCAGTTCGGCACTGAAGAGCAATGCGCGGAGGCATTGGAAGCGTCACATTGGCCGCAAGGCCTCCGTTGCCCAGAGTGCGGCAACGCGGATTACTACTTGCTCAAGGGGAGGAAAACATAAAAGTCAATTTTCAATCGGCGCCAACATGGCGCCGGTTCCGGGTTTTACGCGCAAAGCGATTGTCGGCTGGGCTAACGATGACCTGTCGCCAGCCGGCAAGTTGGCTTCGACAAGCTGAAGAATCTTGCTAATCAGGTTGACTGAATGTAAAGTTCCATCGGTCGAAGTGGTTTTGCTATAAGAAAAGGTGCATAATAATATCAAGTTATCGCTATCGCTACTATTAATTTGTGGAGATAAACAATGAACAATCAATCAACCGCCGAGTATCTGTCGGCCCACGAGTTTTTCTCCGACTTCAGCGATGACGCCCTGGAATTCCTTTGCGAATGTTCAAGCATGCGCGAGATCAAAAAGGGGCAAATTTTGTTTCTGTTAGGCGAAGAGGCGGACAAGTTCTATGTAATCCTCAATGGATGCATCTCCATACAAATGCCGGCGATAATGGGCCCGATCCTAGAGATCCAGAGTATAGGTAAGGACCAAATCTTGGGGTGGTCTTGGCTGATAGCACCCTATAAATGGCATTTTCAAACCAAGGCCGAGGAAGACACGCAATTGCTACAGTTTGACGGAACCGCCTTACTGGCACGGTGCGACCAGGAACCAAAATTCGGCTACGAACTGTTAAAAAAATTTGCGGAATTGATGTCGGTGCGCCTCACGGCGGCACGCCAGAAGATGATGGATGAATGGAACCCGGAAGGGTTCGCCTAGAGTACTCCGTCAGAATTGCTATGCCGGTTAATATCCCTTAAATGATGATTATTTAAATTAATTTAATTAGCAATAGACAAAAAATTAGATAATTCTGTAGCATTAGCTAACTGTATATCATCCTGAAAATGCATACTATCCTGTTTACAAAATCACAATACTTTAACTATATGAACTGAATTAGCTCGATTTATTCAGCAACGCCACCCAACATAAGAAATGGACAGGATTGAATTCGAGGAAATCGTAAAAGCACAAGATGATTTGATTCATGCTTTAGACGTTAATGTCTGGATTGGCATGGAACCCACGTTCACCAGGCGCTTTGCCGAAACTCCGGAGTGGTTATCGGAAGCCTTGGGGTCCGAAAAATTACAATTCGCATACGCTCTGTTAAATGAAATCTACCAATGTCAACCCGGAGGCGTTGTGTTACACACATTGGGCAGGCAATACTCAAGTGAAGATTTGCCACGGTGGAACATAGGCTATTATCAGGCAAGAAACAATCAATTCACATGGGAGGGACCGCCTGACCCCAGCCTGATAAAAAAATCAAAAGATGCCACCCTTAATAAATCCATAAATATTGAAGCTTTTGGGCAAGCGTTGAATAACGCTTTGAACCGCACTTCATGGCAATCTTCCGCTTTCATCGTGAATGAAGCGCTCTCATTTCGTATTTTATTCCGCCGGGATGGAACGGCAGCAACTGTTGATGTTGATTCCAAAACCCAGTTGGCCCGTTCATCAGTTCACGGACAGCAAATACCGCTTACCGGTTTAACAGACGATTTATCAGCAAACGGCGATTTTTTGTTATGTCTGGGTACACAGAATGCGGACAGCCATCATTACGAAGGAATTAGTGCTGTAATCGAACTGCCTGAGTTGCCAGACGTCAGCACCTTTGTACAGCTGATGCAATGCATTGTGCAAGCCGCCAAAGAAGCTCCTTTAGAAAGCCTGGTGATACAGGGTTTTCCTCCACCGGTGGATGCCAGCATTGCCTGGACAACCATAACACCGGATCCGGCAGTGATCGAGATCAATCAGGCGCCAGCAGACAATTCAGCGAATTTCTATCGTAACTGTGAATTGGTCTACAATGCAGCGCGAACGCTTGGACTTTTTCCCTATCGCCTGCACTACAACGGCATTGTCTCCGATTCCGGTGGCGGTGGACAATTTACCCTTGGCGGACCGGAACCTTTGAATAGCCCATTTTTCCGCTATCCGCATTTGTTGCCGCGTCTTATCCGTTATCTAAATGCCCATCCAGCCCTTTCGTATTGGTTTGCTCCGCCTTCGATTGGCAGTTCCAGTCAGTCACCGAGGACAGATGAAAGTGTAGTCGAATTCTTTCTCGAGTTATCTTTAGCTTTAGAGCAACTGGAGAAAAATGAAAATCCGTCGCCGGAGTTTATCTGGAGCAGCTTGAGTCCGTTTTTGGTGGACCCGTCCGGTAATCCGCACCGTAGCGAACTGAATATTGAAAAGCTGTGGAATCCTTATTTGCCGGGACGAGGTTGCTTGGGACTAGTTGAGTTCCGTGCCTTTCGCATGTCGCGTAGTCCGCAATGCGCAACGGCTATCTCGGTGCTGTTACGGAGTATTGTGGCTATGTTAAGCCAACAGGATAAAGTACCCGATTTGCTTAATCATGGACTCACATTACATGATAAATACGCGCTTCCATTTTATTTGCAGATGGATTTACGGCATGTTTTCAAAGACTTGCAGAATGCAGGATTACCCTTGCATGACTCGATTATTTCAATTTTGCTGGAAGAGCCAGTCCGTTTTATCGGTAATACTTCGTTTCACGGTTGTAACGTCGAATTGCATCAAGCCCTGGAATTTTGGCCCCTTGTTGGCGACGTCGCTTCACAGGAAGGCGGCGGCTCACGTCTTATGGATGCCAGCACGACAAGAATACAAATTGTACTGAGCATGGACCTCGATCATTCTACACAGCTTGGTGATTGGGAACTGGGGATAGATGGTTATCGCATGCCATTACGTCTGGAACAGGGCGAGCATGGACCGGTCAAAATAACCGGCATTCGTTACCGGAATTTTCAACCAATCATTGGTTTGCACCCGGGTATCGGCTCACGCAATTTCATTACCCTTGTGATTGCAAATCCAGGATTGAATGAAGCACTGGAGATAACCTATAGCGAATGGCAGCCTCAAGGGTTGGCTTATCCCGGTCTGCCAGAAGATATGGTCGAAGCCGAATTACGCCGCGCTGAGCGTTTTATCACTAAAATCATACCTTTCAATACTTTCAACCAGTTTAAAGCCCCACCCGCTTCCGCAGTCACGGATTTTTGTGTAGACCTTCGCCGTTTGTAGCAGAAAAGATGGGGTAATAATATTTCGGATAGTCCTGAGGACAAAAAAATGAAAACATTAACTCACGGTTCGCCCATTCAGGCAGCCAGTGCACCAGATTGCCCCCAATGCCCTGATAAAGGGTAGACGGAAATCCAAGCAACGCTAAAATAAGCGTCTGTACGGCATTTAGCGGCGTCAACCAACAGCAATCCGTCCCAATAACAGTGGTTAGTATCTAAACGAATTCAGCTGTTTTATAGAGATTTCGGAAATTCATTGTCTTATTGGCAGAAATTGGGGGTGCGTTTTTCCAGGAAGGCGGCAATGCCTTCCCTGGTATCTGCGGTGCCGAAGCATTCACCAAATAGCTGCTGCTCAAGAATCTGCGCTTCTTTTTCGGACAGGACGGAACCACCAACAGTGGCCTTTTTGCACATGCCAAGGATCAGTCCGGACTTGGCAAGGACTTTCCTTCCCATGTTCAGTGCGGATTCTATCAAGGCGCTATCGTCGGCCACGACTTCCTGCACGAGACCCCATTCATTGGCAGTTTTGGCGCTGATGAGCTCGCCGGTAAAGATCATGAAACGGGCGCGGGCAGTGCCAACCAAGCGCTCAAGGCGACGAGACGCGCCCCAGCCGGGAATTAGGCCCAGGTTTATTTCCGGTTGGCCAAGTTTTGCTCTCTCGACGGCGATGCGCCAGTCACAGGCCAGGCCGGTTTCGCAGCCACCACCGACGGCGCTCCCGTTGAAGGCGGCGATGACAAAGAGGCGGGAGTTCTCAATGCGGTCCATAGCGGCGTGGCCGGATGCGGCGAAGGCTGTACCCTCGACAACCTTATTTTTTCCTTCCGTAATGGTGTGCATTTCTCTGATGTCTGCGCCGGCAGCAAATACATTGCCTGTTCCAGTGATCACCACCGCCTTGAGTTCTGGCTTGGCTTCGAGATCATCAAAGAGCTTTACCAACTCGCGAAGCTTCTCGCTGGAAAACTGGAATATCTTGGCATCGCCGACCGGCGTTAAAGTGACTAGGGCTAGGCCCGTTTCGGGGTAGCTAACGGTAAAGTGAGTGTAGCTCATGCAGTGAACCTTTTAATATTTGAAGAAGCCTTCACCGGTCTTGCGACCGAGTTTCTTATTGGCAGCGAGCTCTATTAAAGCTGGAGCCGGTTCGTACTTCTTGCCAGCGGGTAACTTGGCCTGCAGATTCTCTATGATGGCCAGGCATACGTCGATGCCGATCATGTCCGCCAGAGCCAAGGGACCGATGGGATGGTTTGCGCCCAACTTCATGGCCTTGTCAATATCAGCCGCCGAGGCCACGCCGTCGGCGAGAGTCCAGGCAGCTTCATTGAGCATGGGAATGAGGATGCGGTTTACCACGAAACCCGGATATTCGCTGACTTCCACGGGCTCCTTGCCGATCTTCTGGAGCCATTCGTAGGCGGTCTTAAAAACGGTCTCGTTGGTGGTGTTGGCGCGGATGACTTCCACGAGCTTCATGACTGGAACAGGGTTAAAAAAGTGCAAACCGAGCACGCGAGATGGATTGTCCAGCAGCACGGCCATTTCGGATATATTCAGACCCGAGGTATTGGTGGCAACAATGGTGTCTTTGCGCACAAACGGAGCAAGCTTGGAGAATAGAGACTTCTTGATATCCATGACCTCCGGCACGGCTTCGATGACCATGTCCACCTTGGCTACGGGCTCCAAAGTGGTCGATGTGCTCATGCGGGCCAAGGCTGTGATTGATGATTCTTTGGCAATGAGTCCCTTTTCGACCCACTTGGCCAGGGTCTTTTCGACATTAGCCGTGGCCTTCTGGAGCTGTTCAGCGGAGACGTCGATTAAAACGACCTCGTTATGCAGGGAAATAACGGAGGCGATACCGGCCCCCATGGTGCCAGCCCCTATGACTGCAACTTGGTTGATGTTCATTATCATGATTCCTGAAGGTTAGAGAGCTTCCACGAGGGTGGAGATACCTTGACCTCCACCAATGCACAGAGCCGCGAGGCCGGTCTTCTGCTTATCCTGGCGCAGGCCATGCACCAAAGTCACAAGGATACGCGCACCCGAGGCGCCGATGGGGTGGCCCAGGGCAATAGCGCCACCGCGGACATTGATATCGGCGTTGCGATCCTCGATACCGAGACCTTGGGCTACGGACAAGGATTGAGAGGCGAAGGCTTCGTTGAGTTCGAAACGTTGAACCTTGACAAGGGTAATGCCGGTTTTCTTGACTAGGCTCTGAATGGCGGGCACGGGGCCGTAACCCATGACCGCCGGATCGACGGAAGCGGTGCCGAAGCCAAGAATACGAGCTATGGGGTTAAGACCGAGACGCTTAACTGCATCTTCGGATGCGAGAATCACGACGGCTGCACCGTCATTAATACCCGAAGCGTTACCGGCGGTTACCGTGCCGGCAGGATCGAAAGCGGGACGCAACTTGGCGAGGGTTTCGGCTGTGGTGGCGCGGGGATGCTCATCGGTATCGAATATCCTGGTTTCTTTGCGGTCTTTGATTGGCACAGGAGCTATCTCGGCTTTGAAGAGGCCGCCGGTTATGGCTGCCTGGGCGCGTTGCTGGGACTGCAGGGCAAAAGCGTCCTGGGCTTCACGGGTGATACCGTATTGTTTGGCGAGGTTCTCGGCGGTAACGCCCATGTGATAATCGTTGGAAGCACACCACAGACCGTCCTTGATCATGGTGTCGACCAGAGTGGCATTACCCATGCGCAAGCCGCCAAAGCGAACGTCCTTGGGCATTACGTAGGGAGCCTGGTTCATGTTCTCGGTACCTCCGGCCACGACGATTTCAGCATCGCCCAGGATAATAGCCTGCCAAGCGAGTTGAATGGCCTTGAGTCCCGATCCGCACACCTTGTTGACGGTAAAGGCAGGAACGGAAAGACCGGAGGCAAGAGCTATCTGGCGAGCAACGTTTTGTCCCTGGCCAGCACCTAATACATTACCCAAGATCACCTCAGAGACGGCATCGGCGGAAATATTGGCGTCGGCGAGGGCAGCTTCGACAGCTACTATGCCAAGCTGGACAGCAGTAACATCCTTGAGGGAGCCGCCGAAGGTTCCGATGGCGGTACGGCGGGCGGAGACGATATACACTGGTTTCATGGTAACCTCAGTTTTGCAGGAATCCCAGTTCCACGGCCTGCTTGTGCAGGTCTTCGCGGAAATTGGGATGGGCGATGGAAATAAGCAGTTCGGTGCGTTCGCGGATGGAACGGCCGCGCAAGTTCACGCATCCATATTCGGTGGCTATGTATTGCACGTCGTTGCGGGAGGTAGTTACACAAGCGCCTGGAGTCAAGGTGGGTATGATGCGTGATACCTTACCGCTGCGCGCCGTTGACGGCATGGCGATTACAGAGAAACCACCCTTGGAAAAATCGCTGGACCGCACGAAATCGACTTGTCCACCAACCCCGGAGAATTGCTTGAAGCCAATGGTATCGGCAACAACTTCACCGTGGAAGTTGACCTCCACGGCAGAGTTAATGGATACCAGCTTTTGCAATTGGCTCGCCACGAGCACGCAGTTGGTATAGTCAACTGGCTTCATCAGGATCAAAGGATTCTTGTCGATCCAATCGTAGAGTTTGCGGGATCCCATAATGAAGGTGGCAACGATCTTACCGGGATTCAAATTATTATTGGCGGCTGTGAGACTACCGGATTCAATGAGTTCCAGTAAGCCGTCCGAGAACATCTCGGTATGAATGCCGAGGTCTTTCTTGTCCTTCAATAACTTGAGCACCATATCAGGAATGCCGCCAATGCCCAGTTGCAGGTTTGCTCCATCGGGAATAAGAGCGGAGACATGGCGGGCAATCGCTTCGGCCACGGATGTGTCGCCATCGGGGCCGGACTGATTGATCTCGGGGATGGCGTGGTCGGTTTCCACGATCACGTCGAGTTGGCTGATATGCACTTTTTCACCAAAGGTGAACGGCATCTGGGAATTGAGTTCGGCAATGACCAACGGAGAACATTCGATCATGGCTTGCGCGTAATCGCAGGAGACACCGTAAGAACAGTAGCCATCCTCATCGGGACGAGTTAGTTGTACGAAACAAGCATCAAGTGGAACAAGGCGCTCGCGGAACAGGCGGGGCACCTCGGAGAAGAAACAGGGGACATAATCAGCACGCCCTTCTTGTACGGCTTTGCGAGTTTGCGGCCCAGCGAAGATTGAGTAGTGGCGAATCTTGCCTTCCCACCCAGGTTCGTTGACGTAGGCGTATGCAGAAGGGTTCACGCCATTCATATGGTAGAGTTTCACGCCTTCGATGTGGTCTTTGCGAGTTCCCAGCGCTTCGAGAAGCGCCGAAGGTTCACCCGCAAAGTGACCGGAACCGACTGTCATGCCTGAACGGATGTGACCGACTGCGCCTTCAAGGGTAGTCAGGCGGGACTTATAAAGTTGTTTCCAGTCATCATTGAGGTTCGGCTGCGCGGACAATGTATTATTTCTTGGGTAAATGGGACTTGGCGAACCCATTTCGATAAATGTAGATTTGGGCAAAGTCTAATTTCCTTAACGTTAATTTTGCTTTAATAGTAAAGGGAATAGTATTTAATGTCCAGCGGTTATAGTGCTATTTGATATACTATTAGTTGACAATAAACACAAAAATGTGCATACTGTATCTAAAATTACACACAAAGACCGCGAAATTTTTTACCCTTCGTTAATTTTGGCTCACTTGGGTAACTGTTGCCAAAATGCGCGTCTTAAGCTTTTCCGGTGGGGTGGAATTGCAGCATCAACTATGCTCCAAAGCAGTAAAAGTCAAATTCCGCCAAAAACCCAACTGCCATGGGCAACCCAATGCTCTACGAATGTTTTCAAATTGGCGGTAACATGGTTTATATTAACTGGCAAAAGACTTTTAATTTTTGCCATACAAAAATTCATTAACTGTTTTTAATCTGCTCTTATTCAATTTGAATCAGCACACCGGACTCTTCAATTTAAACACATCAATCGGAGTGGTTTATTTTTGACCCAAACCTACCTCCTGTTTACGATATTAACCTTTATCTCCATAAAAAAATGAACACAAATACCTCAGAAAACATAACAAAACATCCCTCACCCATTACTGACATGGTATTAAAATCACATGAAGCTCAGCGTGTTTTTGAAACCTTTACGCAAGAGAAAGTTGACACTATCGTGCGTGCCATTGGCAAATACGTCTATGACAACGCCGATCTGCTCGCCCAAATGGCCATTGAAGACACTGGCATTGGCGATCTCCAGGACAAAGTATTAAAATGTAAAAGCAAATCGTCTGTCATCTGGAACAATCTTAAAGGTAAAAAAAGCCGGGGAATAATCGGTGAAGACACTGAAAAAGGACTTATTTTCGTAGCCAAGCCAATGGGTGTAATCGCTTGCGTTACCCCAGTCACAAACCCGGTTGTCACCGCTATGTGCAATGTCATGTTCGCGCTAAAGTGCGGCAATTCTGTCATCATCGCAGCGCATCCCAAAGGCCAACGCTGCGCAGAGCATTTGTGCGAAGCTTTTATGGCTATCGTACTTGAAAATGACGGCCCGGAAAACCTGATTCAGGTTATCAAAAACGGCTCCGTCGAAACCACCAAAGAGCTTATGCAAGCGGTTGATGTTATCGTTGCCACGGGAGGCGGAGCCATGGTCAAGTCGGCCTATTCCAGCGGTAAACCAGCCTTTGGAGTTGGGCCCGGCAATGTCCCTGTAATTATCGACCGGAACGTTGATCTTCAGGAAGCCACTGCTAAGATTGTGCTTGGCGCGGCATTTGACAATGGCCTTATTTGCTCTCATGAACAGTGCGTTATGATTCCAGAAGAGCAATACAATGATGCGATACTCGGATTCATCAATACCGGCAAAGTTTGGTACAGTGCCGATGAGAGTGTCATCGACGCTTTCCGCAAGACTGTGTTCCATGATGGGAAATTAAATCCAGCAGTTATCGGCCTTCCTGCATGGAAAGTTGCCGCGGTTGCCGGAATCAGCGTTCCTGAAACGGTTCGGCTGATTCTGCTGAAAGCCAAGGGCGCCGGTACTGATGACATACTCTGTAAGGAGAAACTCTGCCCTGTCGTTTCCATTCTGCCATACGGTACTTTCGAGCAAGCCCTGGAAATGGCGCAAGCCAATTTGGAATTGGAAGGCAAAGGCCATAGCGCAGCCCTTCATTCTAACAATGAAGACCATATACGAGCCGCCGGGGTTTACCTTACGGTTAGCCGTCTGGTTGTCAACCAACCGTCCTCTACTAGCGCGGGCGGCTCTTTTCTCAATAGCTTATCACCCACCACCACCCTTGGCTGCGGTTCCTGGGGTGGCAACAGCATTTCAGAAAACCTCAATTACACGCACCTGATGAACGTTTCTCAAATCGGTCAAGTCATTAAAAACAAAAGCGTGCCGATAACCCCGGCAGAAATCTGGGACTAAACGAGGCATACACATGAAACAATTTCAAATCAAACCCGTCATACAATGCTTCTCCTCTTTTTCGGAGTTCAGCGAACTGAGTAACTTTACCCAGGAAGATTGTATTTTCACGGTGCGCCACCTGCACGAAAAATGGTTTAAACCGTTAGCGTCGCCAAGTTCCGTTCTTTTATTTGAAGACTACGGCTCGGGTGAACCAACCGATGAAATGATCGACCATATCCTGGCAGACTTCAACAAGCTCAATTGCAAGCGGGTCATCGCGGTTGGGGGTGGTTCCGTTCTCGACATAGCAAAATTTCTTGCGCTTAAGCCAACAATGAGCTCTGCCTTGGATATGTTTGAAGGGAAAGCGCCTCTGGTCAAAGACAAAGAACTCATCTTGGTTCCCACAACCTGTGGCACTGGCAGTGAAATGACGAGTATCTCGATTGCCGGCATTCCGTCCAAGGGCACCAAAAAAGGTCTTGTCGCAGAAGCATTATTCGCTGACAAGGCGGCACTGATCCCAGAGCTGCTTTACGGCCTGCCCAGGCAAGTCATGGTCACTAGCTCCCTTGATGCAATGGCGCATGCTATGGAGTCATTTGTCGCGCCGAGGGCCCATGCCTATTCTGAACTATTTAGCATGGAATCCATTCGTCTATTGCTAAAATCTTATAACATCCTGCTGTCAAACGATAAAGCTGACGCGGTCCAGAATGTTGCTGAAGATCTTATGAAAGCAAGCAATTATGCTGGAATTGCATTTGGAAATGTTGGCGTGGGGGCTGTACATGCACTTGCTTACCCTCTTGGCGAAAAATATCATGTCTTTCATGGAGAAGCCTGCTCCCGTTTCTTAAGTGCTGTTTTTCAAGTTTATCGCACCAAAAAACCCGGTGGGAAAACGCAATCCTTATCACTTCTTCTCGCTCAGGCATTGGACTGTCCCGAAGGTCAAGACCCTTGGGAAGCAATGGATAAGCTACTTGACCAGTTGCTCCCTTCGAAGCCCTTGCGTGAATATGGCATGACCGAAGCCGATATTGAACCGTTCGCAGATAGTGTTGTTCGTGAACAACAACGACTTTTAGTGAACAATTACGTCGAGTTAAGCCGCGATGAAATCCGCGATATTTTCAAAAAGCTATGGTGAAACGGCGGACGACATACCGAGGGGATTTGGCGAAAAATATACCCCATTTACTGGTTTTTTCACTCTTTTTCTACGTCGGAAAATGGGTTAAATAGGCTGCTATGCGCCGCTTTTTACGCCTCGGCAATTGCTCATGCTTGATCCACTTGAATGTGGTGAATGCTGATATTGCAGGAGCAAATATCTGTCCATGCAGTCGTCGAAAAAAAAACAAAAATCTTACGCAATTTGGGTACTTACACTATTAACGCGCACACCCAAAATCAATGCAAAGACAGAGATGGCGGGCTTGTCAAAATTATGGAATAATGGAAATCAAGTTGGGTTAGGAGCCAACCTTGCTAACCCCCTCCACCCCCTATTGGCAGACCGAGGCAGTTATATGACCATAAAAAAAATACAACCCGACAAAGATAAACTAAATCAGATCGTAACTGATGCCCGGCGCAATAAGGAACTTCGGGATCAATCTTATCGTGGGCAAGCCCTTAAACTTTATCCTTGGATATGCGGGCGTTGCTCGCGTGAATTTACGCATAGCAATCTGACTGAATTGACGGTTCATCATAAAAACCACAACCACGATGACAATCCTTCCGATGGAAGTAACTGGGAATTATTATGTCTTTATTGTCACGATAATGAACATTCACGATACGAGGAAACCCGTTTTGGCAATTCGCAATTAAGCAGCAACGCTGCATCGATTGCTACCCACAACCCATTTGCAGACCTTAAGAGCTTATTGGGTAGTAAAAAATAAAATGCAAAGGCGCAAGTCAAAATATTCTATGCGCTACGTTCTGTTAGCCTCGCCATTACTGGGATTTGTTGATTATGTTCCGTTTGGGGATACACGGGGATAGGTCGAAAATTAATCTTTGATATATTTGCAATAATCTCCAGTAAGCTACGCACAAAAACCGTAATCAAGCTGCTTTGGTTTTGGATTTCAGCGCTGGCAAAATCGGTTGAGGCGGTGGGAATGCATGGTGGCTTATAAGTGTAGGTTTTTAAAAAAAGTGCGGCAAGACCATGGAGTTGCGGTAAATTGATGAGTATCATCAACATCTGCTTGCCGGAGGTACCGCCATGTCTCGCCCCCCACACCCATACTAATAGATCGACACATTCGTCATGCGATTTCCCTCGCTCAGCAAACCGCAGGCTTTGGGTCTGACGCTATGGAGATTCGGCATACTCATTGCCCGCTCGTGCAGTTTAACCGCTGTGGCCGATATGTTTTGGCACCGCTCATGGGACAGTCATACAACACGTTGCGCAATACTTACCGGGAAGCGGGCGCGAAAGCAGGAAACAAGCGCGTCGAACTCGATGTCACCGAGTGTTGGGCGCCGTGGCTGGCGTGGCTAATGGATGGCTGGTGGGGTCAACAGACGGCGATTGCCATGGATACGAGGAGTTTAGGGGATCGTTTTGTGGCACTGGCTATTAGTGATGTCTATCGCGGTTGTGCCGTACCCGTTGCCTGGAAAGTTTTAAAAGCCGAGGCGAAACACGCATGGAAGCCGGAATGGCAGGCGTTGTTGAAACGGTTTCACGGACTTGTCCCCAAAGGCTGGACCGTTATCGTGTTGGCGGATCGTGGCTTAGGAATGTGCATGAAATAAAATCGCCAACAAGACATTGGGAGAGCACCCTGCAGGGGGTGGATTTATCCGCCCAGGGCGAATATATTCGCCCCTACAGTTGCTCAAGTTATATCATGCTCAATCCGTAGATTTTTTAACCTCATGTCAGGTTGAAGCGAGCCAAGCAGGACGAAGTCATTTGCGGTCGCATTTTTCTGCTAATTTTTCGAGCTGGATGCCCGGAAAAATCTTTCGCAAAAATAGCGGCTCCCTCCCCACCGCTTTATGCCTTAATTACCGGCTTATTGGGCTTGAGGCTTTTTATTCACTTCTATATCAGCCTCCGCCTGCAAACTGTTTAGCACTTCATTAAACTCAGCTTGGCCAAACGCGTTGGCAATATTTTTTTTCGCCAACTCCAACTGTTTTTTATCATCCTCACTCATGATGCCCGCTGTAACTTTCGACAAACTCACAACGACTTGGTCGCCGGAAGGCAATGCTGTAATAAACACACTCGGTTTGCCGCCAACCGGTTTAGCGGCTTTAAAAATGGCATCGCTGACAGCTTCCGGCAATTTATTTTTGCCCCGCACAAGTCCTTTCTCTGTCTTAATTTCCAGCTTGTTATCAGCGGCTACAACCTGGATAGATTCACCCGTTTGCAAACGTTCTTTTATTTGCTTTGCTTTTTGGACAGTGCCAAGCTTGGCCTTTTCTTTTGACAAAACGCCCGCCACCTCCTGTTTAACTTCGTTTAACTCTCGCTTGGCGGCTGCCTTATGCTCTAAAAGCCGCACCACCACCAACCGCTCAGTGCCTTGCTCTATGGGCGTGCTATTGTTTCCTTGCAAAACTTCTTCGGAGAACGCTACACTGCGTATTTTCTCGTCTGCGGCAATACCTTCCCCTTTTTCTTTGGTAAACAAGGCTGATTTCTTAACAGTAAGGCCCAGAGCGTCAGCAACTGTTTGCAGGTTATCGGGATTCTCATAACTCATTGCAGTCAGTTTTTCACCTGCCTCATAAAAAGCATTCTCTGCCTGGCTTTTTTGATAAGCTTTGGTGACTTCATTTTTAACACTGTCAAACGGTTTAATTTTCCCAGGCACAAGCTCCGTGACCTTAATTAAATGGTATCCAAAGGCTGATTTTACCGGATTTGACACTTCACCGAGCTTCAAAGCGCCTGCGGTATCTTCAAAGGCTTTTTCCATAACACCGACGTTAAACAACCCCAGATCACCGCCCTTTTTAGCGGTCAATTTATCATCGGACACTTCGGCCGCCAATGCAGCAAAGTCTTTGTTTGCCAAGTCTTGTTTTGCTTTCAGGGCTTTTTCCAACGCCACTTTGTCGGTGACTTTATCATTAACTAAAAAGAGAATATGACTAATTTTTCTGCGCTCAGGCGTAGTGTATTGGTCTTTCTGTTCTTCATAGAAAGCCTTTAGCTTTTCGTCTGTGACAACTACTTTCTTGGCAATATCTTCGAGTGACAGGTCGACATACTCGACGGAAACCTGTTCGGGCGTTCGATATAAATCCTGATGCTGCTGGTAATAAGCCGATATTTCTTCTGCGGTAGGTTGTTCAGTCAATGGCTGAACTGAAACCGTTACATAATCGACATCGCGCTGTTGATTCTGGATCTTAAAAAAACTTTCCACATCGTATTGTGTAGCGAAACTGCTATCAACAATACTGTGCTGGAACTGCTCCATAGCCAGCGCATTCTTAATTCTGCTTACAAATTCCGCAGATGAAATCCGTTGTGAACTAAGCAATGTTTTATATTGTTTGTCACTAAATTTGCCATCCACCTGAAAATAGGGCAAAGATTTGATAAAATCACGCGCCTCATTATCAGTTACAACAAGACCCTCTGCATGCACATATTGCAGTAGAACTTCATCTTTTATCAGCTTTTGAAGCGCCTGCGCTTTTAAGGTCTGCTCATCAATATTCATGCCTTGAAGGTTCTGGCTGAACTGTTCATAAGCTTTATTAACATCGCGCTGATAGAAATCCTTATCGCCCACCGATGCAACAGGCGCTTCCTTCTCAGTACCCAAGTAATTATTAATCCCCCATAACCCGAAAAGTATGCAAATACCCAGCAATATTACTTGCGCAAAAATACCATGCGCTTTTTCTCTAATTTTTGTCAGCATAGATCAGTCCTGATGAATCAATTTACGAAGCAAAAAAAAACCCCGAACCAGGCGGTTCAGGGTTTTAAATTTGGCGGAGTGGACGGGGCTCGAACCCGCGACCACCGGCGTGACAGGCCGGTATTCTAACCAACTGAACTACCACTCCAAAGTCTGGTGGGTGCTGAGGGGTTCGAACCCCCGACCCTCGCCTTGTAAGGGCGATGCTCTCCCAGCTGAGCTAAGCACCCGACTAA
>JAQTPT010000006.1 GCA_028712795.1 Methylococcales bacterium
CATGGTTAAGTCATGGCATAGAATGATGAATATATTTATCATTCTATCTCATCTCATCTCATCTCATTGAAATGTTCGTTTAATATTAAAATACAAAAGGTTGCGATTTTAAGGTAGCAGTATTAGCTTCTGGGGAGTCCGTAAATTTTTCTATAGTTGCTTGAAAGTTTTTCGTTCCAGTCTTTGACCAGCGTATCAAATTCATGGCAAAACACCGTAACTTACCCATGATTTGCGCTTGATTGCCATTTCCAACCTGAACACGGTCCTCGCCAAAAGTGACATCTAGCTGCCAATTGTTGGACTCTACGCTCCAATGCCCGCGAATAGCGCTTGCTAAAGTTTCAACCGTGTACTGTTTGCTGTCATTCGGATAATTACTCAGATAGTAGGCGGTTTCATTGCTGGTTTTTTGACTCGATTGATTAAATGTTTCACGATTCATTACGATCAATTTTCTCAGGCCACTGGGCTGCCAACGGCTATCAATAGCCGATAACTGCAGGTTGTGCAGATGGGCTTGCCGTGTGGTAATGAAGCCATGACCGCAGTCATGATCAATGGATTCGGCTAGCGGTGGTTGTTCTGCTAAAACTCGACAATGTTCGAGCAATTTGGGCTGGTTTTCTTTTACTTGAATCAGGTAAAGGCCGCCAGCCTGTTCAACTTGTGTCATAGTTTCAGGATTACAATGATGGGCGTCCAAGCTGATTTTACCGTTTTCCAAGCCAGTTTCTTTAAGAAATTCACGCATTACGGTGATTTCACTGGACTTGTCTCCGGTTTGGCGGGTTTGCGCCACATCGATTCGGCTCTCATGGGATACCGCATGAATAATGGCCTGTTTTTCACCTGACTTCAGTGTGCCTCTCATGACTTTGCCATCAGCGCTGATCCATTCATCCCGAATCATTTGCACCGTTTGCTCCCCAAAACAGTCAGTAATCACGCAACTTAAAGCCAGCCAATCCAAATTGGCCAGCATTCTGGGCAAATGAGCACGAGAAACCGGTGTAGCATCCTTATTTCCTGTCACCTCGCGTAGCCAATCAATTTTATTGGTCATGTAACGATGAATACCAGACACTTTTGAGCGTCCAACTAAGGTAGCAAAAACGAAAGTAGCTAGTAAAAATGCCTGTGAGTGCCGTTTGCCACGGTTATCTCGGAGATCGGGTAAGGTTTTGAGTGCATCAATAAATTTTATTTCGTTTAAGCCCAGTTCAATTTTAAGTTCGTTGTTATCCACTGCGGTTATGGTTGGCATGGTCTCATAAATTTAAATATTCACATTTTACAATACGTCAATAAACTTTTTATGAGAAAACTGTGATGGTCCCCCGCCGCCGTCGCCCGCGCGGCGTTCGCTCTCGCCGCTCAGCGTCCTCATGCCGGCCTGCGCGCCGTGCCCGCGCGCAAATACCCGCTCATGGGATAGGAAAAACAAAGCCTTTGTTCGCGGTTTAACTGGATTTGTCATGCGTATTGCTTGATGAGCAATCATTATCATGTGGTCGTGGAGACGGTGGAAGGCAATTTGTCCAAAGGCATGCGTCACTTGAATGGGGTGTACACGCAAACATTCAATCAGCGTCATCGGCGGCGTTGGTCATGTGTTTCAAGGCCGCTATAAAGCCATTCTGGTGGAAAAAGACAGTTATTTACTTGAGCTGTCTCGTTATGTGGTGTTGAATCCGGTCAGAGTGCAGATGGTCAAGGATGCAGCGGATTGGCCATGGAGCAGTTATCGAGCGACGATCGGTCAAGCGGCGTGATTGATTAAAAGCTTGCAAGTTGATGGATTGTTGAGCCAATTCGGTTCGGATCGAGAACAGGCGATTGAACGGTATCCAAATTTTGTCCGCGCCGGTATTGGATTGTCGCCCGTTTGGGAAAAACTGAAAAATCAGATTTTTCTCGGCGAAAAAATGTTCGTGGAAAGGTTACAAGCACAAATTCAAGCGGGATTGGGCGATTTAAAAGAAATCCCCAAGGCGCAGCGGAGAGCGCCAGGCAAACTGTTAAGCCACTATATTATATCGCAAACTTTCCCGATGCCAAGGAAGGTATGAAGGAAACCTACGCGAGCGGAGATTACACCCTGCAGCAAATAGCGGATGCTTTTGGCGTACATTATTCAACAGTTAGTAGAGCGGTGAATAAGAGTTGATTTCAAAATGCTTGATTGCAAGGCCTAACCCAGGGGATTTCAAAAAAATGGGTCGTCGACGTCAAGCCGGTCGGCCGCTGCCGCCAGTCACCTTTTACAGGCCAACGTCGATATTCGCACTATTCAGGAATTGCTTGGCCACAGCGATTTGAAAACGACGATGATCTACACGCATACCGTACCAAGTCGGACCATCAAAGAAGCGAAAAGCCCGCTGGATTTCTGAGTCGAATTCTGTTTTTGGCGGCAATAGGCTAGTTTGCAGTCATTGATCAATCCATGCTCTGTGGCAGCTATTGGCCGTTTTTTGACTCTCAAGTAGCAATATTTACTGTCAAATC
This sequence comes from Methylococcales bacterium, assembly GCA_028712795.1. GTDB lineage: Bacteria > Pseudomonadota > Gammaproteobacteria > Methylococcales > Methylomonadaceae > Methylobacter_C. The sequence goes on from JAQTPT010000006.1 coordinate 2,512, forward strand.
TACGTCTGCTTTTGGACTTATACCAGATTCTTTGGACTTGGTAGATACCGCCAGCGATATTGTTTGCACCCAAAAAAATAGACATTGCCGAACGGAACGGTTCGGCTTTTCGGCGCGTACTGGCTTAGGCAGAATCTTTTAGCGACTGCGCTATCGCCTTGGAATCTTTCCAGGTGAAAACACCTTTTTCAAGGCTTAGGGCGTTACTCTCGCGAGTGACCCTGGCAGACCATTTGCCGTATGATGCGGATCCGGACTTGTCTGCCAAAGCCTGCCGGATGTTATAAATCCGGCATAACGGTTTGCAGAAAAAATTAATATTCTTGAATGCGTCTGGTTGCGGCCATTGGTTTGGAAAGCCGCGCTTTTATATTTATTTCTTCATTATGACGAAGAATGTCCAGACTCACTAAATCACCCACCTGCATTAACGCAATACGATTTCGTAGTTTGGTTGCGGATTCGATGGTTTGACCATTGACGGCAATGACTACATCGCCTCGTTGCAAGCCCGCCTTTTGAGCTGGCGAACCTGGAATTATCCCGGCAATCACAGCGCCTTTTTGTTCTTTAATATTAAAGGCGCTGGCCAGAGCCGGGGTTAAATCCTGCATCTGAATACCCAGCTGCCCTCTTTTTATCTCACCGTACTGGCTAATCTGGTTAATAACCTGATTAGCCAGGTTTATCGGAATGGCAAAACCGATACCGACATTGCCGCCACTGGGTCCAACTATGGCTGTATTAATACCGATAAGTTCGCCCTGAAGATTGACTAAAGCGCCCCCGGAGTTTCCGGGATTGATGGAAGCATCGGTTTGAATAAAGTCTTCATAGCCTTCAATACCCAGGCTGCTCCGCCCTAAAGCACTGACTATTCCCGAGGTTACTGTCTGCCCCAAGCCGAATGGACTGCCTATAGCGACGACAAAATCGCCAACTCGCAATAAATCCGAATTACCTTTGGGCAGTTCGACCAGATTGTCGTGTTTAATCCTGATCAATGCGATATCAGTATTCTCATCGCTGCCTACCAAGGTCGCTTCAAAATTTTGACCGTCTTGCAAGGTTACGGTAATTTTGTCAGCTTTGTTGATCACATGGTTATTGGTAACAATATAGCCTTTTTTGGCATCAACGATAACGCCTGAGCCTAGACTTTGCTGTTCCCGCTCCAGAGGCACGTTCGGAATATCAAAAAATTGACGAAAAAACGGATCTTTCAACAAGGGATTTTCTTCATAACGAATACGTGTCCGGGTGGAAATATTCACTATTCCGGGAACTACTGTTTTCAGCATGTCAGGCAAAGGATTATTCATGAGGGGTAAAGTTGCCCCCGCATTGCCTGGCAGCACCCCGATTAAAAAAGCAGCTGACAAAATCATCATTCGAAAATATCTGTCTATTTTTATTTTCATGGTTGCACCTTTAATTAATTGCCAAGGTTAAATCGTGATAGAAGGTGGAATCTTTTGTTTGTAGCCCATTTTGATAGTGTCAAAAACCTGAATTAGCCTGTAGGTGGCAATAAAACAACAACGGAATAAACAGGCATGGCATCCTCATTTAGCCATACACTGCTTATAAGGTAGTAAGTTTTGCTTGGAAAGCTGCCTCTTTCAACACTTGAATCAAAAAGTCTCTCTATTCTGATTGCATAAACAACAAATGCTGCGAACAGAATCTAATGAATCATTGATAATCCTACAGCGCCAAATCATGGCCCGGGTGTTCTGATGGTTTTTTATTATAAGCAACTCTCCCACGCATCCCCCGATTTCGTTTAATTGCTTTCTAAATCACTCAGGCGGTCATCCCGCTCGCGCATCAACCAGTAGACGATGCCCAGTGCCAGGGTAATTGCCGCCAAAGCCTCAATTTGGCCTGAGGTTATTTGATGGAGATCCATAATGATAACCTTTCGCGCCAAAGCAAGTATGGCAATCAACAGGACTGTTTTAACCTGAATGATGTTTTGTTTACGCATGGCAACCAGATGAATTGTGTGATTGAACTCCATAGCAATCAACAAGGTCATGATTTCTCCAAATAACGATTGAAATACCTCGTGTTCAAGCGGATTCAGAAACCCGAATAGTAAGTCGTGGATGATGCCTGCGCTCAGGCGATACATAGCCACAAGCATGATAAGGCTCACCAAAATAGTAAGTATTAACGCGACAAGGTGCTCGAATCGCTGATACCAGGTCAGTGCGAGCAACTGCTTAATAAAATTAAGCCATTGGTTCTGCACGATCTTTCTTATTGTCATCGCATCAACCCTTCTCTATTATTAAAAACGCCTGAAAACGGGCAATAAACATTATTTTTTGCAATTATTCAAAAGCATTAAGCTATCTCAAATTTGCAGAGAAACACGTTGTTTAATCTGATTGAGTGAAAGCAAAAATAATAAAAAATTTTGCAAATCAATCGGGCGGATCCCATCGGCAATCCGCCCTAAAAAGTCAAATTACATCATTTCATCCATGCCGGCCCCAGGATATCCGCCGGGTTTTTCCTCTTTAGGCAGTTCCGCGATCATCGCTTCAGTCGTTAATAGTAAACCTGCTATGGATGAGGCATTTTGCAATGCGAAGCGGGTGACCTTGGTGGGATCCAAAATACCCATTTCGAACATGTCGCCAAATTCTCCGGTGGCGGCGTTATAACCGAAGTTGCCTTTACCGTCGGCGCATTGATTGACGATTACAGAGGGCTCCACACCGGCATTTTGAACAATCTGGCGCAAGGGCTCTTCAATCACGCGGCTCAGGATTTTTATGCCTACTTTCTGATCGTCATTATCGCCGCTCATGTTTTTAATGACCTTCTGGCAACGCAGCAAGGCAATCCCTCCGCCGGGAACCACGCCTTCTTCGACGGCGGCTCGGGTGGCGTGCAAGGCATCTTCTACGCGGGCTTTTTTCTCCTTCATTTCAACTTCGGTAGCGGCGCCGATTTTAATCACCGCCACTCCGCCAGCCAGCTTCGCCAAACGTTCCTGAAGCTTTTCCTTGTCATAGCTGGATGTCGTATCATCAATCTGCTGGCGAATCTGTTTGACTCTTGCCTTGATTTCGTGATCCAAGCCAGCGCCATTGATGAGAGTGGTGTTGTCCTTGGTGATCTGGACTTTTTTGGCGCGGCCCAAATCATCGAGCTGAGTTTTTTCAAGGCTAAGGCCAACTTCCTCGGAAATGACCTTGCCGCCAGTGAGAACGGCAATATCTTCCAGCATGGCTTTGCGCCGGTCGCCAAACCCGGGCGCTTTAACGCCCGCCATCTTGATGATGCCGCGCAAATTGTTGACAACCATCGTTGCCAGGGCTTCGCCTTCAATATCTTCGGCGATGATCAATAGAGGCTTGCCAGCTTTGGCAATGTTTTCCAGCAATGGCAATAATTCCCTGATATTGGAAATTTTCTTGTCGTGTAACAGGATATAAGGATCCTCAAGCTCTACGCTCATGGTTTCCTTGTTACTGACGAAATAGGGTGACAAGTAGCCGCGATCAAACTGCATGCCTTCAACGACTTCCAGTTCGTTTTGCATGCTTGAACCGTCCTCGACGGTGATGACGCCTTCTTTGCCAACCTTGTCCATCGCATCGGCAATAATCTGGCCGATATCGGCGTCGGCATTAGCGGAAATGGTGCCGACCTGAGCAATAGATTTACTGTCCGCGCAAGGCACCGAAATAGCTTTCAGCTCCTCGACGACAGCAATGACCGCCTTGTCGATACCCCGCTTGATATCCATCGGATTGGCGCCTGCTGCTACTGATTTCATGCCTTCGCGAAAAATAGCCTCGGCCAGCACGGTGGCGGTGGTGGTGCCGTCTCCAGCAACATCAGAGGTTTTGGAAGCGACTTCTTTTACCATCTGCGCGCCCATGTTTTCGAACTTGTTTTTAAGAGTAATTTCCTTCGCAACCGATACCCCGTCCTTGGTTACCGTTGGCGCGCCATAACTCTTTTCCAGCACGACATTGCGCCCTTTGGGCCCCAGCGTCTGTTTAACGGCTTTTGCCAGAATAGAAACACCTGCCGCCATTTGGTGACGGGCATCATCTGAAAAAATAACTTCTTTAGCTGACATTATCAATTACCTCTAAGTGGAATTAAGATGGATAAGCAGTTCAATCATGCTTCAAGAACGGCCATGATGTCGCTTTCACGCATGACCAGAACTTTTTCATCGCCTATTTTGACTTCATTACCGGCGTATTTACCGTACAACACTTTGTCACCGACCTTAACGTCCAATGGACAAAGGGCTCCATTATCTAAAATCTTCCCTTTGCCAATGGCGATAATCTCACCTTTTACCGGTTTTTCCGCTGCTGAATCAGGTATTACAATACCGCCGGGAGTGATTTTATCTTCTTCGCAGCGCTTGATAACAACGCGATCATACAAGGGGGTAATATTCATTTTGTCTTTCTCCAACCAACTGTAATTAAAGTATAAATAATAAATAACTAGTTCAAGTACAGCGCTATTCAAGCGAATACGCTGCAACGATAAGGCTGTTTTTTATAATTTCAAGGCTCTGTTTTCGGTAACCTTGATGTTTGATTAATGGCTGGCCAATCTGACTAGCCAGTTAATTCATCTGATCGAAAGAAAAAGATCCGTGGTAAGTTTAATTTTCCAAAATATTTCTGAACCATTTCGGGTTAAAAAATAAAATATAAATCATGAAAACTTCGGGAACAGGTATGACAAGAACAAAATAATGAAAAATTATCAGCGATACGCCGATTAATAGACGAAGTAAGAGTTTTCCTGGTTTCATGGCGTCCCCCGCTTTTACAGAATCGTTATACAGTCATGGATTCCCTGCAAAAATGCCTTCACAGCTAACATTTTTGAATTTCTTGATGACATGAATTTACCTATTCCGTAAATCGATCCTGTTTATTCTCCAACTATTAAACAGAACACAATTTCCCAGCGTTTAACTTGTTGGTTTATCTAAAAAGATGGTGGCTGCACTAACTTTTCTCAAAGGTATTTATCGTCCCTGATTAATACCCCCTGGAAATAAGTAGCCAGCAGAATCCAGACTATTTAATCTCTATGGTTTTGCGCTTGCTTTTTTCTGTTTTGGGAAGGGTCACGGTCAAGATGCCGTCTTTGAAAGATGCTTTTGCATTGGCATCATCGACATTATCGGGTAAAGAAACCGTGCGCTGAAATTCCCCCCGCGCTATCTCGCGGCGAAAATACTTGCCTTTTTCTTCTTCTTTCTTTTCTTCCTTGGTAGAAGTTCGGATGGTGATTGTCTGATTATTGATGGTTACCTCCAGATCTTCTTTTTTAATACCGGGCAATGCAGCCTGAACCTCTATTTCATTGTCATGATCGATAATATCAACTTTTGGGAAGCCTCTTTCAAGGCCGGCAGGGACATTCCAATCTAACAGTCGCGGCCATCTGCGTGTGAGAAAATCATCAAAAAAGTTATCAAACTCATCAAATGACAGCAAACTGCCGAATGGTGTTCTGGGCAATAATTCAGAACTTTTTTTAGTGTCTACTTCTTTACTTGTCATAACAACCTCCTGAAAATAAATAAAAAGTGTCAGCCTGACCTGTATTGGAGGCTTATGCCATCAATGTCAGGCAGTCTCAAGTTATACTCCGCGTGGTCATTTTTCCGGATTTATGGTCGAGTCATTTTATTCGAGCGCAAGGCGCGGAAACAGGCGCATAGCTGGCTATGCAACTGTTTTTGGAACGCCGCTACCGGATAAAACGGCCCAGTCAGCAAATCGCTTATGTGGCCGAGCGAAGTATATGCATCCTTACAGTAAAAACTCCTGTTCCGCTTCAAACCAGTCTTCCAGTTCATGACCTGGTTCAAAGCCTCTTCTTTCTGCCTTGTAATAGGCAAGTTCAGCAATCCTGGCGTCGCGATCCGGCAGGCATATCGTATCGCCGGAAGCCTCTAAAACGGCATTTACTTCATTTTTAACTTTTATACCCATGATTCACCTCTATTATTGTTGAATTAATCGATTGGCAATCCGCTTTTAACGGCCCAAAAGAATAACTGCCGCAATTTGTAACCCGGGAAAAACAACATGACTTATTAATCTCCTCTGGCTTCAAAAATGATGTTGCATCAAACTCACAAGATTTAGTACGCCAAAAAGCAGTAGCGTAAAGGCCTATGAGATCATCATTAAAGGGGCTACCGGCAGCATTAGAAAGTAATTATGAATGGAAAAAGCCGGCCAGTCCGCGCTCTAACATGAAAGATTATATGTCCGAAAAAAAAAAAAAATACAATACGTATAACTACCTATACCCGCCAACTCTAAAAGCTGGCCGTTTTAGTATGTGACAATACCTGTTTATTTTTTTACTGCTTGAATTATTTTGTTTGTCTACGAGATTGGTCCGTGCCGTCAAATAATGCCATCCTTGGCTCTTGCTGATCAGGCCAATAAAGCGGCAATAATCCCGGTCATGAAAATACCATCAAAAGTACCGGCCCCTCCAATTGCTGCAACAGGCGTGTCGAGAGAAGCTATCTCATTAAGCCGTAGAATGTCGGCACCTATCAACACGCCAAATACGCCGCTGATATAGGCAAGAGGCGCGGCGTGTTCAGGATCAAGAGCCAGCGCCAACAAAGCCGATGCCAATGGAGCCACAAAAATGGGCATGCCGACACCTAAACCCGGTATTAACCGGCTGAATTTATAACTCAATGCGGTGATGGCTAATGTGCTAACTATAATCTTGAAGGGATCAAGCTCCTGCAGGAAGATGAAATAAAGACATAACCCCACCGGAATCAAACAACCACCGACATTGACTGCAATAACAACCCTTCCCTTCCTTTCCGGCTGGAATATTTCCCAGATCATTTTCCGGCCTGGCGACATAACAAGATGACCGCTTTTTTTGATCTTTAAGCTATAAACGGGCAGATTAATAGTGCTTCCCACTAGTGTCCCAAGCAATAAAATTGAAGCGGCTTCAGGTGTTAATCCAAGTTTGACGAAGGCAATCTCAAAAAAATGAACCTGTAACATTGCCGCAAAAAACAACGCGATTAGAAAAAATAGTAGCAATGAATTTACCGGCATGGTTGCTTCCAAATGGGTGGTTAAGGGTAAGTTGTTTATGCTACGAAAAACCCGGCTCGAACGGCTTCCCTCGCCATAACCGCCTCATCGGCTTTTTCCATACAAGTCCCGCAAAGCCTGCTTTGCCTCCTCTAAAATACGAAGCTGATCATGATCGAGGTTTTTTCCTGCACGGTTGATATAAAAAACCAGCATGGACATTGCCGAACGGAACGGTTCGGCTTTTCGGCGCGTACTGGCTTCGGCAGAATCTTTAAGCGACTGCGCTATCGCCTTGGGATCTTTCCAGGTGAAAACACCTTTTTCAAGGCTTAGGGCGTTACTCTCGCGAGTGACCCTGGCAGACCATTTGCCGTTCGATGCGGATCCGGACTTGTCTGTCATCGTTCGCTCTCAGCGCAGTAGCCAAGGATTAGGCGGTTTCCGGCAAAGAATATACCCAACTTGCTAGTCTTTTTGCCCATTGTCTGCGTTGTAAAAAGGATTACATAGCCAGCTATGCGCACCTTTTTACGCCTTGAAAATGAACAAAAATCCTGCACAATTTGGGTTTATTCATTCTTGGAAATCGCCTTACCGGTATCTCTTTTCAACATTCTGCTGTTTGCCAATCAGTGCCGCGATGTCTTTCAACTGTTCGGCAATCAGATCAATGAGATCATCCAGGGTGACAATTCCAACCAGTGCCCCGTTGTCATCAACAACAGGAAGGCGGCGGATGCCTTTTTGGCGCATGATCTTTATCGTTTCATTAACGTCATCGTTTTCTTTCCCCAGGATGATATCCCGGTACATAACGTCTCCAAGGGTAACTGAATTGATGTCCACCTCTTTGGCAATCACTTCAATCACAAGGTCTCTGTCTGTTACAATGCCTGCTGGATACCTGAGGCCGTTTTGCTCTTCGACGACAACAATACTGCCCACTTGATACTCCCGCATCAGCTTGGCCGCTTCCACAAGGGTATCGTATTTTTGCGCAATCAACACTTCACGATTGCAAATGGTTTTAAGCGTCATTTTACTTCCTTATTAATAAAATTCGGATGCCGGGAGCGTGACCGTCTCGCAATGCCGGATGCACTGATAACGGATATGTCCCATTTGCAAAGAAGGTTATAAAATTTCAGGCAAATAAACAATCCGTATAAATACCTATACAGGCTAACTTAACTCCCAAAACGGAATAAACGTAAAAATCCCCTCTATTTCACATTCAGGCTTGACAAAAAATTCTCATCGTAGACACTAGAACTGTTTTTACAACTTAGAGTAAACTTTCTTTGAACGATATCCCCCTGAGTATCCTGTTCGGCATACTCGTCCTCATGCTTATTTTTTCCGCTTTTTTCGCTGGCTCAGAAACAGCATTAATGTCGCTAAACCGTTATCGTTTAAGGCATCTGGTTAAGCTAAAGCACCCAAGCGCGATAAAGGCGCAGAAACTATTGAAAAGACCGGATCACTTGCTCGGCTTGATGTTGCTAGGCAATATTTTTATTAATAATTTCGCGGCTTCATTAGCAACCGTCATAGCTATCAAGCTCTATACCGATGAAGAATCCGTCATAGCTATTTCAACGGGTTTACTGACTATTGTCATGCTGGTTTTCTCAGAGGTGACTCCCAAGACGCTTGCGGCAATTAAACCGGAATTGCTCGCCTTCCCAGCCGCCCAGATATATACGCCTTTGCTAAAAATCTTTTATCCAGTCGTATGGTTTGTCAATTTGTTTGTCAATTTGCTATTGCGCATGGCCGGCGTTGACATTAATAAGAACAGCCACTATTCACTGGACAAGGAAGAATTAAAAAGCATTATTACAGAAGCTGAAAGTATTATGCCTGAACGCTATCAAAAAATGCTGTTGGGCATTTTGGAGCTGGAATCGGCAACCGTTGAAGACATTATGACCCCGCGCAATGAAATTGTGGGTATTGACCTGGAAGCTTCCATTGAAGACATCATCACGCAAATCAAAACCAGTCCGCACACCCAAATGGCGGTGTACAAAAAAAGTATCGACCGGGTCGTAGGTTTTTTGCATTTAAGAAAAGTTCTGATACTGGTCAATCAGGATAATTTTGACAAGCAATCGATCATCAATTTGCTGAGTAAACCTTCTTTTATTCCTGAAAATACGCCTGTGCATGCCCAAATGCTCAAATTTAAAACCGAAAAAATACGTATAGGTCTGGTTGTCGACGAATACGGTGATGTGCAAGGGTTGGTTACCCTGGACGATTTACTGCAAGAAATAGTCGGGGAACTCATTACGGATGATGTGACTGCCAGAAAACAAAGCGACGGCAGCTATCTGGTTGATGCCAGTATTACCGTCAGAGAATTAAACCGCCTTATGCAATGGTCTTTGCCAACGGAAGGACCAAAAACACTTAATGGACTTATTGTAGAATTCATGGAGACAATTCCCGATCAAGGAATTTGTATTAAGTTGCACGGTCACCCACTGGAAATAATTAAACGGGATGAACATGCCGTTAAAATGATTAAGTTTTTACCTGAAAGAAAAAGGCATCAAAACAAGTGAGCTTTATTAATTGACCCGCTTGCAAACGGATAGATTTAATTGCACTCTTCCCGTGTTATCCGGGGTAAGTAACCTGATATTTTCCAAACATCGCCCGTGAATGTAAAAATAAATCCAATAATTTCAAACTTGAAATCCAGCGGCTATTTTGGCGTTTGCTTTAGGCTGTGAAAAGCTTGGCAAATAATTTCTTGTTAGTTTTAGAACCCGTGTAAAATGTAATATTATTAAATTTCCTGTAACTATCGGGGAAAAATGTTTTTAAAAAATGATAGACATGTGCAATTACAGCTTTAGTTGAGCGGACATTCCCAAGCCAAATCATTAACAATAAGATGTTAAATTAAAAAGACTAATATAACTTAACACATTGAAATAAAGTTGTTTTGCCCAAAAAACAATCCTCAGTCAAACACATACTTTTTCGCCTCAAGCGATAACCTTCCAATACCCAGATGAAAAGAAAGATAGCTATTCTATTTGTAATCGCATTACTCGTTGTTATTAATTTCAGTATTTGGAGCTACATCAACAACCCCTTGCAGTTAAAACCCTGGACCAAGACCACCATGGGAGTCACCTATGACCCCATGCGCAAGCAAGATACACAAACAAGCAATACCTACCCCAGTGAAGCAGACATGGATAGGGATTTAGCTCTGCTTGAAAATAAAGTCTACGCTGTGCGTACTTACAGCATGCTAAAAGGACAGCATAAAATTCCCGAGCTGGCTGCCAAACATAATCTTAATGTCACTTTAGGCGCATGGATAGATGGCAATCTGGAAAAAAATCGCCAGGAAATCGAGACCTTAATTGAAGCGGGTCGTCAGAATAATCCAAGAATTATCCGGCTCATGGTCGGTAACGAAGTGATATTGCGTAATGACATACCCAAATCCGCCTTGATTGATTATATCCGCGAAGTTAAAAAACGCAGTTGGCGGCCCGTCAGCACCTCTGAAACTTGGGATGTCTGGTTGAAAAACCCTGATCTGGTTGCCGAAGTCGATTTCATAGCCATGCATCTTTTGCCTTATTGGGAAGGCATTGATGCCGATGATGCAGTCGATTATGCATTTGACCGTTATCATGAAGTGCAGCAGGCTTATCCTAATAAACCTATTATCATTACTGAAGTTGGCTGGCCCTCCGATGGACAACCATTCAAACATGCTACACCCTCGCTATCCAACCAGGCAAAATTTTTGCGTGAGTTTCTTAATCGGGCCGACACTGAAAAAGTCACTTACTATATTGTTGAAGCTTTTGATCAACCCTGGAAGAAGTCCATAGAAGGCTCCGCAGGGGCTTATTGGGGTATTTTTAATGCCGATCGGCAACCAAAATTCCCGATGGATACAGACATCATTACAATGCCCGGATGGAAAAACTGGGCTACCGGGGCGGCTGTGCTCAGTATGGTGCTGATGGGGTTGTTTCTATTTACCCGCAGCACTTTAAAATTGCCCGGTATATTGTTTTTCGGCTTAATTGCCAACCTTGCAGCATCGGTCATTTTTTGGTCTGCATCCATTGGGGCTCATCAATACCAAACCAAAATGGGCGTTTTGTTTTGGGGCCTTATGCTGTTGATGCAAATTATGGCGGTGATTATCTTATTGATAGAAAGCCTGGAAATTGCGGAAGTGATCTGGCATCGCAAGAGCGCGAGGAGATTTCAACCGCTGACCCCGCCCACTGATTTTAAATACCCCAAAGTTTCACTGCATTTGCCCATCCATAATGAGCCGCCTATGATGGTGCGCAAAACTTTGGAGGCTTTGGCGAATGTCGATTATCCCAATCTTGAAGTGCTGGTGATGGACAATAACACCAAAGACCCTGCTGTTTGGGAACCGGTGCGTGACGATTGTGAAAGGCTTGGCCCTATGTTCCGCTTCTTCCATCTGGAGAACTGGCCCGGTTTTAAGGCAGGGGCAATTAACCACGCGCTTGAACAAACTGCCAGCGATGCCGAAATTATTGCTGTTATCGACAGCGATTATATTTTATCGCCCGACTGGCTCAACTGCATGGTGCCTTATTTTGATAATGAAAATGTCGGCTTTATACAGTCGCCACAAGATTACCGTGACCGCGATCAAAGCTTGTTTAAATCGTTTTGTTATTGGGAATATGCCGGCTTTTTTAATATTGGCATGGTGCAAAGGAATGAATACAACGCCATCATTCAACATGGCACGATGACCATGATTCGAAAATCCGCTTTATTGGAAGTGGGAAAATGGGCCGAATGGTGTATTTGCGAAGACAGTGAACTGGGCTTGCGCCTGTACGAAGCGGGTTATGACTCAGTTTATGTGAAGGATTCGTTTGGTCGCGGGTTGATGCCCGACACGATGTCCGGTTATATGACGCAACGTTTCCGCTGGGTTTATGGGGCCATGCAAATTATCAAAGGTCATTGGCGCAGCTTTTTGCCGACAAAAAAATCACCGCTGACCGCCGCCCAACGTTATTATTTTATTGCCGGCTGGTTGCCCTGGTTTTCCGATGCCCTGGCTTTACTGTTTACTACCGCCAGCTTGGTTTTAACGGCAGTCATACTCAGTGATCCGAAACATAGCGAGCTTCCCGCCAATGTGTTTTTATTGCCGACTGTCGGGCTATTTACCTTTAAAATTCTTCGTGGATTATGGCTCTATCAGGCGCGTGTCCCGTGCTCTGTCTGGCAATCGTTGGGTGCGGCGTTAACAGGATTATCACTTACCCATACGGTCGCCAGGGGGACAGTCCAGGGCTTGTTCACGTCGGGCAAACCGTTTATGCGCACCCCTAAATATGAAAAACAGGGGCCTTTGATTGCCGGGTTAATGACGATCAGGCAGGAATTGTTTTTGCTGATATTGCTGGGTTCGGGCATTGGGGCAATGTGTTCTCTAGATCATTTCGATAATTTAAGCGGCAGGTTATGGATAGCAATATTATCGGTGCAAATAGTCCCTTATGTTGCTGCTCTAATTACGCTGTTGATTAGCATTGCGCCGAATTATGGACGTAAATCCAAACGACTTGCTGAAGAGCTGGATGCGTAACAGCAGACTCGTCAACTTTTACTTAAGGCAATAACACCACGAAGACGCGAAGAAAACACTTAGGGGCTATAGCTAACTTTTAGCGAAGACAAATCTTGCCATCTGTTTCGCATTAAGCAGAAAGCAGAAAAAACCAAGATAAAAACTTCGTGTTCTTCGTGTCTTCGTAGCATGTAATCAATCGGCTTGCTTATTCCCATTATATCCAGCCTTGTCCACACCTACAGGAAAACGCTATGACCCTCATCCGCCAAGACGACTTTATCCAAAGTATCGCTGACTCACTGCAATTTATTTCGTATTATCATCCACTGGACTTTATCCAGGCTTTAAATAGCGCCTATCAAAAAGAGCAAAGCCCTGCGGCCAAGGATGCTATGACGCAAATATTAATCAATTCACGGATGTGCGCCGAGGGACATCGGCCGATATGCCAGGACACGGGAATAGTCACTGTTTTCCTGAAAATTGGCATGGATGTGCAATGGGCAGCTGATATCAGTGTTACCGATATGGTCAACGAAGGCGTTCGACGCGCCTACAGCCATCCCGACAATATTTTGCGGGCATCGATACTGAAAGACCCTGCCGGAAAACGCATCAACACCCAGGACAATACGCCCGCTGTCGTGCACATGGAAGTCGTTCCCGGCAATACTGTTGAAGTTAATATTGCAGCCAAGGGCGGCGGCTCCGAGGCCAAAGCAAAGTTTGTCATGCTCAACCCGTCGGACAGCATTGTTGACTGGGTTTTAAAAACCGTGCCCACCATGGGGGCAGGCTGGTGTCCTCCGGGCATATTAGGCATAGGCATTGGCGGCACTGCGGAAAAAGCCATGATTCTTGCCAAACAAGCCTGCATGGAGTCTATTGATATTCAGGAATTGATTGCCCGTGGCGCTACCAACACTCTGGAAGAATTACGCCTGGAACTTTATGACAAAGTGAACGCGTTGGGTATTGGCGCGCAGGGTTTAGGTGGGCTGACGACTGTGTTGGATATTAAAATCAGGGATTACCCAACTCATGCGGCCAACAAGCCGGTTGCCATGATCCCGAATTGCGCGGCAACCCGCCATGCGCATTTTGTTCTGGATGGTTCCGGCCCTGCGGAATTCAAACCGCCTCGTCTGGAAGAGTGGCCAAACATTATCTGGGAGGCCGGCGCTACCGCGCGTAGAGTTAATCTGGACACAGTGACTCCCGAGGAAGTTGCTAGCTGGAAACTGGGCGAAACTCTGTTACTAAGCGGTACGCTGCTCACGGGGCGCGATGCGGCGCATAAACGCATGGTTGATTTGCTTGAGCGAGGCGAGTCATTGCCCGAAAGTGTCGACTTTGCCAACAAGTTTATCTATTATGTGGGCCCTGTCGATCCAGTGCGGGACGAAGTGGTCGGCCCTGCCGGGCCTACAACAGCTACACGGATGGACAAATTTACCGGAACCATGCTGGCGAAAACCGGCTTGCTGGGTATGATTGGAAAATCTGAACGCGGACAGGAAGCGATTGACGCCATCAAAAAACATCAAGCTGTTTATTTGATGGCGGTTGGCGGAGCTGCTTATTTGGTGTCAAAAGCGATCCGTAAATCACGTATAGTTGCGTTTGCGGATCTCGGCATGGAAGCTATTCATGAATTTGTTGTTGAGGACATGCCGGTTACGGTCGCTGTGGATACCCACGGCGAATCCATACATCAAATAGCGCCAAAAATCTGGCAGAAAAAAATTGGCAAGATCCCTGTAGTTGAGGCATCGTAACGGGTTGTAATGTAACTCGCAACAATAAGCCGCCACAGATTCACAGATTATTCTTCTTTATAATCTGTGAATCTGTGGCAACTGTAACATGTGGCATTTTTTGCAAGTTACCTAACATGCCTTGAAAAAAATTCATCCGTCCCCAAATCCTTGCCATTCACATTAACCATTTAGGAACAATACCGTGACTGTTGAAGCAAAAAAAGAAACCCTGGGCTTTGAAACCGAAGTAAAACACCTCCTGCATTTGATGATTCACTCCTTGTACAGTAACAAGGAAATTTTCTTGCGCGAGCTCATTTCAAATGCATCGGATGCAGCAGACAAGCTACGTTTTGAAGCGCTTTCTAATGATAGTCTGTATGAAGGCGACAGCGACCTCAAAATCCGCCTGGAATTTGATAAAGAAAAGCGCACAATCACTATTATCGATAATGGCATCGGCATGAGCCGCGCGGAAGTTCAGGAACATATCGGGACGATTGCAAAATCGGGCACCAAGCAGTTTTTTGAAGCCTTGACCGGTGAACAAGCTAAAGACAGCGAACTAATTGGTCAATTTGGCGTTGGTTTTTATTCGGCGTTTATTGTTGCTGACAAAGTGACCTTGATCACGCGCAAGGCAGGCGCTGATAAAAGCGAAGGCACTCGCTGGGAATCGGCGGGCGAAGGCGATTACACGATAGAGACCGTAGAAAAAGAAAAACGCGGAACCGAAATTGTCTTGCATCTGAAAGAAGCCGAAGGCGAGTTTTTAGACGGCTACCGTATCCGCTCCATCGTCAGAAAATTCTCCGATCATATTTCCTTGCCTATCGTGATGGATAAAGAAGTCATGCCGGCAATGGACGAAGAAGAAGGCGAGGAAGCCAAGCCCGTTGCGCAAATCGAAGAAGAAACCATCAACAGCGCTTCGGCGTTATGGACTAAAGCCCGTCAAGAGATTTCAGACGAAGATTACAATCAATTCTACAAACATGTAGGCCATGATTTTCAAGACCCGTTAACTTTTGTACACAGTAAAGTTGAAGGCACGAATGAATATACTATGTTGCTTTATGTGCCATCCCGGGCGCCCTTTGATTTGTGGGACAGGGAGGCTAAACATGGCGTAAAATTGTATATTCGCAAAGTCTTTATTACCGATGATGCCGAGCAATTAATGCCGCGTTATTTGCGTTTTATCAGAGGTATTATTGACGCCAACTCTTTGCCTCTGAACGTATCAAGAGAAATTCTGCAACAAAGCAAACAAATCAGCGCCATTAAATCCGGCGCGGTCAAAAAAGTGCTGGGCATGTTGGAAAATCTGGCCAAAAATGAACCTGAAAAATATGAGAAGTTCTGGACTCAGTTTGGCGCAGTCATTAAAGAAGGCCCGATTGAAGACCATGGCAATAAAGAACGCGTGGCCAAGCTGCTACGCTTTGCGTCCACCCATGCGGATACTGATAAACAGGAAGTTGCGCTGGAAGACTACGTAAGCCGTATGAAAGAAGGCCAGGATAAAATCTATTATGTGACGGCAGACAGTTTTTCAGCAGCAAAAAATAGCCCGCATCTGGAAATTTTCCGCAAGAAAGGCATAGAAGTCTTATTGTTATCAGACCGCATTGATGAATGGCTGGTGTCTAATCTGGACGAGTTTGACGGCAAGCATTTACAGTCTGTTGCCAAAGGAGATCTGGATTTGGGCAAGCTTGATGAGGAAGAAGATAAAACCGCCCAGGAAGAAGCGAATAAAGACTTTGAGGCAGTACTCAAGCAGATTAAAGACGTATTAGCCGATAAAGTCAGTGAAGTGCGCTTGAGCCACCGCTTAACCGAATCACCTGCCTGTTTGGTCGCCGACGTTTATGGCATGAGTCTCAACATGGAAAGAATCATGAAAGACGCAGGCCAAATGATGGGTATGGGCATGAGCAGAAAGCCGATTTTTGAAATCAACCCGGCTCACCCCCTGGTTGTGCGTATGAAAGCTGAACAGGATGACACCCGCTTTGCCGATTTGACCCACATCCTGTTTGACCAGGCAATTTTGAGCGAAGGCGGACAACTTGATGACCCCGCTGCCTTTGTGCACAAGTTGAATGGCTTGTTACAAGGCTTGTTAAACTAAACATCATCAAAACTAAAAGGCTGGAGTGATCCAGCCTTTTTTATATCTCTAATTTGTTACCGTGAAAGTACATCTTTCATCATTAAGGGATGACAACCTATTTTCATGATCGTTAGGTTCGAATTAGCTAATCGCTTGATAGGCATGATGCTATGCCAATATAACTATTCGCATTGCGCCAGTTTATTTTGTCTGCACACATATCCGGTTAGAATAGGGAACCTTTCAGTAGAAAGATTGTTTATTATTGAGCGCGTAAGCAATCGGGTGTCGTTTTAATCCCGTTCCCGCTAATTGGGTTAAAATATCTCACGTATTTCGGGTGCAATGCTTTCATACTATGGATTAAAAAAAATAACTAATATCATGTCAGAACCTAACCTCAAAAATAATACCACCCAATCCCTGTTAATCCAGTTAAAAAACTTTATTAATCAGGAAATTATCGGCCAGGATGTCCTTGTTGAAAGGATGCTTATCGGATTGTTGGCCGATGGTCATATTTTGGTTGAAGGCGCTCCGGGCCTGGCCAAAACCCGGGCGATCAATGTGTTAAGCAAAGGTATCCACGGTGATTTTCACCGGGTGCAATTCACGCCCGATTTATTGCCCGCTGATTTAACCGGGACAGAAATTTATCGCCCGCAGCAAGGCACGTTTGAATTTCAAAAAGGGCCTTTATTTCATAACCTGATATTGGCTGATGAAATCAACCGCTCGCCCGCAAAAGTTCAGGCCGCGTTATTGGAAGCCATGGCGGAGCGGCAAATAACAGTCGGTCAGGCAACGTATCCCTTACCGAAACTGTTTATGGTAATGGCAACGCAAAACCCTATCGAACAGGAAGGAACCTATCCTTTGCCCGAAGCGCAGCTGGATCGGTTTTTGCTGCATGTGAAAGTGGATTATCCTAAAGCCGAGCATGAAAAAAGCATTCTGCATCTGGCCCGAACGGAAGCCCGTTCGGAATCGTTAAAAAGCGCTGATAAATTTGAACCGATTAGTCAAAGCACCTTGTTCGACGCGCGTAATGAAGTGCTGGACATTTATATGGCGGAAAGCCTTGAAGATTATTTGCTGCAAATCGTACTCGCAACCCGAAACCCGGCAGCGTATGGACACGACCTTGCCTCATGGCTGCAATATGGTGCAAGCCCAAGGGCCAGCATAGCCCTGGATCGTTGTTCCAGAGCCAAGGCCTGGCTGGCGCAACGGGATTTTGTCGGCCCTGAAGATATTCAGGATATGGCCTTCGATGTTTTGCGGCATCGCCTGATTCTGTCTTATGAAGCCGAGGCTGAAGGCATCACTACCGATCATTTCATAAAAGAACTTATTTCCAGAGTTGCCGTACCTTGATGTTATTCAATAAACAAATTGATCCCGTCAGGCAGTCAAGGCATGAGCTGGTTTCTGTCTCGTTAAAAACGCTGATTGATTTGGCAAAACTGGCCAGCAGCTTAAATTTGCATCACACGCAACTTCGTTCACGGCAAAGCGGCGGCTATATGTCCCGCTTTAAAGGTCGTGGTATGGAGTTTGATGAGGCCCGTTTATATCAACCGGGCGATGATATTCGCAGCATCGATTGGCGGGTTACGGCGCGTACCGGAAAACCCCATACCAAGGTGTTTAGGGAAGAACGCGAAAGGCCGGTCTTTATTTCCGTGGACAACCGTCTTACGATGCACTTTGCTACGCGAGGCGTTTTTAAATCGGTATTGGCGGCAAAACTTGCCGGGTTATTGGCATGGACAGCCGAGTATCATGGTGACCGGATAGGCGGACAGCTATTTTCCGAGCATGAATGCCGTGAATTAAAACCGCAAAATGGCAGGCATGCAGTGTTGCGATTTTTAAATGCATTGGTTAAGCCTCAGGAACCGCAAAGCAAAGCGTTCACTCTGGATCAGGTATTGGCACGGCTTAACCAACATGCGAGGCCCGGCAGTCTGGTCTATATCATCAGTGATTTTCGCGGTATTAATGACCAGGCTGAAACGCACATAGCAAATTTATCCCAACATTGCGAGGTGGTGTTAATTTTTGTTTATGATCCGCTGGAAAGCAGTTTGCCTACTAAAGGCCGCTATCGTTTTACCGATGATGAGCGCGATGTGGTTATTGACGCCAGCGATCAACAACGGCTATTAAGTTATCAACAACGCTTTGATCAACGTCTACAACGGCTTGAGTTAATAGCTAAAAAACAGGGACTAACTTTCATTCAGTGCAGTACTTCGGAAGACCCCTTACAATGTTTAAGATGACATTAACACGCGATTCGTTTTTAAATTCAGGATTGGGAACAACTGGCTCACTCATCTATCATGCCAAACGCAAAAATTGTACAAACCGCAACAACGCAAAGGAAAACCCATGCAAGCCATAGAATTTGAAACGCAACTTAACAAAGGTATGATCCATTTGCCACTTGCCTATCGGCATTGGCACGAAGGACAAAAAGTAAAGATTATCGTTTTAAGCGATGATGAAAACCAGTTAGATACAGCTGACAATAAAACCAACATGTCTTGTTTAGATATGATTCAGGAGGATGTTGGCGTTATCCTTAATGCCCCCGAAGATTTATCATCAAACCCAGAATATTTAAAAGGCTATGGCGAATGAAAAAACAGGTGATTGTTGATACGGGCGTAATAGTTGCCATTATTAATAAAAATGACCATTATCATCACTGGGCCACTCAACAGTTTGCGGATATTCAGCCGCCCTTATTAACTTGTGAATCAATAATTTCTGAAGTCTGTTATTTACTAAGACACTATCAACAATCTAATTTACTCTTGCAATGGTTAGAAAAGGGAGTTTTATCATTACTCTTTCGCTTGCAAGATGAAATACAGCCGCTTAATTCACTGTTGAAAAAATATAGCGATGTCCCTATGTCGTTAGCAGATGGATGTCTTGTCCGTTTAGCTGAAAACTATCCACAAAGTCTGATCTTAACATTGGACAGTGATTTTAAAGTTTACCGTAAAAACAGTAATCAGATTATTTCGTTAATCTTTCCGGATAAAAGTAAGTAGGGTGATTCTTATGTTTTCATCATGCGGTGTAAATAGAGCGTAAACGCTTAAAATGCTTAGAAAACTGAAACAAAAATATGCAACCCACTCAACTTCCCCTTAAAGATATACATCTGCCCGAAGCTATCGGCTGGTGGCCTCCGGCTATAGGGTGGTGGCTGCTGGCGATACTGATCCCTCTATCGATTGTGTTTTTGTACCGGTTTTATAAGCACCTGACACGTAAAACCGCCATCAAAACAGCTAAAAAAACGCTGGCGGCTATCAAAGGGAGTCAGTCCCTGGATAACAAACAAAAACTCGTCGAAATTTCCATGCTGATTCGCCGCGTCGCTATCAGTGTTAACCCGAGAACTGAAGTCGCAAGTTTGACTGGGCGTCAGTGGTTAGCCTTTCTCGATACGTCGCTAACTGGCGAGTCCTTTAGTGAAGGCGGCGGTCAACTTTTAGCCGATGCGCCCTATCAAAGCACGCCGCCTACCGAACTGGAAATTGCTCAACTCATCAGTCTTTGTGAAGATTGGCTTAAAGCCCAAACCTTACAAGTCAAAAGAAAACAAAAATTATGATTCATTTTGAGTGGCCCTGGCTCTTGACCGCATTACCTTTACCTTTATTAATCCGCTGGTGGTTACCCGCTAATAACCCAGTGGAGCAGGCGGCATTAAAAGTCCCGTTTCTGGATGACTTTTCTGAAGGTAAAACACTGCTTGTTTCCCAAGCTCAACAATGGCCCTTATTGCTGGCGGCAGTCGCCTGGTTTTTATTGGTTATAGCCTGCGCGCGGCCGCAATGGCTTGGAGAGCCGATTGAGCAGGCGGTGAGCGGCCGGGATTTAATGCTGGCAGTGGATTTATCCGCCAGTATGGAAGAGCAGGATTTTATAATTAATAAGAATCCCGTCGATCGGCTGACCGCGATCAAATGGGTGGCCAATGATTTTATTAACAGGCGTGTAGGCGACAGGGTGGGATTAATATTATTCGGCACGCAAGCCTATTTACAAACGCCCTTAACATTCGATAGAAAAACCGTGCAGACCTTGTTAGACGAATCAGTGATCGGTCTTGCCGGCGACAATACGGCCATAGGCGATGCTATCGGATTGGCCGTTAAACGCCTTAAAAATCAACCTGCCAATAGCCGCGTTTTAATTCTGTTAACTGATGGGGCCAATACGGCTGGTGAAGTCTCGCCCTTAAAAGCGGCTGAATTAGCCGCCGCAAACCAATTGAAAATATATACCATCGGCGTAGGCGCAGATGAAATGATCGTACGCAGTTTTTTTGGCAACCATAAAGTTAACCCATCGCGGGATCTGGATGAAAACACCTTGGTCAAAGTTGCTGAAAGTACCGGCGGCCGTTATTTTCGGGCCAGAAATGCCAATGAGTTGAATAATATCTATATGTTGCTGGACAAACTTGAACCCGTTGAAAAAGACAAGCAATACTTCAGGCCGCGTAGCGAATTGTATTACTGGCCGTTATCTCTTGCATTGGGTCTGGCCGCTTTTATCTGCGTGTCCCGCGTGAGGTTGTCATGAACCTGGCTGAATTTCACTTCATTCGTCCGTACTGGTTGCTGGCGTTCATTCCCTACGTTGGGATAGTCGCCTTAATGTTAAGAAACAAGCTCAGTCATGGCAACTGGTCGGCGGTATGTGATGCGGAATTATTACCGTATTTATTGCAGGAAAAGGCAGTTAACCAAAGCCGCTGGCCATTAACAACAGGAGCCATCGCCGCTTTACTGGTAATTGCTGCATTGGCTGGACCAACCTGGCAGCGCTTGCCTTCGCCTGTATTCAGAAATGAATCGGCCCTGGTGATAGCTCTGGACTTATCGCGCTCCATGGATGCAGAAGATATCAAACCCAGCCGCTTGATCCGCGCGCGTTACAAAATTGCCGATATTCTTAAGCAGCGCAAGGACGGACAGACTGCCTTGCTGGTTTATTCCGGCGATGCTTTTACCGTCACCCCGCTGACTGACGATACTGAAACGATTGATAGTCAATTATCAGCGCTCACTACCGACATTATGCCCAGTGAGGGCAACAATACCGGGCTTGTGCTGGAAAAAGCCGTTGAATTGTTTAAGCAGGCCGGCCTGCGAAAGGGCCAAATACTATTGGTGACAGATGACGTCGATGTAGATAAAACGCTACCTGTTGTAAAAGCGCTTGATGGCTACTCGTTATCAATTTTGGGCGTGGGAACACCTGATGGCGCACCGATCGCGCTGCCAGAAGGCGGTTTTTTGAAAGACGCTCAAGGCACTATTGTCATACCGAAATTAAATGCCGGTGATTTGGCAAAGCTGGCTCAGGCAGGAAAGGGGGATTATCAGACCATAACAGCCAATGATGCCGATATTCAAGCTTTGCTTGCAAACATAGACAAGCCTGTGCAACAGGAAGGTAAGGAGAATAAAAATCTTTTGTTGGATCAGTGGGAAGACAAAGGCCCATGGCTCTTGTTACTGGCTCTGCCCTTGGCGGCATTGAGTTTCAGAAAAGGCCTGTTATGTTTTGCATTATTTCTGCTATTGCCGCTGCCTAAAAACAGTTATGCCTTTGAATGGCAGGATTTATGGCAGAGCAAGGATCAACAGGCTCAACAGGCTTATAAAAACAATCAATTTGAGCAAGCGGCAAAATTATTTGAAAATCCTGACTGGAAAGCGGCGGCCCATTACAAAACAGGCGAGTATGACAAGGCTATTGAAAACCTGAAAAACAACAAGACGGCTATGAGCGCTTACAATCAGGGCAACGCTCTGGCGCAATCGGGTCAGTTGGAACAGGCCATAAAAGCTTACGAAAAAGCATTGAAGCTAAATCCTGGTGACCCGGATGCCAAATACAACAAAGAGCTGGTAGAAAAGGAACTGGAAAAACAAAAGCAGCAACAGCAGAATAAAAAACAGGACAATAAGCAAGATCAGCAAGATAACAAGCAGGACGAGAAACAACAGTCCAAACAGGACTCTCAGCAAGGAAAGGAGAGTGATAAATCAGAAAAGTCTGAAGAACAAAAAGCATCCGAACAAAAGCCTGAACAGACTGAAGAGAAGAAATCTGAACAGCAACAGGCAGATGAACAAAAGTCTGCTGACAATAAAGAACAGCAGAATAAACCGGAAGAAAAAAAACCGGAAGCCGAAAAGGTTCAACAAGCCGAGAAGAAAAAAGATGAAGGCAAGGAAACTGATAAACAAATGCCTGCCACTGCACAGCCTACGGATGAACAACAACAAGCCAATGAGCAATGGCTTAAAAGAATCCCTGATGATCCTGCGGGCTTATTAAAACGCAAGTTTAAATATCAATACGGACAGCGTGGCCGTCAATAAGATGAATAATAATGGCTGGCAGGGAGAACTTGACCCATAAAAATATGGCATTGTTTATGGGCGTGTTGACATTTCCACGCACGAAAAAACACGGGCATTAGCCGTTGAAATGCTTAACGGCGGGGACGTCATTTTACCGTGTTGGATCACACCCGCATTTGCCTTTGACGAATAATTAGGCAGAACGCGCATACGCCATTGGATCATTTTACATAGGCTTAGGTATGGAACACGAACTGCGCAAGGTTATCGTGCTTTCACTATGCTTGCGAGCGTTCTGAAAACCTGTCGAATACGTTTACAGTGTCCTGTCCGTGGCGATATTTGGAATCTGTCATTGATAATCGCCGGGCTGGTTTACTTGCGCCCCTTTGCCAGCCATTATATGCCAAGGGCGTAAATAATTACATCCGGAGAGTTTCAATCCATCAATTGAAACCGCATTCTCCAGAATGGAGATATCCCACTGCAATCCAAGAAAAACCTTTTTTGCAAAATATAGCCTTTTTTGTGTTAGGATTACAATTCACTTGGAATTTTTCGGGTATGAACCCCAAACTAATTTAAACCAACAGGATACTACTATGAAAACTAAAGCAATTATAGCCACAGGCTTAGTCACTCTGGCGTTATTGGCTGGCTGCAGCAAAGAAAAAGAAACCGCCACAACCGCTGTTGCTCCCGCTCCTGCTAAAGCACCGGCTCCAGCTCCGGTTAAAGCACCGGCTCCAGTTGTAGCTCCAGCTCCAGCTCCAGCTCCAGCTCCAGCTCCAGCTCCAGCTCCAGCTGCTGAAGGTAAATAACAAATAATTTGCCGGCTCCTAATCACCTGATTGGGCGCTGAATCTTGCAAGCTCTGGTGCTCAGCAATTGGGTGCCAGAGTTTTCTCCCGGCCAATGACGGTAAGGTTTCTTCATTAGGGAATGGATTCAGCAAAGGTCATCCTGTCTGCGCTGCCCTTCAATGGATAAAAAACTGTAATTTTTACATTTTTCGAGTTTTGACAAGCTAAAAATAAGCAGCATAAAAGACCTTTGTTGTTAAAAAGCGAATCAGTTAATGTGCTAGAAAAGCTAAAAAAAACAATAAGAAAGCAATATTTTATCCTTGTGCTTTTGTAAAACAACAACATATCGATTAATTTGTTGCTCTGTAACGCAACTGTAACAATACCGTAATATAGCTGTCATTTTTTTCCCCTATGCTTGCCTCAGTTTTTTTGATAATAACCGAGAGCAAAACATGAAATTCTCTAAACTAACTTTAGCAATTGCCACCACATTAGGTGCAAGCGTATCATTTAACGCTTTTGCAATTGATTTATATGTCGATACCAAGACCAAGCAAATTTACGCAGAGCCAGGTCGAGGCAGGATTCTAATGGGTTCATTCGAACAGGTGGGCGGTTCTTCGGCGAAAACAACTGCCCCAGCAGCTGCACCTGCTGAAATCGCTGCTGTTAATCAGGATTTGGAGTTAAAAACAAACGAAATCAAGTCACTGCAGGAACGCATGGATGAAAAGGAAAAAACGGAAATAAAGTTAGGTGAAAAAGGGCTTGAAGTAGAAAGCAAAGACAAGAACTTTAAAATAGCCCTGGGCGGACGTTTGCAAATTGATGGACAAGTCAATGCCGGCGGACAAGGCTCCAGACAATCTGACACGCTGAATGATGGAGTTGGTGTACGCCGTGGTCGTATTCACATGGATGGCACCTTATACAAAGATTTTGATTTCAAGTTTGAATACGATTTCGTTCGCGGCAACGGTTCCACCGCTGCAGGAATTACCGATGCCTGGGTTGAGTATACAGCCCTCAAACCAGTTAGCTTTACTGCGGGTCAATTCAAAGAACCATTCAGTTTAGAATCGGTGACAAGCAACCGCTATCTAACCTTTGCTGAACGTTCTTTGGCTAACAATGCCTTTGTGGAATTTGCGAACCCCTATCTCTTGGGCGCCAGCGCTCAATCTTACGGTGAAAGATGGACAGCGCGTGGTGCGTTCCAGGCCGAACCGATAGGCAACGGCGGTTATAATGCCAATACCTCTTTAAACAACCAAGGGAATGCTAATCGAAACGGGCCAAGCGGAAATCCCTCTTATGGCTTTACAGGTCGGGTTACAGGCCTTCCGTACTTTAACAGCAAAACTGAATTAGTCCACTTGGGTGCATCAGGCTCTTTTCGGGAGGTTAATAATACTTCCAATGGTTTGCCTTCTCCCCAAGGCAACCCGACTTCCATGCGATTTGCCAGCCAAATTGCCGACGTAGATCGCACTAATTGGGCGGATACCGGTAACTTGACCAATCCCACTCATCAACTGCACGATTATTATCGCGTAGGTGCCGAGGCAGCAGGCGTCTATGGCCCCTTCTCTGTTCAATCTGAATTTATGGGCACTGGGCTAAATGGTCGCGGTTATAATTCAAGTGATTTTCTCTATGGTTATTATGTGACTGGAAGTTATTTTCTGACTGGTGAATCACGCAATTATAACGCCAAGAAAGGCGCTTTTGATCGCCAAAAAGCGAATAAAAACTTCAGCCTTAAAGACGGCGGCTGGGGTGCCTGGGAAGTTGCATCTCGGTTTGATGCTCTGGACATGAATACGGCTAATGTATCTGGCGGCAAGCTGCAACAAGTAACCACTGCTTTGAATTGGTATCTTAATCCCCATGTCAGGATGATGCTTGACTACTCTCATGTCTTGGCAAATTTCGTGCCTTTGAACAAAGCAGGTACTAATACAGCAAACTTCAACTCGCAGGGCGCTCAACTCGCCCAGACCACAGGTCATCACCCCAATATCTTCATGCTTCGCACGCAAATCGACTGGTAAGATTAGATATCGTTTCAACAATAAAAATCTGATGACTATCTTTAATCCTCAACGATTTGTTACCGCAGCCTGGGTTGACCCTTTTAATAAGCTGAATAACTGACACTTTCGATAGCCCTGTCAAGCCGCACCGGATATTTTCAGTGCGGCTTTTTTTATGGGAAAAATCCCTATCTATTGGCTATTTGGATTGACCGGTTTATTGCTTCGCATCAATACAAACGAAAGCACTCGTAAACCATTAACCCGTGGTTGGTCAACGAATAACTTCCATACCCGTTTCAATGCGAAAAAACTCCTGGATAATGCGTTGTCTCATGACCCTCAAAGTTGTTATACAATGGTCTGAAGTCTTTAGTAACCAGAACCGTTAAGCTGCAAAGAAAGCCTAATGCTCTGGCTTTAGTAGAATTCAAACTATTTTATAAGGAACCGTCATGATCAAAATTGAAACCAACACGATTGAAATTAAACAGATACAGCAAAAAATGCAGCATTACTTCCATACGCATTGGAAATTATTTTTGGCCGAAGGTATTTTCCTCATCATCCTGGGAATTATTGCCGTATTAGTGCCTCATTTTTTTACCGTGGCCATCGTTGTCTCGTTAGGCTGGATTCTTCTGTTTGGAGGGATATTCCTTATTAGCAGAACCTTACTTTTTTTCCGCATGCCCGGGTTTGGCTGGTGGTTATTTATGGGCATTTTGCAGCTTCTCGTTGGCTATTTATTTCTGGCACAACCCCTTGAGGGAATACTGACCTTAACTATGCTAATGACACTGTTTTTTGCCTTGGAAGGTCTCGCTAAAATTTCTTTCGCGCTCATTATGCGTCCTTTGGCCCACTGGGGCTATGTTCTTTTCAGTGGTTTGACGGCTTTGATTTTAGCTGTGGTCGTTTGGATGGGTTGGCCAGGCACAGCAGACTGGTTATTGGGCCTGTTTTTTGGTATTAATTTATTTTTTGGGGGCTGGTCACTGGTTAATATTAGCTTGCGATACAAAGATAGTGATTAGCAGCAAGTGAATTTAAATGCGCCATGAAGAAGGCCGTCCTGGTCAAAGCCGATTTTACTCCCTTGAAAAATATCGGCTTATGGCTTGTTAAATAGTCAAGAGGAAAACAGCAAATGCAGTACAAAAATATGTCTTTTACCGAAAAATTATCGATTATTTTCGCGATTGCCTGCGCAATATTAATTATTGTCCATGAACTGGAGCTTTATCTTCCTGATCTGGAATCATGGATTGCGAAGCAGGGCGCGTTCGCACCACTGGGCTTTATCGCTCTATTTGTCGTACTGACCCCTTTTTTTATATCCGTCGATACCTTGTGCTTTGCCGCGGGTTTATTGTTTTCAATTGGCGCTGCGGAGATTTATATGGCCATTGCAACGTATCTGGCAGCCGCGCTTATTTTTTTTCTGGGCCGCTATTTGATCAAGGACAGGGTCATCACTTTTATTTCCAAACATAAGCATTTAGCCGCACTGGACACCGCGATTAATAATCAGCCATTAAAACTGATGTTTTTGTTGCGGCTGACGCCTCTGCCGTTTGCAATGCTCAGCTATGCGTTATCTGTCACGCAAGTCAGATTCTGGCCTTATTTATGGGCAACCAGTGGCATTTTAATTTATAACACAAGCTTGGTATATATGGGCTATACCACTAAGCATCTGGCAGGCTTAGTCAGCGGATCAGCCAAACAAAGCGGGGTTTCTTTTCCCCTGTTGGTGTTAGGTGTGTTGATTTCATTACTGGTGTTGCTCTACATATCAAAAATTGCGGGTGAAACCATCAATCGGCTGAGTTCAGAGCCCACTGCCCCGTCAAATTAATGGAATTTTACAGCGCCATCCCGCCCCTGCTGGTGCAATTCATCATGACCGTGGCTTTTTCTTTTGTTGTCGGTCTTGAGTTTCGCAGCTACCATCAAGCCAATGATTACAAATTGCATTTTGGCAGTACTCGGACTTTTGTTCTAATCGGAATATTGGGATTTATCCTTCATACAATTGATGCCAGCCATCTATTATTTGCCGCGGGTTTATTGTTACTGGGAGGGCTGCTGTTGGTTTTTTACTGGCGGCTCTCTGCAACAAAACAGTTTTCCCTATTCAGTACGATATTTTTACTGCTTATTTATTTGATCGGCCCCATCGCAAACCAGTTTCCCAGCTGGTTTCTGGTACTTTATGTTGTCGTACTGATCTTGTCATTGAGTGAAAAAACACTGATTCACCATTTTTCCGATCAACTGGCCAATGAAGAAATAGCTACACTTGCCAAGTTTTTCATTATTTCCGGCGTTATTCTGCCGTTACTGCCTGATCAACCGATTGCTCCGATGCTGCCGGTCTCTTACTACAGAGTATGGCTTGCAGTCATTATCGTGTCGGGATTCTCTTATTTGAGTTACCTTATTAACAGTTATTTCTTCAAAAGCCGTAGCCTGTTGATTACCGGACTGCTGGGCGGTCTTTATTCCAGTACGGCGGCAACGGTTGTCATCGGACGCCGCGCTCGCGGACTTGATAGCGCATCGGGACGCAAAGTGTCGTCAGCGCTGATTATGGCGACAATCATGATGTACATAAGATTGCTCGCGATTATTTTTATGTTTGACAGGGGGGTGGCCCTCCAGTTGCTGACTCCTTTTTCCATTATTATTGCGATGTCCTTAATAGCGGTCTTTGGCTTGCTGAAAGTTAGAAACCCTCCGTCAGAAGTACACGAGGTCACTGATATACAGCACCCGCTGGAATTATCAACGGCCATTTTATTTGCATTATTATTCATGCTATTTGCATTTCTTACCCAATATGTAACCAGCGCTTTTGGCAGTCACGGCCTTAAATCACTCGCCATTATTGTCGGCTTTACTGATATTGATCCGTTTATACTGTCATTACTCGGCGGTAAATTTACCGTATCCGAGTCGGCCATCGTTTCTGCAGTCGTATTGGCCAGTGGCAGCAATAATTTGTTAAAAGCTACTTATGCCATTGCCTTGGCAAGAAACCGCTCAGTTTTATTCGCAGCGGCATGGCTGTCTTTTTTGTTTGCGATCTCAATTCTGTATGCCTATAAATATGCATGGTGACCAGCAATTGGATCAAAATCGCTAGCCGTTTGATTTGTAAACCAAAGCTCAATCTTCTTAATATAAGGTGATTTATGGAACATCAACGTAAAAATAAACTGATGACAAAAGTACTTATGGTTGGGCTTGTAATCGCCATCTTGAGCTATTTGTTCCATCCCGAAGTTGGACAATTCAGCATTATGATGAACGGACAACCTGTTGCGGAGCCGTTAGTCCGCTTTGCCGCTATTCCGACATTTTTAGTGATTATGTTCGTCACAGGCGTGTTGATGGTATTGTTGTTTGCAGGGGTTGGCGTGTTCCTGTTTATGGCCGCCATATTTCTAGCATTTGCGGGGATTGCCGTCGTGGAACCCTTTTTCTGGCCGATATTGCTGATTATTTTTCTGATAATCGCACTGACTTCTTTGGGTCGTGACGATAAACTCTAAGTTCTGTAGGCTATGCGTTTGCCTTAAAGCGGTTAATGACACCCACAGGATACTTTTATACAGGACTTACCCGAATCAAATCTCTAAACGGGCACCATTAATTTTCAACCATGCGCCGCAATCCCGGTAGTCATGACAATGCTTTTCGACGGCTTTCCAGAATGCGGGCGAATGGTTGTGTTGCAGAATATGACATAACTCATGAATAACCACGTAATTGACAACGGGGTCCGGCGCGATAATAATTTTCCAGTTATATTGGATGCCCCCTGTAACGCTACAACTTCCCCATCTTGATTTAAACGACTTTACAGTGACGGATGATGGCTTAACCCCAATGATCCTGGAAAATCTTTCGGTTTTGTCCCGCAACTCACATTCAGCCTGTTGCTTATACCAATTAATCAGCAACTGTTTAATTGCCTGGGCGTTGTCCGCGGTTTTATCCCTGACTGAAACCACCAGTTCACCTTGATGCAGCTTAATAGCCGGATAAAGTCCGGACTCAATATTTAGCGGGTGATTTCTGCCCAGGTAGGAAAAGGCTTCCCCCGAAACAAATACTTTTGGTTTAATGGCGATTATTTCATTCTGGGCGGCCAGTTTTTCTTTAATCCAGCGGTTCTTTTTTGCCACTAAGGATTCAATGACGGCAATGCTCAAACGTTGGGGAACCATGACAAATACTTTGCCTTTTTGAATTTTTATAGCAGCGGTTTTTCTCTTTGGGGATCGGATTATGTCGGCAATAAAGCCATCTCCTTGTATGATACTCATGTTACACCTTAAAAAATCACGGCTGTGTTTTATTGTTTAATGGGTCGTTTTATAACATTAACCATTGCCATTGCCAAGCTCACGGGGTTAAGTTTTAACTAACACTAAGATGTGATTTTATGTCAGTATCCCATTTTTTCTTATCCGTGTTGAAAATCAGGAAGCGTATTGTGTCAATTAGAAAATTTAACGATAAGCAGCCCACGATTGGGGAGTCAGTTTTTATAGATGACAGCGCTGTGGTCATTGGTGATGTAACCTTGGGTAACAACGTATCGATATGGCCTGCAACCGTGGTCAGAGGTGATGTTGAAAGCATAACAATTGGTGACGGCACCAATGTTCAGGATGGCTCCGTGCTGCATGTGACCCATGCGGGCAGGTTTTCGCCTCAAGGCCATCCTTTAACCATAGGAAAGGGCGTGACTATTGGACATAAAGCGGTGGTTCATGCCTGCACCATAGGCGACTATTGCCTGATTGGCATAGGTGCAATCATAATGGATGACGCTGTTCTCGAAGATTATGTCATGCTGGGTGCCGGCGCTCTGGTTCCGCCCGGAAAAAAACTGGAAAGCGGTTTTTTATATGTGGGTTCGCCCGCCAAACAGGTACGGCCTTTAAAAGAATCCGAAAAAGAGTTTTTGGAATATTCTGCGCAACAATATGTGCATTTAAAAAATGAACATCTAAAGCAATTCAAAAAGTAATAGTTTCTATTTGATGCCTTATATCGTTCTTTCCGCATTGAGCAGCTCAATGACCGGCCGGGTTTCTGGGCGAATGCCGCGCCAGATAAAAAAGGCTTCCGCTGCCTGTTCGACCAGCATCCCCAGGCCATCCAGGCTTTTTAGCGCCTGATTATCCTGCCCCCAAAGGACAAAAGCAGTCGGCTCAGTGCTGTAGGCGAGATCATAACACACGCCGTTATGTACGAGCAAAGCTTCGGGCAGGGGCGGTAGTTGACCGCTCAAACTGGTTGAGGTGGCGTTTATAATTAAGTCAAATTGCCGGTTTTTTAAGTCGCTAAAGCCGCATCCGGTAATGGAACCTCGGGCGTGAAATTCCGCAGCCAGTTCGATTGCCTTATCAACAGTGCGGTTAGCGATAACAATGGAATGCGCCGATTGCTCAAGAATGGGCGCTATGATCCCCCGGCTTGCGCCCCCCGCGCCAAGAATCAGGATTCTGCTTCCAGCCAAAGTAATGGCATGATTCCCAATTAAATCGGTTACCAGACCTATGCCATCCGTATTATCGCCAAGAATGGAGCCGTTCGCCTGTAACGCCAGGGTATTAACCGATTTTGCTGTGCAGGCGCGTTCTGTTTTAACATCGGCATAAGCCCAAGCGAGTTCTTTTAGAGGAATGGTGCAATTTAAGCCCTTGCCTCCAACGGCAAAAAATGCCGCCACTGCCGCCGGAAATTGTTCTGCGGATACTTCTTGCGCGCTGTATTCAAGCGCTTGTCCGGTTTGTTCTGCAAAAATCTTATGAATGCGCGGCGATTTGCTGTGTTTAATGGGGCAGCCAAATACAGCATAACGATCTATTAAAGTCATTGTTGCATCCACTGTGCGACAGACTTTGCGTAATAGGTCAGGATGGCGTCGCTTCCGGCACGTTTAAAAGCCAGCAAGGATTCCAAAACCACTTGTTTTTCATCCAGCCAGCCGTTCATGGCAGCGGCTTTAATCATAGCGTATTCGCCGCTGACCTGATAGGCAAAAGTGGGAACGCCGAATTGCTCTTTGACCCGGCGAATAATATCCAGATATGGCATTCCGGGTTTAACCATGACCATGTCCGCGCCTTCCTGCAAATCCAACTGGATTTCGCGCATCGCTTCATCGGAATTGGCCGGATCCATTTGATAGCTGTATTTATTGCTTTTTCCCAGATTTCCCGCCGAGCCAACTGCGTCCCTGAAGGGACCATAGAAGCTTGACGCATATTTGGCAGAATACGCAAGAATTAGCGTGTTGATATGGTTTTGCGCTTCCAAGGCATGTCTTATCGCACCGATACGGCCATCCATCATGTCCGAAGGGGCGACAATATCGGCTCCGGCTTCAGCATGCGATATGGCTTGTTTGACTAAGACCGCAATAGTTTCATCATTAATGACATAGCCATCCTGGTTAACCAATCCGTCCTGTCCGTGTGAGGTAAATGGATCCAGTGCCACATCGGTAATAATACCTAACTCTGGAAAAGCATTTTTCAGCGCCCGCACACTCCGCTGAGCTAAGCCGTCAGGGTTATAAGCTTCGGCGGCATCGACCGATTTTTTATCGGCGGGCGTTACCGGAAACAGTGCGATAGCAGGAATGCCCAGATTATAAATTTCTTCGGCTTGCGCAAGCAGTAAATCCAGAGAAAACCGTTCAACACCAGGCATGGATACAATAGGTTCTCTTAGATTAGCGCCTTCGGCAACAAACATCGGGTAGATCAAGTCATCAACAGATAAGTGATTTTCACGCATCAAGCGCCGGGAAAAATCGTTATAACGCATTCTTCTCATGCGTGTGCGAGGAAAATTGATGTTATTATATGCCATCTTGTCTATAATTTTGGGTTTGGGGAAATCAGAATCTCATGTCCGAGTCATCGCACTTTGTGATTGGATGATTAATGAATTTATTGTATCAGGGAATGAACCAACTGAAATTGGAAAAATATGGCTAATAAACACTGGTTTGAATTTAGAGGGTTTTATGAACGTTAAACGCTACACATTATTTGGTTTTTTTGCGGTATTGATGGCTTTAATTCCTATTACAGGCGCAATGGCGGCGGACTTGTCGCCCCCACAGAAAGCCATTGAAACTGCTTCGGAAAAATTACAGCAGAAAATGCAGGATAAATCCTTTATCAAGGATTTTGCAAAAGTTACCCGTTTCGTTAATGAAACTATTTTGCCCAGCACTGATTTTGACAAAATTTCCTCGTTAGTTTTAGGGAAACTCTGGAAAACCGCTACACCAGGCGAAAAAGAACGTTTTAAGCAAGAGTTTCAAACGCTTCTGGTTAGAACGTATTCCCGCGCATTTGTCGAGTTTAAAGATTGGTCGATTCGTTATTTGCCCATTGAAATGGAATCTGGCGCGACAAAAGTTATTGTAAAAACAGAAGTTCTACAGCCTGGTCTTCAGCCTGTTGCCGTGAACTACCGCATGTTGCAGAGTAACGGCGAATGGAAAGCCTACGATATTATGATTGAAGGCGTAAGTCTGGTGACTAACTACCGTACGACTTTTACTAACGAAGTTCAAACTAAAGGTTCATTAAACGCAGTTATTGATAGCCTGGCAAAACGTAACACCGAAGCACTGGCAGCAAAAAATTCGTAATTTATAGTAAAACAGCTAACTCAGTCATTAGGTGTCAGGGTTAGCTCATTTCTTTTAGTCTTATTCTCCTCCCATTTTCCCTTCCGCAGTTAAGCAGAAAATGCTTCCAATAGCACGCCTACTTATAAAAAAGACCCATTAACTCTGCCGGCCTCCCTTATAAATGATTGATTATCAACCGTTATATAACGCTCTTCTCGATGCAAAAGCTGATGCATGGGTCAAGCTATTACCGCATCAGCTTAGCAGCGCGTTTGATTTAACCAAGCACGGCAATTCGGAAGAATGGCAGACCATAGTTGAACACCTGCCGGAGTTAAGAACAACCCACCGTTTATTGGATGCTGATGCCGTGCAGATAGGCCATTCACTGGACTTGACCGAGCCCGGTAAAATGGAACTTGAACATCAGCTAAAGGCATTGCATCCTTGGCGCAAGGGGCCCTACAACTTATTCGGCATTAACATTGATACCGAATGGCGATCAGACTGGAAATGGGATCGACTGAAAAACCATATTTCACCACTTAGCCATCGCCTGGTATTGGATGTAGGTTGCGGAAATGGCTATCACTGCTGGCGTATGCTGGGTGCAGGGGCAAAAATGGCGGTTGGCATAGACCCCTTATTGCTTAATGTGATGCAGTTTCACGTGGTGAGAAAACTGCACGGCGAAGCGCCAATCTATGTCTTGCCGCTAGGCATTGAAGAATTGCCGTATGGTTTAAAAGCATTTGATACGGTATTTTCCATGGGGGTGCTTTATCATCGCCGGTCGCCCATCGATCATCTTCTTGAGTTAAGGGAATGCCTGCAGCCCGGGGGTGAACTGGTATTGGAGACTCTGGTCATTGACGGCGGCCTGGGGGAAGCTCTATTGCCCGAAGGGCGTTATGCCAAAATGCGTAATGTCTGGTTTTTGCCCAGTTGTGAAACATTAATGAGCTGGCTGAAACGATGTGGCTTTAAAGATATTCGCTTGATTGATGTCACCGCAACCAGCGTTCAAGAACAACGCAGCACTGAATGGATGCAGTTTCATTCGCTTAAGGATTTTCTCAGCGCAGAAAACCCCCAGCTTACCTGCGAAGGGCTTCCCGCGCCAAAGCGTGCCATTATTATTGCCAATAATCCTTGATGGTGACATATCGTAAGCCACTCCTTCTAAAGAAAATTCAGAAAAAAGACCCTAATAATTCATAAGCGGAATAAATAAATGATGGTTGACCATCAGTTAAAGAAAGCCCTGCTAAGAGCGCGTCTTAACTAACTTTTCTCAGTGCCTGGCTGACAGTTAATAAATTCAGTTATCGCTGAGTATCCGAAATAAATCATTTGACTTTTTAATGGAAATACTATTTTATAGCCACTGCCGGAAGATGCTTGTTGTTAGTAATTTAATTATTTTGAGGAAACAATCATGAAAAAGCTGATGGAAAAATTGATATTGTTATTGACCTTATTAACCTTCAATGCGATGGCCACTCCCGTCAATATTAATACCGCTGATGCTAAGACCATTTCAGAAGCCCTGTCAGGCATTGGCCTAAAAAAAGCTGAAGCTATCGTAAAATACCGGACTGAAAAAGGCTTATTTAAAACAGCCGAAGACTTGACAAACGTTAAAGGCATTGGTGAAAAAACCATTGCGAAAAACAAAAAAGACATATTGGTTAGCGATGCACCAGCCGCTGAATCAAAAGCCGCCGTTGAACCCAAAAAAGAGGCCAAATCAAAGTAGACAGCCAACCAGGTCAAAAATCCCACCCTCATCAGAGGGGGGATTTTGTCTTTAAATCGTAATTTTGTTATAGTTTGCAGGGAGAAAAAGCAGCAATACATTCCTTCCTGCGGTACTTAGAAACAATAAATTGTTTGATTGCCCTTCTCCAGTCCAACTTATGCACGCTCCACCTACTCGTTCCCAAGACTTGGCATTTGCCCTGCAAGCCCCATGGCATGGCGTGTAAGCAAAGTTTTTGCAACTGGAATATGATCCAGCAAAGCCAATCCAATGTTTCTGGCAGCTGCAAGCGCTAACCATTCGTTGGAAAAAATTTTTACCACGGCATCCGTAAAACCAATCGTCCTGTTATGATCTTTCTTTCTGGAGGCGGAATACTCCTTTAAAAAGTCGGCTGCGCCAATATCTTTATGCTGTTCGTTCTGCTTGATGAGCATTTCGGACAATCGCACAACATCCCGCAAGCCTAAGTTAAAGCCTTGGCCGGCAACGGGGTGCAACTGATGTGCCGCATTGCCTATAATTACCGCTCGACCGGCAACCATTTTTTCTGCGCGTATGAGCGACAAGGGGAAAGCTCGCCTGGGCGCGACCAGGCTAAGCTCACCCAGCTTAAAACCAAAACACTGCTGCAACTCGTCCAGAAAATCGGCCTCGCCACCTAACATTAATGCGTCAGCGTCTTCATTTTTACGCGTCCAAATGACAGCACACTGGTTTTTAGCTACGGGCAATAACGCCAATGGCCCTGAAGCCGTAAAGCGTTCAAATGCAGTGTTATTATTGGGGAGTGTTGATTTTACAGTGGTGACTAATGCTGTTTGACCATACTCCGTTATCTGCTGAGGTATGTCCAGCAACTGACGGACTGATGACAAACCGCCGTCCGCGCCAACCAATAATTTAGCCGATACATTTAATGAGTCATTACCTTGCTTTAAACTGACGCAAACCTCATTATCGCCAGACATCAAACCAACAACCCGTGCGGGTGATATCAGTTCTATACCCGCTTCAGCCGCCTGATTTGCAACATACGTTTCAATGTTTCGTGCAATAATGACATAACCCAACGCATCGACGTTTTCCTTTTTTGCTGACAAACGCGTTTTGCCAAAATGTCCGCGATCAGAAACATGAATCTGCTTTATCGCTGTCGCGGCATGGCTAATGCCTTGCCAGATACCCAACGCCTCCAGCATCATTACTGTGCCTGCGGCTAAAGCCAAAGCCCTGTCACCCGCAGGAGACGCGCATAACTGTTCACGCGTATTGACTTCTACGATAGCCATCCGAAGTCCGGTGTTTTTTAGCGCCAGCGCCAAGCAGTTACCTGCCAAGCCGCCGCCGGCAATTAATAAATCATAATCCTGTTGCATTAGACCGCCTGCATTAATGCTTCAATTTCTGTTATGGTTTTAGGTACGCCACTGGTTAATACCTCATAACCTTGGGCGGTGACCAAAATATCATCCTCAATGCGTATTCCGATCCCACGCCATTTTTCATCTACCGCTTTACAGTCAGCCGGCACATACAAGCCGGGTTCAACAGTCAGCACCATGCCAGCTTCCAATAAACGCCATTCCTGATTAATTTTATAATCGCCTACATCATGCACGTCCATACCCAGCCAATGGCCTATCCGGTGCATATAAAACAGTTTATATTTTTCATCTTTAATCAGTTTTTTTACTCTTCCTTTGAGCAGACCCAAGGCTACAAGCCCTTTGGTGATGGCTTCAACTGAAGCCTCATGCGCCAGATTCCAGGGTATTCCGGGTTTTATTTGTTCAAGCGCCGCGGACTGGGCATCTAAAACCAGTTGATAAAGTTGTTTTTGCGGCTCGCTGAAACGACCGGAAACCGGAAAAGTCCGCGTTATATCAGCGGCATAGTGGTCACACTCTGCACCGGCATCAATGAGCAGTAAATCCCCGTTTTTTAATTTGGAAGCATTTTCTGTGTAATGCAAAGTACAGGCATTTTTCCCCCCGGCGACAATCGATGGATAAGCCACCGCACGCAAGCCATTTTGGATAAAATGGTAAATGATGTCCGCTTCTATCTGATATTCATAGAGTCCGGGCTTACAAGCTTGCATGGCTTTAATATGAGCGTTTGCCGAAACCTCGGCGGCGCGGCGCATAAGTTTAAGCTCACCCGCGCTTTTAAATAGCCGCATTTCATGCAGAATAAGTTCCAAAGAAACCAATTGACCGGGAGCCATGACACCGGATCTGGATTGACTGCGGATATGATTTATCCATTCCAGCAAGTTGTGATCAAGTTCTGAATTCCGGCCCATCGGATAAAAAACTTTAGTCTTGTTTTCCAAAAGGCCCGGCAAAATGTCGTTCAAATCATCAATAGGGAATGCATCATCCGCCTCATAGTGCTTGGTTGCGCCTTCCAACCCGGAATGCGCACCCTCCCATAGCGCTTTTTTTTCATCAAATTCGCGGCAAAATAAGATATATTCTCCCTGCTCACGTCCGGGGATGAACACAGCCAAGGCATCCGGTTCATTAAAGCCGGTTAAATAATAAAAATCGCTATCCTGCCGGAATGGATAATCCACATCCCGGTTACGAGTGCGCATTGAAGCGCTGCCTATTAGCGCAATATTACCTTCACCAACGTGCTGCATTAAATGCTTGCGTCGTTTTTTAAATTCACTTTGTTTCATATTCTTGCCACAAGTCAATATCCTCGTCGCTTCTGCTGCCCAGTTCATCGCGTAACAATAATACAGCCGATCTCAGATATTCAGTAATTTCCATAAAAGCCTGTTCATCTTCTTCGCTTTCTGCATCGACATCAAGCTTGGTAAATTCGGCAATATCTTTTAGTATTTCACGCGCTTCTTTTGACCAGATTGAAGCCGCTCCGCCCGAGCCCACGCCCAATAAAAAACCTCTGCACCAGTTTCTTAAAGCTTCAACCTGCTCAATCAATAAAGCATCATCGTCTGGCAGAAAAAGGTCAAAATCAAACTCGTCATTTCCTAGTAAACGCCGCGTTTCCTCGAATAATCTTACCAACAAATATTCATTTTCATCCAGCGCGGCATTACTATTTTGAAAAAGCTCGGTTAACCAAGATGCACTGTCTGTCTGTTCGTTAACGCACAACATACCGGTTGCCATGCCATGAGCTTCAGCCGCTGACAGTTCTGCATCGCTTTGTACAATTATTGCGTTACACGCGTTATAAGCCATAATAATTTCACTATCACTAAAAGAAAAATATCGCTTATGCTACCATTGATAATCGGCCCGGTTAAAAATTGTTCACTTTAGACTGGCTCTGCTTCGTGAACGTTTACAGTTGCCGTTTAAAAACATCCTTGAAAGCACAAGATTAATTGCAATAACTTTAGCTACCACCATGACAGAAACTCATTTACCCTCGGCATTAAAAAACTTTGAAGATAAGCTGGATCAGCTCATCGACAAATACATAGACGTAAAAAATGAAAACACTTCTCTGAAGATCAAGCAAGAAACATTGGCTCAGGAAAAAGCGCAATTGCTGGAAAAAACCACACAAGCCAGAACCCGCGTGGAAGCAATGATTACCCGACTAAAAGCAATGGAGCATGGCTCATGAATAAGAAGCCCCAACCCGTATCTCTTATCATTATGGGCAAAGAATACCGGATCGTCTGCGATCCCGAAGAGCAGGACGATCTTATTTATTCCGCCCAGCAACTCGATGTGCAAATGCGCAAAATGCGGGACTCCGGAAAAATAACCGGCCCGGACAGAATTGCGGTCATGGCGGCACTTAATTTAGCCCATGAACTTCAGCTGGTGAAAAATCAAAATACCGCACTGAACCAAAGATTGAACGAATGCCTGATTAAATTAAGTCACAAAATAGAAATCGTTTTAGATAATCCTTAAACAAGCTAAAATAGATACCTGTATCTCCTGCAGCGTTCGAGAGTGTGCTGGGTGTTTCCTGAACCTGTATTTACCCCGGGGGCGAATTCCGTTATTGGTGTGCATGCCCGTTTTAGACGGGAAGCCTGATTTACCGGTTACCGTCCCCACTTGAACTTCCGGTTCAAGGACGAAAGCACATAGCGGCGCAGGCGGGAGATGCACCTTTTCTAAAAATTAAGCCGCTCCAACACTTGCTAAGTCAACAGGAAAATTACTGCCCGATTTCTATACATCCATTTAAATGAATTTCCTACATTTAACAAAGTACTCTCTAAAATAGCCTGTAATATAGGAACTATTGTAACGATTAGTTAATTTTTTCCGCCTGGACGAGGATCACGCCGGTTTTTATGCGATCGATGTATCCATGCATGGCGCTGCCGCTTGGATATTGTTTTCCAGGCTTTGCCAGCCATCTGCTGACGCCAGGGATGAATCGGAATAGTGCATGAAAAATAAGCTCATAATATCCGCCCCACTTGGCTAAATGACTCTTGTCATTCACCATAGCCCACTGTTTAAACTGTGGACTATGGTAATATTGCTAAAAGCTCAACCAACCCGAACCAAATGAAGTCGCAAAAACCAGACTGACTATGGTCATTAATTTAATCAGAATGTTCAAGGACGGACCGCTGGTATCCTTGAAAGGATCGCCAACGGTGTCACCCACGACTGCGGCTTTATGGGCTTCTGAGCCTTTACCGCCATATTGCCCGGTTTCAATCCATTTCTTCGCGTTGTCCCACGCGCCACCCGCGTTAGCCATCATCACCGCCAGCAAAAAGCCGGAAGACATGGTGCCAACGAGAAGACCGGCGAGAGCTTCTTTCCCCAGAACAAAACCAACAACGAGCGGTACAACAACTGCCAAGGAACCCGGCAAAATCATTTCACGCAGCGCGCTCTCTGTACTGATGGCGATACAGGTTTTGTAGTCGGGTTCTCCCGTGCCTTCCATCAAACCGGGAATTACATTGAACTGACGGCGCACCTCCAACACAATCTCGTGGGCCGCTTTACCAACAGCCATCATGGTCAATGCCGAAAAAAGATACGGCATCATGGCGCCAATTAAGATGCCTGGAAGCATGGTTGGACCCAAGATATTCAAATTGTCAATTTTTGCGGCGGTGACATAAGCAGCTAATAACGCCAATGCCGTTAATATGGCGGAGCCAATGGCAAAACCCTTGCCGGTGGCGGCAGTTGTATTGCCCAGACTATCCAGCGCATCAGTGCGGTGACGCACTTCGCCAGGCAGGTGACTCATTTCCGCAATGCCTCCCGCATTATCGGCTACCGGACCATACGCATCTGTCGCCAGCGTCACACCCAGCGTGCTTAACATGCCAACGCCAGCCACAGCTACCGCATAAAGGCCTGCGGCAATTGTACCATCAGCTTTAAATCCCAGCCATATACTGAGCAAAATAGCCACTGCGACAATCAACACCGGTAATACCGTACTCATCATACCGACTGCCAAGCCCTGAATAATGGTGGTTGCCGCGCCGGTTTGAGTTGCGTTGGCAATGGCTTGTGTAGGCTTTTCGGTGTAAGAAGTGAAGTATTCAGTGGCATAAGCAATGGCATTACCGGCAATCAAGCCGACCACGATAACCAGCCAATAGTTAAAGCTGACACCCGATGCTAAAACAACTATCAACGTTAGCCCCAACACCACGACTGAAGCCCCCCAAACGGAACGGCGCAAGGCTGTTAATAAATCTTCGAGACTGGCATTTTCATTAATTTTTGCCACTTGTTTCCTAAAAAAATGCGCGATGCGACCGGTAACTGACATGTCCTCATAGGTGCTGGCCAAGGTGACGTTCTGTTCTTCACCAATCACCATATAGATACCAAAAAGACTGGAAATGACCCCTACGGCGGCGACCAGAAAGGGCAAGCCTATAAAAGCAGCCGCTGAATCAGTGCCCAACGCAGCCCCTAAGGTTGCGGCAGCAATAATGGAGCCGCTATAGCTTTCAAACAAGTCCGCCCCCATACCGGCGACATCGCCCACATTATCGCCGACATTATCAGCGATTACAGCAGGGTTACGCGGATCATCTTCAGGGATGCCCTTTTCAACCTTACCCACAAGATCAGCGCCCACATCGGCGGCTTTTGTATAGATACCTCCGCCGACCCGTGCAAAGAGCGCAATACTGCTCGCTCCAAAGCCAAAGCCCGTGATATAGGTCAGTTGGGCCGGGTTGCCGTTAAATATCAAATACAAAACCGTCATGCCAATAAGGCTAAAGCTCACCACCGCCATGCCCATAATCGCGCCACTTCCAAAGGCAACACGCAAACCTTCATGAAGGCCGTGACTGGCCGCAGCGGCCGTGCGGACATTGGCGCGAACCGCCACATACATCCCCAAATAGCCGGCGCTTGCGGATGCAATCGCACCCACTACAAAACAAAGCGCGGTCTGCCACTGCAAAAACAGGGATATAATGGTAGCAACAATAGCCACGAAAATCGCTATGACACGGTATTC
Source organism: Methylococcales bacterium (assembly GCA_028712795.1). Taxonomy (GTDB): domain Bacteria; phylum Pseudomonadota; class Gammaproteobacteria; order Methylococcales; family Methylomonadaceae; genus Methylobacter_C. Next base: position 44,247 of record JAQTPT010000006.1, read on the forward strand.
GCGCGACAAAAAAGCCGATGCCCCCTCTTGGATCGCGGCAGCAATTTTGCGCATTGCGGCATTGCCTTGATCATAACTTAGAACGCGCCGTGTTTGCCAAAGTACAAATCCGACGCCGACAATACCCATCAATAATGCAATGATAACCGATGCAGTTGCTTGTAACATAAAATCCCCTTCCTCTAAAATAAGTTAGGCTAAAAACCGGTTAGCCCACGCTGCTTTAATACTTTTATTTTTTTATTTTCTGACCAACACCTCACCACGCCCCATTTCTGACATATCTCCCGCATAACGTTGAACACGGTTAAATGCTGTCGACGCATCGGCAAAACGGGAATTCAACGTCTTAAATGATGCAAATAAAATGGGTAAAAACGCCAGCGTATGTGTACCGCAATCATTAAAACTGGTCGACAGTTGAGGTTGGTTCCATAACAACAAAGTGCCCCGGCGCATGGCGTACCCTAAATAACGACCCGTTTGCCCCATGACGGCGATCGTACCGGCAGTCATGCGCGAGCCGCAATAATCTCCGGCATTACCTTCTATCAGGATATTGCCTCGGCGCATGTGGTCGCCAGCGCGTTCGCCGACACACCCTTTAACCAGAATGGTGCCGCCTTTCATGCCCATTTTATTGCCCGGTAATGCCGCGCCTAAAAAATCACCGGCATTGCCGGAAATTTCAAGATAGCCTTTTTTCATTTCACACGCGGCGTAAAGTCCGGCATTGCCCGATACTTTAATCTCGCCCGATTTCATGCCCATGCCCAAATAAGCGCCGGCATCGCCTGATACGTTGATGCTGCCGCCGTCGAGTTCTCTGCCGATAAAATCGAGCTTGGCGATACTATTTTTAATTATGATGTTTTGTGTATCAGAGCCGTCAATAGTAAATAATTCATCAACACGCAATTTGCGTTTGCCGCTTTGCAGCGTTATAGCTGCAATATCGGCTAATGCCAAGTCTTTCAACAAATGACATGCCAGCGGCGACATATCGACCCGTTGATCGGGCTTGTGTTTTAACGTAAATGTTAAAGCGCTCATGCCATAATCTCCTGTAAATGAAAGTGGAACGGCCCAAGCTTGCCACCATAATTGCCCGCGCTAATGCGTTTGATGCCATTATCGGCGCCCAAATCACAAGCGGCCTGAATGCCTACCCGCATGGCTTTGGAGATGTCCTCTTTGGTTAATCCATCAATAACAATTTCCATCACCGATTCAATCTCGGGCGACAAATCCGTTTTGGTCATGCCTTTTAAGGTTGGGCAGAAAGCATCATTGGTTGATGCGTTCAGGCTTTTGTATTTTGAACCCACTTTAGAGCCTGAACGAACAACGCCGCCAGGAAAAGGCATGATCACATTGGGAATTTTACGCATCTCTTCAATCGCGGCTTCGCAGGCGGCCAGTGCTTGGGGTTGCGACTCAGCCAACACTAAAAAGTTGCCGCCGCCAATGGCGTCCACTTGACCTGTGGTGGCTTCAGATAAAAATTCGCCGTCCATCACAGGAATACGCCAGTAACGTTTGCCGGCGATGACTTTGGCAATCTGAAAACCGTCGCCAAAATAACGCAGGTTTTTGCCCAACGGAATTCTGATTCCGCCATCAATGCCGGCAAACAGCGCTGAAGTGGGCGAGGTCAGCACGCACTGCCCGGCCCTGGTTTCGAGTTGTTTAGCCAAGCCTTTGCCGCCCATGGCAAATATCATAATTGATACGCCGGGGCGGCCATCGGGAGTTTCTGAAGGATCCAATACCCGCTCAATGCTGCCTTCACAACCACAGGCAATCACCGAAGTCGCAAAACCGGTCATGGCCTGCGCTGAAATCATCGCCCATTTTTCATTTTGCGCGGTGATAATCGCGCGGGTGGCTTTCATTGGAAACGCTTCCGCAAACGTGGCGTCGATGGTTACACCGTTAATAATCATATTGTTATGCTCATTGTTAATGATAGATAGCTGAGAAACTTTATAGCAATGGATTGATTACACGAAGGTTTTCAACCCACTCGAAATCGGCGGTATTGCTTGTAGCCAGGATATAATTATGCTCAATACAGGTTGCTGCGATCAGTGCGTCGCCCAACGATATTTTGCGTTGTTGTTTTAGGGCAATGGCCAGCTCATAGCAACCATGATTGAGGTAAATGATTTCCAGCTTATTCAACAAGTTGGTAATAACCTGTTTTTCAATAGACTGTAATCGTGCAAAACCTAACACTTCTACACGGCTAATAATCGAATACCTAGGATCCGTATCAATAATCCACTGCCGCAAGTTTTTGTACTCAGCTTGTACTGCGTAAATAATTAGATTGCTGTCAATCAGTGTCATTCGTCATAGCCGATATTGCGGTCTTGTCGTTGTTCCTTTTGCCAGGCCGCGCCATCGACACCCTCAAAAACACCCATCGCAACAGCATCATCCAAGGCTTTTTTTAATTGCTCTTTACGTTGCAGTTGGTCTGTCATTAAAAGTTTATTAGCCTGTTTTTGTTCTTTTTGTTCTAAAAACAAAACAAAGTCAAAAACTTCAGCTTGCTGTGCCGGCGATAATTCTTTGGTGTGTTGTTGTATTATTTCATCTAAACGCATGGTTTTTTACTTGTTATAATTGAATGGTACTTGGCTTTTTAGCCAAAAAACTACTAGCTACCACTATATTACGGCACTGAGCTTAATCAATAACGCAGCAATCAGTGCATCTTGTAAAAAACCTGCACCGATAACCCAGCGTATCAGCTTCACTTTCGCCATATACACCTCAAATAAACAGCTTTAATATAATTTATCTTCAATTAAATATTTTCTATTTCCGCAAGAATATCATTAACAGAATAGTTTTTTTGCCACTGTTGACGGTCTTCAACATAGTTTCCATAACCTTGATTAAATTGCTGCATAAAACGTATAAAATCGGTCGCGCCAAGACCCTTGTAAAGAATATCAATTCCCAGTTTTTGAATTTCCTGCTCTGTTTTGTATTCAATTGCACTCATGGTAAAACCTCACTCAGCCAAACCAAAGGGTTATAGACTGTAATATTTAACTGACTGATGCCTGCTACTTTTTTTATAAACTTATCATCAACTGTCAACAGCACATCGGCATGCTGTTCTGAGCAAGCTAAATGTAAAGCATCGAAAGATTGCACACCAAATCGCTCAAATTCATTAGCTCTTGTGGCGATTAACGGATTAATTTGAATAATCTCGCTAGCGAGCGATTCTATTGCCATTAATTCTTTTCTTCTGGATTCGTCCACGATTTTTGATATTTCAAACTTTAAAACTTTGCTACTGACTAAATTCCATTTTTGTTGTTCAACTAAGGTGAGAATAGTTTTTATTGCTTCTGCTTCTAAATGCACCCTAAGATTTGATTGGTCATCAAAAGGTCTATTTAAACAGCAGTTATCCATATATATTTTCATGACATTATTACACCATCAAAATGATGCCACTCGTTCCCACCATCCTCATAGCACAGACACTTCATCAACTTCTCAACGGATGCACGGTAATACTTCCCCGCCCATCTTCTGTGATTTCATCATCACTAATTTTAAAGTTACCCATTTTCATGGTCAGGTAACGGTCGAAATAATCTTTCAAGTCTTTTTCGACCGATGGATCAAAGTCGGGCTTGATGGTGTGGGTTGTTCCCCATTTCGTAGAAACTACTTTGCCATCAACCACGACCAACTGACCGTCTTTAAACACATAATCGGGTTTTTCAAACATACGTTGGCGGTCGGCATTGCCGGTGTAAACAGTGATGTCCGCCCAGTTGCCTGCGCTTAAACCGCCCCGGTCTTTTAAACCGATTAATTTGGCCGCGCCGGCACGGGTCATGATGGCGATTTCCTGTAACGTGTACTCGCGCTCAATGGAGGCCAATGTCGTCATTTTTTGGGCTTCTGGATGAATGGTTGATAGCACCTCATTACGGAAACTTCTGTCCATTAACAAACGGATCAAATGCGGATAACTGGTAAACGGCGCGCCATTCGGGTGGTCGGTGGTTAAAAAAATGCGCCACGGGTCATTAACCAACAGGAAGGTCTCCAGTCCTATCGCCCATTGCAAGGCATTGACAAAGTTTTTATCTTTGTATTTGAACGGTACAACACCGCAGCCAGCGTCGCACTCAATATCCATTGTCACCCATTTATTAGGGCTGGCAAACTTATGATTGGCGTGTTGACGCATACTATCGCCCGATGCCGTGACGGTTTGACCAAACAGAATCTGCCCAACGTCGATGGTGATATTTTTGTTTTTATTGATGGCTTCGGCGATCTGCGCCGCGCCCGATGAAAACTTGAAATCACCCTCAGTGCCATAGCTGTGGAACTGTATATGCGTCAAGTGCATCGGCAGGCCGCCGATGCCCTGAATGGTATCCAGGGTGGTTTGCATATTGCCTGGCACACCCAGATTACAGCCGTGGACATGCAGCGGATGCGGCACGCCGATTTCTTTAACGGCGGTTGCCAAGACTTGCAGAATATCACGCGGCGTCACGCCATAATGTGCGTTTTGCTCATCCAAATCCAGTTTGCGCTGGTTAAATTTAAAGGCATTAATGCCGCCGGGATTGACGACTTTAACCCCGATGGCTTTGGCCGATTGCATCGTCCAGGCCACATAATCGTTGATGGCTTTCTGGTCTTTTTTAGCCGTTAACATACGCAACAAATAATCATCGCTGCCCAGCATGACATAACCGCCTTTATCCAGAATAGGAATATCGGCCATTTCCATGTGCGCCTGAAGTGCATTAATTGGCAAGATAGCCGGTTCAAAACCGGCGGTATAGCCCATTTCCGCATAACGGTAGCCCGTTACAAAGGTGCTGGGCGTGGCGTGACCACAGCCGGAACGGGTAATATCCGTGCGCAGCACGGGATCGTGCCTATGATCTTCCGGCAATAAAGTTCTGGCAATATTGACTTTACCGCCGCCGATATGCGTGTGCATATCAATAGCGCCGGACATGACTATTTTGCCATTTAAATCGTATTCTTTATCAACTTGAATAGTTTCAGTTGGTTTTTTAACAATACGCCCGTCTTGAATGTAAATATCTTGCTGCTGGCCATCAACCCCGCTTGCAGGATCATAAACCGTTCCACCTGTTAACTTAATCAACATTTTGTTTTCCGAATTACATGGATGTAATGAATGCATAAAATGCAGGAGCAATTTCATGCCTACAAAGCTTGTTCAATGGCATTCAGTACGTGAGCCGTACTGGGCAAACCGGAATCGCGTAATTTCTTCAAGCGAATGGCAACCACATTATCCGTGCGATAGGCATGACCAGCATGATCAATGCCTGGTGTGCCGACAGGAATAAATACATCCGGTTCTTTTGCGAAAGTCATGCCTGAACGCCCCACCACAATAGTCGGCAATGACGTTGCCGGTGCCACGGAGTTGACGTTAAACGCCTGCACCCAAACCAGGGCATCGGCCTCACCGTTTGCCAATAATAAATTAGTGTCGTTTAAAAAAGGGTCGTATTCAGGATACCCGCGACTAAAGCGGGTTCGCGCCGGATAGCCTGTTGTCCAGCCGCAAACCTGATTGGCTGTTTGGTCACCTTCCTTGCCCGCCAAGGGCAAGCCGGAGCAACGGGTATTTTGATCATTAATGTCTTTAATCATTTCCGACAGCGTCTGTACGGTCAATTCGGCCTGACGGTAAGACAGCGCCCCGGCCGCCCAGGTAACGACGCTGTACCTGGCGGCTTTGAATTTATCGACAATCGCTTGCAAGTCAGCCACCGCAATACCGCAAACCGAGGCAGCGCGTATCGGCTGCCCTTTTACCAGCGCCCGTAATACCGCAACGACTTCGGGCAAATCTTCTGTTGCACAAGCCAAAATCCGTGCTTTTTGACCGCTTGGCGAAGTTGACGCATCTCCCGAAGGCGCTTTGCCTAAATAAATCACCTCACGATGACGGGTGTCATCGAGAAACATGGCTTCTTTATTCCACAGATAGCGCTCAAAAAAGCGAGGCGCAAAGGCTTCCAAATCCGTACCTACAACCAGCAATAAATCACAGCGATTTTTAACTTCCGCCAACGTGGTGTTTATCCAGCCGGAATCTTGCAGCGCCAGAAAGTTATTACGCGCACCGGTGAAATTCATATTATCGACCACAGCGCCGCAACGATCCGCCAAGGCCAGCAAACCCCGCATGCCGTTGACATCGGTTGCGCAGCCGCCAATCACGGGTAGCCGTGTGTCTTTTAATAAAGCCGCCGCCGTGGCGATGGCGACATCCAGACTGACTTCTTTACCATCAACACGGGGGCAGGTGTCGGTAATCGCCTGCTCAAACGCAGGCGTATTAACCGCACAGCCATTCTCCATTACTTTCAGCGATACGCCATCAACCCTGATGGTCAGATCATCCGTGCCAATACCGCAAAAAGGGCTCGGTACTTCAGTTATCTCGGTCATTCAGCTGTCCTTTATAAAATTGGCTCTCTCACAAGGCACTCGTGTAAACAGCAGATGCCCGTTACTTTGTGCCGATATTCTAACCTTAATTCATAACCCTGTCTCAATAAACCGTAGACCGGCTTCATCAAATTCGGGTTTTGAAGCCTCCGCTACAACCCTATTTCAAACAGCAACTTAACGGACACATAAACAACCAGCAACATTGCAAATAGGTAGGCACAGAATAGCAACGGCTTTTCTATAAACGTTTTCAGCAACGTGCTCTGCTGCCCCGCTTTTTTACTTTGCAAATAATTCTCACGCGAAGTCAGAAATCGCTGTTGTTGATAGGCGTTGAGCAAATCCCTGGCTTTTTCCAACTCGACATCATTCCTAAGCCACAGTGCGGGCATGGACATCCCCCAGTTTCCTGCTGATGTTTCATAAAAATCGATGTTCTGTTCAGCAAGCAGTTCGCGAACTTCATCTGCTTCATCCTCGGGCACGCCGCGCAGGGAAAATAATAATATCGTCATGATGTTGGGCAATTGGAAACGCAGTGAAGTTGAAATGAGCTATTATAGCGGCAACTTATTCACGCGCACTGACAAAACGCGGCAAGATCTTGGCCGGGAGGGCTAAAACTGGACTGTCCATCCTTGACTCTTCTTCACAGCGCATAGTAAAGCATATAAAAAGCAATGGATAAAAAAGACCAACAATTGATAACAGCAACCCAAGCCTGGTTAAAAAACATCATTATTGAATACAGCATTTGTCCTTTTGCCAAACATGAGCTGGAACGCGGAAGTATCCGTTTTAGCGTCGACCACGACACAGAAATTGAACGCTGCCTGTTAAATTTGATGCTGGAATGTGACCGGTTGAATATTGATTCAAGCATTGAAACCACGCTACTGATTTATGATCGCGCTTTTACGTCATTCGACGACTATTTGGATTTTCTTGAACTTGCCGAGACTCTGTTAATTGAAGAGGACTATGAAGGTGTTTACCAATTAGCCAGCTTTCATCCGGATTACTGTTTTGAAGGCGCAAAACAGGACGATCCGGCTAACTATACCAACCGCTCGCCCTATCCACTGTTACATTTATTGCGGGAAACCAGCATTGAGCGGGCAGTAGCTACCTACCCAAATACTGAAAACATCCCGCAACGAAATATTGAGTTAACGCGCGAATTGGGGCTTTCCAAAATGCGGGCGTTATTAGCCGCGTGTTTTCCATCTAAATAACGGCAAGTAAATCACCGGAATAATATAGATATTATCGTTGAAGCTGTTTAATCCGTTGCTGCCATATAAAACATAACATTATTCAGCTTTTTCATCCACAGCCGTCGTTTCAGCAGCAGCATGTTCAGCGGGAGTTTCTTCGGTACCAAAGTCTTTTTCAACCAGTTTCCATTTCGAGGAAGTGGGATCAACAACAGCCTCTTTATTTCCAGCCGCCTCTTCAGTTTTTTTAGTTAACGTTTCCATGAACTCTACAAACCAATCTTGTTCTTTAACGCCGGTTAGATCCGGGTCGTTTAGAATATCCTTGGCTTCTGGCAGAGTGACCTTATCCCGAGCAGTTTCCAAGGCCTTCAAGCATGCCTCTTTATTACCTCGTAAACCATAAATACAAGCCAAATTATAAGAAGCCGTCCCTGCTTGAATAACGTTGGCTTTTTCGAATTGTTTTCTGGCCAATTCGTACAGCTCGCTATCAGGCTTGACTTTTTTAAGCCGTGCCAGATCCATATAAGCAACACCGCCATTGATTGCAGACCCCAGATAATCGGGATTAATCAGCAAACAAAATGCGAACCTGTCAATTGCATCCTGATATATTCTGGCCGCCTCATCACCGGTTTTGGTTTTTGCCTGATGCAATAAAGCAAAACCCCAATTGTATAAGGCATCAGCCCGCAGCGGGTCGTCGTGCAGGACATCTGCGTAGCCTTGATAAGCGGCTTTATACAGGCCATCAGCTGTACTGCCTTCACTTTTACGGGCTTTTGCGGTTTGCTCAATGGTTGCATTGAGTTTGGATCTTTTGGTGAACGATGCTAACAGCGACATTACATGGACTCCTGACTTTAAGGGTTATTGGTCGAAATATTATAGGATAACAGTGGTACTTCTTACGGCACTATTAAATATTCGTGAAACAGGCTTACTCTTTTCCTGATAAAAAAGGCACAAAAGTAACGTCTTCCAGTTCTTCAATATCAAAACCACTTGCCGTTCGGGTCACCCGCTGTAATATTTGTTGTCCGCTGATCCCTATGGGAATGACCATAACTCCGCCAATGGCTAGCTGTTGTAACAAAATTGGCGGGATTTCAGCGGGGGCCGCAGACGCAATAATGCCATCGAACAGCGCATATTCGGGCCACCCCTGATAACCGTCATTGTAAAGATAACTGATATTTTTAAGCTTTAAATCCCATAAATAGCTTTTTGCTTTTTTCTGTAACGGCAAGATTCTTTCAATGGAATACACATGATCGACTAGCTGCGCCAGAATGGCAGTCTGATATCCGCACCCCGTCCCTATTTCAAGCACCTTGCCTAAATGACCGGATGAACCCAATAGCAGTTCAGTCATCTTTGCGACGATATAAGGCTGGGAAATAGTTTGATTATAACCAATCGGTAGTGCAGTATCTTCGTATGCCCTGCTGGACAAGGCTTCATCCATAAAAATATGCCTGGGGGTATCACGCATGATTTCAAGGATTTTCTTATTATGGATACCCTGCTCGGATAAGCGCTTAATCATGCGCTCACGCGTGCGCAGGGAAGTCATGCCTATGCCTTGTAGGCTTGGGTTCATTGCTAGGCCTCCTTTGGCAGCCATGCTGCTAATTCATTGATTCGCTGGTACCAGGTTAAATCGATTTGTAAGGGTGTAACCGACACATAGCCAGCATTAATTGCATAAAAATCAGTCCCTGGACCAGCATCCTGCTCCGCTCCCGGCGGACCGACCCAGTAAATAATCCGTCCGCGCGGATCTTCGCTTTTGACGACTGGCTCCGATTTATGCCTCTGCCCAAGGCGTGTCGCCTGATAACCCTTTAACTCTTTTATCGCAACATCCGGTACGTTGACATTAAGAATGGTGTCTTTTGGCAAAGGGTTTTTGATCAATTGTTTTAATAGCGTCACTGCGACCTGCCCTGCGGTATCAAAGTGGCAGGGATTACTGCCCGCCAAAGAAATGGCGATGGCGGGCAACCCTAAAAACCTGCCCTCGGTTGCCGCGGCAACAGTGCCTGAATAAAGCACGTCATCCCCCAGGTTGGAGCCATGATTAATACCCGCAAAAACCATGTCGGGCTCTTTGTCAAGAAAACCCGTTATCGCCAAATGCACGCAATCCGTAGGCGTGCCATCCACCTTAATAAAACCGTTATCGGCTGTATAGGCACGCAAGGGCATTTCCAGCGTTAAGGAATTACTGGCGGCACTCCGGTTTCTATCAGGTGCAACCACCGATATTACGGCATGATCACGCAAGGCATTGGCTAATGCAGCAAGGCCTTCAGCCAGGTACCCGTCATCATTGCTTAACAAAATATGCATTATCAATTCGCCATTAAGCGTAATAAGCTATAAAATCAGACATATTAGCAACAATACCAGACAAAATCAGCTTTCGTGGCAAAAAAAACGCTCACCTCAGAAGACCGTGATTTATTTCGCCGTTCCATCGGAAAAGTTCGCTTGGTAAAAAGCGATAAGGTACTGTTAAATAAAGACAACAACCCCAAGCCTTACCCTAAGCCCTTGAGCACTGATGTAAGCGGTCATTTATCCGGCCCGGCAGCGATTGATATTGAAAATGTCGGGCTTGAAGATAGCCTGAGCTTTATCGCGCCGGGCTTGCAAAACAATGTGTTAAAAAAATTGCGGCGAGGTTTTTTTAGCTTGGATGCAGAGATTGATTTGCATGGCTTAACCAGTAGCGCGGCTAAAAAACAACTGCTACATTTTCTCCATGATTGCGCGGAAACCGGTTGCCGTTGTGTGCATATTGTTCATGGCAAAGGCTATCGCTCCGCTGACAATCACCCTGTCCTCAAAAACAATCTCAACTTATGGCTGAGACAACACAAAGATGTCCAGGCCTTTTGTTCCGCGCCACCCAAAGACGGTGGCACCGGCGCAGTCTTTGTATTGCTGCAGTTGGCAAAAAAATATAGCCATTACAGTGATGCTGAGTCATAGATAAAATCCCTCCATGGAATCAAAACCAACCGTTTCGCAAGGCTTGCAAACTCAGACCAATCTCGATAAATCTCCAACTTTTAATAAATTCCCAGCAGTAAGATAGCGCTCAACGATTTATTTTTATTTGATGCGTATAGGTATTTATACGGATAGTTTAAGTACCTTCAAGATATTAGAATTGTTACCGCTTGGAATAGCAACTTTTAAGCTGTACAACGAAGTTCCCATCCAAGATAGAGTTCATCTAATCCTTTCTAATATCTCTAACCTATGGAATTAAAATGAAAACTGAATACATTGACCTACAGCAGCTAATGTGCATTCTTGATGAATCCAATATTGTTCATACAAAAAGGCATGACATTAATACCTTAATTCATACCATTAAACATCCCGACTTTGGCATCGCGGCTATCAAAGAGAATGCAGTAGGCGGTGGTATTTTAATTTACGAACAACGCCTTCAATCAATACACGCTTGAATATATTGCCCATCAATTCAGAATAACAATAGGCGCAATTATAAAGACTCACAAACAACTTGAGTTGTTTTGGTTGTAGGAATCTGGACTTGCAAGCCATAGCAGCTTAGGAGCATGTATTAAATGACTTGAATCGCTGTATTTTTGTCCAGGTTATTTAGGAACGAGCTCAAAATAATATAGGCAACTTCTGAAATTGTCTTGTCAGGGGGGAATGGCAGCATGATTCCATTGCCCCCAGATGATTAATAGCCACAAACCAGGCAGTTTAAACCATGATCACTATCCGCACTGCAAAACCATCCGATATTCCACAACTGGTAGAGCTGCTGAAAGCGCTTTTTACTATTGAGGCGGATTTTAATTTTGATCAGGACAAACAGGCGTGCGGATTGGAACTGCTACTCAACAGCGATAAGGATTGTATTCTGGTGGCTGAACTGCTTGGCGAAAGAAGGGTGCTGGGCATGTGTACGGTACAAACCTTGATTTCAACAGCGGAAGGCGGCCTGGTCGGTTTGCTTGAAGACTTGGTTGTTGCTGCCGATTTTCGTAATCAGGGGCTGGGCGGAAAACTGCTTTCCGAGTCTGTTAAATGGGCTGAATGCCAGGGTCTTAAACGCTTGCAGTTATTGGCGGACAAAAACAACCTGCCGGCTTTGAGTTTTTATGGAAAACAAGGCTGGGAATCGACACAGCTGATTTGTTTGAGAAAGCGTTAGATAACGCGCAAAAACCTCCACAGATTCACCGGTTAAAATTAGGGCGGTAGCTTTCCTTCGTTGAATGACAAACGTATTCATAACCTGAGAACAAGCTACAGATTCATGGACAGAAAGGCGATTTGTTAGCGCCCTATATTAATGGTGTCTCAAAATAATAGCTCCGCCAGCAGAACGACAGGATGGACAACTTTATTTCGGGCCAATCCTATATTCAAATGCAAGGCGCATCCTATATTGGTTGATACCAGAAAATCTGCTTGGGTTTGCTCAAAGTGAGCCAGTTTTGCATTTCTGAGTGGCTCGGCTATTTCGGGATGTGTCAGCATGTGAACGCCGCCTGCACCACAGCAGAATTGATTTTCGGGTAACGGGATCGCAGTTATGCCGGGGATTTTTTCCAATAACGCGTAGGCGTGTTGATGACGGCTTCCTGAGACTGGGCTCATGTTGCGTTGGCTGCATGGCTCATGCACGGCGACTTTAATCGCGTTGGCATGGTGGTCTTTAAAGCTGATGTCATCCGGCCAGTGTAGATTTAGAAACTCTGTAATATCGAACAAACGCTTGCTGAACCCCTTCAGACCGCTTCCCGCATCTCTTTGCCCATATTCATTCAGCATTAAGCCGCAGCCGCTGGCCGTATAGATGATGGCTTCGACATCCAGTAAATTGAATAGGCCGGTATTAAACGCTGCCATTTGATCAGCGACGGCGGTTCTGCCCTGGTGTTGATGAATCGCACCGCAACAGGTTTGATCTTTGGGGACAAGGACATCGAAGCCGATGCCATTTAATGATTTAATGGAGGCCATTAGCGTTTTCCGGTCAAAATGCTCACTAATGCAACCTGTAAACAAGGCTACATTGCCACGGTGTTCCTTGTCCGTAGGATAGCGCTCGGCCAGATTACTTACATCCGCTTGAGGAATGAGTAATTCTGAATTATCCAGTTTAAGCAACCGGAGCAATCCCGATTTTCTTAACAAAAACTGTAATCCGGTTTTTTGATATAGCCAGATAAGAACAGTCACTGCGTACAATAAGGCTTTATGTTCTATCAGCTTGAAGCCTAAAATCGCTAAAAGATTGCCGCGCCGTTCCGAAGACTTCGCCTGCATAATTTTCCCGCGTGCTAGATCATACAATTGCCCGTATTCCATTTGGCTGGGGCAAACGGTTTCACAGGCACGGCATTGGGTACAATTATTCAGATGCGTGAGTTCTTCGTTGGAAACAGCAGCGGTTTCATTGATAATTTTATCGATGGCGCGTACGCGGCTTCGAGGTGATTCTGCCTCAATCTGGAATAATTTATAAGTCGGGCATACACTGATACACAGCCCGCAACGCATACAGTCGGTTGCATCCGGGATATACAAGCCATTTTGAGCATAAATAACATTATCGCCCGGGCAATCGTCAATGTACTCGAACATGCTTATGACTCCATAACCAGGGCGTAGGCCCGGCGTAATAATTCCATTTCTGCAGGCGGCCTGTTTCTTAACTCGGTCAGTGTCCTGAATTTACAGCCTTTTTCAGCCATCAACTGGCGGGGTGGATCCAGCACATTAAAATAAGCCAGATAGACCGTAATGACGCCATTCAGGGTATCAACCTGTTCGTGGTAACCCATGTTGGCTTGAAGAAGATCCGCAGGCAAGCCCATGATCTTGCTGATGGCAGCCGCCATATCAACGGGAGCCATGAGGGCTATGGTCAACGGCATTTCACCTTCTTCCAGAACCGAAGACAAGGCCGGTAATGGCGAGGGCGAACAAACGCTCTCATCAGGATGTTGAAGAAATAGGGTCAAAGCGCTGATTGCGCCGTTATAATAAAGGATAACGCGGCTGCTTTCTGATAATTCGATCATGTTGACACTGTTCCATGATGGGCATCCCACAAGCGTTTATAACTGCTATCCATTAGCGAGAGGCGCGTCGTCACTTGCTGAAGCTGGTTAAACTCGGGGAACCTGCCCTTTTTTCCTGAAGAATACCAATGCTCCATGGCTAAGTTCAGTTGCTGTTTTTCGGCATAGTCCTGGGCTATCCGGTTTTTCAGCCAGTTCATGCTGTTAGCTGGCGTCAGTTCAACAATCCGGTAACGGGCGCCGTTTTCAAAAATACGAACGCCGCCCCCTTCCGCCGCTGTCTGGGATAGCTTGACAGGATCGACGACCTCCAGGCCGGCCAGATAATTGATGCCGAATTCATGTAAATGGGGCAGCCAGGGCACAGTCGGCCCCATCAAAACCGTCGTTGAGTTTTGCGCCAATTCAGCCAAGCGCGGGAAACTTTTATTGGTGATGGAACTGGCGGTCAGAAATACCCAATCAGCCTGTGGCAATAAAAATTCACAGGCCGGATCGGGGTAATCGTTATTTACCGGTTGCCGTTCCAGAATACTGAGGTTGATTTCTTCTGCATAACGTTCAATTCCGGGGTAGCGACCCACCACCACCACCTTTTTATCTTTTAAATGGGGAAGAAAATGTTCAAATACAGCCAGATTACCCCGATTAGCTGCTGCCAATAAGGTGATGCCCGACGGTAATTCGAAGCGGTTTAAACTGCAATTGATAGCCGCCATGGCTACGGTGGCCTTGTAAGGTTCCCAATCGGTAATCCAGGCGGCAAGTTCCCCCACTGTCTTACCGGCCAAAGTACCTGGCCAGGACAACGTTCGGGTGGATGCTCCCGGACTCATGGCCAAACCCAGGCATTGTGCTTTGCAAACTGTCCAAACCAAACCAATCGTCAGTTCTGTAACTTGTGTATCGCAGCTGGCATGATCCAATAACAGCTCATAAATGCGTGATGGCTTTGGCATGTCCGCTATGTGGGCATTGGCAACAACTTGGCTTCAGCTTTAATATTTTCAGCTTTGCCCCAAGCAGCAACCCCCTCAACAAACCAGTTTGCTTTGCCTGGATGGGTTTTAACCACATCATATTCTGCATAAAAGCTTCCGTCACTATTAAACTGAAGCCTGCCGATACGCTGGCTATTATCCCTATCGTACCAAAAACAGCTTAAGTTTTGTTCTCCCGTATAAGGATCTTTGACGAGGACAAAACTGGCCTCATCATAACGGGGATAATTTTTAATTTCGGCTACAGCAAAACCCAGCTTGTTGATTTCATCAGTCAGCCGCCGACAGACATTTTCAGCCTGCTGACGGTTTACCGTAATATGTTCGGATAACTCCATTACTCAGTCACTCCCGCCGCTAAATCCATAATCACTGAAGCGCCGGAAAGGTCTTCGGGGTCGAGTTGTTGCAGATGTGACAACACAAGCCGAGCCTCCAAAGTAAAACCAAGTCTTAGCTTGATAAACGCCAACGCTTTCAGGGTATACAAATAAAACAGTGTGCTTTCATTGGCATACCCGTTCCACAAACTCCGCTTTTCGACGAGACATCGATAATCGTTGGGAAATCCACCTTGTTTTGCCGACTCCTCCAGCCCCGCCAAAACAACCCGCTCGGCATCAACGAGACGTTTTTGAAAAAAATAAAATTTATACAGCGCAAAATAGGTTTGCAAACAGTGGCTATCCAGCGTTTGTGCCTGTAAAAACAGCTTTTCTGCTTTGGCTTGATTGACCGAACTTGCGGCTACAGCCGCTTGCAAAAGATTATTGACTTCGAAAGGTATGTCCGGGCTAAAAAGCACCCGTTCCTCTATAAACGCCACCGGGCCCATTACCAGATCTCGGCAGGAACCGTCAGGCTGGCAACGGGCACGCCACCGAGCAAATGCTCGTCGATAATGGTTTTGACGTCAGCTTTTTTCAAGTTGCCGTACATAACCCCTTCAGGATAAACCAGAACACTGGGACCCATCATGCAAGGCCCCATACAACCGGTGTTGGTGAGGCCAATTTTCTCGAATAGATTGCGTGTCTGTATTTCATTCATGAATTCATTCATGATTTCGGCACAGCCGGTACTGGCGCAAGATCCTCTGGGATGCCCTTGTGGCCGGTTTTGAGTACAAACAAACACATGTTTTTCTGGTCTGGGCATGATCGTATTCCTTCTAAAGTTTAAGCAGCTTCTTTATGCACGTGAGTAAAACAGTCTTTTGGACACACTTTGGAGCAAGCTTCACAGCCGATACAATCAAGGCCGTTTTTAATACTCATGACCATGCTATTGTCATCATCGTCTTCAAAATCGCCATAATCATCATCAAAGTCCTCTGGATCAAGGGCTTCGGCTTTTTCCACCAAATCAAAAACATCGCGTGGGCAAACTTTAAAACAACGGCCACAACCAATGCAGGTTTTCTGATTGATGTCGGTCACATAAGAAGGTGTCCAAACCGTACCGCCAAAAGTTACACCGGTTACAAATTCAGGCATGATTATTCTCCCGGTCAGGCCGCTTCTGCTTGCGCGGCGTTAAGTTTTTGATTGGCTTCATCCCACGCTTTGCAGGCATCGTAGGTTGCTTGAGCAATCCCCATAATCTCGTCATAAGCATCTGGCAGGCGGTCTTCAATCAGGTCATGTAATTCCATGGCCTGTTCGCTGGCCAGGCGTTTGGTCTTTTTGACTTCTTTTTCCAACTTTCTCAAGTCTTCAGGTGTCATGGGGATAGTCCTCAGTCGGTGGCTGCATTGTGATATTTTTCGATTAAACCGAGCGCTTTCTCAATTGCTTTCTCGCTTTTTTCGCACAGATCTTCCAGGCTTGAAAAGCCAAAGCGATGGGTATCACGCAAGATCTTGTCGACGACAATTAATTTCCCGACCATGATTAACGCCCGGCCAAAACCTTCATGGGTAATATTAATCATGGGTGCCGCCATTAAGCCGGACTTTTTTTCAATCAACGTAGCCAGTGAGTTGTAGTAGGCTTTCAATCGGGCGATGGTTATTTCTTCCGGATCACCGATGACAGGGATTTTCTGTTTGCGTTCTTTGGTTAACACGACAGGATCGATGATTTTTGCTTCCGACCAGCCTTCATACGTGTCGTAAGTGTCTATAGCACGCAATTGTTTAATATAATCTTTTACAATGTCAGAATTTAAATTCACATCATTTTCTTGCACGACTAGTTCAGCTGTGGCCATCTTATTCTTCCTCATAGGGGATTGGGTTAGCGCAGCGTAACCCAACAATCAATGTTCAAAAAAATGTTGGGTTACGCTGCGCTAACCCAACCTACAAACTATTTAATCTACAAATTACTCATCCCATCCTTCGTCTTCCATCTTGTTAAAACGCTCAGGATCGGGGCCTTTGTTTTGATTAATCGCCTTTGCCAGCCAGCTTGAAGGCCCGGCTTTCATTTCATTTTGCAAATCAACTATTAAATCTTTAATTTTGCTGCCTTCATGCACCTTGATGGGTTGTATGTTCTTGAGAACTAGCTGGTTAATGGCCGAACCGCCAATGGCTTGACAATAAACTGCCGAGCAGCCGTTTAGTAATTCGATTTTTACGGACAGCTTATCTTCATTGCCATCCTGGCTGAGCTCACCAAACTGGGCGGCTTCCAGCAGTTCAGAATTTTCCATATCGACCGCATAAACGGCGAATGATTTGGCTGAACCAAAATGCTGATTGACGGTTTCCATATCAGTCGTGGCAAACGCCACTTTTAATGCTGTGTCCATAAATCCCCTTTGATCTGTAGATTGCACAATGTGCATACGTCTGGTTAATGACATGACAATGGGTAGTCGGTAAGTTCGCTGGCCGGTTTTTGGGCATATACCGAACGATAAACCGGAATTTCTTCATGCGAATGATTGATGACCAGATTGGCCAGATCAAACAGCGTTTGACGGGTGCCGCGATAACCGATCCAGGTTTTCTGATAGCCGCCGATAATGTCGTATAACGGAAAGCCCGCCCTTAAAATCGGCGTGCCCAGCCGTTGAGCCGTATCAACCGCATGCGAATTGCCAATGACCAGTTGAACCTTATTGGCCTTGCCAATGAGTTCCATGTCCTCAAGGTCGCCAATTTTGATGGTGGCAACCGGAATGCGAGCCAGCAGCGGCACGTTGCAGGAGGTGACGGCGGCTACAACTTCCGCGCCCATTTCCTGAACCAGATCAACAAACGCGTTCAATAAATCCGCATCGGCGGCAATGGCAATCCGTAACTGACCCAACATAAAATGGGTATCCAGCATCGCATCCTGTAATTGCGACCGCTGCCGTTCAATGCGCTCAGGCACATCGTGACCACTGATTTTAGCCAAAGCGCTGATGAGGGCATCATTGGCTTTTAAACCATAAAGGTGATCAAGCTTGTACGTTGGAACGCCCGTTCTTTCTTCCAGAACTTCCGCTGCTTTGATGAGCGATGGTCCGATAACCACCGTCGCTAAAGCATCACCGAGGGTTGCCATTTCTGACAACGGCGTACCGCCAATCGTGACAGGGCTAAAATCCTCATCCGTCAAGCAGCCATCTAGCGAATCGGAAATATCGGGTATAAAAACAGGCCTGAGCTGGAATTGTTCAAAAATATCCCGAAGCGCTTCGATGTCGCCCGGAGTCAGGGTGTAATTCGCCAAGACATTAACCTGACGTTTGCGTTTGCCGGGGTAAGTGCCTGCGTCCTTGGCATTGGGCACTAAAGCACTGATTATTTCCGTGAGCGTCGCCGCATAGCCCGTTTCAACACTGCCTGTAAAATCGGGTGTATTGACGCCCACCACGGCGATATCCGCAAATTCCGGATGCGCTTCTCTAAACTCCCTGACATTTCTATGCACATCCGCGCCTTGGGTTTCTGCCAGACCGGTAGTCAAAATAGTGATCAGCGCCGGGCGTGATTTTTCGGCAATGGTCCGAATGCCCTCACGCACATTTTCATCCGCGCCCATAACCGAACTGCCCTGGTCCATCGCCGTGCTTTGTAAAGGAATGGGTTCTCTGAAATGGCGAACAAAAAACACTTTGGCAAAAGCCGTGCAGCCTTGCGAGCCGTGCAGCATCGGTATTGAGCGATTAAAACCCAGCGTAGCCAAAGAACCCCCAATGGGCTGGCTGGCTTTTAGCGGATTGACCGAAAGCGCTTTGTTTCTTTTCAGAATGTCAGCCATTTGCCACTCCGCTTGATGGTAGAGACGCCATGCTTTGCGTCTCTGCGAAACGCCAGGGTGCCGGTGCCCTAACGGCTTCCCATACCGGGCTTTCAATAGTCAGCGCAAGTTGGCGCACCAGCTCCAACATGCCCTGGTAGCCTTCGTAGCCAAATTCCCGTTCCTGATTTATATCCAAAAACGGCACTTTGGCCTTCAATGCGGTGTACATATTACGGCCGCCAGCGATCAGAATATCGGCTTTGTAATCATGGACGATTTTCAGCAATGCTCTGGGGCTGCCGTCATCAATCATCACGGTATCTTCACCCATCAATTCACGTATCCTGGCCTTATCTTCTTCAGTGGATTTCTTGGTGCCGGTGGCGACCACCACCATGCCTAAATCTTGTAGGGCTGAAATCACCGACCAGCTTTTTACCCCGCCGGTAAATAACAACACCCGCTTGCCTTTCAGACGGACTTTCCAAGGCTCCAGTTCTTTTCTGACACGGGCTTCTTCACGCAGTATCAGCGCCTCGGTACGTTCAGTTAAATCGTCATCGTTAAGCGCTTTGGCGAAATCCGTTAACGCCTGACTGGTGTCGGTGATGCCGTAAAAACTGCCTTCAAACCACGGCGTACCATACTTTTGCTGTAACTTACGTGCGACATTCACCATCGCTTTAGAGCACACCATCATATTGACTTCCGCCTTGTGCATGGTTTGCACTTCACGGAACCGCGCATCACCCGACAAGGTACACAGCACCCGCAAACCCAGTTCATCCAGCAAGGGGAGTACATGCCAGAATTCGCCGGCAATGTTGTATTCGCCAACCAGATTGACATCATGGACCTTAATGTTGGCTGGTAGAGACGCAAAATTTTGTGTCTCTACCAACGGTAATGGATCAGGATCGCGCGTACCAATCACATGATTGACCATCGCATCACCGGCAATGCGGTTACCCAGATTTTTGGTGCCGTAAAACCCGGCGCAATCGATTGGCACCACCGGAACGCCCCAACGTTCCTGAGCTGATTTACAAATAGCATTAATATCATCACCAATCAGCGCCGGAACACAGGTGTTATAAATAAAGACCGCTGGCGGTGAATACGTGTCAATCGCCTGTTTGATCGCGTGGAACAGGCGCTTTTCCGCGCGTCCCATAATAATGTCCTGTTCAGTCAAATCGGTGGTCATGCCGATGCGGTATAAATCCGCCCCTGAAGATCGCGTGCCCCGGTTATCCCAGGAACTGCCCGCGCAGGCAATGGGTCCGTGGACAATATGAGCGACATCAGCGATAGGCAACAAGGCAATCTGCGCACCATCAAAAGCACAACCGCCCGCGGAAGCTCCGGGTTTGGGCTTGGCGCAACCGGACTTTTCCTTTTTATTATGCTCGCAAGCCGGTTCATCCAACAGTTCGGCAATGTCTTTTGTTGATTTCATGTGGCTTATACCCGATTGCTTTGTTTGTCTTGGCTTAATTTTAGTCATAGCAAGCGTTGTGCCATATTTCATCGTATTGATTTAACAGACTTTTATCGAAATATGTTTTGTAGGAAAGCTTACAAAGCGGATAGATCGATATAACAAGCCGACTAACAAACACAACGGTATTCTGCTAATAACAACGTTAGCGAGCCTTACAACGCTCCTTGCCGGGCTTGGGAACAATAAAACTCCTTAAGTTTACCGGCCAGCTATGTTTAAATTGATTTATTTTTTTAATCCGGAACCGTCAGCAGCAGGCCGCAAATTGTCCAAAACCACTGCACCCTCTGTTATGCGTATCGCCTTGGCCAGTTTTATTGGCACCGCTATCGAGTTTTATGATTTTTATATCTATGGGATGGCGGCGGCATTGGTTATCGGCCCGGTATTTTTCCCCGGCGGCAACCCGGCAACACAGGCGCTCAGTGCTTTTCTTACCTTTGCCGTGGCTTTTCTCACCCGGCCTTTGGGCGCTGCGCTGTTCGGACATTTTGGCGACCGCATCGGGCGCAAAACAACATTGGTTGCATCGCTGCTGGTCATGGGCGTATCCACAACTTTGATTGGCTTGCTGCCCGGCTATGATGCCATTGGCGCTTGGGCACCGGCTTTGTTGTGTTTCTTGCGCTTTGGACAGGGCATTGGTTTGGGTGGCGAATGGGGCGGCGCGGCTTTGTTGGCAACTGAAAATGCGCCGATCGGGAAACGCGGATGGTATGGCATGTTTCCGCAGTTGGGGCCACCGGTGGGCTTTCTCTTAGCCACAGGAAGTTTTTTGTTGCTTGCCCATTTCCTGACTGAACAGGATTTTAAAGACTGGGGATGGCGACTGCCGTTTCTTGCCAGTTCGGTACTGGTTATAATTGGTCTGTATGTCCGCCTGGCCTTGGCCGAAACCCCGGTGTTTGCCAGAGTGTTACTTCAGCATCAACGGGTGGTCTTGCCGCTTAAGGAAATAGTCAAATCTCATGTTACGCCGTTGCTTCTAGGAGCGCTAGCGATGGTCGTCTGCTATGCCTTGTTCTATATCTCAACGGTATTTTCCCTCAGTTATGGCACGACCACGCTACATATTCCGCGCCAGCAATTTCTTGGCATGTTGTGCGTTGCAGTGCTGTTTATGGTTGCCGCCACGCCATTATCGGCGTGGGCAGGTGACCGTTTCGGACGACGGCCTGTTTTGCTGATCGCCGGTAGCGCCGCATTTCTGTCCGGTTTTGCCTTAAAACCCATGCTGGAAAGCGGTTCACCGGTAATAATCACCGCCTTTTTATCAATGGAGCTGTTTCTAATGGGAGCCACCTTCTCGCCCATGGGAGCCTTGCTTCCGGAGCTGTTTCCCTCTACGCTACGCTATACAGGCGCGGGGACGGCTTATAATCTGGGCGGCATACTGGGCGCGTCATTTGCGCCGTATATCGCGCAACGGTTGGTCACTGAAGGAGGACTGGCGTGGGTTGGCGGTTATGTTTCCTTGGCGGCGGTTATCAGCTTGTTTGCTGCGCACCTAATGCCGGACACCCGAAATAATCGGTGGACGTGAATATATTGGTAGCCAAGGCGGGGCACGGTATATTCGTTCTACCTCACTAGGCTTATGGCGCCCGCCAAGGTTTGTTATTCAATTCTGAACATGCAACCGCCGTAGCTCTATAAAGTGCCTATTTTTTCACTGCACGCAAAGAACCCTTGAATCTGCAAGAACTGCAAGAACTCTAAATTCATTTTGTTCAATACGACGAAGCATTACGCTATCAGGCACTGGTGCAAGCCTGTCTTTATTTAGGCGCACTGCTCAAGACCGGGGAATGCCTCTGGTACGTTGCCACCTATCTTGGCAAATCCGGTGGCCTTGTTAAGTTTTTTCTCGGCAACGTTGAAATGTGCCGTACGTGATCGCTGCGTAGACTGCCACTTTCGACACCTGTATTCTCCTCTTAATCTACCGGCCAACAACACTCGTTTCTTGATCCTGCCGGCGTGGCATTATCCAAATCTGGCATCAAAAACCCTTGCGCTTTGACTGAAGCGATTGCCCGATGATTAGCAGGCGCATTTTAGCTATCCTCAATTTGTTGGTACACGCCACATCGATTTGAGTCACCTCATCAATGGCATTGATGTGATAGACGCCTTTCTGTTTTCCTGATCGTTTTGTTGAACCCTTCAGACTTATTCAGCATTGGAAAAGACTTATTGTTGTTTATTTATAAATAATGTGTTTAACTTTAATTGACAATAAAACTAAGCCTACCGTGAGATAGGGACAGAAAATTACGGGTTCTGCTGAAGCTGAGGAAAGCCGAATGCAACTTTCGTTAAAGTTGTATATGCGTCAGTCTGGTTTTTTATTTGTTATTCTTAAACTCTCCATGTTGTTTTATTCGGTGTCCACTTTTTTATATATTATTTTTGAAGGAGCTCCTGTTATGTTAACCAAACAATCCTATCTATTATTATTTGTCGGCTTCATTTTGACGCTGACTCTTCCTATGAACGTGAACGGCGCGGCAAACTCTGAGGTAAATTATGCGGCTAATGCTTATGGCACGTATGTCTTCGTAGGCAATACGGCCACGGTTGGGAAAACTGCGCTAAGCCAGCTGGGATGTGTGGCTCACCCCCCCGCTCACAGCGAGAATACTGTGACGTCGGCCCGGGTTTTACCGTTTATTAACGTGGGTCTAATCCATACCACCGCCGATGCTATTGACGCTGCAGATACGGAGTCAAAAGCAATCTCTACAGTGAATAGTGTGAACTTGCTCTTGGGACTAATCAAGGCTGATGCTATCAAAGCAGTCACTACCACCTCGCTAGACAACCTCGGAAAATTTCATACCAGTGCTAATGAATCTGGATTCACTAACCTATTTGTGGCTGGCAACTCAATCTCTGGGACTCCTGCACCGAATACCAAGATTACCTTGCCAGGGTTGGGTTATGTGATACTGAATGAGCAAACCTCCCAAATACATGCGACCTCGGCGTCCCTCCAAGTGAACATGATTCATGTGGTTATCAATCTGCCGAATCTATTGGGCATCCCCACAGGAACACAAATCATCGTAAGTCATGCTTCCAGCAGTTTACACGGGTTTTATTCCGGATTCCTTTATGGATTCTCTTACGGAAGCAACGTAAATGTCTCGTCAGTAGTGACATCCGGCAACTCCGCTTATCAAACACTACCGTGCCTAGGAACCAATAATCAAGTTCTAACAAACACGATTGCCGGCGTGAATTTGCCAGGCGGTTTATTAACTTTAGGACAGGTGACCGATACGGCAAAGGGAACTGTTACACAAACTTCGTCCACCGGAGAGACGACCTCCACTATTCAATCGATAAACATAGCTGCTGGAGCGATCAAAGCCGACCTAATCAAAGCCGACTCCCACGCCTTCACCGATGGCACAACTATTCAATTGAACGATACGGGGACACAGTTCCTGGGCTTGGTTGTGGCCGGTCATCCAGAGATCAATGCCAATGTCCAACAGAATACCAAAATTCAGTTGGCGGGAATAGGGACTCTATGGCTTCGTCGGGAGATAAAAACCCTAAACTCTTTAGAGATCCGAATGATTGAACTGAACGTAAACAGCGTTAATGTCCTTAACATTCCGGTTGGAACGAATATCCGAGTGGGGGTTGCTAAATCAGGCATAATCAAATAGGAGCTTTTCCGAGAACTAACGTTTAACTATTCAGACACTTTATATAGTGCCCTGTAAGTATTTAAAAGCACTACATACTGATATCCGCTGACAGGTATGTTAGTTCTCGGACTGCCTCCTAGTCCGTCAATGATTAATATCCAGTAGGAACGAATATCCGAGCGGGGGCACTCGGATACTCGCTCTCAAGGCAAACGCATAAAAACACTTTAAAAACGGTACATTAGTCACTTTCTTTAGTTTCTTGATTTCATAAAAGCAATTTCTTGCGCTTATCCGCCATTTTCATCTCGATTAATGGATTTAATAAATTCAGTTTTTCTCACATCAACGAGTTCTAACACAAACCGCTGGAATTTCCGAACGGTATCTAGTCGACTTCTACCCGCACTTTTCCCAGCGGTTTTTTTTACTCTATTATTTTTAAATTTTATGCGTCTGTTAGGCATCTTGCTATCGAGAAATCGCCGTATAAATTGTATTTCGTTACCACTTTCAGCTCCTGTTCAGTAAACAAAGGCTATTTTAGGCAGCAATTACAGAAATTATTGCTGTTCATGGGAAGCAATTTAACTGTAAGACATTTAATTCTGCTCATCAGTCAGCAAAACAGGAAGGCACAAGATGGTTAATCAAAATTCAGAAGCCCCGGGCAACCTAATGGCATTCATGAATCAGGCTTTTGATAATGGCAATTCTTATGGGCTGGAATATGTCCTCGACGAGTTGGTTAGTGTAAAACCAAAACCTGCAAATCAAAATGAAGTCGATTGGTTTGGCGCTGCCGATTATTTTGCTTAATTATTTTCCTAAGCTATCCCGGTCTCATTATAGATAGCCGGGATGCTTGTCTCGTTGGAATTACTTAAGGAATCCCAGCTTCCTTTTTCATCTGGATCACAAGACACATTTGAGTTCGTTAAAAAACTGATGACGGCACTATCTAAGCCGATGATGTAGTCGATTACGTGTTCCGGGTTGGATTGCACCATATCCTTTGGCCGGCACGCTGCTATCCAATCGGCAAGCCAGGGCTTGGTTCCCCCCTGCTTGTTAAAATATTATTACTGGCGAAGCCGGCAAGGCCTGTAACCCGGTAAATTAGGCCGTCAATATTTTAGCGGTTCGATTCGCTATCAGTTATAGCCATGCCTATCAGATCTTTTTAACAAATTCTGATTTAAGTTTCATGGCCCCGATACCGTCTATTTTGCAATCAATGTCATGATCGCCATCGACCAAGCGGACGTTTTTGACTTTTGTGCCGACTTTGACAACCAATGACGAGCCTTTGACTTTAAGGTCTTTGATGACGGTAACGCTATCGCCATCTTGTAGTACGTTGCCGTTTGCATCCTTAATGATTCGGCCATCGGCGTTCTCTTCCGCTGCCCGGTCTTTCGGCCATTCGTGCGCGCATTCAGGGCAGATATATAGACTGCCGTCTTCGTAGGTGAATTCCGAGCCGCAGGCCGGGCATGGTGGAAGGTTACTCATTGATTATTTACCTTAAATAGAGGGTTAATTTCAAACTTGTGGAATACAAGGTGTATCTAAAGTGGCATGATGCCGGATTCAGCCCTTTATTATCCAATAAATTTCAGGATTTAACGAGTGCGTGTTTAAACCAACCAGGCAAGTAATCCCCCGCTCTTTAAACTAGCTATTGCGCCAGATCAACAAACTATACCATTTTGACTGTGTAGTGTTATAGCGCGGCTTATAAGAAGCGCTTCCCGTTTTGGCAAATTTAAACCCGTTGCTAAAGACCGTCATGCATAAAAATATGCATTATTTTCGCAGTATTATATGGCGCAGGCATCTGAACCGGTCAATGGACACAAACAACTAGACACCACCCTTAAGGTGTGGTTGCTGGTCTCAACCGGTTGGCTTTATGATGCAATGTGCTATTAATCCAGACATGAGGGTACACGGTGAAAAGGAAATTATTGATGACATCGAAATCAACACTGGAAATTCTCTCCTTAATTACTGACGACTTTAGTATTCAACGAGGTCATCCTTACCTTTCGGGGCCACTGTTGAGCGTGGCGGCATTAATTTTTCGATCTATGCAGTAACGCTACGGAAGTCAGCCTGGTTTTTTTCTACCTGGGGAGGAAGGTGAGATTGCGGTTTTTCCACTGGATAACAAAATTAACCGTACAGGCGATGTTTGGCATGTGTTTGTTGCCGGTTTGAACCCAAGTATGGGCTTTTCACTATGAAAAAAGCCCATGCTATGGTTTGTCAATCCCGATAGGGAAATTCCCGACTGGAAAACCGCACGCACGATTTGGAGGGGAGGTTGGTAGCCTTCTCTACCCCTATCGCTATTATGGACGACGAAAATCTGCAAGTTTTAGGTGATCAAAGCCTGTACCTGATTGGAGGAAGATCAGTGGTTGTATTGATAAGCCGTTAACATCATACGGCACCCCCTAAAAATTCAAATAATCCTTCTGCCTCTGGGAGAGGGGGGGGATGATGGTGTTAAAATCACCCACTTACCTCCTCTCCCGGAAGGTGGGAGAATTTTTAGAGTTGGCCCTGTTTTTTTTTTGTAAACTAGCCAAGGTGGTTTTTAGAACTTTTTGCCTTATTCATGCGTTGTTATGTTTTTGATAAACACATAAGCGTAGGCAACTGCTATACCAAAAACCCCAGTAAGAAGAATATCTAAAATCATAATAATGCCGCCCCTATAAAATAAATTTGATATTTTCCCTGGATTCATCAAGATCGCTTAATAATGAATAGGGACAGTCCTTGGAAAGGACTTACAAATTATTTAGCCATTTTCATGCCAACATTATTAAATTAAATAACATGTGCAAAATCAGGCTTAATGGCGGATCAGGAATAATTTGAAATAGGCGCGAAAAATTTCAGTGGTTGAAATAAACCATTTGTAATGGTTCAATTCAACCACTACTGTTTTTTTAACTAATTTTGTTGCAGCAGATTTTTTCGCTATCCGAAAAAAACGCACCGTCCAAAAAACTAATACACTTGTGCATAGCTTTCCCGGACTTCTTTCAGCTCCAACGCTATTTCACGCCGCAGACGAAAATCACGTCTGGAATGGTCGATGTTATACGGTATATTGGGGTTTCTTTCGTATTTAACGGCTGTGCGGATAAGACCTATCCATTGCCTGTCATTGTCTTCCATTTCTTTAAAGCGATTCCGTATCCGCTCCAGCTCCTGATTGCAATAGGTGACAAATCCGGCGGCATAAAACACGCTATTTTTCAGGTAATCTTTTAAAGCGGCCAAGTCGCCATTAATTTCTTCGACAACCTGATCAAAGTTATTGGGTTCGGGTAATTTTTCCGGGTCAGCCGATATTTTTCTATTGGAATTGGTTTGCTCGGTGGAAACGGAATTTGGCGCATCAGGATTCATCGCCGCTTTGATGGCTGTTTTAACCGTTCTTTGGACGGTAGGCGGAGCCACCGTTTTATTCGCCCACAAGCCATAGCGCAAGTAATGCGTCACGTCTTGCTTATCCATATCAGCACCTTGATAAAAGGCTTCCAAAGTTTTAATCTCAGCGGATCGTTCATTCAATAAACGTTCGCGCGCTTGCAAAGGCTTCGCTATAAACGCTTCAACTGCAACCCGGCCAAAACGTAAAAACAGCACTTGAAAACCATGCCGTATGCGGGCCTGTTCAATCGATTCATCCGCATTTAACAAAGCGCTGCGCACATCTTCGGTTTCCCACAGCAGCGCTTGCGTCTTTTGGACAATTTGATCGATCAGCACCTGCAATGATTGCGCCAATTGATCCGTGAGCTCGGTTTCAAATTTTTGCTGGATTTCCCGAAACAGCTCTTCACGTATTTTGTAATTGCCTTCGCGCGGGTCAGGCATGGAAATCGTTCTGCCCGCAGTATAAATGCGCTTTAACTCATCAACTTGCCCCGTCGTAAGATTGGACAGCAAGGCATCAATTTTTTGGTCATAAGCCGCATGTAATGTCGCCAATTCCTTGTGTTCAGCACCCAGTGCATCGGCTTCCTTACGGCCTTGAATACTTTCGGCGTACCAGACATCAAAATCTTTTTTGATGCGCTGCCACTCGCGACCCCACCACTGATTAAATTCGCTGCCTAACAGATCATCTTCCTCAATGTCGCCATCTGCTATGCCGCCGTAAACAGGTTCGAGCTTGCCCATAATTTCACCGGCGAAAAAACGGATATTACTGACCAGCGCATCACAACGCTTTTGCAAAACCTCTGCCCGCTCGTGGTCGATATAGTTATTCACCGATTCCTTCAAAATAACGATGCCATCAGTGATACCCAGCTTTTTTAACTTTGTTTTATCATCAGCGCTTCTAGTACGTCTTAAGGTATCTTCGGAAGGTATGCCGAACTCGACTAAATGAGCTCGGGCGCAAACAGGTATCATGCGCCGCTCAGGCACGGCGGGCCAATAATTCCGATGCTTGGCCAGGGTTTCCTTAAAATCAATATGATCGTCCAACGCGTCCGCTTGCGTAAGCACGACAAAAATTTTGTCCGACACTTTAATGCTGGGGTCTTCGGAGTCAGCAATAACCAGTATTTCTTTTTCCGGCCCCGTAATTGAAGGCTGTTTCATCTCCTTGGCATAAATAATGGCATCACAGCCTTTCAACCGGTCAATCGCTTGTTCCGAGTGCATCTGTATGCCCGAATTAAAACCGGGAACATCATGAAATACAATGTCCCGATCACTCCTTAAGCGCACGGTTTTAAGTTGGATACGCTTAATGGCTAAAGACTGCGCCCGGTTTTTGAAAATCGCGGACTGTAATTGTTCATTAATTTCACTAATATCTATAAAACTTTGCGTAAAGCCATTTTTTTGCTTGGTAAACTCGTAAATGGCATTCAGATTTTTTTCAGTATCATCAAAGTCTTGTTGTATTTCTTTCCGTTCTTTGTCGCTCAACGTTCCGGCCAGCGCCTCCTTCCTTTGCTGCTGAAGTTTTGCAATCTCTTCCTTGCTGTAATATTGAATGGACAGAAGCTGATCCTGTTCAGTCTGGGCCGACCAGATTTCCGTACTGGTGAACGTACATCTTTCGCGGGCAGAAGGCAGAATCTCTTGCCCTAACCAGGCATTCAACAATGCGCTCTTGCCGGCCTTTTCCAAACCAATAACAGCCACTTCAAAACGGTTGGCCTGTAGTCGCTCCAACTGCCGGTTTAATCGCAAGTGTTCGGCGCTCAGCTTTTGCACCAATTCGGGTGCAACGTCTTCGCTCGTTTTGTTACACAGCGTCACCAATTTATCCGCCAGCACGGAGGTAATCTCCAACCGCGCAAGTTGTTCTTGACAAGTTTCCAGCCAGGTAGACATAAAAATTCCAAAATTGTTAAATGCTTTTTCTTTTAAAGCCGATGCCATCAATAAAAAAGAACACCTGCCTTAGTAGCCTGTGTAGCGTAACATGATGCGCAATTAGACACTATGCTTCATAGTGTCTGCTTACAGCCTATCTTGTAGTTCCTTATCTGCAATACAGAGTGTACAAAAGTCACACCTTATTCCAATCCCGGCTTCTTAATCTGCCCGTTTGGTAATAGGTAGAAACAAGCTCTATATAGTCTTTGAAATCCTCGTTTTCAACTAAAATCCGGTTAACGGATTGCCAATCAATCTCAGCCCTCGCTCTGGCAGGTAAGATCATTTCGCTTTCACTTGGATTTTCAGTATTCAACAAAATAACGCCAATTCCATGTAAAGCAGAAAGCATCCTTAATTCTTGTTCTACTGTGCTATCTGAAATTGAAGTTGCTACAAGATAGCCTTCATTGGCCCAGCTTGAGTTACTGACTGCTTGGAAAAAGCTTTTCCTTGCATTAGAACCATTGAGCTCTTTTTTTACTTCAAAAGACCACAAGCGGACACTTTGCCCCGCACCTTGTTTTACGCAACTACGAATTAATTCATTCCACTCTTTGTCAACCGGCTGCATTGCTACAACATCCGGGTGCAGCCATTGATTTCCACCGCTCCCACGAGAATTTTTTGAACGCTTTTCATCTATACGTTGACAAAAAAGCTTAAATTCAGATTTCAAATAGTTGATTAGAATGGGATACAAATCGCATTCTGCGAATACATTTGTCGTTGTTGATAAGGGGAAATCCTGCTGCTGCTCCTCTTCCTCATCTTTATCTATAGTTTCCTTTGGATACTGACCCGAAACCTTTTCAGATTCGTACCAATAAACTCTGGGGCGAGGCTTATCCTGCCAACATATCTTGGCATCACTCTTTACTATTTGATCTTTTTGAGAGCCAATTTCTGCCACTACTTGTGAAATAAAGGCTTTTTCATCTCTAAACCTTGGGTTAGATCTTTTGTCTCCATAATCTTCTGGGTATTTTAATATGATCTCTTCAGCTATCTGGCGTGCATTAAATCTTTGATTCGGGCTTGCCTTAAGCAATTCAACAATTTTTTGCGACTGAGATAACTTTGACATACTTTATCCACTTTTCCATGAGCCAATCGTAACCTACAATCCTGAAGATTGAGCGCTTGATTCTCGCGTTACCAAACTACAAAAGTCCAGA
This sequence comes from Methylococcales bacterium, assembly GCA_028712795.1. Classification (GTDB taxonomy): domain Bacteria; phylum Pseudomonadota; class Gammaproteobacteria; order Methylococcales; family Methylomonadaceae; genus Methylobacter_C. The sequence continues at coordinate 74,998 of JAQTPT010000006.1, forward strand.
TAGTCCAAGCCGCGACAAATAGAACCAGTGCAATTAATGCGATCCCGTGCGGTCGCTTTGCATGTTCAACTAAAGCGTGGCGTTTCTTTTTCCGTTCGTGCGGGGCAGTTGGATTTGACACTGGTTTACCTCTTAAATAAATGCTTACAAGAAAGTTTGGCAGAAGGGGAAAAACATTGCCCGGCCTGCCAAAATATACAGTGGTCTTTAGGTGGCCCCCCATCACGGTTATGTTGAAATCCCCTAGGCCACCCAATGAACTACTCGAACAGCTTAATGTCCTACGTTAACCTTAGCGCCCTTAGCCTGGCCAATATCAGCGAGGGTTTGATTGAACCACGGGGTATCGAGATTAAACGGTTTGCCGCCTTTGATACGTGGGAATTCAATCGCACGCAGAACACCGCCCCGGTCTTCATCATGACCTATTACACCGGATTCACGGCGGAAGGCACATTCAACAGCAAGATCAGCGCAGGACTTGATCAAACGGATGTCTTCGACATTAGAAGCCGCGGCTCTGGCAAAATAGCCGGATTTTTGAATCAGGGTTTTTTCCGCCCCAAGCATGTCCGCAAACTGTTCGCCAAACCATTTACCCGGATTGACCGCATCAAGCTTCACATGACCGAAAGCGTCGCGCGGCACTTCCTGGCCTTTCGCTTGCATTTCAGCCACGATGGACTCTACGCCAGCGCCTTCAGAAACGAAAATGTTTACGCAGTCTACTTTATCCATGACGGCACGCAGACGTTTGGCCTCGGCGGCGATGTCAATGGTCATTTCCGGAATGAATATACCATGCACTTCAAATGCATTGCGGTCAAGGCCCAGTTCAGGCAGCCATTCAGCACGGTCAAGCAGCTTGCGGTATTCCTGTGCAGTCGCAGCAGTCAACCAGCCGCAACTGCGTCCCATCACTTCATGGACAATCAGCATGCGCGGGTTTGCGTTGTTTTCGGCAACAACGTTCCAGAAGTAACGCGCGCCTTGCTCTGCCGCCGTCCAGGCGCCCAATGATTGCTTGATGGGAAAAACATCGTTATCAACTGTTTTGGGCAAACCGATAACCGTGAGGCCGTAATTATTGTTAGCGAGGAATGCGGCGAGATCGGCAGCAGCGGTATTGGTGTCATCGCCGCCAATGGTATGGAGAATATCGACGCCGTCTTTAACCAATTGGTCGGCAGCCACCTTTTGCGGGTCTTGGCCTTCCTGCACCAAACCACGTTTTACGCAGTCTTTAACATTGGTCAGCTTAACGCGGCTATTGCCGATCAGCGAGCCGCCGAAACTGTGCAGAAGTCCGGCCTTTTCACGTATTGCCGGGGTCACGGTATAAAAATCGCCCAGCAGCAGGCCTTTATAACCGCTACGATAACAGATGATTTCAATAGAAGGATCAATTTCAGTATATCGCTCGATAAGGCTGCCGATAGCTGAGTTTAAGCAGGGAGCCAAACCGCCCGCTGTGAGAATTGCAACTTTTTTAGGTTTGTTCATAAGAATTGAAAAGTATGAGATTAAATAAAAGTATGTTAAGAAACATGCATGGGTTTAACATGATCAAGTTTAGGTTTCGACAAGCCCAGGGCGAACGGCATCTGAGCTTCAGGTTGCTCAACTTAATATCATGCACATTCTAAAAGGGAGCGACTTTGCACCCTTTAATAAATCGTTCCGCTGCAAAACTTAAACAATTCAGGGCTTACTCTGCTATGGCGAAACAAAGAGAATTCCAGCTTGTAGCTTTGGCTTAGGACTCCGACGGTCGGCAATTTTACCATATTAAAAAAGAATATCTTTTGTTTTGTTGTTAATGGCTTTTAACTAAACGCATATCGACCGGACAGGCGTTGTTAGTCAATCTTCCCTTTTCTCAATACGGCATTTTTAATGCGGTCAAACCCGAGACTGACTTGGTCTAAGTGCGTGTGTTAGCCACGCGCAGGAAGGGTTGATAGGGGGTTATAAGATTGGGGGGCGTGAGAAATAGGACGATTGGGGAGGTATCTGGGAGCAAATTCTCGCTAGATTGAACAATCAACGAAGTTTTGGCCAAAATTAAAGCACTTGCAGAAAGAGTTGAACAAATCTGGCGTTTATTTCTTAAAATACCCGCTAAAAACCGCCGCCAGAGTAAGTTCGTTTTTAGCCAATGGCTTGATGATCGTGAGCGCATCCAACAAAATTTTTGTTGCCTTTGGAAGATTGGTTATGTTTTCACGCACCAAATCGTAGGCTCCGAACACCGCCAAAAAAAAGAACTGTTTTATCAAGGAATAATGGTTCCTGTTCAGTCCTGCCAAAATAGCAATTGACTCCTGCGCATTTGCTCCGCCACATTGCAGGTATTTGAACACCGCTGTTTTAAGCAAATCATTCGACATCACGCCGTATAACGCGTTGGCAAGAATATTAAGATTGGCATTGGCGTTCTGCCTGTCTCGATAATACGCTTCGATTTTATCGTGTATCAAATCGGTATTATTAAAATCAGGCATCGCCAATAAATGCGCGCTTAATATTTGTATATCCGAGAATACCGCAGTCAATCCACCACCCGTCAAGGGATGGCGCATATTGAGCGCATCGCCCAACATCACCGCGCCTTTTCGTATAATGGGCTTTGCCGCCATATAATGGTTTGGCATGACTTTGAAACCACCCTCTTGCAAGGCTTGCTCATAGCTTCCAAGCATGCATTCAGGGATATAAGGCGTCACATTGTCATCCAGGTGCGCTTGGAGCAACTGTTTTCTGGGCAACTGTTCGCCTGGAAAATCAATCAAAAGCCTGACTTCATTACTTGAAATTGGATAACAAATAAACGGTGTCGGTCCCGATAAAAACACATGCCCATGTTTTGGGAAAGGCATATTGCAATCTTTTAAAATCAGACCGATAAAGTATGATGTCACGGTTTTTTTATTATTGCTGAGATCTTCCCGAAAATTGGAAAAGAAACCGTCGCTGGTAATGGTTAAGGGCGCATGAATGGACTTGATCTCGGACGTGATCGATTCCCTGTAACTTACGCCAATAATTTCGTGCCGCTCATTTTCCAGCAATTGCAAGGCCTTGCCATGTATTTGAGTAACCGATTCATTTTGCAAAGCGGAAGCTCTGATATGCTGCAAAAACCGGCCATTATGCAAGCCCATTCCCTTATAGTGCCGCGGATAAGGAATCGTTATTTTTTCGTCGCCCTGCAGCAGCGAATAACCATCAACCGGTTGCGCATCAAATCCTTCCAGTAAATGCCCAAGCCCCATTTGCTCAAGGGATAACACGGCCCCTGGTTGCAACAATTCCCCGACGATGCGTTTTTTCTCCTTGTAGCAATGATCGATTAACGCGATCTTAATGCCTTTAGGGGCAAGATATGCGGCGATGGTGGCGCCCGCCATGCCTGCGCCGATAATGCAAATGTCGAATTCTGATTTCATATTAAGCTACTTGACTTGATGCAAATACTTTAAACTGCGTTGATTCTCTTATCATCCTTGAATAAACTGCTTATAATATCGGCTCAATGCCCAGATTGGGAATATATTCCTATAATTGGCATAGGTTATCATACAGTTATAATTAAAAACGCCGGAAATATTTTCCTGCGCCCAATCGCCGCCATCCATTTGTCTCTTTAATAACACATTGATACCTGTTTCGATAACTTTTTTATCGCCAAAATCAGCCGCCATTAATGCCAGCAACGCCCAAGCGGTATTAACCACTTGAGACGTTGCCGCTTCAGTATAAACCAATTTGGAACAAGACTCGAAAGTCTCGCCCCAGCCCCCATCCGGTTTTTGCTTTTCCGCTAAAAAGGCGCAGGCTCTGTTTACCCTATCCACTAAGACCGCGTCGTTATAATATCCTTTACCCTTGGCTTTACTGATCGCTTCCACGCCAAACCAGGTAGCATAGGTAAAACAGACAGCCCAGCCTCCATACCAAGAGCCGTCAGGCTTTTGTTGCTTTAGGATAAAGTCGATACCAGAGGTGATTGCTTTCCGGATGCCGCTGCTTTTAAAGCCGGGATATGCTTCCTGTATCTCCAGCAAGGAAATGACACACGCCGCCGTGCATTCTGTCCAGGAATAATCGATCATTATATCGGCAAACACCTCGGATGGATTAAGTTTTTCCAGCCACTTAGGGGCGCGTGTCAATTCATAGGTTGCCCAGCCACCATCGGTATTTTGGTAAGAAAGGATAACGTCAACCGCCTTTTTGATACGTTGCTCATCAATTATTGGCTTAACAAGGCCAGAATGATGTACGGCTAAAGCGGCGCTTAATCCTTCAGCCGTGCAATCGGCAACCGGCCAGCCTTGTTCAGCCGTCGAAAAAGGCCAACTGCCTATCATGGGATGACGAAAAAAATCGGCATGTGTTGAGTGCTCTGCTTTTAGTTGCGAATCATCGATAAACTGATAGCTTTTTGCGATCGTCGCAGGGAAGAGTTTCCCCAATTCACTTTCCAGCATAGCGCGGGTTGAAAAGGCGGTGTCCCATAACTGCGAACCGTTGTAGCCGCTCATTTTCATGCCATCTTCAGCAACCCATAAATAGTCATACCAACGTGCGACGTGCTTTTTGAATTGAGCAGAATCCTTGCCATAAGCAGACCAAATACAAATGGAATTAATGGCTTTATTGACCGGGCCTATATTAAGGTAGTTTGTTTGCTCATCTTCAGCATTGAGATATTTTAAAATAAAGTCTGTGGTTTTTTTTCTTAACCAGGGCCATCTGAATTTTTCATAACTATTAGTGAAAAAGTTCATCCACTTCAACACTGGCGATGGCGTGGTGTAGCAATCTTTTTCGCAAACGGTATTTCGTTGTTTCCGCCAGTTAATAGCCGCGAAATCTTCGCAATAAATTTCCTCACGTAATGACAAAATCAGTTCATTTTCGGGCACTTTAATTTGCTTGGCATAACAATAAGCCATCGGCAAGTAAACCATGCGGGTGTGACACCAGTAGCGCCAGGGATGCACAGGCAGCCATTTGGGGAATAACCACATTTCAGGAAACAGGCTGTTAAAACCTTGCCAGTCATAACAATTCAAAATAGACAGGTAAAATTTTCCCCAAGAGGGAATGCCGGTTGCGCCACCATTATTTTTGATCCAAGCTCTGGCCTTGACCATTTGCTCTTGATTTTTATCAACTCCCAGAATGCGTAATGACACGTATTGCATAACCGTGCCAAACATGGTCGATTCACCTTCAATGTGCATACCCCAACCTGCATCTTCATTTTGATGGTTGAACAGATAAATCTTCATCATTTCCTGATGCGCTTTGGGAAACGGCGTCTCGGAAATATAAGAGGCGATCAGTAAGCCGGGCAAAAGAAATAGCGGGCCGCCATAATCACCCGGCCAATGGCCGTCTTCACTTTGCAAGTAAGCGTAGTAATTAATCCCCTTGATAAGCGCATGGGTGATTTTTTGCTCTTCGGGGTTCTCTACCTGGGGGATTTGACCGGTAAATTCCTGAAACTTGGCATTAATGACAGCGTGTCTAAAAACCTTATCGCCGGAATTGGGGTTGCCGATTTTGTCAAACTTAAAATCTTCGGCAAGCTGTGTTATTTCTGTGTCCGAGATATTATCAGCATTGTGCAGATGCTCATTGATAACCTTTGAGCGGGGCTTGAATGCCCAAATATGCCGCCCCTTTTCAGTGAGCAGTTGCCAGTTTTTCCAACCCGGTTTTACATTCAGCATAGTTTCTTATGAGTTGCCTTTTTGCAGAATTAATCAACCGATGCCATCCTGATAAATAAATGGTATCGATGAGTTTTTGACTTATTTACTTATTGAACAAAGCAATACGCACCATTGCCAAAAAGCCTTTCAGTTTTTTCAGGAGACTTGGCTGTTTGCGTAAACGCTCGTGACCGGGCAATAATTGACCTTTAGCTAATTTGCCTATTTTTCTTTTAACAGCGGGATCGAGCTTGCCATCGGCAGCCAGTTCAAAAAACAAGGCTTTCACGTTGCCTAAATCAAAAAAATCGCGTTGCCATTCCCATTTATAATCGCCCCCATAACGAAACCAGGAACCGCCTATGCCAGCCACTTCATAATGCGTTCCGTCTTCACGGAGCGCAGGCGAAACTTGACGCCACAAGCCTATCACTTCGCCCAGTTTTTCATCAATTAAAATACGATGGTAAGGATAGCGCCAATCTTCAAAGCCTTCCATTTGCACGCCTAAAGCCCATTCTTCTATTTCTTTACGGCTACGCGCCACAAATTCTTCATTAGGGCCAATATTCCAGCGATACTCTGCGTCATCGGTATACATCGCTCCCAGATATTTAGGCCAGTTACCTTCCTTTTCAGCGTCACGATTCGCCTGTAGCCAACGCTCAACCATTTCTTCAAGTTCTGCCCGGGGATATGCTGCCATTCTTTATCTCAGTTATGCGTTCATTTGTGTTCTATTTTAATTGCTTTAGTTGGGCAATATTTTTCGGCCAGTTGTGCTTTTTCCAGCAAATCCTGCGGCGGGCAAGCTTGCAATACTGTTAGATGGCCCGCATCGTCAACCTGAAAAAGCTCAGGCGCTTCTGTCATACAGGTAGCATGGCCCTGGCAAAGTTCACGGTCGATTTTTATTTCAAAGCCCGGACTTTTTTGTACGCTTTCCTGATTTATCGATTGCTCAGCGGCATTTTCTTGAATATCTTGGCGTTTTATGTAGCGGACACGACAGGGTGAGGCGGGTTGTACCACCATTTGGGTGAAATCGTCCTGATAATGGTCTTTGTCATCAATCAGTTCAAACGTATACCGGCGTAAAAGAATACAAAAAATTGCTTTTAATTGCAGCATGGCAAAAGCGTTGCCTGAGCATTTGTGTTTACCGCCACCGAAAGCAATCCAGCTAAAAGGTTTGGCATCTTCCTGGCGTGCTTCTGAATAGCGTTCAGGATCAAACTTCTCAGGATCAGGGAAAATATCAGCAATGCGATGCGATACACGCGGCGAAGCACAAACATATTTTCCGGCCTTGACCGTAAAATCTTTAAAGTGAAAGTCTTTCATCACTTTACGGATTAAAAAAATCAACGGCGGATGCAAGCGCAGAACTTCTTTAATGACATTTTCCAATACCGGAATTTCACGTAATGATTGGAAAGTGACTTCACCATCAGTACCGAATAGCTCATCCAGTTCTTTCAACACCATAAGCATATATTCTGGCCGGCGGGCCAATTCCAGCAAAGTCCAGGCCGCTGTCCCGGCTGTCGTATGATGCCCTGCGAATATGGTGCCGATCAACATGCCGGTTATTTCATGTGCCGACAAGTGACTGCCGTCATCGTATTCGGCTTCTATCAATAATTGAAACGCATCTTCGCTTTTTTCTGATTTTTGCGCCCGTTTGGCAATAATGCCGGTCACTAATTCTTGAAGCCTGACGCGGGCTTTATCACGGCGGCGAAATACTGGCAGGGGTAAATAGGGAAACACGAAAGCCAGGGGATTTACGCCTTTTTCAAGGTCATGATAAATTTTTGCAAATTCTTCATTCAGTTCATAACGGAATTCATCGCCAAGCAAACAGTGGCTGGACGTATATATGGTGAGTTCTTTCATAAACTCAAGCAAGTCAATTTCGCCGCTATCGCCCCAGTTAGCAATCATTTGTTCAACTTCCCGGACGATTACTTGGGCATAGCCGCGCATGGGTTTATCGCGCAATACCGGCATGAGCATTTTAAGCTGCTGGTCTTTTTTATGCGGCGGCGCATCAAACACAACGCCCTTGCCAAAAATAGGCGTCATGATTTTGTAGGCTTGGCTTTGATCCAACTGAGCGTCAGGCGCACGAAAAAAAGCCTCATTCGCTTCAGGACCCGTCATTAACACCATTTTTTGATGAAACATACGAAATTCCCCGATTTCTCCCAGTGTATTTCTAAGCCTCGCCATGTAGTCAAACGGATTTTTGCCAAATTCGAGCATGTGGCCTAAAAGCGGCCATGCGCCGGGCATTTTAGGCGGCTCTCTGCCGGGCGAAAAGGGTTTTACGGTATTCGTTGTATTCATAACTCGATCTGGATTGTGGCACACATTAAGGAGAGCTAATGATACAAGCTATTCCATAAGATTCCTTGGGGGGAGCATAAGTCTTTGAAATCTATAGGCGGATGCCAAAATCAGATAATTTTTCGATGCGTGTAGGCAGTATACAACACTTTCTTACATAATTGCAACATAGTTACAAGCTTCGTAGAGATGGAGTCAAACCCTTGTAGAGGCGAATTCATTTGCACGGGGCATGATAAATCCTTCCCCTACTCCGGGAAATTATTTCACATACTCGCGCGGGTTACTTCAAGCACGTAGCTTAGCGCGAATTTTGCCCCTGTCTAACCCCTTCTTGAAAAGCCCGCTCTTGGGCTTCTTTACTTCTTCCATATAAAAATCCGCCCGCAGAACCGGCGGCTCCACCAATAAGCGCTCCCATGCCTGCGTTTCCAGCAATGGCGCCGATTGCGGCGCCGGCAGCAGCGCCGCCTAATCCGCCCGTCATAGTTCGCTGTTGGGTGGCTGACAGGTCGGCGCATCCGGTGATATTAATAAACAATGCCGCGAAGGCTACAATTGCAATTTTTTTCATGTTCAGATCCCCTTTATTACGCATTAGTTGCAAGGCCATTTTTCAGACATAAACCTGAATTGGGTTTCTACCGGCATGTCAGTCATAAACTGAGGATGCGAGTTTGCCCAGGCAATAAATAGTGCGAGCACCTCGTTGCGCGAAGGTTTAGGCTCTGGCAAACAGACCAGTGCATCCTTCGGATCCTTCGAATGTTCAGCAATAGAGTAATGATATGCGCCGACCATATAGCCCTGACAAAAATTTATGGCATCACCATAGTGGGGGTCTATCGGGGAGACCGTGCAAAGATTGATTAAATTGCGCGTTGTTTTTACTTTGAAATCGTCTTCAGTAACGGCTGAATTTGCTAAACCTGGCAATAAAATACCCAGCACAGTAATGAACCTTAGCAATTTTCGTTTCATAATTGATATCCCTCTAAAAGGTTAAATTCGAATTGTTAGCGTATCATTTTGCATTAAATATTACGACCAATTTTGACTCATCCAAAGAGGCTCCAGATAGCCAGTTTTCAATTGGCGCCGACATAATAAATGAGCACTATATGCTAACTGAGCTGACTATAACCTTCGCGAGGGCGAAGGCTGGCCCAAACCAACCGGCACAGCTAAAGACCCCAATTAACGTAAAGGTAAGGTTAACGTCGGGCCAGCTGATTTTGCGGCTCCTGCTTGCAAACGGAACAACTGGGTTAGAAGCATAAAGGTTGATTTTGACTCCAGATCGTTGTCCGCCAGGTAGAACCAATGGCTACGATAGGGTATCGCGATAAAAGCCATTTCCGGTTGCTTATCGCTTTGACTGATGTGGAAGAGCCTTCCTCCCGCCGTTTTATTCCAGTCAAACTCGGAACCGTCCTGATTTCGCGTAACTGTCACCAAACCGGCTGCTTTGTGAACTTTGGGTGCGTCTACATGATGAGACAAATAGAAAAAAATACTCATTAGCGAGCGATTGCGCATCGAAATGGTATCCGGACGGTGTTCTAAAAAGTCGCTGTTGACATGATAAACCTCAAGCTTCTGATCGAGCCCTAGCAGCTGTTTTATTTCCCTGATTGCTTCATGATGCTGCGGGGAAGACTTGATTACCAGTTGAGTTTCTTTCGTATTCGGATCAATCCTGGGGACTATAAGATCTTCATTTATTACCTCATCAAAGAGTTGTAACAGCCGATTGAATGGATAAATGTTATTTGGAGAAAGTTTAGGCATTGGCCCTGAGGCGTCCGGTGCATTCTCAAGCCTGTTGATGCGCTCCACGCAAAGACCCATCACCCGTCGACCGCTCCATCCCGATTTCGTCAATGCAAACACATCCTCAATAGAGATAGGTCTTAGTACACTTTTGACAAATCCCTCGCCCTGAAGGGGCGAATAGGCAATGGTTGGCGAAGTCGAATAAGCTCCGCCCCCGCTAAATTGCAGGATGTCAGCGCCGCCTTTACTCAGATCAAAGGCAGATTGATCCAAACCAGCAGACAAATCCAATTTTAAGGAAGCCGTTACGCTGGTTACATCCAGAAAAAAAATGGGATCCCGGTAGTGTAAGCGGACAATATTTTGTATGAACTGCTCATTTTGGGTATCAACAATAGCCGCGTTATAAAGCGGGTAAGATCCCCTGATTTCATTAGGCCCAAATGAATAGCAACCTGCCATCAGAGTTGCAATTGTCAGGAGCAGAAATTGTCTGGGGCGTGGAATGGGATTATTAGCGGAAATATGCGCTAGCATCCGTTGAATCGGAATAAGCATTAAAGCCTCATTAAGCTATATGGTTTCGGCCTGGGGATGCAATGCACGCCGCCATTCGTTACCGTTGACGTGTTGAGCCAGGCGATTTACCAGACCGGATAAATCCGGATTGAGCAGTATTATTGTTCATTTTCAAGTCGCAAACCGGACGCTATGCTAACAGTTGTTCGCATGTAACAATAGCCATTCCGGCAACAAAACCAACACATCCCGCTTAATGTATAATAGAAATTTTCCCTAGTATCATTTGGATCTTTTTACTGGTAAAGTTCAATAATTTTTAAAATCTGGCACTCTATGTCAATTGGCAAAAAAGCGCAAATCAGCATCTTTTTCTATCAGTCCCTACTGGTGACAATAATTTCCAATCAAAGTCGATCTCCACTTCTGACATAGCTTATCCTTCCTCAAACCGGTGCTGACGAATATTTATAGTCCGGACGCTGATAATACCAATACATTAATAACATTGCACTCCACACTCAACAGTTGTAAATCAAGATGACAGCAAAAATCAATCGATCTTTTTTCGCGCCTGGGATTTGCCTGGTTGCGGCCTTTCTTGCACTATTGCTGTTTCAACTTTGGCCCATGCCCGCAAACGCGGCCAGCGAAGAGAACCCACTCAGTTCGATTGATACTTCCAGCCCACGGGCCACGCTCCAGGGATTCCTCGAATTCATGAACGAGGGTTATCAGAAGGGAATTGGACTTTTACCTACGTATCTGGCTGGTTCGAATCTTTACTTAATGCCGGAACTGATAGACAGTATGTTTAATGCCTCACATCTCCAGAAATCGGCTCAACGGACGCTGGATTTAAGCGAATTGCCACCGGCCATAGTTGACGAGTCATCACGCCGGCTCGCCATACAATTGAAGGAAGTGCTCGACCGCATCGCTCTCCCGCCGATTGAATCAATCCCGGATGCGCAGACAATGGCCAAGACCGAGTTCAAGCGCTGGACTATTCCGGGCACCGAACTACAGATAGCGGAGGTCAAAACCGGACCGAGGGCAGGGGAATATCTGTTTACCCCGGAAACGTTGAGCCGCTTGCCGGAGTTCTACGCCAAAGTCAAAGACCTTCCTTATAAATCCGGCGCTACCGTGGGATGGTACGACTTTTCCACCTATAGTCCCGTAGGGGTAGCTATTATGTTGCATCGAATCGTGCCGACCCGCTGGTTGCTCGGTATGCCCGAGCACAGGGCACGAGTCCTGTTTCTAGACCAACCGGTCTGGCGCTGGCTCGGCATCATAATCGTTCTCGGCGCCGGCTTCGGTGCTGTTCGCTGGTTTTTTCACCTCAGCTCTTTCTGGATCGGACGAATGGCGCCCGCCGGAAAATGGATAGAGTTGCTCCGGCCGCTCAGCATCGTAATAGTCACGCCGATTCTTGCGTTGCTTTTTGCTGAAGTTTTACGAGTCTCGGGTACCCTCTACGAGGCGAGCACGCGTTCCCTCTGGATCCTGTTTTTTCTCGCTCTCACCTGGCTGGTTTGGGTCGCCGGCGGCGTGATCGCAGAAAGTGTAATTTCTGTGGAAAAACTCCGTACGAGCAGCATCGACAGCCAGCTTATCCGCCTGATGTTGCGGTTACTGACGATTATTGTGGCAATCGCCATTCTGGTCACCGGGGCGGATCGGATCGGGTTGCCCGCCTACTCGGTGCTGGCCGGGCTCGGAGTCGGCGGTCTGGCTGTCGCACTGGCGGCGCAACAAACCCTCGCTAATCTGCTCGGGTCGCTTATCATTATGTTCGAGAAGCCTTTCGCCATAGGCCATTCAATCAAGCTGAAGGATTTCGAAGGAACCGTCGAAAGCGTTGGCTTTCGCAGCACCCGGATTCGGACGACCTATAATTCTCTCGTAACTATTCCGAGCAGCCAATTGGTGAACAGCCCGATCGATAACATGGAGTTGCGCCGGTACCGGCAGGTAAAAACCGTACTCAACCTTACGTATGACACCCCGCATGGAAAAATCGAAGATTTTCTTGAAGGCATCAAAGATATCCTGCTGAACCACCCGAACACTCGCAAAGATAACATTCAGGCGGTGCTTTACGATCTTGGCCCTGACAGTTTGAATATTCTGCTGAATTTCTTCATGAAAGTTCCTGACAGGGCCACCGAACTTAATGAGCGGCAACGAATTCTGCTGGCTATCTTATGTTTGGCAGAGGCTAAGGGTATTCGCTTTGCGACTCCGCCGCAAACCTGACAACTCGAGAGTATGCGGGAAGAGAAGCCCAGCTTATCTGCATCTGTACAACTACCTGAAATTTTTTAAAGTCAAAATAATATGGCACAAAAACAAACAGCAACCCTTATTTTTATTCTAACCTCCAGCTTCGCGCTAATTATTTCAGGATGCGCGACTCCGGTCAGCGTGAAGCATGTGGATATTCCGACCGCATATCGTAATCAGACCGCCAGCGCGATTTCGTCGAGTCAGCCATCAAATGCATCAAGCATCGTTCTCAGACAGCACGGGCTACAGGATCGGTTTGAAACCGAGCCAGCGGCGGTTTTGGCTGAACTCCATAAAGGTCTTAAACCAGTAGACGATGATGATCAGTTGTTTGCGTTGGCGGAACTTTCCTTGCTTCACGCCCAACGTACCAATAACCGCGACTATTACCTGGCATCAGCCGTGTATGCTTGGTCACTACTGTATCCAGGGGACGGCAGGGGTACGCAGATACCGCCAACCGATCCACGGTTTCGGCTTGCCTATGATATTTACAATCAGGCCGTTGCCCAAGGTCTGGCAGCGCCCGGTGACACAAATGAAGATGAGGTGCGTCTGAAGGCAGGAAATCATATACTCCCCTTCGGAACGCTACAAGTAAGCCTGGATGAATCCGGAATGTCGTGGGGCGGATACCCCCTTGACCGGTTTATTTCGACGACTGCCCTGGAAGTTGATGGACTCAGAAACCGCTATCATAACTCCGGAATCGGTGTTCCACTGGCAGCGAGTCTTGCAAAAACACCCTTGTCAGAAAAAAAGGTTGCTGGTTCAAATCGCCTTGGAGCACTCACAAAAGTTCCCGTCACTGCGCTTTTGCGTCTTGAAAACGCGCGTGCCAGCCTGAACAAGGGCAAGATACAAGGGCGAATTGAAGTTTACGCGACGGATCAGACTTCAACAGTGATGATTGATGGGCAAAAACAGCCTATGGAGTCCGACTCAACAGCCGCTTTTGCTTATCAATTGAATGACAGCCCCATCTATGCGATGGAAATCGCTGGATTTTTCAATGCGTCGGTCTTCGCTAATGGCCTGATTCCAAAAGACCGGGCGCAGGACGGTATTTTCACACTGCAACCTTTCCGGCCAGGAAAGATTCCTGTCGTCTTGGTGCATGGAACCGCATCGAGTCCCGCACGCTGGGCTGAATTGATTAACGAACTAAATGGCGATCCAAAAATCCGTGAACGCTTTCAAATATGGTTATTTATTTACGACAGCGGTAGAGGCGTCGGTTATTCGGCGGGGAGGCTACGCACGGCACTGACAAACATTGTGCATGAACTCGACTCCGAAGGGAAAGACCCGGCTTTACAGCAGATGGTAGTGATTGGCCACAGTCAAGGTGGCTTGTTGACCAAGCTTACTGCCATTGACAGTGGAACGAAGTTTTGGAATCTTTTCAGTGACAAACCCTTCGAGCAAATGAAGCTTAGCCCGGAAGCCCGTGAATTCTTACAGCAATCTGCGTTCTTTACACCTTTACCTTTCGTCAAGCGCGTGGTGTTTATTTCGACACCGCAACACGGAGCCATGTTAGCCGCATCCCGATTTGTAACAGGGCTTGCTTCCAAGCTCGTCAACCTACCGGTAACGGTGGTTAATACCACAGCGCTATTGGCCCAAATCGCCACTTCATCAGGCGATGAGAAAGTTGCCGCAATGCTAAGCAGACCCATGACATCTATTGACACTATGAACCCGAACAACCCCGCTCAAAAGGTTCTGGCATCCATATCCATTGCACCGGGTATTCCAGCACACTCGATTATCGCAGTCGAAGGCGATGGACCGAAAGAAGAAGGCGATGATGGTGTAGTTGCTTATAAAAGCGCCCACATTGATGAGGCGGTTTCTGAGGTTGTAGTCCACTGGAGTCATTCATCCCAAGGTACGCCCGAGGTTATTCAAGAAATCAAACGCATCCTGTTTGAACACCTGGCGGCATCAGAACCAAAAAAGCCTTGAGGTTGCTGGCGTCAGAATCCGGTTAAGCGACAATTGAGCGGCATGGAGAGATATTGTTTTCAACAATCATTCATTCCCTATATAATTGCAAATTCACAATATCTTACTATTTTTAGGAAAAATTTATGAAATTTAAAAATATAGCTTTCGTTCTTGCAGTTGCAAGCCTTGGATTCTGTGCCATTACTGGCGTTGCTCAAGCTGAACAAGCCGCTACCTTATCAGCAGCTCCCGCATTAGAGACTGCGACTGGCGCAGCGTCTAATGGCAACGAATTACAAATGTTTCGCTTTGCCATGGAAATGGAAAAAGAGGACTTCGTGAAGAAAGCTATGAAACTGGACGCAGCACAAGAAAAGAAGTTTATGAACGTGTACTACGTCTTTAACGCTAAGTTGAAGGCGCTAAATGACAAACGCTTAAAGATCATTGCGGATTATTTGACTAGCATTGATAAAATGACAGACGCTAAAGCTGGTGAACTTGCAAGACGTACGATGGAATTCCGCAAACAGCGTGCCGCACTTGATTCAAGTTACTACGCTGCATTAGCAAAAGCAACCTCGAAAACAATTGCGGCGCGCGCTCTGCAAGTTGAAAACATTTTACAAGGTGCTGGCGATGTCGCTATTGGCTCTAAACTTCCTTTGATGCCGCAATAGCAAGCTCAGTGGGAAGAGTGTAGCTATCTCGTTCCTGCCGTTATGAACAAAAAGCCCCGTGAGAATTTATCTTCTCACGGGGCTTTTTATATACCGCCGTATTGGCAATTCCGACGCCGCCTAAATCCCCTCTAGGAGTTTGTCGGTCTTATAACTAACTTTATGAATAAAGGGGTACTACTCCGCGCGTATGATTTGCCGATTAGGCGGGTGCGCATCGACAGCACGACAGTAAAAGGCTATGTCACCGTTACCGAAGACGGCATGTTCCAGTTGGGCCATAGCAAAGAACACCGCCCTGATTTACCGCAGTTAAAAATCAACCAATCGGTGCTGGATCCGTTGGGGATTCCATTAACCACCACGATTATCAGTGGCGAGTGTGCTGACGATCCGCTGTATGTGCCGGAAATACGCAAAGTTCAGGCTTGTATCCAGCAGCATGGTGTACTCTATGTGGGGGAAAAGCAAAATGGCGGCACTCGACACCCGCTGTTACGTTGCGGCGCATCAAGATTACTGCCTGTGTCCGTTACCGGCAGTAGATGCCCAAGGAGGCGCTGCAAGCCTTGCTTGAACCCGTGTGGACGGGCGTGCAATCATTAGCGCCTGTGTATCGCCCGCTCGAAACGGAAACTGACCAACCGGAACACATTGCTAACGGTTTCTGTTACACCGTTATGCTCAGTGCCGACTATGAGGGTAGCAATATTAAGTGGCAAGAGCAACGACTGGTCGTTCATTCTTTAAAGCAGGCCGCTTCTCAAGAGAAAGCACTTGATGCGCGCCTGGAAAAAGCACAAAAGGCAATAGCCAACCTGAACCTGCGCGGACGCGGACGGAAATGCTTGGATGAAAACGAGATGACTACCAAAGTGAACAGCATTCTGGAGCACCATAACGTGGTTGGCCTGTTGACTATTGAGACCATTCAGGAAACCAAAGCGGTTAACAAACGCGCCTATGGTCGACGCACCGCCGAAACTGTGACGACGACAACGGTTACCGTACGCACGTCACGTAACGTTACAGCTTACGCGAACACCGTGCGTAACCTGGGGTGGAAAGTATTTGTCTGCAACGACCTTGAACTGAGTTTAACTGAAGCGGTTCTCGCCTATCGTGACGAATATATCATAGAGCGTGGATTTAACCGTTTCCGGGGCAAGATACTCGGCATAACGCCGCTGTTCCTCAGCTCAACAACCCGTATTAAAGGATTGATTCGCTTATTGAGTATTGCTTTAAGGGTGATGTGTTTGACTGAATTCACGGTACGCCAATCCTTGCAGGAGCAAGACGCAAAACTCGACACTATTTATGCCGGAAATCCCAAGCGGGCAACAGCCAAGCCAACCACCGAAATGATGCTGCGGGCATTTTGCGGCCTTAATCTGATCGTGGTCAGTGTTAATGGGACGGACTGCTGCTGGTTGACGCCGCTAAATACAATACAGGCGCGTATTTTAGCGTTGCTTGGATTCTCTACCCTTTATCAAAGCATTGGGGGCAATCTGGTGAACTGGCCGTCTGAATGGTCGAACCGTGAGTTTAATTTTTAAGAAAGAAACTTTGTTCACGATTATCAAATGAAAAACCTTACTCCAAAGATGTTAATACACAGATGCAAGAATTGTATGGCCGTTTTTCCAGGAAAAATAGACATGTTAAAACTTAGCTACACGGTGGCGGCGTTACGCCGTTTTTTGCAATTTTTTAAGTACGCTTTTGCTAATGGCATTTACAAATTCTTCTCTATTTTCATAACCTTGGCTTTGTATAAAACTGACAATCGACATTACCAATTGTTTGGTGTCAGCTATTTCTTCAAATGAGCGGCCACAACCTTGGCAATGGCTGCCTTCATAAGTGCATTGGTCAATACATGGGTTAAATTTCATGGGTTGTCCTTTTGATTGGATTATGTTCATATTATTACATTACCGACCAGAATTCACATAGAGCTAAAATCACCTACGAAAAATTGAAAAACGTGTCAGCATTTGCTTTGGGCAACCCCTTCCATCGTCTACCGTGGTGTTGCGTGGCGAGACGCGCTCATTGGCTGAACCGATCGACGCAGCTAGACCGGTGACCGCTTTTGGAAAACGCCGGTTAATCCTAACCATCGCAGCCATCAATCCGATATGATTCAATCGCCCCCATCCAGCTTCATCAGTTCGAACAGATCCTGCAGGCGGCGGCCATATTGCCAGGTATGATGGCTTGATAAGTTTTTTGTGAACTTCAACAATAAAATAATAGGTTATTATAAATAGCCGTGTTCAGCAAACGAATAGGGTTCGCCGTCTCCAATAATAAAATGATCCAGTACGCGTATATCGAACAGAGTTAGCGCTTGCTTAAGTTTCTCGGTAATTTGCTTGTCAGCCAGACTGGGCTCGGTAATGCCTGAAGGATGGTTGTGTGCAAAGATCACCGCCGCCGCATTATGATACAGTGCTTGTTTGACGACTTCCCTAGGATAAACGCTAGCGCCATCTATCGTTCCTCTGAACAATTCATCCAGTTTTATTACCCTGTGTTGGTTATCAAGAAATAAACAGGCAAACACTTCGTAACTATAACCGCGCAATTGTGCGCTGAGATAGGCCCGGGTGATTTCCGGGCTTGTTAAGGCGCTGCCTCGCTGCAGCACTTCGTTAAAATGCCGCTTGGCCATTTCCAGTACGGCCTGGAGTTGGGTATATTTGGCGTCCCCCAAGCCATGACCAAGGCAAAAGCGTTGCTGGTCTGCATCCAGCAAGGCTTTTAAAGAGCCGAAGTCTGCGAGCAGTTCACGGGCTAAATCCACAGCTGATTTTCCAGCCGTTCCCGTGCGTAAAAAAATAGCTAACAGCTCGGCATCGGTTAAAGCGGTTGCCCCCCGTTGCAACAGTTTTTCTCTGGGTCTATCTTCTGCCGGCCAATCTTTAATTGCCATTAGATGTTTCCTTCTGCGAGTTAAAAATCAAGCATAGAAGACTTTTACTGTGCCTGCCATAAAAACGCATATTTTTACTTAAAGTCCCAGTTCTGTTAAACCTGGATAGTAGTCATGGCGGATGCCTTGTGGCCAGCGGAATTTGCGTTCAGTCTCCGTAATAGGTAGATCATTGATGCTCGCGTAGCGGCGTTGCATCAAACCAGTTTCATCGAACTCCCAGTTCTCATTCCCATAAGAACGGAACCAGTCGCCGTTGTCATTATGCCACTCGTAGGCGAAGCGGACTGCGATCCGGTTGCCCTCAAAGGCCCAGAGTTCTTTTATTAAACGGTATTGGCACTCTTTTGCCCATTTGCGTGCAAGGAACGTTATAATTTGCTCCCGGCCTACAGGAAATTCAGCATGGTTTCGCCACTGGCTATCAATGCTGTAGGCCAAGGCGACGCGTTGTGGGTCGCGGTTATTCCAGGCATCTTCGGCCATGCGAACTTTTGGGGCTGCCGTTTCACGGGTGAAGGGAGGAAATGGCGGGCGTGCTTTATGGCTTGTGTTCATTGAAAACTCCCGGCTGAATAATGTTAACGGATTGGGTTAATTTATCGAAAATATGGAGAACCTAAGCTAACGCTCCATTAGTCCAGCATTTCCATTGTTTTCCATCGCTGTCTGAATCAGCAGACGGGATATTCCGTAACAAATTTGTTTCAGACAAAGTCATAGGCCTGATGGTATTATGCACATTACTTCCTCGAAAAAAGTAAGGAACAAAATATTTCTGCGGCTAAATTTGAAAGCGATTTATCAACGCATAGTCCGTATTTGAAAAACTTACGGAACCAAAGTTATCTTTTGTTTATGCTTGTCTTTGAGAGTTTGTAACCCTTGACAGATGATACCGGCACTCCAGAAAGCGATAAAGAGGTTAGTCTGGAGAAATTGTATTTAGATAGACGTCATCATTACGGTGCAGTCCTAAAATTTACAGGTTTACACTTTAGATTGAAACTGGAAAATACCAAAATCCATTCGACAATAATTAAATTCACAGGGGAAAAAGTATGTTAAATAACAAATGGTTCATTCTTGTATTGATAAGTTTGCTTACTATCACAGGTTGCCAATCAATGGGCGGTGAGTTAACGAGCTCGGCAGGGGATATCACTCGTGATTCTAACGCAGCGCTACAAGATCTGTACGCAAAGAACCCGGAGGCCAGGCAATTGGGGAAAAGAGCTAAAGGGATATTGGTGTTTCCGGACATCCTTAAAGCCGGTTTCATCGGTGGCATTCAATACGGCAGCGGCGGAGCCCTGTTTAAAAAGGGCAGAACGGCGGGTTATTACAATATCGTTGCCGGATCGTACGGCTTGCAAGCAGGCGTGCAATCGTTCAGTTATGCGTTGTTTTTTATGGATAATGATTCGTTGAGCTACCTTAATAAAAGCGAAGGCTGGGAAATAGGTGTCGGCCCGAGTATTGTCGTCGTTGACGAGGGAATGGCTAAATCACTCACATCTACGACATTACAAAAAGGTGTGTATGCGTTCATCTTCGGTCAGAAAGGTTTGATGGCCGGATTGGGCCTGCAGGGTTCAAAAATCAGCCGAATCAATCCGAATTAATGCCCTGATTGAGCCATCTCAAATATTCCACCGCTGTATTTTCCACATTAGTCAACGGGGCAATTCTTTGATATTAACTTTCGTTATTCCGGTTTTTTCTGGTTTTGGAAAGATTGTGGAGCGGAAGGGCTAAAGCCCTTACAGAGAAATTTGAGATTGTTGGTTAGGCGGGTCTGTGTGTGTTTTTGAATTCTTATGAAATCAATAGCCGATGATTCAAGCTTATGTATTTGTTACTAGGCTAGGCGAGGAGCAATCAACCCTATCAGGAAAGCCGAACGAAGCATCCCGATAGGGTCATACAACTAGATTAAGCTTTTTAAAGCTTCAAAATCTTTTTTGGCACCTCTCAATTCTTGTTCAGCTTCTTGTAAAGCAGATTCTTTAGCGTGTGAAATAGCAGCTTTCAATTTTCTATTAGCTTTTGCGCGTGCGTTATCTACTTTATCATTAGCATTGATTTCTTTGCTTAAATCGATTGCCGGTTTGATAAGTGCGGCTGCTTCGTCGCCACTTGCGCCTTTGCTAATTCCATCAATGGCAAGTTGAATTTGAGCAGTTACCATATCAATGGCATCGGCAGGCTTGTAGGTAATTCTTCCTGCATCGGTTTCAGCCAAAGCTGAAGTTGAAACAGCACCCATAGAGGCTGCAATAAATAAAGATAGCAAGATTGTTTTTAATGTTTTCATATTTCACTTATCCTCAAGTTGTTGTTATTTATAGTTATATTGGCAAGATAGCGCTGAATGGCATTTGCCGGTGGTAATTCTAACACATTGAGCAGGTATTTATCCTGTTTAGATTAGGCTAACCACTGGTGTTAAGAATTTTTTTAAATTTTACAAACCGTATCAATCAGATCCAATTAACATAGCATGTAAAGTTAATTGAATCTGATCTTACAGAATATTTTTATTAATGGGTTAAGTCGTATTTAGCTTTCATTTCTGTAAAAGATTTTAAAGCTGAATCTAGGCCAGCTTCTCCAGCGGCTATATCGCCAGCTTCAATAGACTTACGAGCAGCTTTTAATACATCAGTCGCTTTTTGGCGTTGACGTTCTGTAATTTCAAAACGAAATTCTTTTGAAGCTTGTGCGGCTTTAAGAATATCTTGTGAAGCACCTGATAAGTCCCCGCCTTTTACTGCGGTTTGTGCAGCTTTTATTCCGGCTAGCGTATTTTCAATGGCTTCTTTAACTGCAGCTTCGCCTTTAGGCTCAGCGAAAGCAGATGATGAAACTACAGCTATAGACGCAGCCATAACAAGAGTAACTAAAACTTTTTTTAATACTTGCATTACTTATAAAACCTCAAGGTTGATAATTAGATTATTTTAGAAACAGCGAATTAAAATGAGGTTAATACAGGCCAAGCATTCAAATTAATTAGCTAGTTACTTCGCGATTTTAGCATAGAAAAATAAATTAAAGCCTAATGATGCGAATTAAAGCAAAAAATCATTCATCATCTCTTTTTACGTCAATTATCATTTCTCCTGAATCATCTTCCGACACAATAAATAAGATGGGCGCGCAACAAACCGCACAATCTTCATAATATTGCTGTGGGCCAGCGGATGTATCCACTAATACGTCGAGAGCTTCGCCACAATAAGGGCAATAAATAATAATTTCATCCAGATTGTGCATAATTAAACCTTTCTGAGTAGGGCATCCAGCCACGACATGGGCAGAATGCGTTTAAGAACAGCAAACAAATAGGTGGGGATGGTGACGTAATAGCGCATTTTAGGTTGTTTGGCTTCCAGCGCGTGTATCACTTTATCGACAACCGCTTTGGCCGGCAAAGTGAATGCAACGGCAGCGCCTTCTTTTTGCAGGCGTGTTTCCATTGCCTCATAGGCGTCTTTATGAAAACTGTGTGTTGGTTCTATATTTTTTTTATACAGCGCATACGAATTCTCCCTGAATTTACTCAAGATAGGCCCCGGTTCTATCAGAGAAATATGAATATTAGTGCCAGAAAGTTCCAGGCGCAAGGTATCCGCCAAACCTTCCAGAGCAAATTTGCTGGCGTTATAGGCTCCCCTATAGCGCATGGCTACCAGTCCCAAAATTGAACTATTATAAATAATCCGGCCATGGCCTTGCTTGCGCATCAAAGGGATGAGCAGATTGGTCAGCTCATGCGTGCCAAACAAATTGGTTTCAAATTGATACCTGAGCACATCACGGGTTAAATCTTCAACAGCGCCCGGCTGGCCAAAAGCGCCATTATTAAACAGCGCATCGCAATGCCCGTCAGTCAGTTCAATAACGCGGTTGACCGCTTGCTGGATGCTTTGGCTGTCAGCCAAATCCAGCTGTAGGGCGGTAAACCCTTCCTGTGTTAAACGAGCTACATCGTCCGGTTTTCTTGCTGTAGCAATGACATTATGCCCTCTCTTTTTTAGTTCTGTGGCGACGCTGTAGCCTATGCCAGAGGAACACCCGGTAATTAATATTGTTTTTGAATTCATGGCGTTACTTTATTAATTCCTGTTCACTGAAATAGAAAGATTTTCCGCTACTGCAATTGACTAAAAATATCAGGGCATCTTGGGTGCTTTTACTATTTAATTCAACGGATTCAACGCGAATGCACTGATTAGACGCTAGCGCTTTCTCTGCAGATTGTCTTCTAAACCGTTCAATATCAGGTAATCTATCCTGATAGGGTTTGACTAAATCCGGCAATTTGCCGGTTATGTAAGGCGGAATAGCGTAAGCTGAATATTTATCGGGGTTGTTTTTAATAAGAATCTGATTTTTTGCGATTTCATTCATGGCTTCCCTGTTTGTATTTTCTTGCTTTTTCAGCAACGCCTCTTGTTCAAGCTTTTGTTTTTCAAGTTTAGCCTGTTGTTCTTTTTGTACTAAAGCCTGCTGGTTTTCTTTATCATCCAGATTAGTGGAAGCGCCTGTTTTAAGATTAAGTTCAACATTTTTACGTCCTGTTTCGCAGGGGCCTGAGCGATACTCTGTATTGCCATTGGCATCCGTGCATTTATAAACGGCAGCAGAGGTATAGGCAGAAAAAATGCATCCCACAATAAGCAGTGTCAATCTCATTTGCTTCCCTCAATCATACTTTGTTAAAACGGGACCTAAAAAAATATTATAAGTGATTTAAGGTATTGAGGGCATTTATCGTGTGTCTTCCTGGTAACGCTTGCTGACAAACAAAAACAGCACAGCGGTAGTGAACATTAATCCGGTAAAAAACCAGAAATAATCGGCGCCAGCAAGCTTACTGGTACCATCGTCATTTTGAATAAAGAAATTGACCGCGCTGGTAAACAGATTGCCTGTGGCCACTGACAAAAAATAAAACGCCATAACAAAAGATTTCATGGTCTTGGGCGCTTGGGTATAAGAAAATTCAAGGCAAGTAATCGATACCATTACTTCGGCGGAGGTTAATAAGATATAAGCCAGTAATTGCCAAATGATAGTTGGGGTAAAACCTGAGTCCAATTGCATTTGTATCGTGCCGGGTATGGCAAAAGCAATAACCGTTATAAATAAACCGATAGTCATTTTTCTTAATGCCGTTAACACAAAAAACCGGCTTAAAAAAGGATAAATAAGGTATGAAAACAAAGGAACCAATAACATAATCAGCAAAGGATTAGCCGCCTGAATTTGCGAGGGCAGCAATTCAAATCCAAATACCCTGCGATCCATTTTCTGGGCTTGCAAAATCCAGGACGATCCGGTTTGGTCAAACAGGGCCCAGAATACGGCGATAAAGGCATAAATGGAGGCCAGTTTACCCAAGCTTTTTATACCCACACTGCTGAACATTTCTTTAATAAAGTTTATTCCCGCGGGTTGAATGTGGACAAAGCGATAACGCCCTGACCAGAAAGTGACAGTTGCAATCAACATTAACAAACCGGGAACAGCAAAAGCAATTGAAGGGCCATACTGATCCAACAACCAGGGAATAATCAACATGGCGGTAAACGCGCCAAAATTAATGGCAAAATAAAACCAGCTAAATACCTTGGTCATTAAATGCTTATTGCCAATGCCGAACTGATCGCCAATATGCGCTGAAACACAGGGTTTTATACCGCCTGCACCCATAGCGATAAGACCTTGCCCGATTAATAAACCCATGCGGGTGTTATCAATTGCGAGGGCAAAATGGCCCAAACAATAAATAAGCGATAAAAAAATGATCGTCCGGTATTTCCCCCAGAGGCCATCGGCCAATAACGCCCCGAACAGCGGCATAAAATACACCGTCGATACAAATAAATGGAAATAACCCTGTGCTTCATTTTCCGGCATGACATCCAGCTGACCTGATGAATTCATCATGTACTGAGTCATAAAAACCACCAATATTGCCCGCATTCCGTAATAGCTGAAACGCTCAGCCGCTTCATTACCAACAATGTAGGGTATGCCGGGTGGTAAAGTCTTTGACTCGTCGGGCCGGGTTTTATAGTGAATCATTTGGCTGGTTTTGTAATGGTTAGCATTCGCCGTTCATGATAAGGGTAAAATGCTGAGGGCATTACTGTTTATTTGAGAGTTCGAAATTTAGCTTTAGAAAGGTAACATTTTGGCTTTATCGAGAAATGTGTTGGTTATTTAAATCAGCGGGAAAACAACTTGCTTTCCAAGCGTATCAAATGTTGGAAAAACGGGGCACTGAAGAGCAAGGCGCGAAAGGGCAATGCTTGTGTGCACCGGATTTAATATGAAGCGGTCAATGCCGCCAACAAGAGGCGATGTCGGTTGCCGGATAAATTTAAAGGACTGATGATACGCCGAGTGCGGAAACGGGTAATCTTTGCCATTGCCCACAAGTTATTGAAAACGGTCTTTTTGTTAATCGAACGCAGCGATTACTACCGGGATGGTTAAACGGATTACGAAGCACTTTCTGTTCAACGAAACGCACCGCACTGGTTTAAAAGGCTTAAGCAATACAGCTAAAGCTCTGCTTAATGTCCAAGCGGATTTTTTTATGGCATGTTCAGGCTCAGGCTGTTGCTTGCCTCCCGCGCAGAGTATCTTTCACGGTAACAGAAAAGGCATGAGAAAAAAGAAACGGATTACATTGTTAACTGGGGAGGCAACTATAACGGGCTTTTTTCAAAAAACTCTCTAAAATTATCAAACAGGCTTGGCGGTTCGTAAAAAACAGTTTTCTTAAAAAAGCTCTCAGCGACTTTATGGGCTCAAACTGCGGCCTGCTTTGATGGCGTACCCATAATAAAAAGCGGACACCGTTACCTAATATGTAAAACTTATATACTCTAATAATTTTTCAATATCAACAACTTGTAGATAACAGGGTCTTCAATTGATTAATTTAGGTTGAAACGGACAAAGCAGTATGGATGGCAGACGAAAGCATTAGTTGTGGCGTAAATTTGGCAGATTTTTCAAGCAGGATACCCGGAAAAGTCTACTGTACTTTAACCCCAATCCTGCAATGCAAACGGTGGGTAGATAATCCTACCCACCTAAAGGCTTTCAAAAAATAGCGTTACAAAATTCTATTGTTTTACAGAAAGCCTGGCAGTTCCGGAATTATTTAAGTGCGCGCCCAGACGTATAGCGACATAGGACTCTTTTGTGTTATCCGTTGTGCTCACTTTGGTTTCAACACCGACCCCACAAACATGTAATTGGCTATCTAAAATTGCAATTCTTGAATTGTGATTTTCATTAACTGTTTTAGTACTAAAATGCTTAAATGAATTTCCGGCCGGTAACGTATTAGCTGGGTCATCCAGTTTGCTCGTATCAACTACCACAGTTCCATCGGGAAGCGCGATTATCAGGCGGCCCTTCGCAAGTTTTGGGTCTGTTGCAACAACGCGGGCAAATTTTAGCAGGAGTGCATAAGTTGCTTGGTCCTTAACGGCATCAAGCTTGGTTTTTAATGCAGCAGTGTCTAGTTTAAGAATATTGTACAACTTGTTATAAGTTGCGTCTGTTACTATAAGGCCCGGGACTTCCGGCGCACACTCTACTGCTGCAGAAACGTTGAAACTCGTAAAAAATAAGGCGGCAAGCACCAAAAGGAATTTATGGGTGGGTGTTTTCATGTGTGATATCCAAAATTTTGTTTTTATAATTTAAAGATACAGAACTACTCTGCTTGAAAGTAGAGTAATTATGTTTTCGGTTATATTCGACATAAAATCATATCAAAAGCAACACGACTCTTATGCCTTTTAAATTCTATCAACCGATCATTACACACTGGTTACTATTGTATTAATGTTTGATGACAGAAGCCAAATGTTGTCGTTGACTAATCCGGGCTTGTCCGCAACAATCAGGCATTAGGCGCTAATTATGTAACTAACGACAACACGTTGTTTCTCTGTTGAGCCTTACGCAGCAAGTCCTAGGGTTTCATAAGGGTACGATGTTGTTCCTGGCGTAGTGTTAGGTAATGTCTATCAATCTGGCTAATATTTTTCGGGGGTCGGCCCGAGAGGTCGAACCACTCCGGCGAGTAGCAGCTTAATGACCTTGTCTCGCAGCACGAGATAAGCGCGCATGGTGTGAACCCCAGAGGGATCAGCGCTCCAGGCAACGTTGTTAAATATTCTCACCCCACTACAACACAACATTTTGATAAAGGTGGGGTGAACATTGCCTGTCTTAATAAAAAACTACCCACTGAATGGAGCAAGTTTTCAGGTTCACTTAAGCTTTATCTGACAAAATAAGATAAGCTTCGCTCTATATTGCGCGGATATAAGAGGATTATTTTTCTAATAATAATAATGACGCCTGATTGGCATTAATTTTTGTTTAACGTTCTTTATTTTTTGTGACAAGTTTCAATTTAATAGATTGGTTTTATAGTCACCGTCATTACGTTCGTGATGGATGTCGATCAATCAGTTCAATATTTTGAATCTAATTAAAGTTCCGTAAACAAAAGTTTCCCGCCTATCCGCCCTAACGCTTGCCGTTAATAAATGGTCATGATTTCGAAATTAAAAATTAGATAAATAATATGAAGACTCCTTTTAAACAAACGTACGATGCTCGCTTTTTTCTGGTATCGCTGATGCCACTCGCATCGGTTATTCTACTAACGAGTCCTGACACAGAGGCTTTGCCGAGTTTTTCCCGTCAAACTGGTCAAAATTGCAGTGTCTGTCATACCCAATCCTTCGGACCAAACCTGACGCCTTTTGGTCGTGATTTTAAGCTGGGTGGTTATACGATGGGCGGAGGCAGTGGCACCGCCGCCAAACTGCCGGCACTCAGCGGCATGGCCTTGGGGTCATTTACCAATACTCAAAAAGACCAGACAGTTCAAAGTGAAAGCCAACCAGATGGAACGCTTCCACCTGGCTGGAAGGGAAACAACAATTTCACTTTTGACCAGGCATCGCTGTTTTATGCCGGTCGTATTTATGGCAAGGTTGGCGCATTTAGTGAGTTAACTTTTGACGGCTTTGCGAATCGGCTTAGCATGGGTAACGCCGATATCCGGTTTGCCGACCGATTAGATTTGGACGATACCTCCCTTCCATTTGATTTGGACTTCACTTACGGCATTTCTTTAAATAACAATCCAACCGTACAGGACTTGTGGAATACCACGCCAGTCTGGGGGTTTCCTTATACTGGCAGTGGGGTACAGCCTAGTGTAGGAGCGACGCCATTGATTGATGGAGCCTTGGGGTCTCAAGTGGGCGGCGCGACCGCTTATACGATGATTAATAATCTGCTGTATCTGGAAGCCGGGGCTTATGGTTCATTTTCGAGCAGCACCCAGAATTCATTCGGTATCGCCGGGCCTGACAGGGTTAGCCTTAACGGCCCGGCGCCCTACTGGCGAGTAGCATTGCAACATGACTGGAAAGGCCACTATTTTCAGTTAGGGCACTACGGGATGATTGCCAATGTTGTCCCTGGACGTGACAGCACCTACGGTACAAATAATTATACCGATGTCGCTGTCGATGCGACTTATCAGTACCTGGCAAATCTGAAACACATCTTTGAAGCCAAAACGACTTATATTTATGAATATCAGAATCTATCGGCAAGTCGCGGAGCGGCAGGTGACCCCTCTACAGGCAACACGTATCTGGGGACGTATAGACTCAATCTCGCTTATACCTTCGACCAAACGTATGGTTTGACTTTTGCGTATAACCAAATAAACGGCTCACACTCTCCCATACTTAACGACGTGGGTGCAATCGTTGATCAAGTCAGACCCAACAGCAAATACTACACAGCAGAACTGGTTTATGTCCCGTTTGGCAAGGACAGTTCGTATTTATATCTTATGAACTTGCGCACCAGCTTGCAATATATTGGCTATTCTCAAGCGAATGGAACAAATACTGATGCACAATTTAACAACACTTTCATGGTGAACGGTTGGCTGTCATTTTAATTTGAATTATCCCTGCTGCATAAGTTGGGTTAATTCGGTTTTCCCATCAAACGTGGGCAAGGCAAAGGTGGCCTTGCCCATGTCTATTTGCAGAAAATTTAACCATCGCGTTATTCTCTATTCCCACTGCTTAGGAGTCATGATGTTCAAAGAAATACGGCAAGAAAGAAGAAAATATATACGCTTTAAAGATATTTCCGTTAGTGAAAGAATTTTAAATACGGTGTTCCTGCTCACCATTGGGTTGGGTTATCTGATGGCTCTTGCCAACATGTATTACACCCATCAGGGTCTTGACGGCAAGGCCGGGCTCTCGGTTGAAGATGTTGTCATCAGTTATCACGGGTCTAATAATCAAACGCGTTTAGGCACGGCAATTAGCGGGATTATGAAATCCAACCTGAGATATGCAAGCGACAAAGATGTCATCATGCAATGGATTCATCACGGTGCGGATGAGTCGGAATACAACGAAAAAGTGGCGCCCATTTTAAATCGGGATTGTGTATTGTGCCATACACCGAGCATTAACCCTTCTTTACCTGATTTAACGCATTACGCTACGGTATCCGAGGTTGCACATGCCGGTGGCGTAACGTTACCTACCTTAGTTCGCGTCTCTCACATCCATTTATTTGGCATTGCCTTCATCTTATTTTTTATAGGCAAAATCTTTTTGCTTTGTGATATGAACGTTTACATAAAAAGAATTGCAGTTGTGATTCCCTTTGCGGCGATGTTATTGGATATTTTATCTTGGTTTATATCCAAAGAGATTTCCTCATTCGCTTACGTGGTCATTTTTAGTGGGGCATTAATGGGAATCTCCATGGGCATGCAAATCCTGGTCAGCATTTATCAAATGTGGTTTTATTCCAGAATAGACAATGACCCTAAGAATTTGTAAGTAAGCAGTAATGTTGGATTAATTTGTTTTTTTCGCACTTAGGCAGGCTTTGTGCCTATTCTGACAAAACACCAAAGCGGCGCGGTTATTTCATTAACACACTATTTTATTTATGATGTACCGTTTTAATCGATAATGTAAACGGTTTTTAGGATAAAAAGTGGGTTCCGGAATTTCACAAAACAGTTTTGATGCCGCTGCATTTTTAAAGAATCTGACCACTCGCCCCGGCATTTATACCATGCTGAATGACAAGGGTGAGATCATTTACATAGGCAAGGCCAAAAACCTTAAAAACCGCGTTTCGAGCTATTTTAAAACGCAAACGGCATCGATCAAACAGCAGATGATGGTGACTAAGTTGGCCGCCATTGAAGTGACGGTGACGCATACTGAAGGTGAAGCGTTATTGCTGGAATCTCAGCAAATCAAACGGCATAAACCCCGTTATAATATCTGTTTAAGGGATGATAAATCCTTTCCTTATATGTTCCTGTCCAGTGAACAGGACTTTCCGCAAATCACATTTCATCGCGGCGCAAAAAATAAAAAGGGTCGCTATTTTGGCCCTTATCCCAGTTCTGGCGCTGTCAGGGAAAGCTTGAAGTTACTGCAAAGGCTATTTCCCATCCGCCAGTGCGAGGATGCTGTTTATAGCAACCGGACAAGACCTTGCCTGCAATATCAGATAGAGCGCTGCACTGCGCCCTGTGTGGGGCTGATTGATAAACAAAGCTATGCGCTGGACGTTGAAAGTACTGTGATGTTTCTGGAAGGGAAGGGCGAACTGTTGATTGACCAGTTGATTGCCAAGATGGAGAAGGCAGCAGCCAATCTTGATTTTGAGCAGGCAGTTGGGTTCAGGGATCAGATTGCAAAATTGCGCACTATACTGGAAAAGCATTTTGTTTCTGGAGAAAAGGGCGATGTGGATATTATCGCTTGCGCCAGCAAAGCCAACGTAGCGTGCGTGCAAGTGTTTTTTATCCGTAACGGACAGCATTTGGGCAATAAAGTATATTTCCCCAAAATGACTGATGCGCATGATCCGGCGGCTATCGTGCAGGCGTTCATACCCCAATATTATCTGGATAAACCGGTGCCTTATGAATTGATAGTCAGTCACGAACTGGAAGAAGCTGAGTTATTGGCCGAAGTTTTGACCAGTCAGGCAAAGCACCCGGTCGCTATAGCTTTTAATGTTAGAGGCGAGCGTTTAAAGTGGCTGCAAATGGCTTCTACGAATGCCGAAAATTCATTGTTAAGCAAGTTGTCGGATAAACAGGGCATTTATGCCCGGTTTCTCAGTTTACAAGAGGAATTGGGTTGTAAAGACCTGCCTAAGCGTTTGGAATGCTTTGATATTAGTCATACACAAGGCGAGCAGACGGTTGCATCCTGCGTGGTTTTTGACAGAGAAGGGCCGGTAAAATCAGCTTATCGGCGTTTCAATATCACAGGGATCACCGGCGGTGACGATTATGCGGCCATTCATCAAGCGGTTCTCAGACGCTTTAAGCGGCTGAAACTGGGTGAGCATGAGGCGCCTGATATTCTGCTTATCGACGGCGGCAAAGGTCAGGTGTATCAAGCGCAAAAGGCATTAGCGGAATTGGACATAAACAATGTTATGATAGTCGGCGTTTCCAAGGGGCCGGATAGAAAGCCCGGCATGGAAAAGCTGATCCTGGTTGATCAGGATCAGCCGATCGGGATTACGCCAGGGGCTAGCGGTTTGCTGTTGATTCAGCACATTCGCGATGAGGCGCACCGGTTTGCAATAACAGGGCATAGACAACGCCGCGGTAAGGCATCTAAACAATCGGTGTTGGAAACTATTCCAGGGCTAGGATCCAAGCGACGGCAGCTTTTATTAAAACAGTTTGGGGGGCTGCAAGGCATTTCATGCGCTGGCGTAGATGCGCTTTGCAGTGTGGGCGGCATAAGCCGGCAGTTGGCACAACGGATTTACGAACTATTTCATCATCAAGATGACGATTCAATTTAATATACCTACCAATCTTACGCTGTTAAGAATCGCGTTAATTCCTTTGTTAACCGTGGTTTTCTATTTGCCCTGGCACTATTCCAATCTGGCTTGTACGGTGATTTTTGTGTTAGCTGGCTTTACCGACTGGCTGGATGGTTATTTAGCCAGAAAGATGCAGTTGGAAACCCCTTTTGGCGCTTTTTTAGATCCGGTCGCTGATAAACTAATGGTCGCCATCGTTCTGGTTTTGATTGTTCAGCAGCAGGCAACGCCAACCTTGGCTATTGCCGCCGCTATTATTATCGGGAGGGAAATAACGATTGCCTCGCTACGGGAATGGATGGCTGAAATCGGCCAGCGAGCAAAGGTTAAAGTCTCTCAATTAGGTAAATGGAAAACCACTTCACAAATGGTGGCCATTGGCATGTTGTTATACCGTGAGGATTTGTTCGGCATGCCCATAAACCAGATGGGTTATGGACTGTTGTATATTGCTGCGGTATTGACGTTATGGTCTATGATCAATTATCTAAGCGCCGCTCTGGCAGTCATTAAGGAAAAATAAGCACGCATAACCCTTGGGTTTATGGTCTAAAGGTTTTATTTTTTGGCTTAAAACTTTACGATAGGGCTTAACCCTAAATGCCCTCACTGAAGTTGAAAGCCATTTTTTTAACACAAACAAATACAGAACATTGTTACGCTGCGACAAAAAAATGGATCAGGAAATAGAAATCATTCAGGCGAAAGCTGAAACACAGGACGAGATATTACTGGCGGCTCTAAAACTGTTCGCCACAAAAGGATATTTCACTACATCATTAGTTGATATTGCCCAGGCTCTGGGCATGAAAAACACCAGCCCGATTTATCATCACTTTAAAAATAAACAGATGATTGCAGCGCGGCTTTATGCCAATATTTTCGATAGTTTCAATATTTCTGTCGATGAAATAAGACGTAGAAATCAAAAATCATCCGAGCAATTACGCGGTATTGTCGATTTATTTTTCAAGCTGACTGATGACGCGCCCGACGTTATGCAGTTTTTGCTGATTTTAAAGCTCAATGAGTTTTTACCTGAGGAAAAACCGGTTCTGGAAACAGCGGCCTTCGTAAAAATTATTAAAATCATTCAGTCGGGTATAACGGCTGGGGAAATAAGTGATATTGATCCGCAACTGGCCAACGCCTATTTTTTCGGTATTATCAATAACACCCTGCGGTTGGTGTTGACAGGTGGGCTGGATAAAAAAGCCGATGCCTATTTGTCGCAAACCTGGCTTGCGGCCTGGAATGTTATTGCTAAAAAATAATCGTAAAAACAGCTATGGGTGATGTTGTTCAGTTTAAGCGTCAAACAGTAGCCGAAAGACATAAAGGCAGCACTTTGTGCCGCAGTGGTTTTCATCAATGGGAAGTCCTTAAAGAAAAACAGTTTGATGTCAAACAGGGAAAATTGATCACAGTTTACCAATGTGCGCGTTGTGCAAAAATAAAATCTAAAGCGTTGTAATGATATGGAGCCTGTGCTTTTCAAAAAGGCAAAAACGCGCAAGGTTTTCACAAGCCGGCAATCAAGATGTTAGCCCCTTTTTCCCCAATTTAGCAGATAATTCAAGGTGACTTTTAACGGCAGATGCTTGTTTACGCTTTGTGTATGTAGCTTTATATTCTTTTCATCACCAACAGAAGCTAAAGGTTCAAAAGCGCATCCGCTCAAAAAGATAGACACTACGCCTTCCACCCGCGATGAAGACGTGTGGACTTTTACGCTGGAATCGAATATGTATCGTGGTACGGTATATCTGAACCCTATGCTTGATTTTTCCTCGAAAGGGGGCTGGGATGTACAGATAGCTTCTTACAATATCCCTGTCTACGGCGGCGGAGCTCAAAATTTCGAATGGGACAGCTACGTCAATATGTCGAAAACCTTCGATATAAGCACGCGGTTTAAAGCTCTGATCGGAACGCAGAACGGAACCACGGCCTTAAGCCAGACTCATCATCTGCATAACGTCGAATACGGCCTGATCATTTATGCGCCGGCGCCTAATTCGAACATTCACTTCGGGCCGTACTGGGCTAATAAGGCGTTGAGTGTAACCACGAATGTAGTTGGCTATACCGCCGGGTTTAGCTTTGAGCCAGTAAAAAACAGGATAACGGTACAGGGCGATTACTTTAGCGGAAGAAGCAATGTCTCTGGCGCAATCGTCAACGTATATTTCAAATTTGTTCCCCAGGCGCAGATCTATGTAGGCGTTGGCGTGCCGGAAACGAATTCCGGGAATGAATTCTATGGCACGGTAGGGTTCAGTCTGGCCTCAAAATAATATTAATTTTCAACAAAATCGATCAGGTTGCAACCATAGTTACAGGAAAAATTGTCTGGCCAATGATTGCAGCGCTGAGGATTAGGCTGCCGCCAGCGTTTTTTGTTTTGATATGAAACGTGACTTGGGGAAGTCTTCGAGGAAAAACAAGTGGTTTGGTTTATGGACTTAAACAAATCCAAAATTTTTTTTGATAACGATGCTATTTCATTTTTTTGGAGTTGAAGAGGGCATTGGAAAAAGAAGCAATTCCGGCAACGTTCAAGAAAGTGACTTGAAATAGCTTGATGCAGCCATAAGTGTCGTTTGTGGGGCTTCTTGCCCGCATTTATCATTACAGGTGTTTTAAAGGTTGATTTTTATGCAGCGGATCACATTGCATCAAGTCTTTGTTGTCTGTATCCTGCACATCCATGCAAATAAATCTGATTTCAGTAGGAAATCGTATGCCGGGCTGGGTGCAGCAGGGTTACGATGAATATGCCAAACGCTTAC
>JAQTPT010000059.1 GCA_028712795.1 Methylococcales bacterium
TGACACCGAACAAGCCCGCCATTTTAACCTATCCGGCCAACTTGTCAAGCTAAGGCGTTGACTTTATTTCTGAACATCAAGCTTCCCGAAATTACCGCCTCCGAAAGAACTGCGTATTATACAGGCTCAACTAATACCGTCAAGCGCTTATTTTTACTTTCGCAAATTTTCTCTTCCCAACTTGGTAAACGTTTTCTGTATTTACTGATATTTCAAGCTTCGGATCAGAAACCTTTTCAGCATTAATCTTTACAGCACCTTGATTGATCATCCTAATTGCTTCCGATGTACTGGCTGTTAACCCGGCGTCTTTCAATAAATTCGCGATACCGTAGCTGTCCCCCTCAATTTTTAATTCCATCTCATCCATTTCATCCGGCATTGCTCCACGCTGAAATCTGGCTTCGAAATTTTCCAGCGCCTTACAGGCGGCATCGGCATCATGAAACCGTTCAATAATTTCCTGCGCCAATTTTACTTTATAATTGCGTGGATTCGCTCCTTCCTCACACTCCTGCATCCATAACTTAATTTCCGCCATCGGCCGGAAACTTAACAATTCAAAGTACCGCCACATTAATGCATCGGATATGGACATTATTTTGCCAAACATATCATCGGCGGCATCGGCTATACCAATATAATTGTTAAGCGACTTGGACATTTTCTGTACGCCATCCAAGCCTTCAAGAATTGGCATCGTTATAACAACTTGTGGTTTTTGCCCAAAAACTTCTTGTAGCTGACGCCCAACCAATAAATTAAACTTTTGATCCGTACCGCCCAATTCCACATCCG
Source organism: Methylococcales bacterium (assembly GCA_028712795.1). Lineage (GTDB taxonomy): Bacteria > Pseudomonadota > Gammaproteobacteria > Methylococcales > Methylomonadaceae > Methylobacter_C. The sequence continues at coordinate 799 of JAQTPT010000059.1, forward strand.
CTTTCATTGCTACGGAATCATAGCCTTGTATTAATGGGTACAGGAATTCGTGAATTGCAATGGGTTGCCCGCCTTTAAACCGCTTACTGAAATCATCCCGCTCCAGCATTCTGGCTACCGTATGCTTTGCGGCAAGTTGAATCAAATCTGCGGAGGACATTGCATTCATCCAGCTTGAATTAAACATGACCAGCGTTTTAGTAGGATCGAGGATTTTGAAGATTTGCTCTTCATAAGTCTTTGCATTATCGATAACTTCATCCCGGGTTAATGGCTTACGGGTAACATTTTTCCCTGTTGGATCACCTATCATCCCTGTAAAGTCGCCAATCAAAAACAGAACTTCATGGCCCAAATCCTGAAACTGCTTTAATTTGTTGATAAGTACAGTATGCCCCAAATGCAAATCCGGGGCCGTGGGATCAAAGCCTGCTTTAATCCGCAGAGGCCTCCCTTCTTCCAGCTTTTTAATCAACTCTTGTTTAACTAAAACTTCATCAGCACCTCTTAAAAGGCTTGCCAATACGTCCTCTTGCAATGTCTTTCTCCAAAACTCAATCTTATAATAAAAAGATCATTATAGAATTAATGATCAAATCAGCTGAATAATTATTTTGATAGCACCTGTAAATTGGCATCTCCTTCAAAAAACCCTTAGAATAATTTCCAGTAAATACTTTAGGATTTCTGTTTTGAATAAAATCCAACCACTTCTATTAGCGTCTCGTGAAAAATAAATTTTATATCTTTTTATTAGTCTGGATAGGTTTGACGTCCGTCGCTACGGCCAGTTACGCCAAACCTGCCCACTTTAAACATAAAAGTGCTTCTTCAAAGCCCATCAAAATGCATTCACGACATGCCTCTATCCGCAATAAGAATCCATTCAATCATCAATTCTCTTCCGTTTCCAACAGAGAAAAAAAACAAATTTACACTTCATTCTATAGCGCCAGAAAACTTGACAGGAGATTAAGACTGTCCAGAAATAATTATCTAGCTCAAAATGATCAAAGTGACGTGTTTTTAGAGCCAACGGAAAACAATGAACGTATTCACGCTTTTGTAGAGACAGATAGCAAAAACAATCTCATTAATAACTCAACTCACTACAGTGATGAAGGCCGCCATCATGTCGCCAGCGTTCAAGGCATCATTAATTCCTCTTTATCGTTAGCAGGCCAAAAAGCGGGCTTATCGGACGACCTGATTTTGCAGCTCACGAATATTTTCGCCTGGGATATCGATTTTGCCACCAACTTACATCACGGAGATCAATTCACTGTTGTTTATGAAAAGCCAATGGCGGGTCAAAACTCATCTGACAGCCAAATCATTGCGGCTGAATTTGTTAATCAAGGCAGAGTGTTAACTGCCCTGAGGTATAAAGATCAAGAAGGCCACGCCGATTATTACAGCCCTGATGGTAGACCCATGCGCAAAGCTTTTTTAAGCACGCCCGTTGATTATATCCGTATCAGCTCGGGCTTTGATACGCACCGCAAACACCCGATACTCAACCGTATTCGGGCGCACAAAGGTATCGATTATGCTGCAAAGACGGGCACTCCAGTAAGATCAGCGGGAGATGGCGAAATTACGTTCTGTGGACGAAAAGGCGGATATGGGCAAGTCATGATACTCAAGCATGGTGAGCGCTATGAAACGCTTTACGCACATCTTTCTGAATTCAAAAGAGGCCTTGAAAGTGGTGATCTGGTAAAACAAGGTGAAGTTATAGGTTATGTCGGCCAAACAGGACTGGCAACCGGCCCTCACTTACATTATGAATTTCATGTTGATGGCGTTCATCGTAATCCGGAAACTCTTAACGTAGCGCAGTCATTACCCTTGCACTCTGAGAAGCTGGCTGATTTCAGAGCACAAACGCGGCTAACGTTAAATCAACTTAACAAAACCAAAGCAGCATCGATGTATGCAAAAAACCAGTTCGGACTATAATCAATTACTTTAATCTCATATAGTCAATAATTGGCGACCCAATACTTCGGGTCGCCAAGCATGTCAAGCAGAGAAAGAAGAGCCACAACCACATGTCGTGGTAGCATTAGGATTACGGATAACAAACTGTGCGCCTGATATGTCTTCCTTATAGTCGACTTCTGCTCCCGCCAAATACTGAATACTCATCGAATCAATAAGCACGGTGACGCCGCCATTTTCAACACTGGTATCATCCTCATTGACTTCTTCATCAAAAGTAAAGCCATATTGAAAACCTGAACACCCACCGCCTGAAACATAGACCCGTAACTTCAGATTATCATTGCCTTCTTCGGCAATTAATTCGCTCACTTTAGAAGCGGCACTATTTGTAAAAATAATTGGATTAGCCATAAAAATAAAATACGCTTAAATTAAAGTTAATTGAATTATGACTATACCCCGCGTTATAGTCAAGATTTATGGATAAAGCGCTAGTGTCTTTAAACCTTCGCTTTCTTTCAACCCAAATAGCAAGTTCATATTTTGTATAGCTTGTCCTGCTGCGCCCTTAACCAAATTATCAATCACCGATAAAACAACAAGCACTCGCTTGCCTTGCGGTTGATGAATTGAAATCTGGCAGTTATTACTGCCCCGGACATTGCGTGTATCCGGGTGCGAACCCAGCGGCAACACATCAACAAACATTTCATGACGGTATCGCTGTTCGTACAAGGCTTGAAGATCTTCCAAACTTGTCTCCTTGCCATGCGCAGCGGAAAAAAGCTGCCCATACAAAGTGGCATGAATTCCCCTTATCATCGGCGTCAAATGTGGCACAAAGGTTAAGCCAACCGGCTGTTTGGCGGCAAACGTAAGTCCCTGTGCAATTTCCGGCAAATGCCGGTGCCCGGCCACTGCGTACGCTTTAAAGCTTTCGCCCGTCTCACTCATTAAGGTGGCCAACTCGGCCTTGCGCCCTGCCCCGCTCACACCGGACTTAACATCGGCAATCAAATGATTGGCGTCTATCAGGCCATTTTCAATCAACGGGAGAAAACCGAGCTGCACCGCTGTAGGATAGCAACCCGGACAAGCAATTAAATTAGCCTGTTTAATCGACTCACGGTTCACTTCCGGCAAGCCATAAACAGCTTCAGCAATCAAATCAGGACAGGCATGCTCCATGCCATACCAGCGGCTCCACTCTTGCGCGTCTTTCAGCCTAAAGTCCGCCGACAAGTCAATGATCTTAATGCCTCGCGCCAACAATTGCTCAGCCATCAGCATCGCCGTTCCGTTAGGGGTAGCAAAAAATACCACATCACAGTGGGCCAAGGTTTCAATGTCCGGCGAACTAAAGGCTATATCAATATAACCACGTAAACTGGGATATAAAGCATCCACCTTTAAACCCGCATCCGCGCGCGACGTCACCACAGCCACTTCAACCTCTGCGTGCAAGGCTAAAATCCGCAACAATTCAACCCCTGTATAACCTGTTCCGCCCACAATACCTGCACGAATCATTTGTTTCATCCTACTAACACATTGTTTATGAAAATAACTGGAGCATATAATAACCCTATCCAACTTTTTACAGAACTCAACTTATGCCGCTTACCAACAGCATGCGAGCCATTGAAATTGAAGCCGGATCGCTAAAGCTAACTGAACGCCCCATTCCCACGCCTGCGGCTTATCAAGTCTTAATAAAAACAGCCGCTGCCGGGGTTAATCGCCCTGATATTATGCAGCGCAAAGGCTTATATCCAGCACCTTCTGGCGCATCTGATATACCGGGATTGGAAATTGCGGGAACCGTCGCGGCAACAGGCGCAAATGTCATTCACCTAAAGCCGGGCGATGCCGTTTGCGCTTTGGTGACGGGCGGAGGTTATGCTGAATATTGCTTAGCCTCAGCGGCGTTATGCTTGCCCATGCCAGAAGGCTGGTCTTTTATACAAGCTGCTGCATTACCTGAAACTTTTTTCACGGTCTGGAGTAATGTATTTGACCGTGCCCATCTGATGCCAAATGAAACCCTGCTGGTACATGGCGGCAGCAGCGGCATAGGCACAACAGCCATTCAACTCGCCAAGGCCTTTCACGCTAAAGTCATTGTCACTGCCAGGTCAGAAGCTAAATGCCAATTCTGCATGGAGCTCGGCGCGGATGCCGCCATTAACTACAAAGAACTGGATTTTGCTGAAGAAATCAACCGGCTTACCAGTAGTAAAGGCGTGGATGTCATCCTGGACATGATAGGCGGAGACTATTTTCAGCGCAATCTGAAATGTATGGCATTCGATGCTCGACTGGTACAAATCGCCATCCAAAACGGCGCAAAAGCTGAAATCAACTTGTTACCTCTTATGCTGAAACGATTAACCATAACCGGATCGACATTAAGAGCCAGAGACGATGATTTTAAAGAAAGCATTGCCCAAAAACTGCATCAAAAAGTTTGGCCTTTACTGGAAACCGGAAAAATCAAACCCATCATTCATTCCACCTTTGCACTCAGCGATGCGGCCAAAGCCCATGAACTTATGGAAAGCAGCCAGCACATCGGTAAAATAATATTAGAGGTATAAACGCATGACTTACACCACGCTTATTTCCGCAGCAACACTGAATCAACATATTAATGATCCCAAATGGGTAGTTATGGATTGCAGATTTTCCCTCGCGAACAGTGATGCGGGCGGCTATGCTTATCGCCACGGACATATTCCCCATGCCCGTTATGCCCATTTGAACAAAGATCTGTCATCGGCCATAACTGACTATACAGGCCGCCACCCTCTTCCTGATTTTGCGCTTTTAGCCAAAAAACTGGGAGCTTGGGGCATAGCCAATGATACTCAGGTGATTGCTTATGACGACAACAGCGGCGCTTTTGCAGGGCGCTTGTGGTGGTTATTGCGTTGTCTGGGGCATGAGAAAGTGGCCGTATTGGATGGCGGCATTCAACATTGGCAAAAACAAGGACTTCCTCTAACCACTGCCTTGCCGGACATAAAAGTTGTCACCTACAGGCCGTATCTAAACACCGCCGAATGGCTCAATGCCTCGCAAGTCCAGAATAGCCTCGCGAAAAAATCGATCTGTCTGATTGACGCCCGGACATCCGAACGCTATCGCGGCGAACAGGAACCCATAGACCCGGTTGCGGGTCATATTCCCGGCGCATTGAACCGTGCCTTTCAATTAAATCTTGATAACAAGGGGTTATTTTTATCAGCCGATTCATTACACAACCAATTTAAAAAACTGTTCGGCGAGACCGCACCCGAACAGGTTGTTCATTATTGCGGCTCAGGCGTAACCGCCTGTCACAACTTACTGGCAATGGAACACGCTGGATTAACAGGCTCCAAATTGTATGCAGGTTCTTGGAGTGAGTGGATTAGAGATAAGAATCGAATGATAGCTAGAGGTAGTGGAATATAGATTAAACGGATATCCGAAGATTGATGGCTCGATTACGCCTGCCCTACCAGACTGAGCGATACCGTGTCTTTGATTTTCCCTGTCTTAAGCTTAATTTAAAAGCCCTCATGACTTATCATCTTCCCGCCATTCCATTACCCAGATAAGAACCTGCCGCAGCGCCAAGCCCTGTAACGACAGGGTCTCCGTTACCCATTTCATAGCCAAAGACACTACCTATAACACCACCCGCCAAGCCTTGCGTAGAGCGCGGGTCTTGATAGGGTTGAGGTTGTTGTGGATAATATACAACTTGTGGTTGCGAATAATAGCGGACGGGTGGCTGTGGATAGTAGCGAACTTGGGGTTCAACATAGTAATAGTTCACTTGCGGTTGTGGATAGTAGAACTCGCCGTGATGACCATGATGCCCTCCATGATGATGTTCATAACCATAGCCTCTCCATCCATGGTCGTCATCATCAGCGTAAGATAGAGCAGAATATAGAATTACAGCGGCGCTTAATTGGATTAAAAAAAATAACTTTTTCATTAGATTCCTTTTGATAGGTAGTTAACTCAGTAGTGATATAAGCCGAACAAAAATCGGGTCGTTGGATTTGGACTTTGGTTTTTATTATCCTTGGCTAAACATGAATAAACGCTTAATGAAAACAAATAACTGGTCATTTCATTTTGCGTTTTTGTAATATTTGAATCCGTTGTGACTTGAATAGTAACTTTGCCTTGCATACCTTATTTAAAAACGGGTTAACAAAACCAAAAGTATGGAACTCTTAATGCTGACGAATAATAGATTCCCTAACCTTAATGACGGCTTAACCAACTTTGCTACAGTCAGAAATAAAATAAGTCTGTTGCCTGTCCGGCAAGGCATTAAGGCGTCCGGCATGCAAATCTGAAAATCACTTGATTTTCAGCGATAAAACCCGAAACAATTCTTCTGTAACGCCTATAATAGTGATTTTTTTTGATGTGTAATGGCAGTGCAATCAATGGTAGATTTTATCCCCGGCCAACGCTGGATTAGTAATACCGAGTCGGAACTTGGTTTAGGTCTTATTCTTGAAGTAAGTTTCAAGCGGGTCACAGTGCTATTTTTAGCCACTGACGAACGGCGCATTTACGCAAGTGATAATGCACCACTAACTCGCGTCAGTTTTGCTGTTGGCGATATTATTGAATCAATAGACGAAGAAGAGCTGACCGTCACGGGTTTAATCGAGAAAGATGGCTTAATTATCTACCTGGGAAAAAACGCTTCTGGACAAGAAGTCCAGTTGGAAGAAATTGAACTCAACCATCATATTCAGTTCAACAAGCCTCAGGATCGGTTGTTTACCGGACAAATCGATCCCAGCTCATGGTTCCAGCTTCGCTATCAAACATGGCTCAGACTGCAACAGCATCAACAGTCACCAGTCAAAGGCTTGCTGGGTGGCCGGACATCATTAATTCCGCATCAGTTATACATTGCCCACGAGTCAGCAAACCGGTCAGCGCCAAGAATCATGCTGGCAGATGAAGTAGGGTTAGGTAAAACCATCGAAGCCGGCTTGATTTTGCATCACCGGCTTATCAACGGCCTGGCCCATCGCGTATTAATTATCGTGCCGGAGAGCCTGTTGCATCAATGGCTGGTGGAAATGCTCAGACGCTTTAATCTGCGTTTTAGTGTGTTTGACGAGGCACGCTGCCTTGAAGAGCTCAATGTTGACGGCCTGGATGAAAATGAGTCAGCAGAGGACGATAATAATCCATTTTTAACTGAACAGCTGATCCTATGCAGCCAGCGGTTTTTTTCTGATTACCCGCTCCGCCAACTGCAAGCCCTTGAAGCTGGATGGGATATGGTTATTGTTGACGAAGCGCACCATCTTGAATGGAGCGAACAAACTGTCAGCCCCGAATACCGGTTTGTTGAGCATCTGAGCCTACAGACTCCAAGCCTTATCTTATTAACCGCCACGCCAGAACAATTGGGCAAGGAAAGCCATTTTGCGCGTCTCAGGTTACTCGATCCTGACAGGTTTTACAGCTTTACTGCATTCCTGGAAGAAGAGCGGCTTTTTGAACCCGTTGCCAACGCCGCAAAATTGTTACTGGCTGGGCAATCGTTGGATGAACAAGACCAACAAAATCTAACCAAACTGCTTAAAGATGATAATGTCGGCGGTTTGCTGAAAAATCTCAACGACCCGCTAAAATCGGAGGCTGCGCGGGATGCCCTGATTAATATCCTGCTTGATCATCATGGCACGGGGCGGATTTTATTTAGAAACTCCAGGCAAACCGTGCAAGGTTTTCCCGAGCGCGAACGCTATGGCTATGCTTTAACCGGCCAACAAAACGACACCGGTTTACAAGTGGATCCCCGCTTTATTTGGCTCGTTGATAAACTAACCACATCGGCAAAGACTGCGTCGAGCACATCGCTTCGCGGCCAAAAAGCCCTGTTAATCTGTAAACACGCACAAACCGCAATTGATCTGGAACAAACCCTAAAAAATCGCGCGGGCATTGCCTCGGCTGTTTTTCATGAAGGCATGACGCTTATTGAGCGAGACCGCGCAGCGGCTTATTTTGCCGACCAGGAAAGTTCGGCGCGCCTGTTGATCTGTTCGGAAATTGGTAGCGAAGGCAGGAATTTCCAATTTGTTCATCATTTGATTCTGTGGGATTTACCCACCAACCCAGACTTGTTACAGCAACGCATAGGCAGGCTGGATCGTATCGGTCAGAAACACATTATTCAGATACATATTCCATACCTGGAAAATACGCTGCAACACTCCTTGTATCGATGGTATGACGAAGGGCTTAACGCGTTTCGCAGTAATAATTCAGCCGCCCAGGCTGTCGCAGATAAGCTGCACGAAGAACTGGAAGAGGTATTACATAACAATAATAAAGCTGATATTGATGCGTTTATTGCCAAAACCCAAGCGCTTAGTGCGGAAATCGAAACACAATTACACCATGGCCGTGACCAATTGCTGGAATTAAACTCGTGTCGAAAAGACCTGGCTGATGATCTTATTGACCAGCTCAATGCCTTTGAACATGAAGGCGTTCTTTGGCCGTACCTGGAAGATGTCTTTGAATGCTATGGCGTTGACACCGAATTTCATTCGGCGGATTGCTTTATTATTCGCCCCAGTGATCATTTGCGCGTTTCACACTTTCCCGGCTTGCCTGAAGACGGCATGACTGTTACCGGAAACAGACAGCTTGCCCTGGCACGGGAAGAGCTGCAATTTATGACCTGGGAACACCCCATCGTCACAGCGGCAATGGATTTGGTGCTATCCAGCGAAACCGGAAATGCAGGAATCAGCGTAGTCAGGCATAGTGATCTAAAAGCCGGACAGTTTTTGCTGGAATGTTTATTTATTGTGGAATGCAGCGCACCTGCCGAATTACAAATAAACCGGTTTTTACCGCACACGCCAATTCGGGTATTGATTAATCAGCATCAAAAAGACTTAACAGCGGATATAAATCATCACAGCTTACCGGAAACCGGTAAAGCCTTTGATAAACAACAAATCGTAAACTTCCTGAATAATCAGCGGATAGCCATCACCACGCTTTTGTCCATGGCGGAACAAAAAGCCAAAACCAATATGCAACAACTGGTTGATGAGGCAACTAACGCCATGCTCGACTCGCTGACATCGGAGATAAAGCGCTTGGTTAGGTTAAAAAAAGTCAACCCGACTATTAAAGAAGAAGAAATTGAACATCTAAAAAACATGACGATGCTGGCCCATGAAAATATTCAGGCCGCGCATTTAAGATTGGACGCCGTGCGTTTCATTATCACCAGTTGAGTACTCCCATGTTAGCAATCGGTAAAATTAACAGCTTAAAGGTTGTAAAAAAACAGGGCGCTGACGTTTACCTCGATAACGGCACATCAGGAAAAGTGTTGCTGGCGGACAAAAATTTGCCTGAAAACCGCCAGGTGGGCGATACCCTGGATGTCTTTGTCTACGTTGATTCGGAAGGCCATTTGGCCGCCACAACCCGAACGCCCTTGGCACAGGTGGATGATATTGCCTGGTTAAAAGTGGTATCGCTTAATTATGTGGGCGCTTTTCTGGACTGGGGTTTGCCCAAAGATTTGCTGGTTCCCTTTAGCGAACAACACCACGAGATGGAGGCCGGCAAATCGTATCTGGTCAAAGTCTTTCTCGATGACAAAAACCGCATTGCCGCCACCACCAAAATTGATCGTTTTATCACTGATGAATCAGTCGATTTTGAAGCCGGTCAAAAAGTGTCATTAATCATCGCAGATAAAACCGAACTGGGCTTTAAAGCCATAGTGAATAATACCCACTGGGGTTTGCTGTATCAAAATGAACTGTTTCAGCCGCTTAAAAGAGGCCAAAAGCTGGACGGTTATATTAAACAAATAAGGGACGATGGAAAAATTGATCTCATTCTTTATCAGCCAGGCTACGGCAAAGTGGTATCGCTGACCGATAACATTTTAAACAAGCTAAAACAAAATAATGGCACGTTGATGTTAAGCGATAAAAGTCCGCCCGAAGCCATTTATGCCGCTTTTGGAGTCAGTAAAAAAGTCTTTAAACAGGCCATTGGCGCATTGTATAAAAAAAAGTTAATCACCATCGATAAAAATGGGATTAAGTTGGCTTGATGAAATTACCAATGAAATGAAAGCTTTTAAGGATCCCTAGAGACTTACTTGAAAAAGAAACAGTGGGCCAGCGTAAATCCGCTGTAACGGAATCGACACCCCCTTGATCTGGATAATATCTTGACGGGACAATGAAGTTCAATTTAGTAGTCCAAAGCGAGATATTGGTCCGGCAAATACTGTGCAGGCTTACTGGCAATTTCGCGTGCCGCCAGAAATTGAGCGTAATAGTTGCGGGAAGCAAAACCGAATGCCGGGCCGTTATAAGATTCTACGATCCGGACAAAATCTCGACCGACTTGATCTTGAGCCCGTTTCATGCCCCCGATGCCGTGGTTGAAAGAGGTAATCGCCGTAGGCCAGTCACCCAGTTTGCTGTAGGCGTAACTGAGATAGCGGGCTGCACCGTATGCGGAAGCAAACGGATCAAGCCTGTCACCGTAAGGCATGAAAGTTTTCGCTGCGCCTTTGGTGAACTGCCACATGCCCACGGCACCGGCGGATGATTTTGCCGACGGCTGAAACGAGGACTCGACATGCGGCAGGTAGGCCAAATCTTCCGGTAAGCCTGCGTTACGGAATATTCTTCTAAATTCCTGGTTATAGCGGCGACTGATCTCAAGTCCGTGCATAAAACGTTCGCGGGTGCCACGTTGCGAACGCACCCGCTCAGCGGCACCGTACAATACCCGGTTCAGTTGCCTCCCATTACTTGCGAGTTTGTCACTAATATACCGGTCGTTAGGGTTCAACTTCACGTTATAGAGCAATTTACTCTCCAGACCGGACAGTTGGGCTTTCCAAAAGTCGCGGCGTTGTCTGATCATTTCTTTTTGTTCGCTAGTCAGGCATTCCCCTGCATAGCCAGGCAACACCATCACTTCGTAGATCACGTCCAGATAGCGGTCGTCGTGAATTGCCACTTGTGAGCGAGACCACACTGTATAGGTTTTACGCCAGAATTCTACCGCCGCTTCCAGTTCGCCAGGTTTTTGAAATGCGCCAAAGTGAGTCGCCGATCTATAGAAATTTTGCCGTTGAGCCATCCGTGGTTGGGTAATGGTTCCGTATGCCATGGTATTAACAGGTTGTACTGGAGGCGCACTGCTGCTACACGCATTCAACACCAATGCAATCAACAGCAAAAGCCAAATCCGCATATTTATAAAATTCATTTTTTTCTTGGGTAAATTCAGAATTGAACTGCTTCGAGATTGTATTTTTAGGTATTCTGGCTGATTTGAACACCAAAAATCTAACCAATCAGTTCAAAATGATTTGTACTCCAAGTAATCATATTAAGTCAAGGGGTATGTTTACTTTTTCATATATTATCTTTTAACACACCGGGTTTATGCCGGACATCAATCGAAATAAAGAGTGACGTTGGCTAAGGTATTATCACTGGTTTCTTGATATTATTGTTTACAGGGCAATTAACCGATAATGGCGAGTGTTGATTTCTTAATCGTTACGATCAGAGTAACTATTGTGCCAGCCAGTGCTGGAGCTTTTCCATCACGAAAATAGAAGCGCCTAAATGACAACCCAAGACAAAACCTTTCCTTATTTCCTCGCATTCCTTCTGACATGGGCCAGCATTTCGGTGGCTTTGGCCGAGGAAAATTCCTGCAAAGAAACCGGCGAGACGCATATCTGGATTTCTCCACTCAACCCAAAAGCCAAAGGGCACATCAAAATAATGGCCGTATCCACCGACGGACCCGTGTCAAAACTTGCCCTGATCGACAGCCAGGACCGGCTCATACCTCTGGAAACCAGCCGGCGTGGCGGCCCGCCCTGGAGCTTGTCCACCCAATTGGAAACCATTAATGAAGGGAATTACCGGGTAGTGGCGGAGCGGGATGGCGACCCTGCCGCCTGCCATCCGCTCACTATCGGCGGGTCTGGCACTCAGGAACAGCCCAATGTCTGGGGGCTTGCCACGGAAGCCTTTTATTCCGCTTGGATTGAAGCTTTGTTTGGCGCGCCACCCGAGGAAAATCTGAGTTTTTCTTCCCTGACCCAAGTGTTACAAAACAGTGAGCTTAACTTCTTCTACAACCATCTTGGCCTCAACGAAGACAAAAAACTGTCACTAACTCCCGATTGCGCAGACCTTCCCTACACTTTGCGGGCTTATTTTGCCTGGAAGGCCGGCCTGCCAATCGCTTTTCGCGCCTGCGGGCGTGGCTCGGCCAAAACGCCCCCGCATTGCGGCGCGGCCACGGTCAATGCCGAATTCACGCACGGCATCAGCTCGCTGGCCAGCTTCAGGAATGTCAACCGGCAGTTGGCGGATGCCGTCCATTCAGGCTCGGCGCGAACCGGGCTTGAGGATGAATCAACAGATCTATATCCTATCCCTCTTCGCCGGGAATCGCTCTGGCCGGGTACAGTCTATGCCGATCCTTTCGGCCATGTGCTCGTGCTGGTTGAGTGGGTGCCACAGACGACTGACCGCCCAGGCATCCTACAGGCCGTCGATGCCCAACCCGACAACTCGGTAACCCGCAAACGCTTCTGGGAAGGCACTTTCCTGTTTGCCAACATTCCCAGCGCGGGGCCAGGATTTAAGGCTTTCCGCCCTCTGGTTCGCTCCGCCTCGAATGGCTTTCGAACGCTATCCAATGATGAATTGACGGATAACCCCAGCTTTGCACCATTTTCGCTGGAACAAGACGACATCCCCCCCGACGATTTCTACGCCAGGTTGGCCAAGCTTATCAACCCCAATGGCCTGGCTCCAAAGCAAGCTTATGAAGTAACCCTGGACGCCTTGGTGGAGCAAATAGAAACCCGAGTAACCGCTGTGAACAACGGCGAGGCCTATTTCCGCAAGAACCCCGGCAGCATAATCCCCATGCCAAGCGGAGCGGCAATTTTTCAGACCATCGGCCCTTGGGAGGATTACTCTACACCTTCCCGCGACATGCGACTCATCATCGCCATCAATGTGCTCAACGACTTGCCCGAAAAAATCGTTCGCCACCCCGAATTATTCTTGATGAACGGCGTAAGCCCCGAAGAGGCCAAGACCTGGATTGAACAGCGCCACGCAAGACGCATCCAGGAACGCAGCATCCGCTATACGCGCTCAGACGGAAGCCAATGGGAGCTTTCCGTAGCAGAGGTACTGGAAAGGAAACCGTCTTATGAAATGACTTATAATCCCAACGACTGCGTCGAAATGCGTTGGGGTGCGAAGCCGGGCACGGAGGAATATTCCACCTGCCATCGCCACGCGCCGGCGGAACAGCACAAAAAAATGGAGCAATACCGGGCATGGTTCCGCGAGGCCCGAAGACCAAAACAATAAAGAAAAGCCCGTCACTCTTGCCTTAGATACATTAGTTACACGGTATCAATCAACGATTGAACCCCTGCCGCCACCTGCGTTTTAGAAGCAGCATCACGATTCAAATCATCCAGTTGGCTCAGTATTTTCAGGGCAATATTTTATCATGAAAAACCTCTGTAGCCATTATAAATGCTAGGTTTATGGCAATTTTTCAAGCACCCGAGAAGGAGTACGGAAGCGTAGTCAAAATGCAAGGCCATCCCGATACGGCGCCAAGTCATTTGCGCAGGCCAGTGGTGCACCGCGTACCGAAGGGAAGTTGTGCGCCGTGGCCGGAGCAGGACGAACGCGGGCCGCCGAAGGCAATAACCGCCAGCTAATTTTTCGCTGCTGAAATCGGACGGACCCCATTTCAGCTTTCGCGAAAAATGCTGGCGCTCCTGAAAGCCTCTAATCAAGCGTCTAAACGAGCAGGCGGCAACGCTGATAAACGCCGCCACAAATCCGCAGGGAGCGGATTTGCATTAACCCGAAGGGCATCAGGCAGGTTAGCCTGATGTGAATCAACCCCGGTAATCAGCTACTCCCACTGCGCTTGGGTGATGGAAAAACGGCGCTCGCCTGACGTAGGCCAGATGAAATGCCCTTGATGTAATCGGCGCTGACACAACCATACGCCATTACCATCCCAGAGCAGAACTTTGATACGATTACCCGCGGCGTTGCGAAACACAAAAGCCGAACCATTACAGGGCTTCTGTCCCAAGGTTTGCGCTACCTGTGCCGACAACCCGTCTATGCCACGGCGGAGATCCACAGGTGCTACGCTCAACCAAATTTGTCCAGGGCGGCTAATTAAGACAGACATTGCAACAACTCGGCTAGCCAGCGCGGTGATACCGCCGCCGACAGTTCAAGCTCTTCGCTGTGTGGAAGCCGTAGCATCATGCAGGCTTGGGCGGGCGCGTCCGGCACAGATGGAGCTAATTGGACGGGAATTATTTCAAGCGGAGCATTCTTGTCCATGGATGATTTAAGCTGGCAACGCAGCACCCACACCGAAAAGGGTTTGGCATTGAGGCTTTGCTGACGACAATAATCCGCCAGGCACATACCCATCTCGCGCCAAGCTTTCACATGCTGCTGCCATTGTGTCTGTTTTTTCATGACCAATCCTCACTAAAAATAGCGAGGATGCATGAATCCGGTACCGAGGTCTACGTGTGGGGGACGGAGCGATATGTTAATTCGCGTCTGCTTAAATTTGCTTCTGTTCAATTTATTAAAATTAAATTGTCATTCCCAAAGTGTTTATCCTAAGCGATATCTTCTAAAACTCAATACAATATAATCCCTATCAGATTCAAGATGGACTTGGCTTCATTGTATAGTTCTTGCCCTGTTCTATACTTTGAGGCAATGTGTAATTTCTAATTGGGTACCGATATTTTAATTAGTTGGATTTAGCAAAAATATAAAACTTTCATGGACAAAACCACGATACTCACTCAAGTAAATAAATTTGTAGCTGTAGGATTAAGAAAAACAGCAATCAATCTTATAGAAGAATACCTCGAAGAAGCCCCACATGATCCGGTTATGCTTAGAACTCTAGGGCGAATCTACCTATTGGAAAAGAAACCGGATCAAGCGATTAAATATTTACAGCTTTCTCTTAAAAATCACCAAAGCAAAACTGATATAAAATCACCCCCCGAATTGTATGAATTGAATGATTTGAATGGCGATGACTTGGAATATATTGACCAAAATGCTGAACACTCTCAAAGTACTTATGTTTATTCTTTTGAAGATAAACCTGACAACCTTGATAATTCAGCCACTAATGTAATCTTCAAAAAAATAATTCAACCAACTTCGCTAAATCCTCTTTCCTCACTACAAAGCAATAAACAAAAAAATAAAGAAGAAAACCATTCAATTCAAACGAAACGAGTTTTCACGCACTTATCGGATATTAATGATCAAACGGATTTCAATAACAAATCCCTGGATGAAACAAAAGGCCTTACAGAAGCCTCCTGGGGATCAGATATAAATGGAACTGATGGATCACCTCACTTATTTAGTTATGATGCGACTTTATTCCCTCTTCGTTCCGAGCCAATAACGGCAACCAATAATCGTCAGGTTGATCTATTTGAGGAAGATATATCTGAAGATGAATTCGTCGAGGAAATTTTTGAAGAGGATGAAGAAACAGAATTTTACGCTGACGTCCCAGAACTAGAAAATGATATAACTGAAAAGGAATTCAGTTGGGATGATTTCGATGAATTTGATGAGATAGATGAGCAAGACACTTTCAATCCATTCCCTAACGACCAGATTCTAACAGAAGATACTTTAGACCGCTGGGAAAGAGCGAAACAGAAAGCTACCGAAGTTATTCAATCGCACGATTGGGATAAAGAAACCTTGACTTTACTACAACAAGTTTTTTATGAAAATGGCTGGGCGGCTGCAAGGGTTGCAATTGAACGAGAACTGGTCAAGGGTCTTACGCCAGAAGAATTAGAATTAGCGCTCTGCATTCGTAATCTCTGGACAGAAAACCATCAATACTGGATTTCATTCATACACATTACATCAAATCAACCTGGTCAACAAACTAGGGCTGCATACAAAAACATGAGTTGGGCAGAATCCTTGCGTATAATTCGCTCATTTAATAACATACCGTCGGAAGAAGAGATCCAGCTTTTTATTGATCAAATTTATGACGATTGGTACTGTAGTGCACAACTGCAAAGACAATTTAAGGCTTTCATCAAATATCTAAAATACCGTACTGGTTCAGTTCGACGTACGTTGCCCGGAAACGAAATATTTTCTTTTGTAGATTCGTTTGACAAAGAATCATTGTTAGATTCCCGCTATGATTTCATTAAACAGGCAGCAGGTATCGAAGCATTAAAACAGGAACGAATAGACATTGAAAGAATGCTAACAGATATAGAACAAATATATACGGTTATAAAACCGGAAGGAATTTATGGGGATGAATCTGTGTATGGAGACTACTAAATTTGAATAAACAACTCATCCCTGTACAAAACGCTTGGGTAAAATATACTTTGTCATCGGGACAAGAACGATTAGGCAGAGTTGAAGCGGCTATTCCCAGACAAGACGGTATCCATGTTAAAGTCAAATGGCATGGCGGTGATGAATGTACGCTACTCCCTTTATCCGATTTACGAAGCGGATTCAAACTAAACATGGATGTGCAAGATGTTCCCAATTCACGCATCAGAAAACCGTTAGGTGAAGGCGTGATTATTAAAACCAGAACCTTGGGCGGAAGAGATCAGGTTTTAGTCGATTTTCTTCAGTTAGGCCGGCAGATTTGGCTCCCTTATGAAAATTTACGGCAGATAAAAGGTGTAAAACACCGTTTTGCCTTGAGTAATAAAGGACCGCAAGACAGCGCCGAACGCTTTCGACTGAAATCATTGGCCTATGCGCTGGAGTTATGGAACGAAAACACCGGCTCTCTTTCCAGTTTAGATATCGATCCATTACCGCATCAAATCCACTTGGTCCATCACATTCTAGCGTCGGGAAATCTCAACTGGCTCATCGCCGATGATGTCGGATTGGGCAAGACCATAGAAACCGGCATGTTGATGGCGGCGCTTAAACAACGTGGAAATTTACGCAGAGTTCTTTTAATTACGCCGGCCGGATTAACCAAACAGTGGCAGGAAGAACTTCATTACAAATTCAAACTTGATAGATTTCAAATTTACGGCGAAGACTTTGTCATCAACGAAACTCGTCATTGGAAAATGTATGATCATGTCATTGGTTCCATTGACAGGCTCAAAGACGAAAATCATCTGGAAAGCCTGTTAAAGGCCGAACCTTGGGATTTAATTGTATTCGATGAAGGCCATCGTTTAACTCGCCGTCAATATGGCCAAAAATTCGAAGCCTCGCAACGGTTTGCACTTGCGGCTGCACTGCGTAAAACCACCGATGCGATGTTGTTACTCAGCGCAACCCCACACCAAGGCATGCATGACAAATTTACAGCGCTGCTGGAACTGCTGCATCCTGAGCGTAAAGACGAACTTATGACTTTGGCGCTCAATCCTGAAATACTACGGGACATGGTTTTTCGCAACCGTAAAGCTGATGTCACCGATGCCGATGGCAATTTTATTTTCAGGGGAAAAACTACCAAAGCCATGAGGGTAGAAGCTAGTGCCGAAGCCCGGGCCTTCGACAAAACCTTGCAGGATTACCTGAAACAAGGCTATGCCGCTGGTAAATCCATGGGTATAAAAGGCAACACCATTGGCTTTGTGATGACTGTTTATCGTAAATTAGCCGCTTCCAGCGTTGCCGCTATCCAAAGTGCTTTGGAACGCAGAAAAGAACGGCTCAAAGGCGAATTCGCACAAGGCTACAGCATTAGAGACCTGGATGAACAAGACCAGCGTTATTTGGGTGAATGGGAAGAACAACTGGCCACTGACGCCAAAGAGTTTTTTGATGGTGAAATGTCATTATTAGACGAACTGTTAACCGAAGCCGCCAAACTTAGAGCCAATGACGGCAAACTGCAGCTATTCCTGAAAGAATTGGTTGAAACCATATTGGCGGAAAACGCCAAACAAAAAATTCTAATATTTACCGAATACCGCAATACCCAAAGCTATCTTAAAGAAGCATTACAACACCGTTTCGGCGACAATTGCGTCGAATTAATCAATGGCTCCATGCCACACCAGGATCGGCAAAAAGCGATTAATAACTTTGAAGACCAAGCCCAGTTTTTAATTTCCACCGAAGCGGGCGGCGAAGGGATTAACTTACAACGCCAATGTCATATCATGGTCAATTACGATCTGCCCTGGAACCCAATGCGTTTAGTTCAAAGGATTGGCCGTTTATATCGCTACGGCCAAGAAGAAAGAGTCGTCGTGTTTAATATCCATTCGCCGGGAACCGTGGATGAACAAATGTGGATGAACAAATTATGGGGCTGATGTATACACGCATCGATCAGGTCGTTGCAGACCTTTGCCCCATAGGCGATGAATTTAACGACAAATTACAAGACGACATTCTCGGTGAAATAGCCGATTTGGTGGATGTAAAACAAATCCTCAATGAAGCCACCGAAGCAGGAATCGATCGAACCCAGCAGCGCATCGACGAAGCTTTGCAACGCGCCAAAGATGCGACTGAAAAACAACGCGAACTATTTCAAAATGCCGCTAGTTACGACCCCAGTGAAATCCGAAATGAACTTGCTATTAGCAAAGAACACAACATTGCGTTCATTTTAGGAATGTTCAAACAAGTACACATCGACATTGTCGAAACCAGCCATAATGACGCGCTCTGGCATATTCGCTTGCCGGAAAACATACAGCAGGAACTAAATAGCAAACGTTCGCGTTACGAAGTCACACTGGATCGTCAATTAGCAGCCCGCCGACCCGGTACCCACATGCTGGATTTGGATTCTTTTCTCATGCAACACCTGTTAGAGAAAGCCAAAGCCTACGACTTTATGGGGCATACTGCTGTCTTAAAGTCCGATTCGATCAAAGGCCAAGCTGTTTTTACCGGCTTATTGCGCTGGCAAAATGACCAAGGCAATCGCTTACGTCAGGAGTATACTGCTTATCAGGTGTTAAATAACGGCAAAATCGTTACCAATCCCCCGGCATTCAGCAATTGGTTAAAACAACCAGCGTTGACAGGTCAAGTGACAACAGACAAAATGCTTAATCAAGAACTTCTGCAAAAAGCTGAATTAGCCGCCGAAAAACGCTTGGGCGAAGTCAGCAATCAATACCTGCAACCGGAAAATAACCAATGGGTTACTGCGGGTTGGATCGAAAACGAAACATAACAACGGGACACACATGGCTAGCAAACCAGACGACAGCGACGGACAGCAATCTAGCAATTACAAGCACAACCAGGAAGCCATTCAGCGCCCCGATGCCGGAATTCAACCGGAATTCAAAGGACGCAAACCGCCTAAAAGTTACCGTTACGATTCCTCGTTAGCACCGGAATTGTGCTGGGATGAAAACGCCGAACGGGAGTTTGCCGAATGGCTGCTAAACCTGATTAGCGATGCCGCCGAACACGGCGAAGCTGAAACCTTTAAGCAAACGCAGATTTGGCAAGGTACCGAGGAAAAGTTTTCCTCCATTCGTGAATGCGTGGCGCGGCTAAAAAGTCTGACGCAACCATTTTTAAACTGGGCCGGCAAAGCCGAGCGCCGTGAAATCAAGGTACCGACTATTCCGTTGTTCGTGCATGAGCGCCATTCCACCCAAGCCATCTTAAAAACCCTGGAAAGCTACCGTGCCGCCGGAACCAACCTGGACTTGTTCGGCGACCCGGAACTGGATATCAGCGACAAGCTCGATGCCTACGAACACAAAGGCCCGTGGACCAACCGGCTGAAACAGGGCGATTCCCTGCAAGTGATGAACTCGTTGCTGGAATATGAAGGCTTGGGCGGTCAGGTGCAGATGATCTATATCGACCCTCCCTATGGCGTGAAATTTGGCTCCAATTTCCAGCCGTTTGTACGCAAGCGCGATGTCAAGCACGGCAAAGACGAAGAAATGATCCGCGAGCCGGAAATGGTCAAGGCCTATCGGGATACCTGGGAATTGGGTTTACATTCGTATCTGACTTATCTGCGAGATAGGTTATTACTTGCGAGGGAATTGTTGACCGAAAGCGGCAGTGTGTTTGTACAAATTTCTCTCGATAATTTGCATCATGTTAGGGAGGTGATGGATGAGGTATTTTGTGCAGATAATTTTCTTTCCCAAATTTATTACGCAACTACAAGTGGTTTTTCATCTAACTCTATAAGCCGTGTTGGCGATTATTTGCTTTGGTATGCAAAAGATAAATCAAAAACAAAATACAACCCCCTTTATACAGATAAGCAAAATAAAACTCGCGGAGACGATGCTTATAAGCTTTTGGAATTACCAGATGGTTCAAGAAGAGCAATGACATTAGAGGAGCGTGACGGTTCAGATCAAATTCCAGAAAATGCGAAAATATATAGGATTGATAACCTGCAGAGCACTGGTTCCTCAAAAGAGGATACCCCCTTTATTTTCGATGGAAAAGTATTTCGACCAAATCAAAATAACCATTGGAAGGCAAGCTATCCAGCTGGTATGGAGCGTCTTAAATTAGCTCACCGAATAGAAGGTTCAGGGAAGAATATATATTACATCAGGTATATTGATGATAATCCTCTTAACCCTATAACAAATAGCTGAATGGATACGGGAATTGCGGGGTTTGCCTCAGACAAACTTTATGTGGTTCAAACCAACCAAAAGGTTATCCAGCGCTGCCTACTTATGACTACCGATCCCGGTGATTTAGTCCTGGACCCAACCTGCGGCTCAAGTACCACAGCAATGGTCGCCGAACAATGGGGCCGCCGCTGGATCACCTGCGATACCTCCCGCATTCCGCTTGCCCTGGCTCGTCAACGCTTACTGACAGCCACTTTCCCGTGGTACGAATTGAAAGAGCCGCAACGCGGTCCATCCGGCAGTTTTGTCTATAAACGCAAACACAACAAAAAAGGAGAGGAAGTCGGTGGTCTAGTGCCGCGCATTACCCTCAAATCCATCGCCAACAACGAAGAGCCGGACATGGTGATCTTGGTCGATAAGCCTGAAGCCAACAATAAGATCACCCGCGTCTGCGGTCCGTTTACTGTCGAAGCGACGATACAGGGCGCGCAATCACTGGATGTAGGGACGGATTTATCCGCCCACGCACCGGAACAGGGGCGAATAAATTCGCCCTTACAGGAAGCAAAAGCTGTTTACGAAAATCCCCGTGCCTATCTGGACCGTATGATTGAAGTTTTGCGGCAAAGTAAAACCTTGCATCTGCCTGGCAATAAAACTCTGCAATTCGAAAACGTTCGCCCGTTAGCCGCTGCCGATCATGAATATCTCCATGCCGAAGCAATTGAACAAAACAATGAAATAAAACGCGTCGCCGTGGTGTTCGGTCCGGAAGACGGTGCGATTAACTCCAATGATGTGCTGGAAGCCTCACGCGAAGCATATTATCTAAAATTCGACGCGCTGTATTTTTTCGGCTTTGCGATCCAGGCCAAGGCGCGGGAATTGATTCAAGGTCGCGGCAAGTTGAAATTGCCTTCCAACTATGTCGCTGTCACGCCCGATGTGGTCATGTCGGACCTTTTAAAAACCAGCAAGGCTTCGGAAATCTTTTCTGTTACCGGTTCGCCGGATATTGAATTTAGAGAAACCGGGCAAAAATCGCCAACCGGTGACAAACTTTATCATGTGACCTTGCTGGGTTTAGATATTTTTCGTCCGCACGATCTGGAAAACGAATCGATTGCCGCCGAAAACCTTCCTTGCTGGATGCTGGATACCGACTATAACGGCATGTGTTTTTGCGCCCGTCAGGTGTTCTTTCCCAAGACTGCCGCCTGGGATAATCTGCAAAAATCCCTGAAAGGCCGGTTTGCTGATTCAGTCTGGGAACATTTATCCGGTATCAAAAGTGAACCGTTTGTTTTGGGCAATCACAAGCGTATCGCCGTAAAAGTTATTGATGAACGCGGTAATGAGTTGATGGTCGTACGCGAGACGGTTTGATGGCTAACAATGACGCAGTAAGAGGTGAATTATGAGTATTTCTGTCTCGATTGATTTTGTGCAATTAAAAAATGCGGTTGCACAATGCAATGTGAACGAAAAAATGGAGCTGTTACGGCTCTTGGAACATGAGACTTTTCCCAATCGGTTTAAGCAATTTCTGGAACAGGTAAAAACCGATGAATTGAGTTTGGATGATATTACCGCAGAAGTCGAGGCCGTCAGGCAAGCAAGGTTCGATGCGCGTCGTAATTGATACCAATATTTGGATAAGTTTTTTAATTGGCAAATCTCTAAACGGGTTAAGAGAGGCCATTATTGTCGGCCGAGTAACGATTTTATTCAGTGAGGAGCTTTTTACTGAATTAGTTGAAGTGTTGCAGCGCCCTAAATTTAAAAAATACTTTTCCAGTACAGTGATCGAAGAATTAATCGTTTTACTTTATGATCACGTTAAATGGGTTGATATTACCAGCCATTTTGAGGATTGCCGCGATAAAAAAGACAATTTCCTTCTGGATTTATCGGTTTCGGGACATGCCGATTACTTAGTGACAGGTGATGAAGACTTATTGATTTTAAATCCATTTCATGGTGTCAAGATCGTATCTTATCGGACTTTCCAAGCCTCTCTTTTTTAGATATTTAGCCTTGTCGAAAAACTAAACATGTCCAACGAAGTCCAAAACCCGATCATCAATTCACCTTTTGTCGAGCCAAAACTGCATTGGCAAATCGAGCACGGTAAATCGCCGGTAAAAGCAGAAGGCCGACGCCCCGCCAGTTATTTTTATCGGGTGCCGGAAAGCGCCGGGCGTGGCCGCAAAAACAAAAAACAAATGACGCTGCAAGGCGATTTGAATGTCGGCGAACAGGAAGACTTGCCGATTGTAAATTGGCTAAGAATGCGAGTTAAGGAATGGCGAGCTGGTGTCTTAACCGGCATTCCTTATGATGGCGCATCGCCAGTGACGAAAGAACTGTTGGCTTTGTGGTTCGCTGGCAGTGATAGGCGGCAACAGCGTTTATTTTTTGCTCAGCTTGAAGCAGCGGAAACTATTATTTTTCTGATCGAAGCGGCTGAGGTTTACAAGAAAAACAAGCCGATTATACCAGTCGATAAGCCGGGGGATAAAACCCTGGCAAAAGGATTTAAGGCCTTTACCCGCTATGCGTTGAAAATGGCAACCGGTACTGGTAAAACCACTGTCATGGGCATGTTGTCGGCGTGGTCGATTTTAAACCGCGTGGCAGCGCCAACTGATGATCGATTTTCCGACACGATACTGATTGTCTGCCCCAACGTGACCATCCGCGAACGTTTACAGGAATTGAATCCAGCCCTGGGCGATCTGAGTTTATACCGTACTCGGCAATTGGTGCCGGTGCATCGGATGGAAGAACTCAGGCGCGGTGAGGTGATGATTGCCAATTGGCACAAATTAGCTAAAAAGGAAACCAACAGCGTTAACGGGGACACCGCCAAGGTAGTCAAAACCGGTGTTGCAACTGAAGTTGTGATGAATGCTGGACGCAAAGATGAACGCATCGAAACCAAGTATTTTGAATCAGATAGAGCCTGGTTCAAGCGTATACGTCAGGAACTGGGTACCGGCAAAGGCCGCAGTCCGCATTGGCTGGTTTTCAATGATGAAGCGCATCATGCCTATCGTCGTGGCGATAGCGAAAAGATTGTAGATTTGGAAGAAGACGCTACATTAGCCAAGAAGAATGCCAAGGAAGCGACCATTTGGATCGAAGGTTTGGATCGTATTAACAAATTAGCTGCCGACAAGAAAAAAGGCATCCATTTGTGCGTCGATCTTTCGGCTACGCCTTTTTATATTCAGGGTTCAGGCAACGAAGTGGGCAAGCCGTTTCCGTGGATTGTGTCGGATTTTGGTCTGCTGGATGCGATTGAATCCGGGTTGGTCAAAATTCCCCAGTTGCCGACGCGTGATATTACCGGCGCTGATGAAGCCACTTATTTCAATGTGTGGCGTTGGGTTGAGGAAATGGCCGAAAAAGACGGCCTCGACACTGCGATGAATCCGCAAATCGTGATGACCTATTCCTCGGCTCCAATTACAACGCTTGCTCAAGATTGGCATGAAAGATTTTTACAATGGCAACAAGACAGTCAGCAGGAGTTACATCCGGTGCCCCCAGTATTTATCGTGGTATGCCGGGATACTAAAGTTGCAGCCGAGGTTTTTAACTGGCTGGCAAACGAAGCAGGTAATTATGGTGTAGCACCTCCGTGGTTTAGAAATCAAGCCGGCGAAGAAGTGACCGTGCGGGTTGATTCCAAGGTTGTTGAGGATTTGGAAGAAGGGGGTACGAAAGATGAAACCAGGCGTTTACGGTTTATCTTGGATACGATTGGCAAGAAAAAGTGGCTTGGCGGAAAGGTTCCAGAGGAATGGTCTGAACTGGTGCGCAAAAATAACGACAAAGCTGCCAGCGAGGATAATGACGGTAGTTACAAATGGATGGATGAGAAAATACCGCCTGGACGTAACATACGCTGCATCGTTTCCGTAGCCATGTTGGCGGAGGGCTGGGATGCCAATACGGTTACGCATATTGTTGGCTTGCGCCCATTCGGTTCCCAGCTATTGTGTGAACAGGTTGTTGGCCGCGCACTTCGCCGACGCTGTTACACACTCAATGAAAAAACCGATCAATTCGAAGAAGAAACAGCCAAGGTATTTGGCGTTCCTTTTGAATTGCGTATTCTGATTAATTTGAACAGTGATTCTGGCCGAACTTGAACACCTAAAACCTAACGCATCGGTGGAAATGAATTTTTACTCTAAGTGTTCAACTTGGGTCAAGGAATTCATTTTTTTTCG
>JAQTPT010000111.1 GCA_028712795.1 Methylococcales bacterium
CGGGCTTTGGCTTTCAGCTCATTAACGATGTTAAAAACATAGGGTGGTAAACGATTTATTCTATGAAATTCTTGCATTAAAAGCTCTTGAGCAACCCGTTTCTGAGTGAAATTAAAAAAACAGCTTAAATTACTGGTGTTAAGGCCTTCTGTCAAATAATAGCGAGTATTCGAAGGCAATCGATTAAATCAAAGGCCAGGCCTGTTTAAGTTTTAAGGACAATACTTGCGCCACGCGCATCAAATCTTCCCGGGTGTCCACACCCGCATCGGGTGTTTTTTCCACAATTTTTACCAATACCGCTTCGCCGTGCCATAGTATTCTGAGTTGTTCCAATGATTCAACCGACTCAAGCGGTGACGGCTCCCAGGAACAGTAACGTTTTAAAAAATCAACCGTATAGGCGTAGAGTCCGATATGACGAAGATAAGGCATTTTCCCTGATGGTGTTCTGCCAGATTGTGCAAAAGCATCTCTCTCCCAGGGGATGGGCGCCCGGCTAAAATAAAGCGCGTATCCCCCTTTATTTAAAACCACCTTGACGGCATTCGGATTAAATATTTCTTCTGAATCAATAATCTTAGCAGCCAGCGTTGCGATGCCTGCATTATCTTGCCCCGCTAAGGCATCAGCGACCTCACGAATAATTGCAGGAGGAATGAGTGGCTCGTCGCCTTGCAGGTTTACGATAACTTCGTTGCCAGACCAACCGCATTGCCGCGCGACTTCGGCGATTCTTTCCGTGCCACTCTGATGATCCGGACGCGTCATCACTGCTTTAATGCCCAAATCACACACTGTTTGAAGAATACGTTCATCATCTGTTGCAACGATGATTTCTTCAGCGCCCGCTTCCTGAGCCCGCTCACAAACATGGGCAATCATTGGCTTTCCGGCGATGTCTATTAACGGTTTTCCCGGTAGCCTGATTGAGGCGTACCTTGCCGGGATAACAACTTTAAAACGAAGACTCATTTGTATAATGCATCGGTTTCTTCGCTGCTTAATTGCCGGGCTTCATCCTCAAGCATCACAGGAATATCATCGCGGATCGGAAAAGCGAGGCGATCTGCCCTGCATATTAATTCTTCCTTGGTCTTATCGTAACGCAATGGGCTTTTGCATAGTGGACAGGCCAAAATATCGAGTAATTTTTTATCTATCATGCTTTTCTCTTAAGTAGGTTTAATAATTGTTCCGCAAAAACGGGATCAGGAACGGCTTTTACCGGAAGATACCAATGCTGTTTTCCTGCAAAGGCGGTACATTTTACAGCATCCTTTTCGGTCATCAGCACGGGTTTGTTATCGCTGAATTCAATGTCGTGGCGCTGAAATTGATAATGATCGGGAAAACTGTGCGTTATACAGGTCAGTCCAGCCACTTCAAGCAGCTTAAAAAATCGCTCGGGATTCCCTATGCCGGCTAACGCGTGACAGTCAACGCCGTTAAATTCCTGTAATGATTTTTGCTCTCCGGTAACCAGATTAACGGCTTTTTCGCCTGCAAGCCGCATGGAAAATTCACGCTCTTCGTACTTTTCACCATTCACGACGATGAAGTCGACACTTCGTAATCTTTCCAAGGGTTCGCGCAGGGGGCCGGCAGGTAAACAGTAGCCGTTGCCAAAGCGTCTTTCGCCATCAATGACGGCAATTTCAATAGCTCTGTTCAAGGCGTAATGTTGAAGACCATCATCGGATAAAATAACATTACAATCGGCTTGCTTGAGCAGCATATTTGCGGCATCTACCCGCAATGGCCCCACAGCCATCGGGCAGCCTGTTTGTTTGGCGATTAACAAGGCTTCATCACCTGTATTTTCAGCATCGCTGTCAGCAGTAACCCATTGCGGCCATGATTCAGCCATCCCTCCATAACCTCGACTGATAATACCCGGCTTAAAGCCGGAATCTTTAAGAAATCCGGCCATCCAGATAATCAACGGTGTTTTACCTGTGCCACCGACCGTTATATTACCTACTACGATAACCGGAACCGGTAGAGTATGTTTTTTTAGCACCCCCATACGATATAAGAACTTTCTAAACCTGACTGCATCACTGAATAAAAAACCCAGTGGCATCAGCCAAACACCGATCAACGGGTCTTTATACCAAATGTCTGTTGCCCATCGGGCCAGCGTTTTTTTCATTGACGGGTCTTTGGATGTTGGGCTGCAAAGGTGATATGGCTGAATCCCGCATCGCCAGCCGCCTCTAATGCAGTGATCACGGCTTGATGAGGAGTTTTACCGTCCGCATTAATGATAAAAGGCTGGTCTTTTGAATGTTCTGCGAGCTTCTGTAATTCCTGTTTTAAGGTTTCTAATTGCTGATCGGCTAATTCATGCGGCAATCCATCTACCCCGGTCAAGTAATACTTACCGTCTGGGTCAATTAGTAAAGTGACCATTTTAGGATTTTGTTCTACTTCTGCCCCAGCAGCTTCAGGCAATGCAATCTTGACTTCCGTGTTGCGGTTAAAGGTTGTAGAAACCATGAAAAAAAGCAACAATACAAAGAGCACGTCAATCATTGATATTAGGGTAATATCAATCTTTTCTCTTTTTTTATGGCGAAAATTCATCAGCTTGCCTCCCGGTGTCCATGCAGAATATCGATCAGTTTTAACGCCTCGGATTCCATATCGACTATGTATTCATCCACCAGCCTTTCAAAATAGCGATGGAAGATTAAACTGGGAATGCCTACGGTCAATCCTGCCGCCGTTGTAATCAGCGCTACCGAAATCCCCCCTGCCAATACAGTTGGATCACCTGAACCGTGCTGCATAAGTGAAGAAAAAATGTCTATCATACCAAACACTGTCCCCAGTAAACCCAATAATGGGCCAATGGTTGCGATAGTACCCAGGGAATTGAGATAACGTTCCAAGTCATGCACAACCTTTCGACCGGATTCTTCAATACATTCTTTCATAACATCCCGTCCATGATGTCTGTTAGCAAGGCCTGCCGCTAAAATACAGCCTAGCGGCGAACTATTTTTCAAAAGCCGCAAAGTGGCATCATCCAGTTTTTTTTCACGGTATAATTTCCATACTTGGGGAACCAGTTCAGGCGGTAATATTTTCTTTTTTTGTAACGACCAGAAACGTTCGATGACAATGCCCATTGCCCCAATTGAACACAAAATGAGAGGCAGCATCATCCAGCCACCACTTTTTATTATTTCAAACACATTATTTCCCAAACAGTAAATTAAGGCTTAAGGCCACGGTCAGAATTTAATATTCTGCTTTTTGCCCTGCGCTTTTTACTTATATTAACATTTTCTCGACCTACCCAGATAAAAGCAATCATAAAGGCGATACTGCAACAGAGCGCCGCCATTGTATATACAAACCTTGAACCCAATGATTCCCAGAAATAGCCGCTATAATAACTACCCAGCATTCCCCCTACACCAAAGCTGAGGCTGGTGTATAAAGCCTGGCCTTTGCCCTGATGCTGCCCTCCAAAATAAAGATGCAACAGGTGTATGGCAACGACATGAGCGCCGCCAAAAGTCGCGGCATGTAACAATTGGGCAATAATTAACAAACCTAAATAATCTGCGCACCAGCCAATCATTAGCCAGCGGCTGGTAGCCAACACCAGACTGAATAATAAAATAGCCCTTAAAGAAAAGCGTTTCAGGAGGCGCCCCATGTAAACAAATAAAACGATCTCCGCCAAAACGCCAAGCGCCCAGAGTAATCCTGTAATAGCCGTCGAGTAATGATAGTGCTTGAGGTAAATGGAATAAAAAACATAATAAGGCGCGTGAGCCGCCTGCAATAATATATTGACCAGCAGAAAAGCGATGACTTCCGGTTTTTTTATGATTTGAAGCATTCCAACAGTTGCCGTCTCATGCTTGATAGTCTTGGCTTCGGGGGTAATTAAGGTAACAAACCAGCTTGAAATCAGTAACGCAATAACAACAACCGGAAGCTGTTTAACTGGCTGGCTATCCAACAGCCAGCCAATACCCAGCACTGCAACAATAAAACCGACCGACCCCCATAGCCTTATTTTACTGTAACGATGCGATTCATTTTTTAAATGGAACAAGGTGACCGCTTCAAATTGAGGCAACACGGCATTCCAAAAAAAACTAAAGGCGATGGTTATCCAGGCAAACCCAAAATAGTTATGCGCAAAGAAAAAACCGGCAAAGAGTAAAGCGGCAAAAAATGAAGCTATCCGAATGATTCGTAGACTTTTCCCGGTATGGTCGGCAATCCAGCCCCATAAATTGGGAGCAATGATTTTTGTACCAATCAACATCGCCGAAAGCTCGCCGATTTCAATAGGATTAAACCCGCCATCTTTTAGATAGAGGCTCCAGTAAGGTAAAAAACAGCCTAACGTCGCAAAATAAAAGAAGTAAAAACCTGACAGCCGCCAGTAAGGAACAAACATTGGATTATTCATGTTGTAAGGGTATCACTTTTGATCACCCTATTGGTAACATTAGGTTCAGTCGCAAAATTTGTCGGTTTGAGTGATGCTTGGCCACTTTTAGTAATTGAATAATCCGATGATTAATTTTTAAGGCGCTCTCTTTTCAAATGATGTCATTTCCTGATTATAAAGATGCTTCAGCAACAACGTCATAGCGGCATGGATTGCCAGTATCCGGACGCCCGCGAGGGCCAGCCATTAATAGGGTGAAAGGTCCGTATCAGAGAAAGCCAAAAATCTCTGTATTTGAAAGTAACTGCGTTACCGCGAGGTGGGGTGGAGAGTACCATCCCAAAGTAAAACTTTGATACGATTACCATGATTGTTTAGGCAAACTACCAAAAGGCAGCCCGTAATCATCCTGCCCGGGGTTGTGTCGCAAAGTTTTTCGAAATCCGGGACAATGCACGGTTTTTAGCAATTAAAAAACCAATGATTAGTTTTAATAGTGTTCATTTTCCCAAAGAAGTCATTCTATACGCTGTATTTTTCTATGGCCGATATGGCGTCTCTTATCGTGCTGGAAGAAATCATGGAGGAGCTTGGCGTTCAAGCGGATCATGCCGCCCTGAATCGCCGGGTTATTAACTATTCCCCCGTTGATCTCAGCTGAAGCCCAAAAAAGCAAACATACTTTGGCAACATCCTGGAGGATGGATGAAACGTACCTTAAGGTCAAAGGGAAGTGGGTCTGCTTGTATCGTGCCGCCGACAAGTTTGGCGGCACCATTGATTTCATGCTGTCCGAACAGCGCGACGAAATGGCCGCTACCGCGTTCTTCAAGCAGGCCATCTACAACAACGGCTTCCCTCATAAAGTCGTCATGGATTAAAGCGGCGCCAACTATGCCGGCATTGAGAATATCAATAGGTTGCTGATGCCGTCAGGATTGATCAGTTTTATAAAAATCTGTCAGGTCAAATATTTGAACAATGTGATAAAACAAGATCTTCGTTTCATCAAGAAAATCACGAATCCAATGATGGGATTTAAGGCCTTCCATTCAGCACGAGCGACTATCGAGGGTATCGAAACTGCGCACATGATTCGAAAAAAGCAGCTGTCAGAAAACAATATTCCGGATTATAAGCAGTTTATGGCGTTAGCAGGATAATTGCGTCCGCAGATTAATGCGGCTTGGCCTTAATAAATATTTGCGACCGAGCCTCATACTGTCATATAGGTACTACGATTTTAACGCCGAAGCCCCACCCCTGCATTTTGTTGAATCTCTTGACTACCTAAGAGCCTGTCCAAATATAACTGTAACAACTTTCAGGTTGACGGGAGGATGGTGTAATTCCATTCGCCATGGAAGTTGGCTTTTTGGATGTTGATTTTTTCGAGTTCCTCATCGGTCACTCTAAG
>JAQTPT010000112.1 GCA_028712795.1 Methylococcales bacterium
GCGCAAAAAATACGCGAACTGGTTCGAAACACGCGACTGGTTTTTGATTACCTTAAGATGACGAAAAACTCTTGCGCTGTTGGTTGCTCAGGATGAGAGCGGTGGGTGGAGAACAAATTTACCGTGATTAATTGGGCGTAATATTTGTATTTTAAAAAATTGATTGAAATAAATTCATATCACTTATATCGTATAGATTAAATAACCTATTGTTATAAATATTATATATAAAATATTTTTAGAAAAACAAAAAAACATGGCATAACTTATGCCATTTTATTATTTAGGGGCTTATAAGCTTGTTTACTATCTTAAATGTTGGAACGTAATGATAAGTACAAAGACATTTTGATTGGGTTGCTGTATAGATAGGCATTTGGAGCTTTGACTCCTTTCAATTTATAGTTTCAAGCGTATTATTTGCAGATGCCGCTATTTTCAGTATTATATAGTTGTAAGTAACGGATAAACGCTTACAATGCCATCATCTTCGATTTATATTGCGCACGGGATCAATAGGCCTGCCTAAAATGAAAAAATATAGACCATTGTCAGTTTAGATGCGTACGACAAAATTACATTTGGATTTTTGGAGGTATTATGAACGCAGTGTCACTGTTGCATGCAGAAGCCGGAAGCAGTCCTAGCGGGACCGGGAGTTTCAATTATTTTACGAATTGTTCCGTCGTGGTGCAGAACATAGCTTTCGCCAAGGTTGTGGGAGTATGGGGTCATACAAGTTCCGGCCCCTGGGCCTTTTTTCCGTGCAGTTATAATCGCTCTGTTCCAGGCAATAACGAGGTATGGCAGACTCACATTGATGAAACAGAGATTGATCAGTTTGTTCTCGAATATCAAGTCGCTGGAAATATTCACTGGGACAATAATTCAGGGTTTGACTATCGGCTAGCCACGGGACCAGCACACACAGATGGCATCGGTACAGTTGTCATTAATCCAAATATACTTGTCGTTGCTGTAAACGTCGACCCCAGTGGAAACTTAAACGTTGAAATTTTGGTAAAAAATATAGACTTCGCCAAAACGGTGGCTATCACCTATACCTTGGATAACTGGACGACTTTTCATAATGCATTTGGCAGTCACAACAGAAACTATCCTCCAGCCAAGCAACCGCATCAGGCAGACGCCGAATCGTGGATAGTCAATGTCCCAGTCGGCATAGGCGTAAATGGTTTGTTTACCGCTTTTTACATCGTCGATGGTGTTACCTACTGGGACAATAATTTTACTCTCAATTATTCTTTTCCGTGAAACCGAAACTAGGCTTGTAAATGATTAAAGTAGAACAGCCAATTGCTCGACTGTCACCGGATCATCGGAGGCGGTCACCCGACTCCGGTTCCTAGAGAACGTTGCATGTGGATTTCCCGCACTACGCTCTTCAGTAAAAAAATGGCGAGTACTGAACCTTTAAATATGGTTTCACAGCAAAGTTAATTTTAGTTTTGGCGTTAAAATTGTTTAAATCCAATACTTTTCTCATTGAAATCATTGGATTTCAAACATCTCTGGGGTTTGTGGTCAGAACCCCTGTTAGTGATCGGAAACACTACAGGCGCCAGCGAATGCGCCCTGCAGATCCGAAGCAAGATCCACGCGACTCCAGAAATGGGTGTACCATTTGTGGAGTCTGTTTGGTGCTCCGAGAAATCGGGCATGTCAACTATGGAGTAAACAATTATGAAGTTACTTTCACGTACAAGCGCCCTGGCGTTGATTGCGGCGCCGGTCCTTTTTTTGGCGTCGTCTGTCCACGCCGTCGATGTGCCGACGGTTGGTGTCAACAACACCCGCCAGGGTTGGAACAAATTCGAAACGATTCTGACAACCGCAAACGTTCCCAGATTGAAGAAGATTCGCGAATTCGCCGTTGATGAAAAAATGGACACGTCGCCGCTCGTCGTAGGCGACAAGCTCTATGTGTTCACGATGAAGAACACGGCCTATGTCTTCGATGTCAACACGGGGGCCGAGCTCGCTAAACGTCAGCTCGCTGCGCCGTTCGACCCGTGCACAAAGCCTGGCCAAATGGATATGTGGTGCATCTACCACAACTGGGGAATTACATCTACTCCGGTGATTGACGTAGCAACGAACACCATCTATGCGACAACGTTCGGAAAACCAAACGCTGGCAGCAACAACCAAGAGCGTAACAATATGCTCTGGATACTCGACGCGAACACCCTGGCCGATAAAAAGCCTCCGGTGCTTATTGCCGGCAATGCTGACAACGGTGGCGGCGGGATCACGAACGGCTTTACTACACCGTACCAGAAAATGCGCGCTGGCTTGGGGCTATTGGCCGATGCCGGGGGGAACAAAGCCGTAGTGGTACCGTTCTCGATGAATGGCGAGGATCCGCATGGTCCAGGGCATGGATTTGTAGTCGCGTACGACGTGCGTGGCCTCAATCGCGAGGCGGGCTTCATGCCGACGCCTGCCATCTGGAACGTCACGCCGGGCGGAGGCGCTGGCGGGGTGTGGATGTCAGGCTCCGGGCCCGCGATCGACGGTGACGACATTTACTTTACTACGGGCAACGGGATGGACCCTGGAACGATCCCGGGTAACTTCGCCGAAAGCTTCGTCAAGCTTCATTACACTGCCGGCGTCGCCAACGTAAACAATGGCAAGCCAAACCTTGCTGTTGTCGACTTCTGGGGCGCGTTCAGCGATTTTGCGCGGGAGTTCAAGGATCAGGACCTCGGCGCCGCCGGCGTCTTTATAATCCCCGGGCGAGGTAACCTAGTTGGAGGCGGAAAAGATGGCATTCTCTATAACCTGAATAAGGACAACCTCGGGAAAAATAGGTGGGATCCCCAGTTCAACCTGCCCTTTGTCGCTACATACTTGCCCAATAACCCCAACGGCCTCGCGGGTCTGCCGACGACGACGCCAGCCGATCCGAACTGGCCGATCGTCAATCTCGATCGTAATGTTCCCGCACATACGCCCACAGGGAAGAGCTATCACATTCACGGAACCCCTGTGTACATGGAGCGGGCGACGAAGGGGATCGTGTATCTCTGGGGCGAAAACGAGCGCCCGAAAGCATACAACTTCGACTTTGCCACAAAACGCATTACGGCGTTCCGCGGCGAAGGGACGCAGTTCGCGTCTGGTAACCTGCCCCCGCCCGGCGGCATGCCCGGCGGACGCCTCGTTGTCTCCTCGAACGGCACGGTCGACGGCACTGGCGTTGTCTGGGCCGTATATCCAACGCAGGGGGATGCGAACTCCAGGGTCGTTCACGGCGCACTTGTCGCCTACGACGCGACGACGCTCATCAATGGCACCCAGATGAAGCAGCTTTTTCACAGCGACGCGAACGGCGCCAACAACATGGGTAACTTCGCCAAGTATTCCACGCCGGTTGTCGCTAACGGGAAAGTCTACGTCGGGACGTTCAGTAACAAGGTCGTTCAGTATGGTCTTTGAGGGGCCGCAGGTTCGCCTCATTGTGGCTTTGTGTTCGCGCAACTGGCGGAAAGGCACAGTTTGCTTCTGTCGCTGTTGCGATCAAAATGGATGCAAAGATCGGTTCGTGCCAAAAAGAGCCGTATTTGAGGCGATCGGCATAGCACCGACCTTGAGCCATGAAAATGTGCAGCCACCAAACTCATCCTTGAGTAGCCTATTACTGTTCTCGCCGACAGCACGCCCGTTACAGAGGGCTGGCTGGTATGTTTCTAAAATTTGGCGTTTTTATCGGAGTTCAAAACACAAATGCTACAACCTGCATTTTATGCATGATAAAAGAACCGGTAAAACTCCACAAGCTCATTCTACCCGCCGTTTATCGCAAAAATTTAACGATTTGGTGACTAGAAAATTGTTTCAACACGACACTGGAGCTTCTTACTTAACAAGTAAAGTTGACTCAAGTCAACGGCTATCAGCGGGGCAGCGAATTCAAATTAAAGCAAATCAACGGGCATCGGGTTTAACTCGATTCCGGATTTAAAACGCTTACCAAGCCAGAGATAACGTGTGCATCCCGCGCTCATTTTTCCAGCAATCAGAGGACTTGACCAATGAAAAACATCATAGCACTCACAACCATAGTACTATCAGCATGTACTACAGCGACTCCCACACGGGAACAACCTGTTACTGTGACCCCTGCTCAGGAACAACCGATTCCTGTTGCTGGCATCGAACCTGCGAGTGCCGGCTTGAGCGATTTAGCTAAAATGACTTTTAGCTGTCCTCAGGCCGGCTTGAATGCAGCAGCACGCGAGGCGGCAAAAGTGCCTTCGCAGGGGAGTTATCAATTTGCTTACTTTAAAATTCTTAATGATTCTCACCATTCACTTTATGAGATCCATTTCAAAAGCAACTACCAAGCAGAGACCGATTTGAAGTATTGCGTTTCTGTTTACTGTCAACAAGGACAAAACCTAGCCCCTTCAGTTAGCTTGATTAGCAATGAGCCTCAGCCAACCGCCGCTGCTGCGGCCCACAGCGCAGATTGCGGCAACCAATAGACGAGAATGTGCAGAGATTTGAGCCGAAGCGCGAATGAAAAAAACGATAGTTGAACCGGGTGAGTCTAGCTGACAATCATTGCTACTCAAGTCAGTTAGAGTTGGGTACTAATCAACAAAAGACTCTAAAGTTTCACCGGAATTAAGCTACCTATTGTCCATAAGGGCTTATAAACGATTTGCGTTCTCTCAAATTTTGGCCGCTTTTAGATGTTTTTTTGAAAACTTACAACCCGATGGAATCGACTCACAAGGAGACGTTGTACTTGCTCTTTCAGTCAACACGCATCGGGTTCCGCGAACTCAACGCACTGCTCCAGTGCCTTAAATTTATCCATGACTTGAGACCCCTGTGTAACTCTGATAAAGGCTTGGCTGGGTGGTGACTTTAGCGAAGCCGGGCCGCCCCCTCATGGAGTTCTGGATTAAGAATCCGTTGCGCAATTCAAGGTATGGAATTTGTTAATCATAGCTGTCCAGTTTCACCACGTTGTTGATTATTAGAAGCATAAAAAGCATGATAGATTTATAAACCTATCGACCTTACTTTTTAGCCAAAAGGAATCTACGTGCCACAAATCTACCATGCGAATGCAAGAACAAACTCACATTCAATAGCGATTATACAGGGTTCTTGTTTACCCTTAAACGACATAGCGGCACAGTTTCAAGTGAGTGCCAACACGGCGGCAAAATGGCAGAACAGGGACTCCACAGAAGACAAAAGCAGTCGTCCAGACACTATACACTACACTTTAAACGCCTTTGAAAAAGAGGTCATCAGGGTGGTGAGGACATTGACCTGGTGTCCCTTGGATGAACTTACCGAGATCATCCAAACGAGCATCCCGTATGCTTGCAGGAGCAATGTTTACCGCGCCCTCGTTGGTTTCGGCATCAACCAGGTGCCAGAAGAGAATAAGGCGCAAGCCAAGAAATTCAAGGAGTACGAGCCTGGGTATCTTCATATTGACGTGACCTACCTCCCTAAGCTGGAGGGCACCAAATACTATCTGTTCGTCGCCATTGACAGGGCCAGCCGCCTGCTGTATTTCAATGTGTATGACCATAAGCCCTCCGCCAATGCTGACGATTTCCTAGGAGGCTGTCCGAGAATACCGACGAAAAGTTAAGTAGCCCGAATTACTTTCCATCTGTTTCCGACTAATATTTTTGATCTACTCCCCAAAGGTCATGAATGCTTTCTCTATGCTGACCTGTTTCAACAGATTGATACGCGTAGCCTTGAGAGTCTTTATAGCGTTAAAGGCCAGAACGCCT
>JAQTPT010000060.1 GCA_028712795.1 Methylococcales bacterium
GGTAATTCCAGCAATTCTTCTTCGGTCAGTTGCAGCAGATCGTGGTCGCTTAGTCTCATGGAGATTAATGTACAACTTTTTTAGCCAACTTTGTATGTTTTTGGCGTAGGGGGGTCTGAATAATTACCTTTGATAAACATAACGCGACACTTCCACACAGCCATAAGGTGTTTCATACTGCTTGGGCGTAGCCGCTTTTGCGATCAGTTTAGTCCCTGCTATTTGAATGGGACTAACCTCCGTATCAAATTTTTTGATGGCATGCGAGGTTGCCAGTTGCCCAACTTCATTACAGGCGTCCAGAATTATATGTTCTGCTTCAAGGAGTGAACCCGTTATTTTGACTTTGACTTGTATCGTTAACTCGTCGCCATCATGTGCTATAACTTCTGCCATCATTTCTTTACCGGTAATTGATATATCGGATCAGTATAGCCAATTGATAGATCAATTAAAATCAGCACCCAATAATAAAAATTCTAACTTATTGAAAAAAATAAGTAATTGTCAGTTTAAGTGACGAAGATGAGGTAAGTTAATAATTGCCTAATTGTTTTTATTAATAAGAATCATTTGTATTATTATATTTAAAATGGTTACAATGAATTAACTGAAAATATGAGGATAAGTAAATGAAAAAAATTAGCCAGCCATTAATAAAAAGTGCTGTACTAACAACACTAATTAGTTTTTGTACACCTGTTAGTGCTTTGGACAAACCGAAAACTATGGAGGATATGTGGAAAATCATTCAGGCACAGCAAAAGCAAATTGATGAGATGAAGACAGGAATGGTAGCAGTGCCTAACACAACCGCCAACAAAGATGTACAAAACAGGGAAAAAAAAGCCGCAACGAGCAATGTGCAGAATTCGGAGACCAAAGTCTCAAACAGTAATGTAAAGAACCTTGAGCGCAAAACCAATATTTTGAGCCAGGAAGTTGAAAAACTGCGTACCAATCTGGCTATTCCTGAGGAGAAAGCACTTAAAAGCGCTTATGGCCTTGGACCCGCTGCTTCCAAGGTATATCAAGTAGGCAAGGGGCTATCAATCGGCGGTTATGGCGAGGCTTTTTATCAGGACATCGTGAGTGACAAGGGTGATAGTGGGGCAAAATCTAATGCTGATCTTGAAAGAATGGTTTTGTATGTGGGATATAAATTTACAGATCGCATCCTTATGAACAGTGAACTTGAATTCGAACATGCCACTACCGGCGAAGGTGCCGAACAAAAAGGCGAGGTTTCTGTCGAATTTGCATCGCTGGATTTCTTTCTTAATCCGATGGTTAATGCTCGTGCTGGCTTAGTTCTAATGCCTATGGGTATGATCAACCGGATTCATGAGCCGCTATTTTACTTCGGCAACCATCGCCCTGTCGTTGACCAGGTAATCATTCCGACTACCTGGCGAGAAATGGGTGTCGGTCTATTCGGCGCGATAACGCCTGAGCTGACTTATACCGCTTATGTTGTCAACGGTTTAAATGCCGAAGGGTTTGAATCTGTTGGCATTCGTGAGGGGCGGGGAGGAGGCAGTCAGGGGCTGGCTGAAAATTTCGGTTATGTCGCACAAATGAATTATGAGCCCCATGCGTTGCCTGGAGTTACTGTTGGGGGTGCCGCGTATCTTGGCAATTCCGGACAAGATGAGGTATATGCCGGCCTAAAGCCCAATGTTTTTACGCAACTCTATGAAGCGCATGTGCAATGGAAATATCGTGGACTGGAATTCCGTACCTTGGGTGCATGGGGACATATCAATGATGCAGGTATCCTAAGTGCTAACAAAGCAGCCCAAGGTAATCCCCAAACCATAGGTTCACAAAACTATGGCTGGTATACCGAGGTAGGTTATGATGTCTTGCCTCTGATGTTTAAAGATACGCCGCAATACCTTGCGCCTTTCTTCCGTTATGAAAAATACAACACGATTGCCAGCGCACCCGAAGGTTTTGCCGGTGATCCACACTTAAATCAGCGGGTTTTTCAGGTTGGTCTGCAATATAAGCCTATCCCACAGGTCGTAATTAAGGCTGATTACCGTAATTTTTCAGCCGCATCGGGCTCTCTGCCGGATGATTTCAATTTGGGATTTGGTTTTATTTTCTAGTTCCAAGGGATTTTCCCGTTCATATAGTATGATATTAGCCAACCAGTTTTGGTTGCGGTAAAAACTTAAAATGCCGTTCGTAATCCATGCCGCTTGCCTGACATTTCGATTTAATGAAATGTTTGACAGGCGGATCAGTTTTTGGCAACCACACAAATACTACCTAATGACCGTTGGTCTGACTAAATGAATATAGATTATGAAAATAATTAAATTTATGTTTTTTCTGTGGCTACTGGCAGTCACAGTCCCCAGCGTTGCTGAAATCTTTTACAGCAAAAGCGAGGCAATGGAGTTAGCGTTTGGCAAAGGTATGAAAATAGAGCAATTATCGCTGTTTCCTGATGAGAATGAAACCGCCAAAATTCAGCAGGATTCCAAGGTTAAATTGGAGTCTGGCTTGTTCACCTTCTACGTCGGAAAAGATAAAGACAAAATATTGGGTTATGCTGCGATTGAAACCAGCACCGTCAGAACTAAACCGGAAACCTTGATGATTGTATTGACACCCGATGGCGAGTTAAATAAGGTTTTCACGCTCGCCTTTCATGAACCATCCGAATACCAGACTCCAGACCGTTGGTATGAACAGCTTTATAAACGTCCTCTAGCGGAAATGGATTTTAATAAAGGAGTCGATGGCATCAGCGGTGCAACACTAAGCACAAGATCAGCGCTTAACAGTATCCGTAAAGTGATGGCAATTTATCAGGTCATGGTAAAAAATAAGGATCAAGATTGATGCGTTATTTCGTTACCGGCGAACAACAACGCAAGTCCTTACTAAACGCCCTGGTGTTAATGTTTCTGGGCTACATCGCTTTGTTATGGGTGAGTAATGGCATGATGTATTTTCATCATATGAACCTAACACCGGATTCAGTGATTGCCTATTATCTGGGCTCTGAAGAGAAATTCACCCAACCCAGAAGTTATCAGGGAATGCTGGAAGTTTCGCATTTTCACTTATTTTCGATGGGAATGTTAATAGTGACTTTAACGCACTTAATGCTGATGACTGATTTCCCGGTACGCCTTAAAATCTGGTTAAGTGGCTTAATCTATCTATCGGCATTGGCGGATGAAGCCGGAGGCTGGTTAGTCCGGTTCGTTGATCCGATTTTTGCTTGGTTTAAAATCGCCGCTTTTTTATTGCTGGAAATTTCATTAGCTGCATTGCTGATTGTAATCATTACTGCACTGATCCGGGCCAGAGCCCAGATGCGACAAAGCGGTTCCGTTTGAATGAATATTCAGGCTTGTATTTTCAGTCTGAAAACTGCTAAAAATTAAATCCCATACACCATGCCCTAACTGTATGCCACGTTGTTCAAATTTTGTTATCGGA
Organism: Methylococcales bacterium; assembly: GCA_028712795.1. GTDB lineage: Bacteria > Pseudomonadota > Gammaproteobacteria > Methylococcales > Methylomonadaceae > Methylobacter_C. The sequence continues at coordinate 3,463 of JAQTPT010000060.1, forward strand.
CGGTACGTTGGACATTGACAATAGTCATTGGTGGGACTGGTGTTTCTTAAGCCTGAGTTTTCCGATAAAACGGCTAACATAGCTTCGGCGTAATTTTCCCAATCCGTTGCCGCATGAAAATAGCCGCCGGGTTTTAATTTTCTGACTAACAAGTCAACAAAACCGGGTCGCACTATGCGTCTTTTGTGATGTTTTTTTTTGGGCCAAGGATCGGGAAAAAATAGATGCACCCCCGCCAAACTCTGGTCGGCGATTTTATGCTCCATAATTTCTATGGCATCGTGACTATAAACCCTGACATTATTAAGGCCTTGCTGATTCAACAACATCAGTAAATGTCCAACTCCAGGCCTATGCACTTCAATACCTATATAATCTTTATCAGGATTAGCGGCCGCCATCCTGGCCAGGCTCTCGCCATTGCCAAAACCTATTTCCACAAACAGGGGCGCATCACGCCCGAACACCTGCGCAAAATCAGTGTCTGCATTAGGGTCCAGGCAATAAGTGGCCCAATGAGCATCCAAAGCCAGTTGCTGGCCGGGTGTAAGCCGGCCTTGCCGGCGAATAAAGCTACGAATTCTTTGAATTCTTTGCGGGAGGGTTTGTCCAGAAAAGGTCATAACTATTAAAAAAACAAGCCATCTATAGGGGATGATGCAGAAGCGAAGCGTTTTCTGGGCATACGTCCAGCTAAAAAGGCTTCCCGGCCAGCTTCAATACCTTTGCGCATCGCCGAGGCCATGAGTATCGGGTTTTTAGCTTCGGCAATGGCCGTGTTCATCAGAACGCCAGCACACCCTAATTCCATAGCGATAGCTGCATCTGATGCGGTGCCCACACCGGCATCCACTAAAATGGGTACCTTGGCATTTTCGACAATAGTTAAAATATTATAAGGATTTCGGATGCCCAAACCTGAACCGATAGGCGCGGCCAAAGGCATAACCGCAATACAACCAATATCTTCCAGCCGTTTAGCGGCAATCGGGTCATCATTGGTATAAACCATGACATCAAAGCCATCATTAACCAATAATTCAGCGGCAATATAGGTTTCCGCGACATCAGGAAACAACGTCTTCTGATCGGCCAGCACTTCCAGCTTGACCAGTTTGTGGCCGCCGAGCAATTCACGGCCTAAACGGCAGGTCCTTACTGCGTCTTCGGCAGTGTAACAACCGGCCGTATTAGGCAGAATCGTATATTTGTCAGGCGATATGACATCCAGCAAGTTCGGTTCGCTGGGGTTTTGGCCGATATTGGTGCGCCGGATGGCAACAGTGACAATCTGCGCGCCACTGGCTTCAATTGCCAAACGGGTTTCCTCCAGATCTTTATATTTGCCCGTGCCGACCAGTAACCGTGAATGATAGGTGACCCCTGCGAGTACGAATGAATCTTCCTGTCCGCCACCAATGGCATGGACAATTTCCAGGCGGTCTTCAGCTTGTAATAGCTGGGTGTCGTATTGCTGAAAGGGCAATATTTCTTTGTTCAATTCAATCGCGATTTTTTTGCCTGTTAAACCCATCTTTGCTATCACATCCGCAACACGGGTGTTTTCAGCATAATCACGCGCTTCACCATTAACGTAAACCATCATAATTTTAAACTCCGTCTGGTGCCTGCCTTTCTGCGCCTTTGCACAGCTACGGCAAGATCCCGCAACAGCGGAGCCGTATCCTCCCAGGACAAACACGGATCAGTAATACTTTGCCCGTAAGTTAACGCTTTCCCTTCAACAACGTCTTGGCTGCCTGCCTTTAGATGGCTTTCTATCATCACACCCATCAGCCTATAGTCGCCATTGGCTATTTGCGCGGCAACATCATGGCAGACAATCAGTTGCCGCTGGCATTGTTTCAAGCTGTTGGCGTGACTAAAATCAATCATAATGTTTGGCCTTAAATTTGCCTTTATCAGACCTTCAGCAACTTGCTCGACACTGACTGTATCATAGTTGGGGCGTCCATGGCCGCCTCTTAAAATGATATGCACATCTTCATTGCCGGTAGTTGAGAAGATCGCTGAATGGCCTGCTTTAGTCAGTGATAAAAAATGGTGCGGGCTCATAGCGGCTCTTATTGCATCAATGGCAATTTTAATCGTGCCATCCGTTGAGTTTTTAAAACCGATAGGGCACGATACGCCCGAAGCCAATTCACGGTGTCCCTGGCTTTCTGTCGTTCTGGCGCCAATGGCTCCCCAGGCAATCAAATCGGAAACGTATTGCGGCGTGATTAAATCCAGATATTCAGTCGCTGCGGGTACACCAAGTGTATTCACGTCAACCAATAACTGCCTTGCAACGCGTAATCCTTGATTGATATTGAAACTGGAATCAAGGTGGGGATCATTAATCAAGCCTTTCCAGCCCACAGTCGTGCGGGGCTTTTCAAAATAGACCCGCATGACAATCACCAGATCGTCTTGAAGTTCATCTTTGCTTGCTTTCAAAAGCCCTGCGTATTCCAAAGCTGCTTTGGGGTCATGAATAGAGCAGGGGCCAACGACAATCAGCAGTCTGTCATCCTGTCCAGTCAATATATTATGAATCTCCGCCCTTGCCTGAAGAGTCGTTTGAGCGGCCTTTTCCGTGATTGGGATTTCATCGTGGGCCTGAGCAGGGGGAATGACTTCTTCAATCCCGCAAATTCTCAAGTCATCAGTGTTGTATTTAGTTTGCATTCTTGCTACCAAGCTGTCGCTGTTACAAATTGATTTTTAAATCAGCCATTTTAACTGTTTTCACTGTTTCCTTGTTAGTTTTTGCTAGCTGTTGCGCCGGTTTGCCTTTTCAAGCTTCAAGAAACTGTAACTAAAGGCGGCATCAGGGTCATCCTTAATGTCTTCCCGCTCCACCTCGGACCATACATTCAAATCAATTTCAGGAAAAAAAGCATCTCCCTCAAATACCTTGTTTATTAGCGTAAGGTAGATCGCATCGGCCATCGGCAGAATCGCTTCATAAATATCGGAGCCGCCAATCACAAAAATCTCTTCAGCGGTTGTACACGTTTGGTCAAGCGCTGTTTTAAGATCATTAAAAACAACACACCCGTCCTGTCGATAGTCGAGGTTTCTACTTATAATAATATTGACGCGACCAGGCAAAGGCTTGCCTATGGACTCGTGAGTTTTTCTACCCATTAAAATCGGCGAACCCATAGTGATTTTTTTAAATTTCTTAAGATCAGCTGATAAATGCCAAGGCATTTTATTATTCAAGCCAATAACCCGGTTGCTTGCCATCGCGACGATAAGTGATATTTTCATTTTCTTGAGCAGGGTGCCTTGATATTCTTTGTCGGTTATTAAACTTGAACATCATACTATGAACCGGGCTATACATTGCGCTTTGGTTCGATGGCATGCTTGACACCACGGGTGCTTTGGCATCGATCGAGTGTTTTCTGCAGGTTTTTTGCCGGATACAGAGACTGTGGGTCTGAGAGTCTTGCTCATCTCTGTCCTTAATGGGCTAGAGAACGAAAGATCGTTCTGTGCAGTGTTGGCGCCGATTGAAAATTGACCAGGAAAAATTGCTGTATAGCGTGCTATAAAGCATTGGAATAGCCGCCCAGACTGAATTACTTTGTCAGCAGCCTTTCCACTTCAAACACCGTACCTCGAATAGCAATAACTTTAACCCGGCTATTAATATCGCAGTCTTCACCGTGAACTTTCCATATAGAGTCATCCACTTTTATTTTACCCTGACCATTTTTAATGGGTTCATACAAACTGAAAACTCTACCGATGTATTGATCACCCCGTTTGTTTAGCAAGGGGTGATCTGATGTGATGGTATGTTTTTTACCATAAAATTTCCAGCTTATGATGGTTACAATCGACAACACGGAAAAAAGTAAAATTTGAATTGCCATGCTGGTTGCAGGTATCAGCAAAACCAAAGCACCTGTTACAAATCCGGATATTGCCATCCACAGAAAGAAAAAACCGGGCGCCAGTATCTCTACGGCCAGAAGAATAAGCGCTAATACCCACCAATACCAAAAAACAAAGGCCAATTCTGTCATCATCTAGCTCTTTTTTATCATAGCTTCTTTTGCCAGTTCGGTTATGCCGCCCAGAGCGCCGATGACACTGGAAGATTCAAGCGGCATAAAAATCAGCTTGCTGTTTTCTGCCGAGGCAATGCCTTTCAAGGCCTCTATATATTTTTGCGCGACAAAATAGTTAATAGCCTGTATGTCGCCTTTGCCTATCGCTTCCGAGACCATTAAGGTTGCTCTGGCTTCGGCCTGAGCCAAGCGTTCTCGGGCATCAGCATCCCGGTAAGAGGCTTCCTTGCGGCCTTCCGCCTCCAGAATCGCCGCTTGTTGCGCACCTTCCGCGCGCAAAATCTCGGATTGCCTTAAACCCTCGGCTTCCAGAATTGATGCGCGTTTTAAGCGCTCGGCTTTCATTTGCCTGCCCATCGCTTCAACCAAATCCTTGGGCGGAGCAATATCCTTAATTTCAATACGAGTTGCCTTTATACCCCAAGGCGTTGTGGCATCGTCAACAACGGTAAGCAGTCTGGCATTAATATCATCCCTGCGGGACAACAATTCATCCAGATCCATCGACCCCATGACGGTACGGATATTGGTCATTACCAAATTCAAAATGGCCCAATCCAATTTACTGACCTCATACGCGGCTTTAGCTGCATCCATCACCTGGTAAAAAACCACGCCATCCACCGTCACCATCGCGTTATCCTTGGTAATAACCTCCTGTGACGGCACATCCATTACCTGCTCCATCATAATCATTTTCTTGCCGATGCGATCAATGATCGGCATGATGATGTTTAAGCCCGGCGTTAACGTGTTGGTATATTTACCGAAACGCTCGATCGTGTATTCCATGCCCTGAGGCACGGGCTTGACGCTCATAAAGACCAGTAAAACAGCGAAAATAAATAACGCTAATACAAATTCATCAAAACCGCTCATAAAGCCTCCTGTTTTTAAAAAAAGCTCGCGTGAAAGCTTTTTTCGACACGGGACGTGTCACCAATTTAAAAATTCTAAACACGATAAATCACATTTTTCATTTGTCGCATAAAACCGACATAAAGAATTTGCGAACTGAAAGTAAAATCGTCAAAATAATATCGCTTAGGCTTGCAAACAGCCACTCACTTAAACAATAATGTAAAGCCATTCAAATGATAAAGGTCTAATAGGAACACATAATGATAACGGGCGCTATTAATTTAGGACTATTGACACTGCTTTTTTTCTTTCTTGGAATGTATAAGCCTAACTGGCCTCTGTTTTTCATGAAGGAGCCCAACAGGTTTATCATTCTCGCCATAACAACCATTTTATTCATGGTCACTGCGACGCTCTATGGCGAAGGCCTCCGGCGCGAAAAATTAGAAAAAGCGGCTAAACAGCCGATTACTGAAAGCGTTGCGCCAGCCCCTGTTCCTGTACCGGCAAAACCGGTGACTAAATAATTCCGGCGTTAATTTATACCGGGCTTGATTATTTTGTAAAGCAGTGCAGGATGAATACGAATTAAAATCCTGCATCAAAATATCAATGCCATTTCATTCACATAATTATATATCTCTTAACAAATGATTTTGTTCGGCGGTTTCCATCAATTTAGTAAAACTATTGACTGGTTCCATAAATAACCGTTCCTGGTCGATATCCGGCAAATGATTTTGTCCACACTGCTCCAATGCGTTAATAATGTAGGCAATAGAGAGTATATTGATATCCACGGCAGGCTGATAGCGCTCATCATCGTCGTCATGATCTTTAAACTCGACAATAATATGGCTCGCGATTAAATTAAATAAAACGGGCTGGATAATGGCAATCGGTATGACCAGCGCTGTCGCTATTTCAGACGCCGTCAATGGCTTTTTCAACTGAATAAAATTCTTGATAATCAAATGGGTTATTTGTAGGGCAATGACTTTTTTTAAGGAGAAGCTCAAATCAGAAAATCGGTTGTTGTTCCTATAAATCTCATAATTCTGTAAAAAAAAAGCCACTTCACAGCCAAACAGGACAATCATCCAGCCCATTTGCAACCAAACAACAAACAAGGGTAACGCTGCAAAACTGCCGTAAATGGCATTATAACTGGACACGCCAATCTGCAAGCTTAGATAAGCCGCCTGCAACATATCGTACAAAATGCCTGTGACAATGCCGGCCATTATGCCAGCCCTGTAGCTTATTTTATGGTTAGGCATAAAAATAAACGTAAAAGTGAATAACGCTATCATAAGTACCAAGGGTGACAAGCCCAATGCCCTAATGACCAGCCAAGTGCCAAATTCAGGCAATTCAATGACTTTTATTAGCCAGTTTATTTTTGTATCCAGAAATACCGTAATACTGCTCGATGCTATCAATAAAACCGGGGCCAACAGCATCAGCGATAAATAATCGCTAAATTTACGGCTTAATGACCTTCCTTTGGCTATCTTCCAAATAAAGTTGAATGATTCTTCGATATTACCAATCACGTTGATGATAGTCCAAAACAGGACAACAATGCCTATCCCCGCAACAACGCCGCCTTTAGTGCTTTCCAGCAAATTTTGTGCAAAGCTGATGAGCTGTAGCACCATGGCATCCTGATCCGGCGCTTGCTCAAGCAATCGCTTTTCCAGCATTGTTTCAAAGCCAAAGCCTTTAGCGATACCGAACAGCATAGCGATCACAGGCACTATCGACAGTATGCTGTAAAGCGTTAATGCGGATGCCCTTAACGGACACAGATCGCGTGAAAAGCCTTGGACAGCTAAGATGACTATTTTAAGCGACTTGATGAGTGTTGCTTTAAATAGCGGCAGCTTTTGCTCGTGTAACAGCCATACATCTTCTTTAATAAAATTATAGAGGTTGTGTTCCATCCGCTGATCTTATGCTTTTAAATTAAAGTTGGCTTTGATTTAACAGGTAAGTTATTACAAAAATACCTTTATGTCGCCTAAAAATACAAGATGAAGTAATTTTGCCCATATTGAGGTGAAGGCAGTGCCTGCGCGGGGTGGCTGAAACGTATCAACGCAAACACTCGTTTCATTTGTTAGCCGGTAAATTAAGAAGCGTGGTAGCTAATAGTAAGTTCTCCAGGCTTAGCATGGTTACCGAGCAAAACCACGCCACGGTGATTGGCCGCCAAGTGTCTAGCAATTTTGTAAACGTGTTCAATCTGGTCGCTTGCTTCTGCCTTTTCTGCCAGTGCCGCCAGATCAAGTGGCTGATCTTCTCCATTCAAAACGGCGAAAATTTTTCGTTGCAAGCTCAATAATGTTTCAGCGGCTTTTTTCCCGGCTTCTACGCCCGGCTGATTATAAGCATTGATGTTCACCAGCGAAGCATAAAAGCCGACAGCCCGTTCGAACAAAGCGATTAGGGCGCCAACCGTTCGGGGATCCACCTGGGTAAGTGTCAACGTCATCGAATCCCGTTGATTATCGTAGAGCGCCTGTCGCGTTCCCTGCAAAAATCCGGACAGAAAATCACCCGACGTTACCCCGGGCTCCACTTCAATGGATTCGCCATTTCGGTCTTGCAGTACTTCTATAAAAATAACGAAGAAGTTCGCTATACCTTCCCGCAACTGTTGCACGAAGGCATGCTGATCCGTGGAACCTTTGTTGCCATAAACCGCAAGGCCCTGGTGTACCGTATTGCCATCCAGATCTTTTTCTTTGCCCAATGACTCCATCACCAATTGTTGCAGATAGCGTGAAAATAGCAGCAGGCTATCTTTATAAGGCACGACCACCATGTCTTTCTCGCCCTTGCCGTTGCCCGCATAATACCAGGAAAGCGCCAGCAAAGCGGCTGGATTCCGCTTGATTTCCGGCACGCGGGTCGCTATGTCCATTGTCTTCGCACCGGCTAATAACGCCCGGACATCAATCCCAAGCAAAGAGGCCGACAATAACCCAACCGACGACATTTCCGAAGTGCGGCCCCCGATCCAATCAAACATGGGAAATTCCGCCAGCCAACCTTCAATGCGATCCAGTTTGTCCATTTTACTGCCCAACATAGTGACGGCAACGGCATGGGCAGAGAAATCCAGGCCCTGCTGTTCGTATGCGTGCTTTGTTTCCAGCATCCCGTTGCGCGTTTCAGCCGTGCCCCCCGATTTACTGGCGACAATAACCAGCGTGCTTTTAAGCCGGTCTTTCAGGCGGTTGAGAATGTGATCCATACCGGCAGGATCGGTATTGTCAATAAAATGGATGGACATCGGTGGAAAATCGGCTGCCAGCGCTTCATTAACGAACTGCGGCCCCAGAGCAGAACCGCCGATCCCGATGGAAAGCACATCAGTAAACTTGGGGGCTAGTGGCGGATGAATCGAGCCGCAGCGTATCTTTTGGACAAAGTCTTCAATCTGATTCAGATTGTCTACAATCTGATTTTTCAGCTCCGCCGGTGCTAATTCAGGGTTGCGCAACCAGTAATGCCCCACCATCCTGTTTTCGTCTGGGTTTGCGATTGCGCCTTGCTCTAGTGCGGCCATGTCCTTAAATGCCCGTGCAAATTTTGGCTCCAATGTTGCAATCAGGCTCTCATCAAAGCGCATCCGGCTGACATCCAAATACAGACCCAAGTCTTCGTTAAAATAAAGCCAATCCTGATAGCGTTGCCAGAGTTCTTGAGTGTTCATAATACCTGTTCGTAACCTTAGTAATATTGAGAAGGGCTGATTAAATAGCCCGGACAAATGGAGTGATTGCGGTAGTTGTTTTCAAGCAGCCCAAAGTTCGCTGGCGGCAGATTTATTAGCTCACTTTGGGTAAGGCGATTTCCGGCAAAGAATATACCCAACTTGCTGGTCTTTTTGCCCATTGTCTGCGTTGTAAAAAGGATTACATAGCCTGCTATGCGCAACTTTTTACGCCTTGAAAATGAACAAAAATCCTGCACAATTTGGGTATATTCATTCTTGGAAATCGCCTAAAGTTGATTAGCTTGCAAGGGTTTACTGTGATTTTTTATAAGTGTTAATCCTGCGCGATTCTATGTCGATAAATATGTAAAGACGGAATGATAACACCCCAGGGTTAACTTTAATTTGGATAATGATGCTAAATAGCGGCTTCTATTTTCGGGATTTTTATTTGTCAGCTACCTTGACCAGCCAGCCTTCCTTATTATCACAACCCAAAACCGCTTTTGCACTCACATCAATTCTGACATAATTCCCATTCAAGGATGCGGGTAATTTTGCCTTAATTTTGTGAAAGGTGCTAGTGCTTTCCACTGTAAATGGGAGGGCCTGCTTTTTGGCGGTTAGTTTGATGGTGCTGGGGTCCGCCCAAGCTGATATTTTAATAATAAATTCTGATTCGGGTGCAATTTCAATATTATCAGGCGCTTTATATGCGGTCAGATTAAAATCAGTGAAGCGTGGTTTTTTGCAAGTTTGTTCTAATTCTTCGGGACTGTAAGCGACTGCCGCGCCGTTAAATATTACCACGGCAATAAGTAGCGCGGATTTAAACATTTTTGTTGCTTTCATTTTAATTCCTCAATCAGGACTGGTTATTATTTTTAACGATCGGCTTTCTGACATAAATAGCCACTTTAATTATTTTTTCAATTATATTCAACTATTTCGGTGACAACGGCTTACCGTTGCCCAAACACGGTTAAGTATTCTTCATATCCTGCACAAAAAACGATGATGTCTAGTACAATATTCAAAGTTTAAATTTTAAAGAGACCATGACATTGAGCGCACAAAACCAGGAAAGCCTGAATTATAAGAGCGCCGGCGTTGATATTGCGGCGGGCAATGAATTAGTTGAGCGCATCAAGCCCATTGCCGCCAGAACACGCACGGCAGGGGTTATGGCGGGGCTGGGCGGATTTGGCTCAATGTTTGAACTGCCACTGGACCGATATCAAAACCCGGTTCTGGTTTCAGGGACTGATGGCGTAGGCACCAAGCTCAAGCTGGCTATGGATTTAGGCATTCATAATACGGTAGGCATCGACCTGGTCGCCATGTGCGTCAACGACATTATTGTACAAGGCGCAGAGCCGTTGTTTTTTCTTGACTATTTTGCCACGGGCAAATTGGATGTTGAAACCGCGGCATCCGTAATAGAAGGAATAGGCAAAGGCTGTGAGTTGGCCGGCGCTGCGCTGGTTGGCGGTGAAACCGCGGAAATGCCGGGCATGTATGCGGATGGCGAGTATGATTTGGCGGGTTTTTGCGTGGGGATCGTAGAGAAAGCCAAGGTACTGGACGGCAGCAAAGTCAAAGCCGGTGACAAGCTGATTGGCATTGCCTCATCCGGCCCGCATTCCAATGGTTATTCATTAATCCGAAAAGTTATTGAACACAGCAAATCAGCGCTTAGCGATCCGTTTGATGGCGATACCTTAGGCGCAGCATTGCTTAAGCCGACCAGGATTTATGTAAAGTCATTATTATCATTATTGGAGAAAGTTCCTGTACACGCTTTTGCACACATCACGGGTGGCGGTTTAACCGAGAATTTACCGCGCGTTCTTCCTGCGGGTCTTAATGCCCACATTGACCTGTCTTCCTGGGTGTTTCCCGATATTTTCCTATGGCTACAGAAGCAGGGCAATGTATCTCAAGCTGATATGCTTACGACCTTCAATTGCGGTATCGGCATGATAGTTTGTGTTGCCGCGGAAGATAAAAAATCGACCATTGAAGCCTTGCAAGCCTCGGGTGAAACTGTTTTTGTTATAGGTGAGCTTGTTGAGTCTGAAGGTAAGCCCTCAGTCACCTATGTTAATCGCCAAGCTTGATTGCCAAGATCTGCATTCCATCGGTTACGATTGCCTGATGCAAGGGCGATAGGGTACTCAAAACTTATCTTGCAACATGACTTCCATTACTGTTTGTCCGTAGTCCACGCCGCCCAGCGTTTAATCTGCTCGATGCCATTAAACCCAATTGACCGCCATGCATAACTTACCCATAACGCTCTATCGTACAGCCCAGGTTAGGGAACTTGACCGGATTGCCATACAAGAACAGGGCATTCCCGGTTTTGAATTAATGAGCAGAGCCGGTTATGAAGTTTTTCAGTGGTTCAGGAATAAGTGGCCGGATACAAAGTCCGTTGCCGTTTTTTGCGGTGCCGGCAATAATGCGGGTGATGGCTATATTGTCGCCCGTTTAGCTCTGGAAGCAGGGCTGAAGGTCTGTGTCTATAGTCTTTCAGAGCCCACAAATCTCAAAGGCGATGCGCTGACGGCCTGCCAGAGCTATATCGAGGCAAAAGGAACGGTTATTCCCTTTCAGGGTGAAGAAATTATTGATGCGGACGTCATTGTTGACGCTTTGTTGGGGACAGGGCTTGACCGCCCGGTGACTGGGCTTTATGCCCTGGCAATTCAGGTTATCAACACGTCAGCCGCGCATATTGTTGCGGTGGATAACCCTTCGGGATTGAATGCGGACACCGGCAATGTGATGGGCTGTTCTGTAAAAGCGCAGTGCACGGTTACGTTTATTGCGTTGAAACAAGGTTTATTTACCGGGCAAGCAGCGGACTATTGCGGTGAAATTTCTTATGCCTCGTTAGGCGTACCCGATGCTATTTTTCAAGCCGTCCCCCCGTCGGCGCTTCGTGTTGTTAAAACACCGTTGCTACGTCGTGATCGATGTTCACATAAAGGCAATTATGGACATGTGCTGATAGTGGGTGGCGATTTGGGTTATTCCGGCGCAGCGAGACTGGCCGGTGAAGCGGCTTTGCGGGTGGGCGCCGGATTGGTCAGTATTGCAACGCGGGCAGAGCATGCAGGGTTGATGAACTTGAACAGGCCCGAGTTAATGTGTCATGGCATCAGTAATGCCGGACAGCTGGCCGTGTTGCTGGAAAAGGCCAGTGTCATTGTGATAGGCCCTGGACTGGGTCAAAGTGATTGGGCGCAAGAACTGTTTATGGCAACGCTAAAAGCTCAAAAACCGGTGATAATCGACGCCGATGGCCTGAATCTGTTAGCCCGTTCGCCCACAACAAACCCTGACTGGATTTTAACGCCCCATCCGGGTGAAGCGGCCCGCTTATTAAGCTGTTCCACTGCTGAAATACAACAAGACCGCTTTGCTTCAGCTTTAGCCATTCAGGCCAGATATGACGGCATTGCCCTTCTTAAAGGCGCGGGCACATTGATTGCCTCTGAAAATGAAGTTGCAGTTTCCACGACAGGAAATCCGGGAATGGCTTCAGGCGGAATGGGCGATGTATTATCGGGTGTGATTGCCGCATTGCGGGCTCAAGGCTTGTCTCTAAAAAATGCGGCGCAACAAGGGGTTTATCGCCATGGAGAAGCAGCTGATATGGCCGCAGAAAAAGATGGGGAAAGGGGGTTGTTAGCCAGTGATTTAATGCCCTATCTCAGATCGGGTTTATGATGCAGCAATATCTGAATAGCGCAGAAGAAACAGAACAGTTTGGCGCTGATTTATTTAAGTCTCTGCCCTCAAAATGCCTCATTTATTTATATGGCGATTTAGGGGCGGGGAAAACGACAATGGTCAGAGGTTTTCTTCGTGCCGCAGGCTATAACGGCGCAGTTAAAAGCCCAACTTATACGCTGGTTGAAGAATACACGACAGGCGGCCGTAAAATATTTCACTTTGATCTGTATCGGGTAGCAGATCCCGAAGAGCTGGAATGGATAGGCATAAGGGATTATTTTGATCAAGACAGCGTCTGTTTTATTGAATGGCCTGACAAGGGTAAAGGATTTTTGCCGGAACCCGACAGGGTCATTTCTTTAAAAACGCAAGGGCTTGGCCGGTCAGTAACACTTGAGCACGGCTTATAATTAAAGTTTTAATCCCCGAAAAATAATACTCAAAGATTTCCGCGTTGGGCAGCTATTGAGCATTTTTCGCCAACATTTTCTCTGTTCAAAGGTTAATAGCCAGATTGCCTCGTTAAGCTGACTATCAAGCTGTTGCATCAACGCCCTATTTCTTCCGGGTGATACTCCCCGCTTTTTTCGCCGGGACAGTCTGCGAAGACACGTCGGATATGATTCGAACCCAATCTATATCGAAAACGAATGTCTTGTTGTTTGCCGGAGTTGATGCTGGATGAAACTTGGCATCACAGGCAACAGCCCAGTTACATTCCGGCGCATAAAAATTGAGGTGCAAGTTTAAAGGTTCATTAGGGACAACTCTGGAATTTTCTCTAATAAGTTGATTGTTGACAAACCAGCGCACACGATCCGGCATCCATTCAACGCGATAAGTGTTGAACCGGGTCATATCAAACCTTGGTTTGCCTGCAAACTCAGGGTGGCCGACGCCAAGGGGTTCATTGGCATAAATATTGGTCTGCACCTTATTAGGCATATTGGTGAGCAATTCAAAATCTATTTCACTATGATTTTGCGTTTCGGAAAAATATTTATAAAGAAATGCCCCACCGACAAGCCCTTTAACAGGTTTTACCATGCGGGCACGTATCTCCAGAATTAAACCAGCACCTTGTTCGAGGGTTTTGCGTAAAAATATTTCCGACCCGTAGAAAGAATTTCCTGCCGGATTCGCGCTTGGATTGTACGTATCCAGTTTGAGATGAAGCAATCCGTTTGAGACTGATGGATATACAAGCCGCATTTGTGTCCGGCCATTGAACGAAGCGTCCCCGGTTGGGTATGCCCAAATTGCTTCATCAACGGCAACGCCCTTAAAATCTTCAAAAAACCGTGTTTCTGCAAACGCATAAGAATTGCATAACAGAGCTAAAACCAAGGCATTGATTAGATAAAAGACGTTAATTTCCGGTATTGATAAGCCGCCTAAACGTCGAACGTTCAATTTTTTAATGCTTATCTTCCACATAATGCCATCTCTTTAGTTAAAAATGCAGGTTGCAAATTTGAAAGGGCTCTGCCTTCCAAATAATCAATCGGTGTATTTCGCCAGTCAATTTACATGCAATAATTTAAGCGGATTAAAGTCTTGCCTGCTATTTCGCGACAGAAAATAAAACGGTTTCATTGCCAATCATCACCTTAAAATCACCGGGTTCCACTACCCGTTTAAGATCAACGCCTATAAATGACAAATCGTAAGGCGTTAACTTAAAACTGAGTTGTTCCGCCTGACCGGGATCAAGCGCGATTTTTTTAAACGCTTTTAATTGTTTAGCAGGTCTGCTTACAGAAGCTGCAACATCGTTTAAATACAGCAAAACCGTCTCTTTGCCTTTCAATGGCCCGGTATTTTTAACGGTGACGGTTACCTTGATATTTTCGCCGATGTTAATTTTGTTTTTTTCCACCTTCAAGCCGCTGGTTTGAAAAGCAGTGTAACTTAAACCATGGCCAAACGGATATAAGGGTTTATAAGCATTAGGCTCAAAAGATTCGATCGGCTTATGATCGTACATCACGCTGTCGTTGGTGTTTCCTGGATAGGAGATGGGCAGTTTGCCATCCGGGTTATAGTCACCGTATAAAATATCGGCAATGGCTGCGCCGCCCTCCATGCCTGGCAAGAAGCCTAAAATAACCCCGTGGACTTGTTCAGCGATTGCAGTGATGATACGCGGGCGGCCGCCCAATGTGACCAAAATGACCGGTTTCCCGGTGGCAACCATGGCGTTGGCAAGTTTAATTTGCGCTTGATCGAGATTTAATGAATCAATATTGCCGACTGTTTCTGTATAAGGCTTTTCACCCAGACAAAGCACGATAATGTCGTTGTTTTTAGCCGCCTTAACGGCTTCTTGACTATCAATTTCGTCATTAAATGATTTTCCTCCGACGTAAGTCACTCTGCCGGTGGACTTAAGTTGCATGGCTTCAAAAATCGTCAACTTTTCTTGGGGATATAAACGCTCATCATCGCCTTGCCAGGTAATAGTCCAGCCACCATTCAACACGCTTAACAAATTTGCGGCAGGCCCGGTCACCAAAACATTCGCTGATTTTTTTAGGGGAAGGATATTGTTGGCATTTTTGGCCAGCACAATGGATTCCCTGGCCGCCTGGCGGCTGGTCTCTAATGCCTCTGCCGTGGCAAAATTGCCTTCTATCGGCAAAACCGGCGCTTTCGGATCAAATAATCCGGCCTGGTACTTTACCGTAAGAATCCTGGACACGGCTTCATCTATCCGTGATAGCGGCACTTCGCCCGCTTTGACCAGCTCAAGCAACAATTCATAGAAAGAAAAGTCATAGGGCACCATGCTCATATCAATGCCTGCCATCACCGCCATTTTTACCGCTTCTTTTTCCGTGGCGGCCAATTTATCACGCGTATAAAGGCGTTTAATGTCTCCCCAGTCAGAAACCGTAAAGCCTTTGAAACCCATTTCACCGCGCAGAATCGTAGTCAGATAGCGATAGTTGGCGTGTCCCGGAATACCGTCAACTTCAGCCGAGTTAATCATAATCGCCGGGGAGCCGGCTTTCACACCTGCCTCAAACGTAGGCAAAAAATATTCACGGAGCATTCTTTCGCCCATAAACGCAGGCGTCCGGTCTTTGCCGTTAAAGGGGAAGCTGTAACCGGCAAAATGTTTCAAACAAGTGGCGGCCTTATTGGGCGCGGAAAATTCATCGCCTTGATGGCCTTTTATATAAGATGTGCCCAAAATGGTAGCCAGATGCACGTCTTCCCCGTAAGTTTCCCATAAACGGGACCAAAGCGGTTGGCGGCCTATATCCATGACCGGCGAAAAGTTCCATTGCAGCCCGGAGGCGCGTAGTTCCCGGGCGGTAATTTCGCCTTCCTTAAAGCTCAACTCCGGATTGAAGGTGGCAGCCATGTTGATGGCTTGCGGAAACAACACGGCATTTTGCGTATAATTGACCCCGTGTATGGCATCAACCCCATAGATAACCGGAATTTTTAACCGGGATTTTGCTGCAACCGCTTTCACCGTCTCCATCATTTTCCGCCATGTCCCGATAGCTTGCGCTTTGTCATAAGGGACATTTAGAATAGAGCCCACATGGTGCGTCAACACAGCATCGTCCAGCTTGGCGCGGTCTATTGGATCGGCTGCCTTTTGTCCCTCTGGGGCCGCAATAACGGCGAAGTCAATCTGCGTCATCTGCCCCACCTTTTCTTCAAGCGTCATTCCAGACAGAAGGCGTGTCACGTTAGCCTGAATTTCTTTGTTTGTCTCTTGGGCATTCACCGAACAAGCCAGCATGAAAAATAGTGGCGGAATTAAAACAATACTTTTTGTTTGCAACTTATTTTCTCGCTTATGAATGTTAGGTTCCTGATGATTAAGGATCTTCAGATCGAAAAACACTGATGCTACATTTTTATTATTTTGCGTTATATCCATTATTAAAATAATTTTTTTGCTACATTGCGTTTTGGGCGTTCGCGCCCTAAAAACGGCCAGAATCCCGGGTGGCTTGGATATAAAATTGGGGTAAAAAAGAGATGTGGAAAAGCTATGTAATCTGTTTATGGTGCTACAGTATACCTGAATTTAGAGTGCTATAAAAAGAACCTGAATACGGCTCAAAACCGTGATCTAAACGTTTATTTTACAGCTTGAGTAGGAGACGTGTTATGTCGAAGGTATGAGTTTCAAACACTTACACTATTTTCAATGGATTCTGTTTTAACTTCTATCGAAAACGGACTTTAGGATCGTCTTCGATATGGCAAATGGCGGGCAAAACAGTTTTGCCCCCCAATCAATAAACCGCCGATTGTCTTTTCATTCGGGGGAGCATCCTGATCGACCGGAAACTCACCAGTTTTTGTTTCTGTTCGTCCCATAGATTGAGCCAAAGCGATTTGAGGCTTTTACGAAAAGTCAACGGCATCGCTGACTGCAAAGCCAATACTTCATCGTAGCAACGTTGCAGATTATAGTTGGGAATATTGGCCTTGACGTGGTGTATGTGATGCAAGCCGATATTGCCCACTATCCATTGCAGGGCTTTGGGCAATTTATAGTAAGAGCTTCCTTCCAGACCTGCCCGGGTAATATCCCAACTTTCATGTCGCGTCCAGTAAACATCTTCGTACTGGTGCTGAACATAGAACAACCACATTCCGGCACTTGCCGCCATCATGATAATGGGCAACTGGATCATCAGGTAGTTTTGAAAGCCCAATGTCAGGCTCATTAAAGCTATGATTGCAACAATCGCGACATTGGTGATAATGACGCTGCGGCGTTCACGTTTTTTGGCTCCCTGACTGGAAAAGCGTTGCAGAACCAAAAACAAAACGAAGGGTATGATAGTAAATAAAAATAATGGATTACGGAAAAACCGGTAAGCAAAACGTTTGAGCCTTGATGCGGAAAGGTATTCATCCACTGTCAGTGTCCAAATATCTCCCACCCCGCGACGATCGAGATCCCCCGATGCCGAGTGATGAATGACATGGGTGCGTTGCCAGTCTTCAAAGGGTGTGAAGGTCATAATGCCGGCAATGTACCCCAATATCCGGTTTGCGCGGCGCGAAGGAAAGAACGCCGAATGGCAACAATCATGGAAAAAGATAAAGATACGCACCAAAAAGCCGGAGGCAATAACCGATAATAGCAAGGTTATCCAATACGGAAAACCATGGAGTACGGAAAAAATCATCAGCGCCCATAGGCTGATGTAAGGGGCAAAAGTATTCGTGATTTGCCAGAAAGCCTTCCGGTAATCGGGTTGCGCATACTTGGAAATGGACTGGATTAAATCGTCTCGGGTAGATGGGTTATTATTGGAATCTGAAGGGGCGGACATTTCAAAACGGGTAAATTGTTGCGGCATAACTGTGTACTTATACTCTCTTTTAATTTGGTCTGGATTGTGGCGCAAGCGCCACATTTTTGATTGGGGTGGTTAGGCCGTCATGAGGATCATTATAAAAAAAGCTATAACGGGGCACGACCCCTAACCCTCGGATGTTATTTACACGCCCACATTCCGATATACGGCGTCTGGACTTATATCCGTTCCAGCTACGGCCTTTAAAGTTTCTTTTGCAGGTTATTAAAAAGTCTTACTTGCACGTTAATAATAGTTCGTATGGCTTATTTTGCATGGCGAAGTCCAGAATAATTACCTACAAGCAGTTGAAATTTTGGATATCCGATTTATTGGTTAATGCACAAAACCGAAAATCGACGGCAGGTTAAATCAGTAGACAGGAAATAAACGAGGGCTTTCAAACAATACGCATGTTCTTAATTCAGACGCTAACCGGGCTAATCAACAAGCAACTGATAATTTATCAAGCTGCCGGATTTTTCAATAACAGTGGGTTAGTGATGCAAACAACAAGGAAGTTCCCTGGTTATTGAAAAATCACATGATTCACTAAGCCTCAAAAACAAATTGCTGCGTTACATAATTGGCTAAAGCCACTTCTGGCGGCAAAACTCCTATAGATTACGCTGATCTTTGATTGTGACGGGTAGTTTGACAAAAAAACAAAAGTATTGCCGCCCCTGATCATCCGTCTTAAAATATTTAATTTTATTACTACCCTGGTTGGAGAGTTTTTGATGTCAGATACCATTTGGTTTAGAACCGGTGAAGCCACCGTATTTTCAAGCGAAGGCCAGGGCACCGATGCCATGCCTGAGATTCTTATTGGAAGTGTCAAAGGCCCCGCAGGCAATGCTTTTGCAACCCTGATGGGTCAAACTGAAGGCCATACCCGCATGTTTGCCATCCGCGCCTGCAACCAGCAAGTGCGCCCTGCAACCATAATAGTTCCCAAAGTCACTATTAAATCCACCGCTTATGTGAACTTGTTTGGCGGCCCCGTGCAGTCGGCCGTTGCCGATGCCGTTCTTGACAGCGTTATCGCTGGCGTTATTCCCGCTGACAAAGCCAATGAACTATGCATCATCGCCATGCTTTGGATAGCCCCCGAATGCGCGACGAATCCTGAAGTGGATCGCAAGGATTTATACCGCACCAACTACGAGGCCATGAAGCTGGCTATTTCGCGCGCCATGAGCAATTCACCCAGCATTGAGGAATTGATTGCCAACCGGCATAAAATTGTCCACGAAATGTACGATCCTGAAACCGGCGAGTCGCAGTGGTAACTTGGTAGAATGGGCAACATGGGCGGCCATTTCGTTTGTCTAATGTTTGGTAATTTGGAAACCCTGGAAGCCTTGCCAATGCCAGGGCGTGGATTTGAACATTAGACAAAAGGAGGCATTTAGTCCAATCAACTAAGTGCCAGGCTGGAGCGGCACAGCGCCCCGTGCTATAATCGGACTGCCCTTTCCGGTCTCTGGAAAAGGAGTGTTTTGAGATATTCGACGGTACTTTACAGATTCTGCCTGGTACGTTACTTAGCGATTTTGTCTGATATTACCATTGAAGATTTAATTGCCACCGCACATAGCTACATCATTAAACGCTTTATCCACAATCAGATACTTTAGGAGTTTATCTATGTCCAATGACGAATTGCTAGCTAACCAGCAAACAATCCTCTCTAACCAGATAACCATTCTCGCCAATCAGGAGACAATTCTACTGAACCAGGAGAAACTTGACCGCATCTTCACCAACCAAGACCGAATACTCTCAAATCAAGAGACGATTTTAGTAAATCAGGAGAAACTCGACAGAATCCTCTCAAATCAGGGCTTGATACTCACAAAATTGTCATAATCGGATACAATTGATAAACTCTAAGTTTCGCCCAGCCAACAGCTTTTCGATACCCTCCTACCGTTGGCTGAGCTTGAATTTTGAAATCTGTAGAGAGACATTGGACAAAACGACACGGTCTGTCTAATGTTTTTATCGACCATCAGCAAGAGCTCGTAGGATGGGCTGACGCAAGGAAGCCCATCACACAAGGTAACTGGATGCGTTTCGTTCCTCAGCACATCCTACAGAACTGGCTGCGTACTGTTGCTGGTTCTTAAGGCATTTTTCTAAACTCAATGCACGATTGGTTATTCAGGTGCGGTGCAATACGCCCAAAGGCTATTGCACCTAACGGGTTCAAGCAAGGTAGGGTAAGCAGTGCATACCATTGAATGTCGAAAGGTACGCACAGCATACCTTACAAGGGTTTGCAAACCCAGCGATTAAAAACTAAAACATAATTGTAGGCAAAAATGCATGCCTACCTTACTCTGATTTGAAATATGGCTAATGATACAATTGGTGATTCTTTAAGAAAATATTACAAGATTTTCGGAATGGAAAATGAAGGGCCACCTGAGAATTTAAATGTAAGTGAAATACTGCCTTATACAATAAATAGTTATGAAATTACCCTCATAGATAAAATTTGTAGTAATACAAAAACAATTAAACAGCACAATGACTGTAAAGAATTAATTGAAAAATTGGCTAATTCATTAGATGGTTACGATTTTATGAATGAAATTTATGATTCAATAACTCAACCTACTGATTCTGAAAGGGAGCATATGACAAATGGGGTTTTTTGGCACTATCTTGCATCAATCCTTGATCCAAAATTGGAAAAAGAAATTGGCTTTGAAATACCAATACCTGGGGAATTGCCTCAAATGTACAAAAAATTATTAAAGGTTCAAGGGTCACTTATTTTTAGACTTTATATGACCATAGTTTATATGAAAGACGGTCCGTTAAATAAAATGATTAGACTTAAAGAGAATGAGCGTAAGCCAATAATTCAAATATGCAAAAAGCTAATGGATTGTGATTACGTTCGACATTTGCGAAATTCTATATCTCATTCAACATTTGAATCTACTATGTGTGGAATACATTTTAGAGATGGCGATAAATTTGAAACGATTGCTTCGCCTGAGTTTTTAACTTCATTGACTAATTGGATTTATATTTTGAATTTCCAATGTTCAACAGCAATAGACCGTAAAGCAAAACTGAAATCGGAATCAGTGGGAATCAGACTCCATTGATTCTGTTATTTAATTGTTTTAAATGAAAAAGCCGTCAAACGCAACGCTCAATCGGAGCTGCGCCGAAACCCGGTAAGGCGCAATCCATAGGGCGCAATAGGCGATAGCCGTATTGCGCCGCATGGAAGGCATAATTGTCCTCCACTACTTTGTTACAATGTGGTCATAATGAGGATTTATCAATGCCTGACCTAACGCCGTCACCACATTCCAGGCAGGTAGCCAGGTAGGTCGGGCACATCTTTTCGTGCCCGACATTTCCACGTTACAATGTGCCGATGCCTTTGGGTAATCCCATCAACATCCCAATCCCAACCGCCATAAAATCAATGGGGTCAGACTCGATTGATTATTGAAACGTGTTGAATTAACCCGGTAAGGCGCAATCCATAACCCGTTAAGGCGCAATCCATAACCCGTAAGATGGATTCGAATGCTAAAAGGTGTATTAACTCTGTAACGATGTAAGGCGTATTAACTCTGTAGGGTGGATTCGCCGACAGGCAATCCACCGCAACTTCGGCATGCTGATGATAGTAGGTATGTGGCGGTTTGCTATTGCGAAACCGCCCTACGATTTTCAGCCTTCCGAACCGGACATAACGCTGTTTTGATTATCTGAAATGGAGTCTTTTATGCCGGGTGATTATCGCCTGAAATTAATTGTCGCTATCGTCGTGGCGGCTATTATCGGTATTTTTAGCATCGATCCGATTGCCCAGGATCCAGGT
>JAQTPT010000061.1 GCA_028712795.1 Methylococcales bacterium
ATTAACTTTGCGGGCAAGCTGTGGCAAGTTTTTCGTGCTGTGATTTGCGGAGCTTTGGATAGCTTAAAAACAATATTGGGTGATGCAGTTACCATGGTGATGGATGCCATTGACGTACACATAGAGTTCGTAGGGCGGATGCCGACAGGCGATCCGCCAATCAAACAACAATGCCTATACCAACGCAGAAACCATCGCACCAATGCCGGCGAAATCATGCGGGCATTTATCAGTCCCCATGGCGGAACCCGTGATCGGCTCTTCATCATCCGGCGGAACGCCTATCGGCTTCCGCCTTACGCGGGTTGTAGAGGCTGACATTAAAGGCTTCTTCGACCATATCGACCACACCAAGCTGTTGGACATGCTGATGCAGCGCATTGATGACAAGCCCTTGCTGAATCTCATTCGGCGCTGGCTAAAAGCAGGCATACTGGATACCACAGGACAAGTATTGCACCCGCTATCGGGGACACCGCAAGGCGGCATAGTGACGCCATAGACACAAAAGAGAACTTTGAGTTTGAGCGGCAAATTTCATTCTGCCGATCAAATTCATTGATTGACATGAGACGTAAAGGGTAATAAATATATGCCTCATGACACGATCCTCAAACACCGACAAAACCCACCGGCTGAATGCCGCATTCAACTTGCTGGCACAGGACTCCATAGCGGCACAGCAGACCGTTACCCAGGAATCGCTAATAAACCAGAATAAAGGCACTTTAGAAATCGACCATGGATTGGTTGCCAGCGCCAAGCTCCAACTGACTTATACACGCATCACTGCACCTATCTCTGGACGTTTAGGTCTGCGCCTGGTCGATCAGGGCAATATCGTGCATGCTGCCGATACCGACGGACTCGTAGTCATTACGCAAATTCAGCCCATCGCCGTGGTGTTTACTTTACCGGAGGACCGGCTACAGGAGGTGATGAAAAAGTTTCATTCCGGCAAAGTCATGGCGCTTGAAGCTTTCGACCGTAGAGGCCAGAACAAACTTGCCCAGGGACAATTGTTGGCTGTGGACAATCAAATTGACACAACCACCGGCACCATTAAGCTCAAAGGGCAGTTTGCCAATGAAGACGGCGCGTTGTTCTCTAACCAATTTGTTAATATCAGGATGAATATGGATACCCTCCGCTCGGTGACGATCATGCCCACGGCGGCGATTCAACGCGGAACGATGGGCGCTTTCGTTTATGTGGTGAAGGCGGATCAAACGGTAAGTGTGCGGCCGTTGACTTTAGGCCCTATCGAAGGTGATAAGGTGGCCGTGCTGGAAGGTCTGCAACCTGATGAACAAGTCGTTGTGGATGGCGCCGACAAATTGCGAGAAGGTATGAAAGTTAAACTGATCACTCGAGACCCGAAGCCATCTTCCGGCGTGAAATCTTCCCTCCCTGTCAACGAAATCCGGCAGGATAAGGATCAAAAGAGTGGTAATCAGGGCAAGCTCCCCTGAAAGTATGTTGATATTTGAGGGGCGGAAGGGTAGAAAGCCCTTGTCTTTATATAGCCAAGGTGGCTTACATGGCGTAAACAATTTCGTCGCAGCATCTACCAAGGCCTCAAGAATATGGCATTAGTCCAGAAGCAGGCATTCATTCAAGCTTAGGAACGAGCATGAAATAAGTTGAGCAACTTGGAACTCACATACCAATAATGCCGGGCTTATCGAAGCATGAACTTGATCAGGTTATTTCATGCTCGTTCCTTAGGGTTATCTGGATACCTTTATCATACATAAATCGTATGTTATCCAGTTTAGAAAATAAGCCTTCAAAGATAATCTTTGTCTACTGAAATTATCAGATGGT
The DNA here is from genome assembly GCA_028712795.1 of Methylococcales bacterium. Lineage (GTDB taxonomy): Bacteria > Pseudomonadota > Gammaproteobacteria > Methylococcales > Methylomonadaceae > Methylobacter_C. Next base: position 1,828 of record JAQTPT010000061.1, read on the forward strand.
AAGATAGCCTGACCTAGATAATCACTTGTTAGTAAATAAAAGGAGAACCAAAAAAATGTCTTCCAAACTTTCAAAACCTTATGCCATCGTCTCGGAAGAATGGGCGAGTATTTGCGATAAGCTTAGAGAAGCCCAAGCCTACTGAATGGAACGCAAAACCCCATGTTCGAGAGTTTCCCTTCGAATGAACAGTGGAGCAGTTACCTCGCCGCATCTGAGGCATACGAAGTAGCACGAAAGGAAATGGAGCATTATAGGCAAACCGTAAGAGTCGCAGACTAATCGTTTATTCCAGGGAATCCTGCCCAGGACAAGGAATGAAAAAGACCTCCAAGATGGCGAACCTTATCATTAACAAAATCCCATGCGTGGCGACTATTTTCGTTTAGAGCTTTAGCTAGATCATCATCATCTGGAAACATGGCTATCAATCCATCAACCGTTTCTTTTGGATAAATAATTTGTCTTTGTGTCATTGGAATTTCCTAACAACCCGTAAGGCGGAAGCCGACTGGCGTTCCGCCGTATGATGACAACAAAAGCTATCCAATATGCATTTTGAATGGGATTCGAAAAAAGCCGCCACGAACTGGCGCAAACATGGTGTTACCTTTGGAGAGGCAACCAGTGCATTACGCGATGTGTTTTCGGCTACCGCTCACGATCCTGATCACTCGGATGACGAAGAACGATTTGTAACATTCGGTATTTCGTCCCAAGGTCGTTTGCTCACGGTATCGCATACTGACAGAGGGGATAGAATTCGCATCATATCGGCACGACTGGCAACGAATATTGAGAGGCAAATTTATGAAGAAGGTTAAATCAGAAATGACAGATGAGCTTCGGCCAGAATATAAGCGGTCGGATTTCGGTGAGATTGTACGCGGTAAATACGCAAACCGGATCAAAGCAGAAACGAACGTGGTGCTTCTTGATCCTGATATTGCAGAAGCTTTTCCTAATGATGAAGCGGTAAACAAAGCACTTCGGTATTTGCTGGAAGTTGCAAAGACATCGACTAGCCTAACCCAACGCTCCAGCGGACTCCGCTAACGCACCGCCGCTGAGCTTTACGTTATCCTTTTGGGCAAAAACGTGAAACACGTCATAGATGGAAACAGGTATGGCGCTCCTATGGCGGAAGCGCCACTCTCATCATGTACGCGCTCAGGTTGCCGGATGCGTGAGCCGTGCCTCGGAAACGGGAGCGAAGATACAGCAGAGACACCGCGTCGCGATTTTCGCAAATACGTGACCAGGATCATCTGTTCAGCAATATTCGCGTTCGCTTCGATGGCCTCACACAATGCATCCGCTGAGCTTGATCCTGAGGAATGGCTTAGGGAGGCCGAGGCCGCTTACAACGGAGTCACAATGTATACTGCCGTTTTTCACAAACAGCAGCGAATTGCTGGCAAGCTTCTTTCCGAAGAAACCATGCTCCTCAAGTGCAGAAAGAAACCATTTAGCCTGTACATGAAATGGATAGAAGAGCCTTACAAGGGGAGTGAGTTACTGTACGTAGCAGGCTGGAATGAAGGCCGGGTCAGAGCTCACAGAGGCGGGGTACTAAGATTCATCATATACAATCTCTACCCGAAGGATCCTAAACTCATGGCGAATGAACTTTATCCGGTCACCAATACCGGGATTGGTTACTTAATTGAGGGTGTTGCGCTAAACATGCGCAAGGCGATTAATGCCGGCGACCTGACGTTCTCTGAGAACAGAGAAGAAAAAGTGTATGGCAGGAATACACGAACCCTGGAAGTGAATTTCCCAAAGGAGAAGGTAAAGGCGTACGATGGCTGGCGGTTTGTCATCAACCAGGATGTCGAGAGCAAGATCTTGGTAAGGATCAAGATTTATGACCAAGATGGCCAGCTTATCGAGTATTACGGGTACGAGAACCTTAACCTTAATGCGCCACTCACAAACGCCGACTTCGATCCGAAAAATCCTGATTATTACTTTTGGGGACCTTGGGGCAGGTAAAGAGCACGGAGCAGCGCTGTCGTGCATAGCTGGCGCGCTCGCTTCCCACCGGCGAACGGCGCATGTTATCAAATTCAAATTATTTTATACTTGCATCATCGTCTAGTTTGGGTCGAAGTCTGCCTTTCGCAATCTATCGTGCCAAGTGTCCATTATAATAAATCAACACACTTTCAGAGAGCGCTTGTAATTAGGGTGATCATTTTTCCAATAGGAACGCAACAGCTTAAGCCGTTGCACTCCAGCACCTGGATGCTCCAGCCATGAACCCTTCCCGTCTGTTCATCCTGCGTCCGGTCGCCACCTCGCTATTGATGCTGGCGCTGCTACTGGCCGGACTGATCGCCTACCGCGAGCTGCCGATTTCGGCGCTGCCGCAGGTCGACTATCCGACTATTCAAGTGGTGACACTGTATCCCGGCGCAAGCCAGGAAGTCATGACTTCGTTGATCACCTCGCCCCTTGAGCGCCAACTCGGCCAGTTGCCCGGATTAAACCAGATGTCGTCTTCCAGTTCGGGCGGGGCGTCGGTCATCACGCTACAGTTCAACCTGAACCTGAGTCTTGATATAGCCGAACAGGAAGTGCAGGCAGCCATCAACGCCGCCACCAATTATTTGCCTGCCGATTTGCCTATGCCGCCGGTTTACAGCAAAATTAACCCCGCCGACGCACCGATAGTGACCCTTGCCGTCAGCTCGAAAACACTGGATTTAACCAAAGTCGAGGATCTGGTGGACACCCGTCTGGCACAAAAACTGTCGCAATTATCCGGTGTAGGGCTAGTTACAATCAGCGGCGGGCAAAGACCGGCGGTGCGCATCCAGGCCAATCCCGCGGCGCTGGCGGCTTACGGATTAAGTCTGGAAGACCTGCGCACGGCAATAGCCAGCGCCAACGTCAATCAGCCCAAGGGCATGTTTGAGGGGCCGACCCGAGCGGCTATTATTGATGCCAATGATCAAATCCGCTCAGCCCCGGACTATGCCGCGTTGGTCATTGCCTACCGTAGCGGCAGACCGGTGCTGTTATCGGATGTCGCCGATGCCACTAACAATACTGAAAACATCAGGCTCGCCGCCTGGGCGAACGGCACCGCATCGGTCATCGTCAACATCCAGCGTCAGCCGGGCACTAACGTTATTGAAGTCGTCGACCGCATAAAACAACTGCTGCCCAAATTGCAAGAGGCGCTTCCGGGCGGACTGGACGTGGCGCTGTTGACTGACCGCACGACCACAATCCGCGCCTCGGTGGAAGATGTGCAAAGCGAGCTGCTGCTGGCGCTGGCGCTGGTGGTTCTGGTTATTTTCTTTTTTTTACGCAACGCATCTGCGACCGCCATTCCCGGCATCGTGGTGCCGCTGTCGTTAATCGGCACTTTCGCAGTCATGTATCTGGCCGGCTTCAGCATCAACAATCTGACGCTGATGGCGCTGACCATCGCCGCCGGTTTCGTGGTTGACGACGCCATCGTCGTGATTGAAAACATTACCCGCTACATCGAACAGGGAGAATCACCTTTAAACGCCGCGCTCAAAGGTTCCGAACAAATTGCCTTCACCATCATCTCGCTGACGCTTTCCTTAATTGCCGTCTTGATCCCGTTGTTATTCATGGGCGACGTGGCCGGGCGTCTGTTTCGCGAATTTGCCATTACGCTGGCCGTCGCCATTCTGATTTCCGCCGTTATTTCTTTGACGCTTACGCCGATGATGTGCGCGAAAATACTACGCCCGCACACTGAAGAGCAAAAAGGTCGTTTTTATCTCGCCAGCGGACGGCTTTTAGACAGGGTCACGCGAAGCTACGCCAGGATGTTGGGCTGGGTGCTGGAACATCAGCGCGCCACGCTGCTGGTGACTGTTGCCTCCCTGGTGCTCACCGTTTTGCTGTACATCGTCGTCCCCAAGGGTTTTTTCCCTGTCCAGGATACCGGCGTTATACAAGGCATCTCGGAAGCGCCGCAATCCATTTCCTTTGCCGCCATGGCCGAGCGCCAGCAAGCCCTGGGCAAAGTCATACTTGAAGACCCGGCAGTCGAAAGCATTTCGTCATTTATCGGCGTAGACGGCGCCAACCCCACACTAAACGCTGGCCGGGTGATGATCACGCTGAAATCGCTGGCAGTACGCGGCGTTAAGGTCATGGACATCATCCGCAGAATGCAACCCAAGCTTGATCAGGTAGAAGGCATCACTTTATACCTGCAACCGGTGCAAGACCTTACCATTGAAAACCGGGTCAGCCGTAATCAGTATCAATTTACCCTGGAATCAGCCGATCGTGAGGCCTTGAGCCGCTGGACAGCGCTGCTGGTAGCGGAACTGTCCAAACAACCGCAGTTTGCCGATGTGACCTCCGACCTTCAGGATAAGGGTCTGCAAGCGTTTGTGTCGATAGATCGCAGCACCGCAAGCCGCATGGGCGTCAGTATTTCCGCTATTGATAATGCGCTATACGATGCCTATGGACAGCGACTGGTTTCCACAATTTTTACCCAGTCAAACCAGTATCGAGTCGTGCTGGAAGTAAAACCTGAATATCGGCAAAGCATGGATGATTTAAAAGCGCTACGAGTTGCTTCATCAACCGGGATACAGGTGCCGTTATCGACGATCGTCAGCGTGACCGAACAGAGCGCGCCACTGCTTACCCAGCGTTTAGATCAGTTCCCCGCAACCACTATTTCCTTTAATCTGGCGCCCGGCGCTTTTCTCGGCGAAGCAATAGCCGCTATAGAAACAGCCAAGCGGCAAATCGGTCTACCGATTAGCGTACAGGCCGCTTATCAGGGCACGACGCTGGCTTTTAACGCGTCACTATCGAATACGTTGTGGCTGATTCTCGCCGCCATCGTCACAGTCTATATCGTGCTGGGTGTTCTCTACGAGAGTTATATCCATCCGGTCACGATTCTGTCAACCTTGCCTTCGGCCGGCGTGGGCGCGCTGCTTGCGTTGATGCTGTCGGGTAACGATTTGGGGATAATCGCTATCATCGGCATTATTCTGCTGATCGGTATCGTCAAGAAAAACGCCATTATGATGATTGATTTTGCCCTGGATGCGGAACGCAGACAAGGCAAATCTGCGCGGGAAGCCATACACCAAGCCTGTCTGCTGCGCTTTCGTCCGATCATGATGACGACGATGGCGGCGCTGCTTAGCGCCCTACCGCTAATGCTGGGCACGGGCGTGGGTTCGGAACTGCGCCATCCTTTGGGAATTACGATGGTCGGCGGACTGATATTGAGCCAGTTGCTGACCCTGTTCACGACCCCTGTGATCTATCTGGCTTTCGACAAACTGCGCCTGCGCATGGCGGATACACAACGCGATGCCCATTCCAAACCCGATCTTGGCAAGGACGCTGCATGAGCCTGCCGGCTTATTTCATCCACCGTCCGGTCGCGACCACCCTGCTCACGCTGGCGGTCACGCTGGCGGGCCTGATTGCTTTTTTACAGTTACCGGTCTCGCCATTACCCCAAGTCGATTTCCCTACCATCTCCGTGCAAGCGTCATTGCCCGGCGCCAGCCCGGAAACCATGGGCACATCGGTAGCGACCCCGCTTGAACGCGCCCTGGGGCATATCGCAGGCGTTACGGAAATGACGTCATCGAGTTCGGTCGGCAGCACCAGCATTACTTTGCAATTTGATCTGAACCGCGACATTGACGGCGCCGCACGGGATGTACAGGCAGCCATCAACGCCGCCAATAACATGCTACCCGGCAATATGCCCAGCCGCCCCGGTTATCGTAAGGTCAATCCGGCCGACTCGCCGATTATGATTCTGGCGCTGACATCGAAAACCATGACCCGAGGCCAGCTTTATGATGCCGCTTCGACAATACTGGCGCAAAAAATATCTCAAATTCAAGGCATTGGCCAGGTGACTATCGGCGGCAGTTCGCTGCCTGCCGTCAGGATTGAGCTCAATCCTGATGCGCTATCCAAATATGGGATAGGTCTCGAAGATATTCGCCTGGCCATCGCTGCGACCAATGTCAATCGCCCCAAAGGGGCATTGGAAGACCCTAACCGTCACTGGCTGATCTACGCCAATGATCAAGCGAAAACGGCGAGCGATTATTTGCCGCTGATTGTGGCCTATCGCAACGGCAGCGCCGTCCATCTTTCCGATCTGGGCCAGGTTACCGACTCGGTGGAAGACATACGCGCATCGGGACTCAAGGACGGCAAAACCTCGGTATTGTTGATACTTAATAAACAGTCCGGCGCCAACATCATCGAAACCGTCGATAAAATAACGTCATTATTACCTCAATTACGGGCTTCCATTCCCAGCGCCATCGACCTCTCGGTGGTGCTGGATCGATCGCTGACCATACGCGCATCGCTACATGAAGTTGAGCTCAGCCTTTTTCTTGCAGTGATCCTGGTGATAGGCGTGGTTTTGTTATTTCTTCGCAATCTGCGTTCCGCCATGATCCCTATCGTCACCGTACCGGTATCGCTGATAGGGACTTTCGGCGTGATGTATTTATGCCACTACAGCCTGGACAACCTCTCATTGATGGCGCTCACCATCGCTACCGGCTTTGTCGTGGATGACGCCATTGTCGTTTTGGAAAACACCGAACGCCATATAGAGCAAGGCGTTCCGCCACGGGAGGCGGCTTTGAAAGGCGCCAGTGAAGTTGGCTTTACTGTCCTGACCATGAGCCTGTCCCTGATTGCGGTGTTTATTCCTATTCTTTTGATGGGTGGCATCGTCGGACGCCTGTTTCAGGAGTTTGCCGTCACACTCTCTGCGGCCGTTATGGTTTCTCTACTGATCTCGCTGACCACTACCCCCATGCTTTGCGCCCTGTGGCTCAGGCCCGGGAAAAACAATTCGCACAGCCGGTTTTATTATCTGATTGAACGGTGGCTCAACAGCTGGGTAGCCGGTTATGAACGCTCCCTGCGCTGGGCTTTGCGCCATGGCCCGCTGGTGATGTTACTGCTGTTATGCACGATAGGGTTCAATGTTTACCTCTATAACATCGTACCCAAAGGCTTCTTTCCAGTGCAGGATACCGGCAGACTATCGGGAACGATACAAGCCGACCAGAGTATTTCATCACAAGCCATGCGCCAGAAACTGGCCGACTTTGTCGATGTGCTGCGCCGGGATCCGGAAGTCGAAACCGTCATCGGCTTCACCGGCGGACAACGCGACAGCAACAGCGGTCTCATGTTCGCGACCCTTAAGCCGCTGGAGGAACGCAAACTGACTGTCAATAAACTCATGGCGCGGCTGCGCGGCAAACTGGAGAATGAACCGGGGGCCCGATTAATATTGCAGCCTCCCCAGGATCTCCGCATTGGCGCTCGCGGCTCTTCGGCCATGTTTGAATACGCTCTGCAAGCCGATCATCTCACTGACCTTAGAACCTGGATACCCCAGATCGTCAAAGCCTTGTCTCAACGCACTGAACTGGTGGATGTGAATACCAACCAGCAGGATAAAGGGCAACAAATCGCGCTCCATATAGATCGCAAATCGGCCGGGCAACTGGGCGTCAACCAGGCGCTAATCGACGCCACGCTGAACAATGCCTTCGGACAACGGCGGGTTTCCGTAATCTACAACCCGCTTAATCAATATCACGTCATCATGGAAGTTGCTTCCCAGTATTCGCAAAGCCCGGAAACCTTAAAGCAAATCTATGTCAGCGTACCACCCAGCCCCCAACTGCCATCCGGCGGGCAAGTGCCGCTATCCGCATTTTCCAGCTACGCCGTGACTAACACACCGTTGTCTGTCAATCATCAAGGCCAGTTTCCTACGGGAACCATCTCTTTCAATCTCAAACCCGGCATATCGCTGTCAATAGCAACCCGGGTGATCGCTGAAACGATGTCCAAGCTGGGTGTGCCTGCTTCCATACGCGGCAGTTTCCAGGGTACGGCCAAGGCCTTTCAACAATCTTTGAAAAACCAACCCTGGCTAATTCTGGCGGCTTTGATTTCGATCTATATCGTTCTGGGGATTTTATACGAAAGTTATGTACATCCGCTAACCATACTTTCCACACTGCCCTCCGCCGGTGTCGGCGCGATTCTGGCGCTATTGCTTTGCGATACCGAATTCAGCATTATTGCCATGATCGGTGTTATTTTGCTGATCGGCATCGTAAAAAAGAACGCGATCATGATGATCGATTTTGCCTTACATGCCGAGCGCACCTTGGGCATGAGCCCGGATACTGCTATTTTTACTGCTTGTATGATGCGTTTTCGGCCGATTATGATGACGACTTTCGCGGCTTTACTTGCGGCGCTGCCGCTCGCCCTCGGAACCGGTTACGGGGCAGAATTGCGCCGTCCTTTAGGTATAGCGATTGTCGGCGGATTGCTGCTAAGCCAACTGCTGACGCTTTACACAACCCCCGTCATCTATCTTTATCTGGATCGCTTTGAGTCATGGTGCCGCCGCGCCCTTCGCCGCAGCCGTTCAAAGCCGCTATCAACCCGTATAGATCCGCTATGAACATGCACCGCTAACTCAATGAATTTATAAAATTACTTATGGTTACCTGTTCATTGCGGTTATTGACCGTTTTCGGTCTTTTACTACTTTCCGGCTGTACCGTAGGCCCCGATTATGTGCGTCCTCAATCCCCCGTTTCCCCGGGCTTTAAGGAAGTCAAGGGCTGGAAACAGGCGCAGCCGATGGATGACCAACTGCCCGGCAGTTGGTGGGAGATATTTAAAGATACCGAGCTTAATGCGCTGGAAGCTCAGGTAAATGGGGCCAATCAGTCCATCGTCCAGGCCGAGGCCCAATATAAACAAGCGCAAATGATGGTGCAAGGCGCGGCGGCAGCTTATTTTCCGACAGCCCAGACAACTGCTGCCGTCAACCGCTTTCGTGCTGCAAACGGCCAAAACGTGGCGGTTAATGGCGTCAAGTATCTGTTCTCGGTTGCAGTAAGCGCCGCCTGGGCGCCGGATTTATGGGGCATGGTGCGCAGACAGGTTGAATCCAGCGAAGACAACGCCCAAGCCAACGCAGCTACTTTGCAAGCGCTAAGATTGACCACCCAGGCCACCTTGGCCCAAAGCTACTTTCAGTTGCGGGCGCTGGACACGCAGAAAAAACTGCTGAACGATACAATAGCCGCTTATGAAAAAAACCTGGTAATCACCCGAAACCGTTATGAAGCCGGCATAGCCGCCAAAGCGGATGTCGTCCAGGCCGAAACCCAGCTCGAATCAACCCGCGCCCAGATGATTGATCTGGGCATACTGCGCTCGCAACTTGAGCACGCTATTGCAGTGTTGATAGGCAAGGCTCCCGCCGGACTCAATATTGCGGAGGGGTCATTGAATACATTTCTACCGCCGATTCCGGTCAGCATTCCGTCACAACTGTTAGAGCGCAGACCGGATATCGCCGCCGCCGAACGGCAGGCCGCCGCAGCCAATGCCCTAATAGGGGTCGCCAAATCCGCCTACTTCCCTAACCTGAACCTGGCGGCTTCCAACGGCCAACAAGCCAATTTGCTGTCAAACTTGCTGTCTAGCGGCGCTCGTTATTGGGCACTGGGGCCGGCAGGATTCGCCCTGCCTTTATTTGACGGCGGCGCTCGCAGCGCACAATTGCAGCAAGCCATCGACGCTTACGACGCCAGCGTAGCAGGCTATCGCCAGGCAGTGCTAGTCAGTTTTCAGCAAGTTGAAGATAATCTGGCGGCGCTACGCATACTGGAAGAGGAAATACAGGTGCAGAACAAGGCGGTGGAAGCGGCGCATAAGGCCGTGCAGTTAACCACCAATCAATATCTGGCGGGGACGGTCAGTTATTTAAATGTCATCATTAATCAGACAGCCGCGCTTTCGAATGACATAACGGCGGTTAATCTTCAGGGTCAACGCCTGAGCGCTGCTGTTCTTCTCGTCAAAGCCCTGGGCGGCGGCTGGAATACAGCAGAGTTACCCACAAAAGATCAAGCCGGTGGCGAAGTCAAATGGTCCCAGTTTCTGCCTGTTCCAATAAGGTGATTTAATCAATAACCTTGTCGTAATTAAAAGGAAAACAACCCTTCAGACTATAAAGGTTTTGACTCAACAGCCTCACAACGATAATCAAAGATCTTGATGATGCGTCAGGGTTTACTTATTGAACAACACTATTTTTATCATTACAACAAGCTAAACCCACTCTAAACGATACAGGTCTTGTCGTCGATTTGAAAGATTGCGGACTGCGCCGCGCGTACGGACTTGTTTTAATAAATCCAGATTGACATCGGTGATCAGCGTCATTTCAGTATTTGGAGTAGCCTCCGCTAATATGGCATCGTGTGGAAACGAAAAGTCACTGGGGCTAAAAATAGCCGCTTGCGCATATTGTATGTCCATATTCTCTGCATACGGTAAATTGCCGACGCTGCCGGTAATCGCCACAAAGCATTCATTTTCAATGGCACGGGCTTGTGAACAATAACGCACGCGTTGGTATGCGTTTTTGGTGTCTGTCCAGAAGGGCACAAAAATTATCTGCGCGCCCTCCATGGTTGCCAAGCGGGCAAGTTCAGGGAATTCCGAATCATAACAGATTAATACCGCGATCTTGCCGCAATCGGTATCAAATACTTTTAACGCGTCACCGCCTTTAACACCCCAGCAGCTGACTTCGTCAATCGTGACATGAATTTTGTATTGGGCTTCGAAAGTGCCATCGCGTCTCAGCAGCCACGACACATTATAGAGCTCATGAGAACTGTATTCTGGCATGGAGCCGGCAATAATATTAATGTTGTAGGACATAGCCATTTCTAACAAGCCATTCCGGATTTCACTGGTAAAACCCGCTAGGGCGCGGATGGCGTCAGGAGGGTTTTTGTCATTAAACAAGCCCATGAGCGGCGCGCTCATGTACTCAGGAAACAGCACAAAGTCGGCATGGTAACCGGATACCGCATCAATAAAGAATTCGGCGTGCTTAAGCAGTTCTACGACGTTGGTTAACGTACGCATCTGCCATTGCACTACGCCTAACCGGATAATATTTTTGGGCCCGCCGATTGAGGGCAATTTATCGACGTAATCAAGATTGACCCATTCCAGAAGCGTGGCAAACCCCTTGGAATCGGCATCTACGGGCAGATACCCGGTTAACACTTTACGCACATGGAAGTCGTTAAGTAGTTGAAATGACAATACAGGATCAAAAATTTCCCGATTTTTGACTTCTTCGATATAACGAACTGGCGTTAACGTATCGGCATATTTGGCATAGCCGGGAATACGTCCACCTGCAATAAACCGGCGCAGATTTAGATTCCGGCATAATTCTTTACGGGCATCATATAACCGACGGCCTAAACGTAGCCCCCGATAGGAAGGATGGACAAAAATATCGACGCCATACAACGTGTCGCCACGCGGATCATGATGTGTCAAATAGCCATCGCCGGTAATTTGGGCGTAAGTATGGACATCGCCAAAACGTGTGTAATCAACGATCATACTTAAGGCAGCAGCCACTAACTTACCATTATCTTCAATGGCAATTTGCCCTTCAGGGAAGCGGGTGACTTGGGAGATATACTGATCCTGCTTCCAGGCACCGCCTAAATTACCGTAAACATGCTCCATCAAAACGGCAATATTGTCATAATCGTCGATAGTCAAATGCCGGAGTAGGAGTTTATGTTTTTCAATTTTCACTTTTTTCATAGCCTGTTAGCATAACTTTGCATTTTGACAGCTTTGTTACAATGGAGAAATAAGGGCTTTATAGCAAATTTTTTCAGTAAATTGGCTAACCGGTTCCTTGATAATCTTGTATTTTAGGCTTGATCGGCAATTTTTCCTGAAAATAAATTTAATTTTCTTACCCGTACAAGACCCTTAAACGGGAGAACTTTTCCTTTGATGCTCGTGCTTACGGAGCATAACGCTCACAAGAAGTTCTATAGCATCAAGTTAATAGAGGCCTTTTGTCAACATGACGCATCCCGCCCTAACCGCCATGGCGGCATCGGTAAATTCAGGCCTTGACCGCGCGCCCTTTTGGGCGACGGATTCAAGCACTTGAGTTGCCCAGATAACAGGAATATAAACTGCTTCGCCTAGCCACGGGAGTTCTTCCAGAATTTCAGCCAGTCCGGCGCTACCTGACTGTGCGGCAAAATCACCTCTCGCAATCATGATACCAGCCTTATGTCTACCGATAGTCCCCAATATAATATCAGGAAGATTTTTTACCGCTCGATTGGTTTCAATTTAAGCGATTATAGGCGGTTTCAAACGAAGACAAGCCGGCTTGAGCGAGGCGAACCTGTAAATGATGAAGATCAAATTGCCGCATGGCGAGATAATGCGCAAAATTACAGGCGCTTTTAGAAAAAAGGCAGGATTGAAAGTTGCCCTGGTATTTTTGCAGACGCTGATTAGCATTGATTACAATTTTATGGCGAAACCCGGCAACTTCCGCAAGAATTTGCTTCAGAACGTCCGTCTAGAAGTCAGGAAATGTTTTTTGTGGCTGACATTTAACCAGACTGCACTACAAAGCAAAATTATCCATAATAAAACCCACGCCATCCTTATCCGAAAAAAAAGAAAATGCAGCGCTATGATTTCGCATCAATAAAGTGCTTGATATCCTCTGGGCAATATCGGCGCTCTTTTTCCAAAAATTCGCGACTGCAGTCCTTAAGCCGATGCTGATAACACAAAACACAGCGGTTTAACCGTCGCTGATAACGACAATAGGCATTCGTCACTGCGTGATCAAGACGTTTAAACTGAGTTTTGTTTTCCACGAAAAGCAGGTATTGTTTAATGTGCAAAACGGCATAAAGATCACGCGCTTGATTTATTAATGTATCATTATCCATCTCAAAAAGCCGCTAAATCGGTTTGCAGAAATAGTGTATTTAAGTAATTTAGCTTAATGGAAAGTCATTGCCCTTAAGGGAAATCATTAAAAACTAAAACGCCACCATTCTATCCGCCGATATATTTTAACATTGTACCATTGTTTGATCATCAATATTTAGCGTGTTGCCACCCTAAGCCATCCAACCATATTACCGCCCCCGGCGCGCTGCTGCCGCTTGCCGCCGCAGGATTGGCCGCCCAGGAAATCTGCCATTGGCCTTCTTCAAAAATTCATCATTTTGTCATAGGCCTGTTATATGCTGGTAACAAAATAACGTTAACCAAAGGGAGCGATATGAACATTTTAAGTTTGATGAAAATAGCTGATATTTTTACCGTTGGCAATCTATGCTGCGGCATCCTTTCGATTTTGCTGGCGACTGACGGTCTTTTTGATTTAAGCGCGTTACTATTGTTTTTCGCGGTTGTGTTTGATGTGCTTGATGGTAAAATTGCCGGTCTATTGCACCAAAAGAATCTTTTTGGCAAACAAATCGATTCCATGTCTGATTTGGTATCCTTTGGCGTTGCTCCCGCCTTGTTATATTATTCACTAAGCTCCCCCGGCATTTTAGGCATCATAGTGGCTTTATTTTTTGTCGCCTGCGGCATGCTTCGACTTGCACGTTACAATATTACTGAAGAGGCGGGGTTCGAAGGCGTGCCAATTACAGTGAATGGCGTTCTGTTCCCCTTACTTTTTCTGCTTTTTACCCGCTTTCCTGGAAGTCTGAATTATTGGCCAATGATCTTTTTAATTCAGGGTTTACTGATGATTTCCACGTTTAAAATATCGCGGATATTTTGAACCAATTAAACCGGGCCGGGGAATCCCAATGCAAGCCGGCGCATTCACTGGCACTATTTTTCTTCTCAAACTCAGCTTGTAACACTAGCATCAACAATACTTAGGAAATTTTCATGATCACTACAAAAGTTTTGCAACAACTTGCCGAAACCCACGGGACACCGTTGTTCGTCATAGATCACGACGTACTGCGGGGCAATTATGCGACTTTTAAAAAATATCTTCCCCGTGTCCAAGCCTATTTTGCGATTAAAGCAAATCCCGATCCGGCCATAATAAAAACCATGTTCGATGCCGGAGCCAGTTTTGATGCATCGTCAGTAGCAGAATTCCGGGCTGTTTACGAAAACATAAAAGATAGGCCGGAGCAGGAGCAGCATGAGTGGATATGGGAAAATATCATTTATGCGAACCCGATCAAGGCAACTGAAACACTCATGGAGCTTGATAAGTACAAGCCTCTGGTCACCTTCGACAACCCCGATGAAATCCAGAAGATAAAAGAGTTTGCCCCAAACGCCGGACTCGTACTCCGCCTCAGGGTTTCCAACGCAGGAGCGATGGTGGAGCTCTCCTCAAAATTTGGGGCAGCCCCTGAAGAGGCGGTCGACATGATTCTCGAGGCTGACAAAGCGGGTCTTGTTGTCGAAGGGCTAAGCTTCCATGTCGGGAGCCAAACCACCAATTTCGAGAACTACGTGCAGGCCATCGATCTGGCTGCGCTGATATTCAGACAGGCCAAAGAGCGTGGTTACGACAAAATGAACTTGCTGGATATCGGCGGTGGCTTTCCAGCCCCCTACGATGACTCAGTACAGCCTTTCAGTGAATTGGCAAAGAGGATAAACGCCGAACTGGAAAGACTATTCCCGCCTGAAGTAAAAATTCTTGCCGAACCGGGTAGATTCATTGTTGCGACTGCCTGTACATCGGTGGCGAAGATCATCGGAAAGGCGGTAAGGCATGGAAAACTATGCTATTACATTGACGACGGTGTCTACCATACCTTTTCGGGCATTATCTTCGACCACTGTCAATATCGCCTGGAATCATTTAAGGAAGGCCCGGCACAGATTTGCACCGTATTCGGCCCTACCTGTGACGGGCTGGACGTTATTACGATGACGGAAGAGCTCCCCTCCAATCTGGAGCGTGGCGATCTTCTTTTCAGCAGGAATATTGGCGCCTATAGCGCCGCGACATCAACCTGGTTCAACGGTTTTCCGCCAGCCAAGGTTGTCCATGTTAACCGCTGATCTGCGTCAACTTTTGGTTACCCCGGATAAACAAAATAAATAATTCATTTAATCAGTAAACTACTGAAATGCGTTTTACCAACTGATTGACATGTCTTATCGATGCAAAATCAGTTCCAAAACCAGTTTACTACCAAAATACGCCAATAACAGCAATGCAAAACCGATTAAAGTCCATTGTATTGCTGTTTGCCCACGCCATCCGTAACGGCGGCGCCCCGTCAAAAGACCGGTGAATATCACCCACGCCAGTATTGAAAGAACCGTTTTGTGTACAAGGTGCTGCGCAAATAAATCTTCTATAAATAAAAAACCGCTGACTAATGAAATAGTCAGGAACACAATCCCTGCGCCTAACATTTGAAATAACAAAGACTCCATGGTTTGTAGCGGCGGCAAGGATTGGATGAATCGCTTGGGCGGATGGCTTTTTAATTGCTGGTCTTGAAAAGCGAGCAAGATGGCCTGCAGCGCGGCGATATTTAACAAGCTAAAGGCAATGATGGAAGTCAGAATGTGGGTGCTCATTGCCCAGTTGTAGCCAGACAATAAATGGGTTTTATTGTCAAAGTTCAGCTCCAGGGCTAACATGATGGCGGCAATGGGGAATATGGCGACGCCTAGTTTTTCAACGGGTTTATTGAGCACAGCGATCAATAAAAGCAAGGCGACAATCATGGCAACCAGTGATCCGGTGCTAAAAAAACTAAAGTTAAAACCGCTATTTTGGTGAAAAACAATGGCTGTATATAAGAGGTGCGTGCAAACTGCTGTCCATGCCAGATAAAGCGCAGTCCGCTGCATAGTGCTCTGGTCAATATGCCGGATAATAAGCAGCGTGCTTGCCAGATAGGCAAAGATTGACAATGTGGCAAGTGCAATAGTGTTCATTGGCTTATGATGTCTGATAGCTGGCAAAAGTGTCGGGCAATGTAACGTCAACCCAATACACAGGGTTTATTTTGTCCTGTAGTTGCAACGGGTGCAAAGGACTTAATGGATATGGTAATATATCAAATTAAATAGTCCTAGCGCATTTGTACTGGCGGGTAGTTTCCTTAGATTAAACAATAAAGACATAGCCATGTTTGATAATTTAACCGATCGATTAAGTATTACTCTTAAAAAACTTAAGGGTCAGGGTCGCCTGACTGAAGATAATATCAAGGAAACACTGCGCGAAGTGCGTATGGCTTTACTTGAAGCTGATGTGTCCCTGCAGGTTGTTACGGACTTTATTGAGCGCGTCAAGGACGGCGCATTAGGACAGGACGTCCAGACCAGCCTGACGCCTGGCCAAGCCATGATCAAGGTGGTTCAGTCTGAACTGGTTAAAGTTATGGGCGCGGCGAATGAAAGCCTTAACCTCAATGCTGTTCCGCCTGCGGTTATTTTGATGGCAGGGTTGCAGGGCGCAGGCAAAACCACTACCGTTGCAAAATTGGGTCGCTGGCTGCAAGAAAATCAAAAGAAAAAAGTTGGGGTAGTCAGTGCCGACGTTTATCGGCCCGCAGCTATCAAACAGCTGGAGATGTTGGCGAATGAAGTCGATCTAGTCTTTTTTGACAGTGATTTGTCGCAGCAACCGATTGATATTGCTAGAAATGCGATTGAAGCGGCCAAGAAAAAGTTTCTTGACGTCATTATTGTCGATACGGCTGGCCGTTTGCATATCGATGATGAAATGATGGGCGAAATTAAAGCCTTGCATGCAGCCATCAATCCGGTCGAAACATTATTTGTTGTTGATAGCATGACCGGGCAAGATGCCGCTATTACGGCAAAAGCCTTTAATGATGCGCTCCCGTTGACGGGCGTTATTCTGACTAAAGCCGATGGCGATGCGCGTGGCGGTGCGGCGCTGTCTATACGTCACATTACCGGCAAGCCCATAAAATTTATTGGCGTAGGCGAAAAAACCACTGCCCTGGAACCTTTTTACCCAGACCGTATCGCCTCCCGTATTTTAGGCATGGGGGACGTGCTGAGTCTGATTGAAGAGATTGAGCAAAAGGTCGACAAGCAAAAGGCTGAAAAATTTGCCCGCAAAATGCAAAAAGGCAAAGGCTTTGATCTTGAAGACTTTCGCGAACAACTGCAGCAAATGCAGAGCATGGGCGGCGTCAGCTCCATGCTGGATAAATTGCCCGGTATGAGCAATGTCCCGCAGGAAATGAAAGACAAGGTTAATGACAAGGAACTGGCACGCCAGATTGCCGTGATTGGCTCAATGACCCTGCAGGAAAGGCGTTATCCTGATTTGATAAAGGGTAATCGTAAAAAGCGTATTGCCGCCGGTTGTGGTCAGCAACTGCAGGATGTTAACCGTATTCTAAAGCAGTTTCAGATGATGCAGAAAATGATGAAGAAGTTTAAATCAGGTAATATGGCCAATATGTTACGAGGAATAAAAAGTAATGTACAAGGAATGAGACGGTAATTTTTAGTTTTAACAAATAGTTATGCGAAAAGAACGGCTTAATTATTGATTCTTTCCAATTTATTCTTCACTTATAGTAAAAATCGCGTAGAATAAGTCGATTAAATTTTGTTTTAACGTTTTTGAGGAAATTAGATGGTAACCATTCGTCTTTCAAGAGGCGGCGCGAAGAATCGCCCTTTTTATCACGTTGTTGTAACCGATAGTAGAAATAGTCGTGATGGCCGCTACATTGAGCGCCTTGGATTTTTTAACCCGTTAGCACGGGGTAATGAAGAAAAATTGCGTTTAGACAGTGAGCGGGTTGAATACTGGAAATCCACTGGCGCGCAACCTTCTGAACGTGTTGCAAAATTGATTAAAGACGCGCTCAAAGCCGCCGCATAACCTGTTGTCTAAACAGGAGGAAATAAACGTTGGGAAAATTTCCGGCGTTTTTGGTGTAAAAGGATGGATTAAGGTATTTTCGTTTACCGATAGGAAAGAGAATATTCTGGGCTATTCTCCCTGGCTGCTTAAGAAAGGTGCCGATAGCAAAATCGTCGCTGTTATTGATGGCAAGCTTCAAGGAAAGGCGATAGTCGCCCAGCTTGACGGCATTAATGATAGGGATAAGGCGGCAAGCCTTATGGGTTGGGATATTTTTATTACTCCTGACCAATTACCAAAAACGGAAAAAGACGAATATTACTGGTCTGACTTGATTGGGTTGGCGGTTGAAACCAATCTTGGCGCTCAGTTAGGCGTCGTTGAAAGCCTTTTGGAAACCGGCGCAAATGATGTCGTTATTGTGAAAGGCGAACGCGAAAGGGTCATTCCTTTTTTGCAGGGACAGACAATAATCAGTATTGATCTGTCTGCTGGCAAGATGGTTGTCGATTGGGATCCTGACTTTTAATTATCGTCATGCGCTTTGACGTTGTAACGTTATTTCCTGAAATGATAACCGTAGCCGCGCGCTACGGCGTAACAGGCAGGGCAATAGAGCGAAACATAGCCAGCTTGGCGGTATGGAACCCCAGAGACTATACGCACGATAAACATAAAACCGTTGATGATCGCCCCTATGGCGGCGGCCCTGGGATGGTAATGAAGTACCAGCCTTTGCACGATGCAGTCAAGAGCGCTAAACAAACGGGCGGCGGCAGTGCAAAAGTGGTTTATCTGAGCCCGCAAGGCAAGCCGATGACACAAGCTTTATTAGCGGAAGCGTGTGGTATTCCGCAATTGATTTTGGTGGCAGGCCGCTATGAAGGCGTAGATGAACGCTTCGTCGTGTTGGATTGCGATGATGAATGGTCTGTTGGTGATTATGTCATCAGTGGCGGCGAATTGGCCGCTTTGATTGTTATTGATGCCATAACCCGTCTGTTGCCCGGCGTATTGGGCCATGAGAAGTCCGCCCAACAAGACTCCCATGCGGATGGATTATTGGACTACCCGCATTATACGCGACCTGAAACTCTTGAAGAATGTTCAGTGCCCGACGTTTTATTAAGCGGTAATCATGCGGATATAGAGCGCTGGCGCATGAAGCAGGCGCTGGGTAGAACCTGGCAGAGACGGCCGGATTTGTTAAAAAATAAGATCTTAAGTACAGAGCAGGAATATCTGCTACAACAATTTAAAAGTGAAGTTGAATAGGGTGTGGTGATGAGCAATATTATTGATGTATTGGAAAAAGAACAGCTAAGACAGATTCCTGATTTTAATCCAGGTGATACCGTTGTTGTTCAGGTTAAGGTTAAAGAAGGTGAGCGCGAGAGAATTCAGGCTTTTGAAGGCATTGTGATTGCAAAACGTAATCGCGGTTTAAATTCTGCCTTCACTGTAAGAAAGATTTCTCACGGTACAGGTGTTGAGCGTGTTTTTCAAACTCACAGCCCTATCATCAGCGAGATTTCTGTTAAGCGTCGCGGCGATGTCCGTCGCGCTAAATTATATTACTTGCGTGATCTGACAGGCAAAGCGGCCCGTATTAAAGAAAAACTTTAACCGGTTTTGGTTTTATGCGGCTGAAAAAGGCAACTTATGGTTGCCTTTTTTTATGATTGAATTTTCAGAGCTTCTACCCTAAGTAAAGCGAGGGCTCTTAAAACTGATAGCGACGATTTTTCATCATTCCAGGTTATCCAAAGCAGCATAAAATGAATTTGTAAAGAGTGAATAAGTTAAGAATCGGCTCCAAACAGCTGACAACCTGTTGCTATCTTTTGCTAAAACATAATATCTGGACAAATCGTCCAAACACGGTAAAATTAACGGCTTGGCGATATTTAACTATACTGAAACACACTTATAAATGGCGACTATTACCGTTTTAAATGGCCCGAATTTAAACTTACTGGGTATTCGCGAGCCCGGCCATTACGGAAATAAAACACTCGCTGATATACGCCAATCACTTGAAAAGAAAGCAGCCGAGTTAAACCATCAACTCGATTTTCATCAAAATAACGCAGAACATCAAATTGTTGACTTGATACATCGGGCTTATGAATCCCGCGTTGAATTCATCATTATCAATCCGGCTGCATTTACCCATACCAGTGTCGCCATCCGCGATGCCCTGCTCGCCACCAGAATCCCATTTATTGAGGTTCATTTATCAAACGTCCACGCACGCGAGCCTTTTAGAAAACATTCCTATTTTTCAGACATTGCTACAGGCGTTATCTGTGGATTAGGAGCAACAGGATACGAACTGGCCTTACAGGCCGCTCATAAGATATTAACCGAGAGACCATAAGCCATGGATATTAGAAAAATAAAAAAACTCATCGAAATTATCGAAGAATCCGGCATTGCCGAAATAGAAATCAAGGAAGGCGAAGAAGCTATCCGTATTAGCCGTTATTCTGCTGCTCCCGCCGCAGTCAGTTATGCTCCAGCTCCGGGTACTGCTTTACCAACCCCGCCAGAAGCTACAGTCGTGGCCACAGAAGAAAAAGCGGCCGGTCATATCGTCAAATCACCTATGGTCGGTACTTTTTACCGTTCAGCATCGCCTGGCACAAATGTTTTCGTAGAAGTTGGGCAAGTTGTTTCAGTTGGAGACACGTTGTGTATTATTGAGGCGATGAAAATTCTTAACCAAATTGAAGCTGATAAAAGCGGCATTGTCACTCAAATTTTGGTTGAGAACGCCGAGCCGGTCGAATACGGCCAGCCCTTATTCATCATTGAATAATAGGCGGAAAATTTATGTTTGATAAAATAGTCATTGCCAATCGAGGCGAAATCGCATTGCGCATTTTACGCGCCTGCAGAGAATTAGGCGTTAAAGTGGTCGCTGTCCATTCTGAAGCAGACCGCGATCTTAAACATGTAAGACTGGCTGACGAGTCGGTATGCATCGGCCCTGCTGCTTCTGCTGACAGCTACTTAAATATTCCGGCCATTATCAGCGCGGCTGAAGTGACAGATGCCGAAGCGATTCATCCGGGTTACGGCTTCCTGTCCGAAAACGCCGATTTTTCCGAGAAAGTGAAGCAAAGCGGCTTTATCTTTATTGGCCCGAATGCGGAAACCATCCGTTTGATGGGTGACAAAATTTCCGCCAAGAACGCAATGCTGGCGGCTGGAGTCCCTTGTGTCCCAGGCAATAATGACCCCCTGTCAGACGATGACAAGAAAAACCTCAGAATGGCCCACGAAATTGGTTATCCGGTTATTATAAAAGCCGCTGGCGGCGGTGGTGGTAGAGGCATGCGCACAGTTCATACCGAATCCGCGCTTATCAACGCGATCGCGATGACTAAAGCAGAGGCTGGAGCCGCTTTTGGCAATCCGACTGTTTATATGGAAAAATTCCTGGAAGATCCGCGTCATATCGAATTTCAGGTTATGGCCGATTCATTCGGCAACGCCATTCATTTGGGAGAACGTGATTGTTCCATGCAACGCAGGCATCAAAAAGTAGTTGAAGAAGCCCCTGCCCCCGGCATAACTGAAGCGCAACGCAAGGCTATCGGTGAACGCTGTGCCAAAGCCTGTATGGATATCGGCTACTTAGGCGCGGGTACTTTTGAATTTTTATATGAAAAAGGTGAATTCTTTTTTATTGAAATGAACACCCGCGTACAAGTCGAGCACCCCGTCACGGAAATGGTGACAGGCTTTGATATCGTTAAGGAACAAATTCGGATTGCCGCGGGAGAACCGCTCTCCATCACTCAGGATCAGGTCAGAATCACCGGACATGCCATTGAGTGCCGTTTAAATGCTGAAGACCCCAAGACGTTCATGCCCTGCCCCGGCACCATTGATCAGTTCCACATGCCGGGCGGACCCGGTATTCGCTGTGAAACCCACATTTATAACGGCTATAGAGTGCCGCCTTATTACGACTCCATGATAGGCAAACTGATTGCCCACGGCGACGACCGGAAAAGCGCCATCGCCCGCATGAATACGGCATTAAGCGAACTCATCATAGACGGCATTAAAACCAACATCCCGTTGCAGCAGGACATAATGAATGACAGCGCTTTTGCCCTTGGCCAGCAAAATATCCATTATCTTGAAAAGAAACTGGGAATTCATTAAGCGGAAGGGCACGCGGTTCGTTTAACCGGCAGCGCAAGTCAGTGGCGAAACGCCCTGATTTACTTATTTAGGAGTAAGTTTGCATGAGAAGTTACACGGCAATTGTTGAGCGGTGTCAGGATACAGGGCTTTATGTTGGTTTTATTCCTGGATTCCAAGGGGCGCATACGCAAGCGGAAACATTGGATGAACTCAATCAAAATCTTCGGGAAGTTGTTGAAATGTTGCTTGAGGATGGTGAACCGGTATTGGAAGCCGAATTTATCGGCACCCAAAATGTCGTTGTGGCTTGAATATGGGACACTTGCCCGTTCTTAAGCCTCGGGAGGTCCTTGCATTACTTGAAGTATTGGGATTTAGTGAACTTCGGCAACGGGGTTCTCATAAGCAGTTTCGCCACCCTGATGGTAGGTGTACAACAGTGCCATTTCATGCGGGACGTGATGTTTCACCTATTTTGCTCCGGCAAATTGCAAAGGATATTGGTTTAACGGTTGATGAGCTTCTTAAAGCTCAAGACAAGTAATCGGGCAACCAGGGTACGCGATGCGTACCCTACTCGACTGTTCTTAATTAAATGAAAAAGCAAAAGCAAAACAGCAGTTGTTTTTCATGCACAATTTACGTGTTATCCAGATCCGGATAATAACTTGTTAGGGCAATTATGGGTTGGCAGGAAATTTACTGATTAAGTAGTTGGAGGGAAAAATGCAAAAATTACACAAGCCAAGTGGCTGTACAATCAAGACAGAAATCATATACTACGAGGAGATAAAAAAATACAGCCCTGGTGTTGTTATCATCAATACAGATGGAATGAAAACGAGACGAATTGCCACTGAACCAAATTATTACAATTTAAAAGAAGACGCAGAAAATGCATCTTTTGAAGCAGGGGAGGCATTACTTTCAAGGTATCTCTCAGAGCATGAAACCCTGTATTTTGACCAATAATGATGAAATAACTATGGTCAGAGTAAAGTTAAATGGTATCTACTTTAAATTCCAAGGGAAAACCAACATCAAACCTGCAAGGTTTGCGCTTTTTGAGTAATTAAATCTGCCAAAGAGGGAAGTTCGAATCGCCCAGACACGCGGTCATAAACGTAATCGTAAAAGCTCACGGCTAATTTTTT
>JAQTPT010000062.1 GCA_028712795.1 Methylococcales bacterium
TTGCCGCTGGCAATGGAATGTCAAAAATCTTTTTCTGCGGCGGATAACAGATTCCTTTATCGGCGCAGCCCTGATATTGCACCAGCAATTGTATTGAAGAGCCTGCGTTTTCAACGGCTAAAGCGACTGGTATTTGCAGATTGTTACGGTAAATGATCACATCGCCAAAATTTTCATCGTGCTTGGTTTCTCCGGCCGGAAAAACAGGCGTTTTTGTTTGGAGGTGTTCAGTTTTGGATTTGAACAGAATTTTATCGCGATACAGGTAATAACCGTCAGCAATTTCCCAGGAGATTTCAAGCTGATCGGCGGATATTGCTTTCGCTGAAACCTTAAAGGCTTGATCGGGTGGCAATAGTTCTTTTTCACTCAGCGCAAAAGCGGATGGGTTCATCTGTGACAGCGCACAGAGTAAAATCATTTGTAATATAGCTAAGAATGGCATGAATCAATCCAATGCAGGTATTCAGGTAAACCGTTTTCAATAGGAACGGCAATTATTTCAGGAAGTTCGTAAGGATGGTGTTTTTTTATGGTTGTTTCAATCGCCTGATAACTGGTTTTATTGGCTTTAATCAGTAATAACTGTTCCTGGGCGGTTTCTATTTGTTCGTGCCAGCGGTAAATAGAGGTGATGCCCGGTAAAATATTGACGCAAGCTGCCAACTTGCCGTTTACAAGACAGTGGGCAATTTTTTCCGCAGTTGCTTTATCAGGGCAAGTGCAAAGGATTATTTGATGGCGGATCGGCATTTTGTTGGCAGGTAATAGGCAAGTGCGGATATTATCCTGGAAATTAAACCGGATTGCTTTTATATCGTAAGCTTGATGAAAAAAAAATTAGGGATTGTTTCAGATTCATTGTTTTAAAAGAATCTGAAAAGCGGCTCAAACAAATGGTCATTTCTGGGTCAGTTCAATTGGCTTTTCGCCGCTCTCACCGGTTTGGAGGATTTGATAATGCTGAGCGATGTCGTTGAAAAGCGTTTGAGGCGGGGTTGAAAATCCCGTCCTGCTTGGGTGTTTGTGGAAATCGTTCAATATTCGACAAGGCTCTCCAGAGCAAAGAGGAAGAGCTCACCACGAACAGCATAACCTTAAACTATTCCGTCTTGAGTTGAACCCGTTTATGCAATTTTCTTAACGTTATTTACGAAAAAACAGGTTTATGATGATAGTTAAAATAATACTGACTATAAACATGGAGGTGAGCGGGATAAACACCCATTTTTTTTCATCCTCAATGCGGATGTCACCGGGTAATTTTCCAAACCAGTTTACCAGCCACGGTGCATAAGTAATAATTAGCCCGATAACCAACAAAGCAACTCCAAGTCCCGCCAATAATTTTCCAAATGCCATAGTTTAATCCTCAGCCCAAATTTTATTTAGCCAACCGGCTTAGTTTTTTATAGACGTCGTCATCGTTGCGTTTGCCGGTGACTAATACCTGCAAATCTTCGCCCTGCATCTGATAAACAATCTGGTATTCACCAAAATCAACACGCCGATACGGATACCCTTTAAGTAAACTTAAGTCTTGTGTCGTCGGATTTTCCAGCAAGTTAAATAGCGTATTAACGGGTAGTTTGAACTGCCTGCCCGGTAAATCATCCAGAGACGATAACGCGGCGTCGGTTAAGATAAGTCGAAGCATCGATACGTTCTTGCAGTCGGCCCATGGTTTCATCAGTACCCGCTAAACCACCTTCAAGTGCTTGTTTAGCGCGTTCTCCCCAGTAAGCATCGTCCATCGCCAGCAGCGTTCAATCTTGGCAACAGATAACATGACAACAGCGGGACGGTCTGATTTTTTAATCATAACAGATTCAGTCAAAGCGCTTTCCATGTATTGGCCTAATCGTTGTTTAACTTCGGAAGCGGCTCTATGTTGTACGAAAGTATCCTGATAACAATTGGATTAAATAGCTAACATAGACTATTTGGCGGGTTGTGGCAATTTGAATAATTTCCGGATGAAGGGGAAGTCAACGCTTGGCTGCTAATCCGCACAATTGAGCGCAACACTGTTCAATATCAGCTCATCACCGCTTATCAATGTTGTTTCATGACTCCGGCAAGCATTGCAGAGCAAGCGATTGGCGGCAACCTCGGATTGAGTGCCGCACTTGCCGCAAAGCACGATGACCGGCGCTGTTTGCAAAATCAGTTCTGCTTTTTCCGCCAACGTACCGGCTTTAATTAACTCAAAGGCACTTTCAAGCAAAAGGGGTTCTACGCCCGACAATGCGCCAAGTTGGACGGTGATACTTTCAACGGACTCAGCATTATGTTGCGCCGCAATGGCAACGACCTGGCTTAGCAGGTCGTCACACAGGGACAGTTCATGCACTGTCTTCGTCCTCTTCCAGCATTTGGTCGAACAGTTCCCATGTTGAAAGGGCTTCTTCTTCGTTTATTTTTTGAATGGCATAACCCACATGAATTAACAGATAATCGCCTTCGTTGAGCACTTCATCCTGTAACAAAAAAAGGCTGACATCCCGCTCAACCCCTTTTGCAGCACAATGCGCATTAAAGCCATCAATTTTCGTGATCTGCATGGGTACGGCAAGACACATTAATCTTTCTCCATATATATGCGGATCTTAAATCGCGGCAGCCAGATATAAACCGGCTAGGGTAATAATCGAGCCGCTAAGTCTGGATAAAAGATTTTTGCAATAGGCAATTTTGACAAAACCGATGCCGATGAGATGTAATGATGCAGTGGCTATAACAAAACCGCCGCCATACCGGATTGCTGAACTCGCTTGAGGCATTTCCAGTCCATGCGCATAACCGTGAAACACGGCGAACACGCCAACCAGCAGCATGCTTAACTTAACCGGCAAACGAACAGCGAAAACAATCATAAGCCCCAGCAGCACAACGCTACCGGCAATTAATAGTTCAAGTACCGGCAAGCTAAAGCCACTGGCGCTGACTAACGCAGCGACTGTCATCATCGCTATAAAACTCAATGGCAAGCGCCAGACTGCGTTGCCGCCCGTTTGTGCCGCCCAAATGCCTGCTGCAATCATTGCCAGCAAATGATCCAGCCCCATAAAGGGATGCGCCAGCCCGGTTATAAAACCACCGTCTTCAGCCCCCATACCATGCGCGCCGGCATTAGGGATATAAACCAGCATAGTTATCAAAAACGCGAGCCAAGTTGCCAATCTACTTTTCATTATGATCACCTGTGTATGTATGAAAGGGTATTGCGCGTGATTGGAGAGAGTAAATCTGCTCTTTTTAAATTTACAAGTCTATGAAATCCTGTATTAATTTCGCACATCCTGGGTAAAGGCATCAAAAAGAGAGCCTGGCCAACCACAAAGCCCCAAATACACCAATAAGTTCAGAGCATTCTTTTTTGTAAAGCTAGCATAGCATGAAAGCACAAGACTTCATCTTAAGATAGCGTACCTGATCCTAATACTGAGGTATTCGTTTGCACTACTTTTAACCTTGGTTACATATCTCTGTTGCTAACACCCTTGCTACGTATCTCTTGTAAAATAATACCGTTATTTGTAAGTTACGGTCGGCAATTTTGGTTTTTATGGGGTGAATAAAATAGTGGGCATTTGTGTAAATGCCTGTGCATGATGGCAGGGTTCCGGTGACAGTCGAGATATGTTCGACACCGTACAGACCGTGTCCGATGATGCGGCTAAACTGCTTTAGCTCTTAGGCATAACCCGATTGACACAAGGTTGGAACCCTTGCTGACATTGGTGACAGAGTTAAGAGTGTTTGCTGGTGCCCGAGAGTTTAAATTTTATCGTGGCCGTGTATTTAATCGTCCGATGGGTATTTTGGGGTTCGCTCCATAGCCTAACAAAAGAGCAGCTATTATGATCATTAAATCAACCTTAAAATCAATGTATTGGAAATTTAATTACTTTTAATTAATGTATTTTTACCGCAAACATTGCCGTTTTAACTAATAAATGTTAAACATTCACATCACTCCTAATAAGTCAAATTCTATCTGTTGATTTACAAAAATAATTTAAAATGAAATTTGCTGGCATGAGTACAGCCTCTAGAATTCAAATCAGACCGAATTGAAAGGGTTTTTAAATTAACGCCTGTTTTCTAACAGAAGCTTCTGGAATGACACTAATTGACGCCATTCCAGCATGGTCATATAAGCGGGAATGTAATTAAGGATCCTTGGTGTCGCGGTGATAGGGCATCAATTCATTTGCGGAGTGCTGTTCTTATTAACTTACAGGGCTTGTGAACAATAAAACAAGTATGGCAGTGGCAATAAGTTTTCACCGTTAGCGAATCGATATTGGTGACTGGATGCTCCATAATCCGGCACAGTAAACGACTTGCTTTATTTTTATGGGTACTCGGAGAGTAAAATTATGGCGAAGCGTCGAGAACAAAGGAGATATGTCAGAGTCGAGCATCCGGGGGGGGAGGAAGCCCCCATCCGCTTCGAGTTGTTTAGCACTGAACGGCTCGAAAAGCATGCGGTGAGTTTGGCGCATGCGCAAAAAATCAGTAGCCGTCAGAAAGGGCAAAAGCTGATTCCCCGGGTGCGCGAGAATTGCCGGGTGTTGCGCGATGCCTATGAAGCTGTCGCCAAGGCAGTTCGCGAGCAGCACGCCATTACACCGGCGGCGGAATGGCTGCTGGATAATTTTCACGTGCTCGAAGAGCAGGTCAGCGACATCCACGTCGACTTGCCCGAAAACTTTTACCGGGATCTGCCCAGGTTGACCGAAGGCGTACTTGCAGGCTATCCCCGCGTGTATGGCATCGCCTGGGCATTGGTGGCCCATACCGACAGCCGCTTTGACCCGGAATTGCTGACGCTTTTCGTGCGGGCGTACCAAAACGTCGAACCACTCACGATCGGTGAACTGTGGGCGATACCCAGTACCTTGCGGGTCTTGCTGGTCGAGAATCTGCGGCGCATGGCCGTACGCATCATGCGCTCTCAAAACGGCCGTCAGTTGGCCGACGGTTTCCTTGATCGGGTCGAACAAATCGCCGCTCAACTTGATAAGCCGGATTCCCCCCTTCCAGAGGGGGTATTACCTGCCGCCCCACAGCGTCAGGCGTTTGTGGTTCAGATTTTGCAGCGTTTACATGACCCTCATCCAGGCACGACGCTCTCCCTCGATTTCCTGAATGACTGGCTGAGCGAGCAAGGTGTCAGCCTTGATGAAATTGTGGTCAGGGAACACGCCGACCAGATCGCCGATAATCAGACAGTCCGCAATATTATCATTAGCATGCGCGCCATTTCTGCGTTTGACTGGTCAAAGTTCGCCGAGGATACGAGCCTGTTGGACGCGTGTCTGCGCGCTCACGACGGCTATGAGAGGATGGATTTTCTGACCCGCGATCGTTACCGTCACGCAGTTGAGGATCTTGCCAAACAATCCCCTTATTCGGAAGTGGAGATCGCCCGCCGGGTTATAGACAAGGTTCAGCAGGTCAGCGGGCAGTCCACTGCCGATAACCGGCAGCTGGAGCCTGGCTACTACTTGATCGGTGCCGGCAGGTATGCGTTCGAACGGGAAGTCGGCTATCGGCCTAGTTTCAGGCAACAGTTGCTGCGCGCCTATGTCGCCCACGCGGGGCTCGCTTATATGGGCAGTCTCTGTTTGTTGACAGGCTTATTGCTTGCACTTCCCTTGAGCGCAAGTATCGCTGCAGGGCTCAGCGGATTTCAGCTGTTCCTGATTGCGCTGTTTGGCGCGTTTCCCGCCTCGGATATCGCCGTCGGCCTGGTGAACCAGCTCATAATTTCGGGCCTTCCGCCGCGTTATCTGCCGCGTTTCGATCTGAGTCACCTGCCACGTCTTGAGCTGATGGATAGCGTGCCTCTGACGCTAAGCACGTTCGTCGTCGTTCCCACCCTGTTTGTCAGCGAGGCCGGGGTAAAGGAGCAAATAGAACAGATGGAGATCCGCTATCTGGCCAATCCAGGCGGTCATGTGCGCTTTGCCCTGTTGTCCGACTGGAGCGATGCGGAGCTGGAAAACATGCCAGGCGATGACTGCCTGTTGAACCTGGCTTTGGATGCGGTGGCCGAACTCAATGCCAAGCATGGAGAGCAACGGTTTTTTGTGTTCCACCGTAAACGCTTGTGGAATCCCAGTGAAGGCAAGTGGATGGGGTGGGAGCGTAAGCGGGGCAAGCTGCACGAGTTTAACCGTCTGTTGCGTGGCGCCGAAGATACTTCATTTCTCCCGGTTGATGGCAAGCCCGCCCAAGCGCCTCCCGGCGTCTGCTATGTCATTACTCTCGATGCCGATACGAAATTGCCCATGGGCGTCGTAGCCCAATTGGTGGGCGTGGCCGCCCATCCGCTGAACTGGCCGGTGTTCGATCCTGAAACACAGTGTGTCGTGGAGGGCTATGGGATTCTCCAGCCACGCGTGACACCGACGCTGCCGCATCGGCAGGAGCGGTCGATGTTTCACCGGATTTTTGCCGGCAACTCCGGCACCAACGCCTACGCCAGCACTGCATCCGAGCTTTATCAGGATCTTTTCGCACTGGGCACTTTCACCGGCAAGGGATTGTATCACGTAGATACTTTCGAAGCCGCGCTGGCCGGACGCGTGCCGGACAATACCCAGCTCAGTCATGACTTGTTCGAAAGCGTCTTCGCACGGTGCGCGCTGGTGAACGATATCGAGTTTTTCGAGGAATTTCCGTCCCATACGGAAGTCGCGGCATCGCGGGAGCACCGTTGGGCCCGGGGCGATTGGCAGCTATTACCCTGGATCTTCGGGCCTCGTGGCAAGGGTATGCCTTTAATCGGGCGTTGGAAGATGCTCGATAATTTGCGCCGCACCCTTTCGTCTCCGGGAGCACTGTTTGCATTGATAGCTACCTGGACTATCCCGGATGCGCCGCAGGCTATCCTGATCGGGTTCGTGCTGACTGCGCTGGCCTTTCCCTCGATCCTGACCATCATTAGCGGGTTCGGTTGGCCTCGTCGAGGCGTCTCAGTGGGCGCCCATCTACGCGTGGTGGCAGAGAATATGTTATGGGCAACCGGCAACAGCCTGGTGTCGTTGACGCTACTCGCACAGCGCGCCTGGCTTATGATGGACGCCATTGTCCGGACCTTGGTGCGGGTGTTCATTACCCGGCGCCACTTGCTCAACTGGGTCACCGCACTTCAGGCAAAGTCAGCGGCAAGTCACGATGTGAAGAACATCATCCCGTCCATGAGCAACTCGACAACGGTTCTCCTGGGTACCGGTGTCGTGGTGCTAGTTTTCAATCCGGCCGGAATCGAGTTCGCTGCGCCCTTCCTGTTGTTATGGTGGCTGGCGCCGATCTTCGCCCACGCCTTGAATCTCCCGCCCGGACTCGACCGGTCCGAAGCCCTGGAGACCCAGGATGGTAAGCAGCTACGTTTGATAGGAAGGCGTATCTGGCAGTTTTTCACGACCTTCGTGACGGCGGAGGAGCACCATCTGCCACCGGATAATTTTCAGGAAGATCCGAAACCCGTTATCGCCCATCGCAGTTCGCCAACCAATTTCGGTCTCTATCTGTTGTCCGTCGCCGCGGCCCGGGATTTCGGCTGGATCGGGCTAATGGATACGGTCGACCGGCTCGAAGCCACGCTGACGACACTCAATTCGCTACCACGTCCTCACGGGCATTTTTTAAACTGGTACGACACCCGCGATTTACACCCATTGGAACCACGGTATATATCGACCGTGGACAGCGGTAACCTGGCGGGACATCTGCTTACGCTGGCCCATATCTGCCGGGAAACACTGAAGCGGCCGCTTTCACTCTCCACGGCACTGGCCGGTTTGGCGGATACGCATCAACTGCTCATGGCCTCTCTCGCTAAAATCAGCGCTGACCGGCGTACGCTCACGGTTACTTTAAAAGAGTTGCGACAAAAAGTTGATATCCTTGGAGCGCTTTTGGAAAACCCGCCTGCTGACCCGGATGGATGGAGCCGCCGTTGGCGGGAGTTGACACGCCACGCGGACACGTTCCTTGACATGGCGCGGGCCTACTTCGCCGAACGCGGCGACGCGGGCGACAGTGAAATGATGTTGTGGGCTACGTTGCTGCGCGATGACATCCGCTCTCACGCCCGCGATGTGGACAGCCTGGTTCCCTGGCTCCATTTCGCGGGTCGCTTCAACGCAAGTGCGGAATTGGAAGGGCAGCTTCCTTGTCCTTCGATGTTCCGGAAGCAACTGACCCTGGAAACCCATTTAAGTGACCTCCCCGGTTGCTATGCGCTGGGCTTGGCTGATCTTGAGGCGCCTGAAGTCTCACTTGCCTCCGGTGAGCTGGAATCCATAACAAAGATGCTGCGACGCGCCGGAGAACAAGCCGAAGCACTAACAAAGCGCCTGGAAAACATGGCCGCACAGCTGGATACCCTGTTCCGGGAAATGGATTTTGGCTTTCTTTATGACGCCAAATGCCACCTGTTCTCCCTCGGGTATAGCGTGACCGAAGGCATTCTTGATCCGAGTTATTATGATCTGCTTGCCTCCGAGGCGCGTCTGTCCAGTTTCGTTGCAATCGCCAAGCGCGATGTTCCGAGCCGCCACTGGTACCGCCTTGGCCGAAGAGTTACGCGCGCCGCGGGTGGCACTGTGCTGCTGTCGTGGTCGGGATCCATGTTTGAATACCTGATGCCTTCCCTGGTAATGTTTACTCCACGTTACAGTCTGCTCGATCAGACGTGCCGCCTGGTAGTGAAGCGGCAGATCGACTATGGCAAGGAACGCAATGTGCCATGGGGTGTTTCAGAGTCAGCTTTCAATGGCCGCGACCTCCTTTTTACCTATCAATATGAAGCTTTTGGCGTACCCGGCCTGGGGATAAAGCGAGGACTCGGCGAAAATCTGGTCGTTGCCCCCTACGCCACCGCCCTGGCCGCAATGTACTTCCCGCATGCCGCGGTAGAAAACTTCGAGCGCCTGGAAAAGGCGGGAGCATTGGGACGCTTCGGTTTCTATGAAGCGCTCGATTTTACCCCGATCCGCCTTGCCGAAGGTCAGCAGGTTGCAATCGTGCGTTGCTACATGGCTCACCACCAGGGCATGTCTCTGGTAGCCATTGCCAATGTCGTGCATGACGGAGCGATGCGGCATCGCTTCCATGGCACGCCGCTGATTCAGGCGGCCGACCTGTTGTTGCAGGAACGCATTCCAAGCGGCGCGGATACCCGCAGTCTGCCTATTCTCCAGGATCTACCCGAAGTCAAGGCGTATGTGCTGCCACCGCTCAGGCGCGTACCTTCGCCCACGTCTTTGACGCCTTCTGCTCACCTGCTGTCCAACGGACGTTACGCAGTGATGATCACTGCCGCCGGATCGGGTTACAGCTCCTGGCGGAACCTGGCGGTAACCCGTTGGCGCGAAGACGTGACGCGGGATGCCTGGGGCAGTTATATTTATCTGCGCGATGTCGCAACCGCTGCGGTATGGTCCGCCGGATACCAGCCGACGACCGTGGCTCCCGGGCACTACGAAGTATTTTTTGCCGAAGACCGCGCCCGTATCAACCGCACGGATGGCGATATCGTCAGCGTGCTGGAAATCGTCATCTCGCCCGAGGATGATGCTGAAATCCGGCACCTGAGCTTGACCAATAATGGGTCGCGTGTCCGGGAAATCGAAATTACCTCTTATGCGGAGGTTGTGCTCGCCCCTTTTCCTACCGATATCGCGCATCCCGCTTTTTCCAATTTGTTCATCGAGACCGACTTTCTGCCTCAATCCTATGGGTTAATTGCGCACCGTCGCCAGCGTTTGGTTGACGACCCCCTAATCTGGGCTGCCCACGTGCTGGCCAGCAGCCAAGCCGACGACTACGGGGTCCAGTACGAATCCGACCGGGCCCGCTTTATCGGGCGTGGACAAACACTGCGGGAACCTGTCGCAGTCATGGATGGCCGTCCGCTGACCAATACCGTGGGATCCGTTCTCGATCCAATATTTTGTCTGCGCACGCGGGTTCGCATTGCCGCGGGCGCGACCGAACATTTGACATTGACAACTCTGGTCGCCGCCTCGCGTGAAGCGGTAGAAGATCTGGCCGACAAATACCACAACGTGGCTACGTTCGGCCGCGTGTCTGCCCTGGCATGGACGCACGCCCATGTGCAACTGCATTATCTGCGTACCAAGCCGGACGAGGCTCAGCTGTTTCAGGATCTGGGTAGCCGTCTGCTCTATGCCGATCCTTTGCTGCGGCCCTCCAGCAAGTTTATACAGATGAATACGTTGAACGTCACCGGGTTATGGCGGCATGGCATCTCGGGAGATCGGCCGATCATGTTGCTGCGCGTAGCGGAGCCTGAAGACCGGACCATTGTTGATCAATCGTTACGCGCCCATGAGTACTGGCGCATGAAAGGTCTTGCTGTTGACCTGGTAATCCTGAACGAAAAAGAGGGATCTTATATAGGGGATCTACAGACTTTACTCGAGGGCATGGTACGCGACAATCAGGCGCTTTCGGCCCATCAGGGGAATGAAAACCAGGGTTGTATTTTTATCATGCGGGCCGATCAGCTCTCGATAGAGGAGCGCCGTCTGTTTCAAACGGTTGCTCGCGCGGTGCTGGTCAGCAATCGTGGCACCTTGGCCGAGCAATTGATGAGACGCCGACGGCCGTCGGCAGCTTTCGTTGCGCCGAAAGCCTTGCCCGTACCCGGAACTCAGGCGCCGCGGTTGGCGGTGCCCCCACTGGAATTTTTCAACGGACTCGGCGGGTTTAGCGATGACGGGCGCGAATACGTCATTGTGCTCGACAGTGGTCAGCGGACGCCGGCTCCCTGGGTTAATGTTATCGCCAATGCCGGGTTCGGCTTTATGGTTTCGGAGTCAGGCAGTGGCTGCACCTGGAGTGGTAACAGCCGTGAAAACCAGTTAACGCCCTGGTCGAACGACCCGGTTAGCGACCCCTCCGGAGAAATGTTCTATTTGCGTGACGATGAGACGAACGAATTATGGAGCCCGGCCGCTTTGCCGATCCGGGTTGAAAATGCCAGCTATGTGATTCGCCATGGTCAGGGTTACAGCCGTTTCGAGCATAGCTCCCATGGCATTCACAGCGAGCTTCTGCAATTTGTCAGCCCGGACGATCCAGTCAAAATCTCTTCTTTGATGTTGCAGAATGTTTCCGGGCGAGCTCGCCGGCTTACGGTGGCAGCTTATGTGGAATGGGTGCTCGGTGCTTCACGTACCGTAACTGCGCCGCACATCATCACCGAACTGGATCCGGAAACGGGCGCGCTGTTCGCGTATAACCCCTGGGGCGCGGAATTCGGTCATTGTATCGCCTTCGCCGATCTTGCCGGCACGCAGACCGGATGGACAGGAAACCGGTCTGAATTCATCGGCCGGAACGGGAGTCTGGATGCACCTGCGGGCTTGCTCACTCTTAAGGCTCTGAAAAACCGCGTCGGCGCTGGTTTGGATCCTTGCGCCGCTCTGGAAACGGTGATCGAACTTGATGCCAACGGGCGCGTTGAGATCATCTTCCTGTTGGGACAAGGGGATGACCGCGACCATGCCCGCCAGTTGATTCAGCGCTATCGGGCCACCGAGTCGGCGGCAACTTTTTTAAGGGTGAAGCAATCGTGGGAGCAAGTGCTCGGCAAGGTTCAGGTGATAACGCCGGATCGGGAGCTCGACCTTATGTTGAACCGCTGGCTGCTGTATCAAACCCTGAGTTGCCGGCTCTGGGCCCGGGCCGCTTTTTATCAGGCGGGCGGGGCATTTGGCTTTCGCGATCAGCTCCAGGACAGCATGGCTCTGGCAGTTGCCCGGCCTGATCTGACCCGCGCGCATATTCTCCGCGCCGCAGGGCGCCAGTTTGGCGAGGGGGATGTGCAGCATTGGTGGCATCCACCGTCTGGCCGTGGCGTACGCACCCATTTTTCCGATGACCGTGTCTGGCTGCCTTATGCCGTATGCCATTATATCAAGGTGAGCGGCGATGCCGCCGTGCTTGAGGAGCAGTTGCCGTTTCTGGAAGGGCCTGTACTGGATCCTGATCAGGATGACGCTTATTACGAGCCGGCCCAGTCGATGCAACAGGCGACTCTTTTCGAACACTGCGCACGCGCACTCGACCTGAGCCTGGAAACGGGCTCGCATGGTCTGTCGCTGATGGGCAGCGGCGACTGGAATGACGGTATGAACCGGGTTGGCAATCAGGGCAAAGGAGAAAGTGTGTGGTTGACCTGGTTTTTGATTACCACGCTCTCCGAATTTGCAGCCGTAGCGGAGGCGCGGGGAGAAAATGAGCGGGCCATTCGCTGGCGCGAGCATGCCACCCAAATGATGGTGGCTGTTGAAGCAGAGGGATGGGACGGGGCATGGTACCGGCGCGCCTATTTTGATGACGGCGCCCCTTTAGGTTCCGCCCTTAACGCCGAATGCCGGATTGATTCGATTGCCCAGAGCTGGGCTGTCATATCAGGCGCCGCCGATTCCGAACGAGCGCAACGGGCGATGGATTCGGTACGGGAATACCTCGTTCGCTACGGCGATCTGATCTTACTGTTCACCCCGCCCTTTGGCAAATCCGATCGGGATCCGGGCTATATCAAGAGCTATCCCCCAGGCGTACGCGAGAACGGGGGTCAGTATACCCATGCGGCGATCTGGTCCGTCATCGCCTATGCCATGCTTGGAGACGGTGACCAGGCGGCGGAACTGTTGCGGATGTTGAATCCGATCAACCGCACGGCCACTCGAACCGGTATATTCGCCTATAAAGTTGAACCGTATGTGCTGGCCGCTGATATCTATGCCGAACCACCCCACGTAAGACGCGGTGGATGGACCTGGTACACGGGAGCTTCGGGGTGGTTTTACCGGGCCGGACTGGAATGGATCCTGGGCCTACAGGTTCGCGCCGGTAAATTGGTTTTTAATCCCTGTATACCCAAGGCTTGGCGCAGTTACAACATTTTTTATCAACATGAAAATACGCGCTATGAAATCACAATTGAAAATCCGGACGGAGTAGAGCAGGGCGTCGCCATGATAGAGCTGGACGGAGAACCTCTATCAAAGGGTAACAGCATTATCTTACAAGATGACGGACAAGTGCATAAGGTAATGGTGGTATTGGGTTAATAATGACTCATTGATTTGTGTTGAATTGACCTTAATGTTGAAAAGGCCAAGGGCAAGGCATAAATAAATAATAGCCCTGTATTTTGAGGTCTCCCCCGTTTTTCGAAGGGAGGCTTTTTACAAATCAGCTTATATTTCGCGAGTCATCTAAGTAGGTGATGCTTTAAATATGATCTTTTCCGCTCAGGATCTTGTTGGTTGCCCGATGCCAGCGATAAAAGCCTCTTTTGGCAAACTCGACCATCGCGAGATAGACTGCTGTCATGCCAGCCAGAATGGCATAAAACCGGGTGGGCGGCGAAACGAAGCCAAAATAGGTTCCCAAAAGGGTGAATGGCAGTGTGGCTCCGATTACCACCACTGCTATCGAGGTCGCCACCAGGATTGGATGAGCCCGGCTTTTGAAAGGATTGCCTCGGGTTCGGATGATGAAAATCACCAACACTTGAGTGGATAGGATTCGACAAACCAGCCGGTTTGGAACAGCATTTCGTTGGCTTTGAGCACCTGTAGCATGACATAGAACGTCAGAAAGTCGAATGCCGAACTGATGGGGTCGATCACCAACATGAAATTGCGGATAAAGTTCAGACACCCAGATCTCCAGGATTTTAAATTGACCCTACTTTGAACACCATGCGTAAATTAGTACGAGGAAATCGAGTCTCCGTTGCATTGAGTTGAGTGCAAAGCTTTTCTATCACATTATCAGACATGACATTCGCTAATTGATGGAGTCTGATGGTTAATGTTTGCGCTTCCAGATCAGGTAGCAAATCTGCTTCAGTGTTATAGAGTGCGCGAAGTAGTGTGCGCACTTTATCAGGGTGAGACATATTTTCACGCAGACTGTTAGCCATAGCCGTTTCCGCACGATAAGCCGTCATTTTGATGGTATCTACCAGATGCTTGCTTTGCGTGCTTAACTGTTTAAATTTTTGATCCTCCGGCAAATCTTCACATCAATGTGGTGCGGGTGTTTCCTTGCGGTTTTATTTTGTAACCCTGATAAAAAAGTGGACAGCAAGCACGTTGAAGTCGTTTCCGCAGCCAAAATCAGCCTGCTACAGCCCTATTTGGATAAGACCCTGACAATTTTACCGCAGAAAACGGCAAAGAGTTCGCAGGCCACGAAACCATAAAGGAGCAACTGAACGCTGACGTGTATTTCGCTCATCCCTATCATTCCTGGGAACGCGGCTTAAACGAAAATACCAATGGTTTGATTAGACAATACTTTACCAAAGGCAGCAGTTTTGAGAATATAACCGATGACGAGGTTGAGGCAGTGATGCATAAGCTCAATCATCGTCCCCGGAAAGCACTCAACTTTAAAACACCTTATGCAGTATTTTTTGCTGAGTTATTGCAAGGAGCCGCATGAGGACCAGGATTGCACTTCGGAGTTGAATCCACCCTCTATTAAGGGGTGACTTTCGTATTGATATCAATTTTGAAGAGCTACTTGACAAAACTTTGCTACCCACTAGTTCAAGGGATCGCCACATGTTAAATACAGAACCTAACAACCCAACTTGGGCATCGGCTAGTGGCCGTGATTCTAAAGGTTTATGGGTTGAATTTGAACAGCTGGGCAATACCTGCCGTGTCTATTTGCCGAAATGGGCCGGTAAACTCGAGCATGATAAAATTGGCCTTTTTACTGATCTTTCCATAAAAGGCGTAATTCAGCGCTGCCGCTGGATTCCGCCGGGTATTTTTTGCATGGGCTCGCCCACATCAGAAAAAGAACGCCATGATAACGAAATCCAGCATCAGGTTACCCTTTCTCAAGGTTTTTGGCTTGCGGATACCGTATGCACTCAAGCTTTGTGGAAGGCTGTGATGGGCGATAACCCGGCATTTTTCACGGAGAATGAAAATAATCCGGTAGAGCAAGTGAGCTGGGATGATGTGCGGAATTTCATAAAACAACTTAATATGCTGACTTCAGGACTGGGTGCTCAGCTTCCGACGGAAGCGCAATGGGAATACGCTTGCCGGGCTGGAACGACTACCCCCTTCTCTTTCGGTGAAACCATTACACCTGATCAGGTCAACTACGATGGCAATATACCTTATGCAAATGGAAAAAAAGGCAGATGCCGGGAAAAAACCGTAGCTGTTAAATCACTTCCAGCTAATCCCTGGGGACTCTATGAAATGCACGGCAATGTTTGGGAATGGTGTGCTGATTGGTACGACGATTTTTTTGAAATGCCGATTATCGACCCCATAGGTTCCGATACGGGTTCTTCGCGGGTCTTGCGCGGCGGCTCATGGAGCAACCATGGATGGCGTACGCGTTCCGCTAACCGCGGCTGGTACGCGCCAGTCAATCGCGACAACTACATTGGGTTTCGGCTTGTTGTTGGTTAAGCTTTATTTTGGCTGTACGGATGAGCCGCACAACAAGCAGAAGCGGACTGAATGGCGACAGTCAGCCAGTGTTTAAGCAGTAATCCGGGTTTGCTAGATAATCCATTTAAAAAGAGATAGTTCATGAAAATCAATATGCCGGTCACCAATGTTGAACACCCCATAACTGAGAACATCTCCATTGTCTCCAAGACCGACCTGAAAGGCGTGATAACTTACGCCAATGAGGACTTCATCCGAATAAGCGGGTTTTCCCGGAAAGAGCTAATCGGTAAATCGCACAACATAGTGCGTCATCCCGACGTGCCGGCAGAATTCTTTGAAGACATGTGGAAATCACTGAAAGCGGGCCGCCCATGGACTGGCGTAGTCAAGAATCGCTGCAAAAACGGCGATTATTATTGGTTGTTAAACAATGTCGCCCCTTTCTACGAAAACGATCAACTGGCCGGCTACATGTCCGTCCGCCTCAAAGCCAGCCCTGAGCAAATCGAAGCTGAAAACGAGGCTTACCGGCTTTTTCGTGAAGGCAAAGCGGGCAATCTGAAAGTTCAGGACGGCAAGGTCGTCAAATTGACCTTGCTTGGCAAGCTCAATATATTCAAGAATTTTACCGTCAAATCCCGCCTGACATTCCTCATCGGTTTCCTGTCTCTGCTGATGA
Organism: Methylococcales bacterium; assembly: GCA_028712795.1. Classification (GTDB taxonomy): domain Bacteria; phylum Pseudomonadota; class Gammaproteobacteria; order Methylococcales; family Methylomonadaceae; genus Methylobacter_C. The sequence goes on from JAQTPT010000062.1 coordinate 16,171, forward strand.
TGATCATTGGCGGCATGGGCTTGCGTGGCATGAGTAAGACTAACGAAAACTTGCGTTCGGTGTATAAGGATCGCACGGTTACCATGGGCCTGATGTTCAATATCAGTGAGCTACAGAGGGAAAACCTGATGCTTGTTGCCGGCAGCCTGGTCAACCCAAATCCCAATGTGATTCAGCAAAACGCAACTGAATTGGATCAAAACATAGTGGAAATCACCAAGCTCTGGAATGCGTACACGGCCACTTATTTGACGCCCGACGAAAAAATCCTGGCGGACGATTTTACAGAAAATAGCACTCGCTTCGTGCGAAAAGGGTTAAAACCGGCGATGGATGCTCTGCGCGCCAATGACATCGCTCTGGCCGATAAGATCAGAAAAGCAGACATCAGCCCTCTCTATAAACATGCTAACGAGTCTATCCGGAAGTTAATGCAATTACAGATGGATGTTGCCAAAGAGGTCTATGAGGCAGCACAATCCCGCTATGATAAAACCCGCAATATTGCTATCGGTTTAATCCTGATGGGTACTGCACTGGCTCTTTGGCTGGGCTTTACCTTGATCCGTGCTATCGTGCGCCCCCTGGATAACGCTATTAGACATTTTGGCAAAATCGCCCAGGGTCACTACAACAACTCCATTGATATCGAATCTCACGACGAACTCGGTAAAGTGATGGCAGCTCTCAAGGCCATGCAAATCAAAAACGGTTTTGATTGCGCGGAGATGAAACGCATCGCCGATGAACACCGGCGCATTAAGGTTGCTCTCGATAACGTCAGCACGGGCGTGATGATCGCCGACAATGCCCGCAACATCATTTACGTCAATAAATCGGTGATCGAAATACTCGGCAAAGCCGAGGATGATATTCGTAAACAACTGCCAAATTTCTCAGTCGCTAATCTGGTCGGCACGAGTATCGATAACTTTCATAAGATTCCATCACATCAAGCACAAATTCTCTCCACTTTAAACGCCGCGCGCTCAGCTTGCATTGAGGTAGGCGGGCGCCCGATAGCATTGACCGTCAGTCCTGTAATAAACGACGAAGGCCAACGCCTGGGTACTGTAGCCGAAGTGAAGGATCACACTGTTGAAGAATTGGCAGAAAACGAGGTAGATAGAATACTACATGCCGCCATCATGGGCGACTTCAGCAGACGCATCGAAGTACAGGGTAAAGAAGGCTTTTTTAAACAACTGGCGGAAGGACTTAACACGCTTCTTGAAACCACTGAAAGCGGCATCAATGATATCCACCGGCTGTTGGATGCTTTGTCACATCGCAACCTGACCGTAAAGATCAGCAATGACTATTCAGGCAGTTTAGAGCGAGTCAAGGATGATGCTAATATCACGGTAGAAAAACTCAAAGAAAGCTTCTATCAAATCAAAGCAGCGATCGATAGCGTCAGTTCCGGGCATCAAGAAATTGCACCGGACAAAAGTAGTTTGTCGGATCAATCCTGCGTGCAAGCCACCCAAGTTGCCGCGGATGCATCCACTATAGCGGAGAAGGGTGTCGAAATTGTCAGTCAAATCGGCTTGAATATGGATGAAATCCATGATTATTCGCGCAAAATCGCAGCCATTATTCCGGTAATCGACGACATTGTACTCCAGACTAAAATGCTTGCCCACACCCTCGCGATTGAAACAGCGCGCGCCGGAGAACAGGCTGGGGGCTTCGCTGCGGTTTCTGTGGAAATGCGGAACCTCATGCAACGTGTTGTTGCCACTGGCGAAGAAATTAAAAATCTAATGGATGACTCGCTAAATATAGTTTGCGATGGGAAAAAACTGGTTAATCAAGCAGGTTTAACTGTCGAGGACATCGTTCACTCACTGAATATCATTACAGCAATGGTGTCTGAAACCGGTACCGTCTCTGCGGCACAGATGGCTTGTATTAATCAAATTGATCAAGCCATAAGTAAATGGACAATTTGAATCAACAGAGTGTTAAATGATGCGATGGTAAAGTTACGCAATACCTATTAGTGTGCGTCCTTTCAAAACTTAAGCCACCACAAACTAATTTAGCGGCTATTCCTTTACTTTATATTAAAGGTATCAAGCGTCTAGGTGCTAAGATAATGATAAATAATTTATCTCACTTAAATTGATACGCTGGTTTAGCGGTATCCACTGCCTGAGACCTAAATAAATATTTGGAGAAATTGGAGATGAAATTAAACAATAAGAAAAGCTCTAATTGGTGCAAGATTCCATTTATTTTGCTTTTACAATTAACGCTGAGCACTTGCTCGCTTGTTTATAAAAATACTGGCGATGTATTGATAGGTTTCGCTAAAGATGAAACCGTGCCCTATGTATTAGCGAGCGATGATCTCGACCTTGGCTGTTCGATGTCAAAGGCTTTTACACCCTTTATTTTAAGTTTTTCCCGAGTAACCGCACAGCCTAACGAACTGGCAATCATGTTGTATTTATTGGCCGGTAGCTGTTCAGAAGTTAAGGCATGGGAAGAAGAGTTGCGTTACTTGCGAGCGGTGTATTCTAAAAATGTCCTGGAAGCTCAAGATGCCCGGATCGCCCAAAAAAGATTTCTTAATCAAGCGGCCCGGCGGCAATTAGCAGGTTATAACAGCTTGGTATTGGCTATTGCGGAGCCAGGCGGTGAATGCCCGGTATTTAATTCCGATAATGCCGAACTGTATTGGTTGATTGGCCTGTTAGACGGCTTACAAGCCATGCTCAACGATATAACAACCGAGAGTAGCGCAAATGTTCCACTGGATATCGCATCTAAAGTAGGCCGGGGAGCTAGTTGTTTGGATAATGAAAAGTGGTGGGGCTTGCCTAAGGCAATCCAGGCTGCTATTTGGGTAACCATACCCAGTAACAAACCTGCCGGCGTCGATCCGTTAAAGGTATTGGATCAATCGATGCAAATTGGCTTGCAACAAGGCGTGCCGATTACTCAAGTATTAGCGGCTCAAATCCAAATGGGCCTTGGCCATACGGAGCAAGTAAAAGCCATCATTCGTCGTCATCAGGAGGTAAAAACGCAAAATCACACTGTGCCGGCATTTAGATTGTTGAACGAATTTACAACTCTGCAATTACAGGCCATTTCAGATCGCTTATGGACTGAAGCGACAGGTAAGCGTACGCCAATCTCCGGATTAGGTACTTTTTGGGATGATCCAAAAAAGCCTGTTAACACCATTAATATCGACGATATGCTCCAATAACTGCTTAAGCCGTGAAATTTTCTAAAAGCGTAGGTTGTAGAGGTAAGGCGATTTCCAAGAATGAATATACCCAAATTGTGCAGGATTTTTGTTCATTTTCAAGGCGTAAAAAGGTGCGCATAGCAGGCTATGTAATCCTTTTTACAACGCAGACAATGGGCAAAAAGACTAGCAAGTTGGGTATATTCTTTGCCGGAAATCGCCTAAGGTAACTCACAAAAAATAAACCGCCACAGATTTACAGATTAAATTTATTTATAATCTGTGAATCTGTGGCGGTTGTGACGGGGGAGTATTTTTTGCGAACTACCTAATTTGATAATCAATGCAGGCTGTAAAGAAATTTTTCCTGTAAACAAAGTCTGTCGGGCAGATCACTGTTTCATGACAGGTAGAGACAATACGAGGTATTTACTTATGAACATCTTTGCCCACATCTTATCTAGGTTACCAATAGGATTTATCTTGTTATCGATTGCTGGTATCGCCGCTGCTGAAACAAAAAGTCTGTGTGTCTTTGACATGCTCGGCGCCAATGGTCCATATTTTGCTGAAATGAAGGATTACAAAACAGCGGCGCTCGCCTGGGGCGTTGACTTTACACTTAAACCCCATACCAATGAGCGCGTAGCGGCGGAGGATTTTAAAGCGGGAACATGCGATGCCGTCATTTTTACCGGCATTCGGGCACGCCAGTTTAATGCCTTTACAGGTAGTTTGGATGCTATTGGCTCAATTCAGGATTATGGTTTGTTAAAATCGGCAATCAGCACAATCAGTTCAAAAAAAGCTGAAAAATTGATGTTTAATGATCCCTACGAGGTAGTAGGCATTCTTCCCGCAGGCGCGGCTTATATGTTTGTCAAAGATCGTTCAGTAGATACTGTAGGTGAATTGGCCGGTAAACGGATTGCTATTTTGGACTCGGATCCTGCCCAGACTGAAATGGTCACTTTTGTTGGCGCCTCGCCTGTGAGTACGACAATTGCCAACATGTACAGTGAATTTAATAATGGCTCTGTAGATGTAACCTATGGACCTGCGATTATGTATGAAGCGATGGAGCTTTACAAAGGTTTGGAACCCAAGGGCGGCGTTATTCAGTTTTCCCTCGCACAACTTACGCTTCAAATTGTCATTCGAAAAGATAAATTTCCGGAAGGATTTGGTCAAAAGTCGCGTGATTACGCTTTGAGCCGGTTTGATAGGTTAGTCGAGGTTATTGGTAACTCTGAGAAAAAAATCCCGCAAAAGTTTTGGATTGACATTCCAGAAAATGATAAGGCCAGCTATAACGAGGTGTTCAGACAAGCCCGGCTCAGGCTGCGTGGGAAAGGTATTTATAATGATAAAATGCTAACAATCATGAGAAGACTGCGCTGTGAAAAAAGCCCGCAGTTGCCGGAATGTACTGCTGCAGATAAAGAATAGTTTTTTAGGATGAGGCATTAATTTTCCTGTTGTTAGTTTGGCTGACAGGTTGCCCGGATAAAGAAAATTAGTGTAGAAAACTTGGCTGAAGACCAACCCCGTTGAGCGTTTCTATTAAAAGGATTAAGCATGTTAGATAAATATCTTCAGCGTAGCTGGCAGGAGTGGGCATCTACACTACCGGTTTTTTTACTGTTGATAACTATTATTTTTGCAGGCAATGGCGAAAAAATACACGCTCAGTTACTTAAAGCAGGAGAATCGATCTGGCATGATTACTTTACACTTAGAGGCGACATTCCAATTCCCGATTGTAATGTCAATCCTGATATTGAATTGGAGCTGAACAAACTCGCAGGCAAAACTGACAAGCTCGACGAACTGTTTGCAGATAAGCCTTTTGATAGAGAGGCAGCTCGTGTTTCCTTAGAAGGCGCCCGGCAACTATGTGTTAAAAAGCATCAGATGGCAGAGCAAAACCGGGCAAGAATTACACCAGCCGTGATTGTTTTTCGTAGCCTTGAAACCAGCGTAGCAGCAATCAGTATTTTTGCTTTTGAGAAAAGCCGTTTTATTCTGGCATTGATGGTGTTTATTTGTGCCATTACCTGCGCTGTCAGCCAACGTCATATCGCATTCAGACCGGTAACAACTCTGCTGGATAACCGTATTTCCTGTGCAGCGCAATTGCTGGGTAATCTTATACTGGTTATTTCTGCCTGGGTGTATCGAACCAGTGTTTACCAATCATCAGCCATAGTCGATCATCCCGAGATTTACCCTACAGTTATTTTTGGTTTTTTGGCATTATGTGGTATCAACCTTTATCAACTTGCCAAACCGCGGCAGAATATCAAGCCTGGCGGGAAATTAATCAATGCGTTCGCGGCCATTCCCCTTTATATCATGATGGCTATTGCTGCGGGCAGCTATTTCTTCCTGTTTGAAGGTAATGCCGCAGGACTGGCAATTTTCTTTAGTTTATTATTTGATCAAGCGAACCTGTTCCTGAATATCGGTTTATATATTTGGGTGGGCATGTTACTCGCGCAAACGTGTCTCGGAGAGCTGGTTTTTTATATTCTCAGACCCTGGCACATGTCCCCTGAATTGTTAGCCTTTGCGGCCATTGTGATTATGGCCGTACCCACTGCATATACAGGTGCTTCCGGAATTATTATTATTGCCTTGGGCGCAACGGTTTATAAAGAGTTGTGTCGCGTCGGTGCTCGCAGGCAACTAGCTTTGGCAACTACGGCCATGACTGGCAGTGTTGCAGTCGTACTCAGACCTTGCCTTTTGGTGGTTATGATTTCCGCTTTAAATAAAGAAGTCGTAACTGATCAATTATTTAGTTGGGGTCTAAAAACATTTATGACTTCAATACTGGTATTTTTCCTGGTTGTGCTTATTTCAAAACGTGAAAAAATCCTGATTGCACCCTTGCCTGGCGCGTTTATGTCTTCTTTAAAAATGCTTGGCAAACTGCTTCCATACGCATCCATCACGCTATCAATTGTTTTGGGATATATTTATTTATTGAATGCCTATTTGGATGAATTTTCTGCGCCGGTTATTTTGCCAGTGATAATTCTGAGTTTGGTCATTTATGAAAAACTATTTGCTTATAATCCTCTATCTGACCGGCGGGCACAGAAAATACACAACCTTGAATACGAAATCAGATATGCTACCTCTGAGGCGACCATTCATATCGGTGCATTACTGATGCTAATGGCGCTTTCTTTTGTATTAGGCGGCGTCATTGAACGATCGGAATTGTTAAATGCTTTGCCGGAATACTTTGGATCGGTCTGGACAACTCTGGGGTTTCTGATTGTTGTTTTAGTGGGTATTGGCGCATTAATGGATCCCTACGGAGCCGTGGTATTGGTTAGCGGCACGGCGGCCCAAATCGCCTATAAAAATGGCATCAACCCCATCCATTTCTGGATGATGGCTTTAGTTGCTTTTGAGGTCGGCTATTTAAGCCCGCCAGTGGCGCTGAATCAATTATTGGCAAGGCAGGCGGTTGGAGAAAAAGAGGTTGCCAAGGGGACTCTGGAAGGTGACAGTTTCTGGTATCGGCATGAAAAAACATTGCTACCATTGGTGACAATGGGTACAACCTTAATACTGGTCGCTATTGTACCCATTTTGGTAGGCTTATATTTTCCCTTATAGCGCTTGTTGCTTGAGCGCGATTTGATAGCTGTTACGATAGAATTAACTTAGCAAGTTCGCATATCAAGTTGCGCGTTATAATTGTCCGGCTAATGCCAAAAATAGCATGCAACTATAATTACATAACGGCAAATCTATGAATCTTTATCCATTACTACGCCCCCTGCTATTTTCACTTGATCCGGAAACCGCCCATGAAGTGACGCTTAAGCTGTTAAACGCAGCACATGTTTCCGGCTTGGGGAAACTGATTTACCCCGCTATTGAAGATAAGCCCGTGAATGTTATGGGACTGAGCTTTAAAAACCCGGTCGGCCTTGCTGCCGGCATGGACAAAAACGGAGATTATATAAATGCGCTGGCCGCATTAGGTTTTGGCTTTGTAGAAATTGGTACGGTGACCCCGCGCCCGCAACCCGGCAACCCTAAACCGCGATTGTTTCGACTACCTGAACACCAGGCGATCATCAATCGCATGGGTTTTAATAATTCAGGGTTGGACCACTTGTTAAACCAGGTGAAACAAAGCGGTTTCAATGGCATTTTGGGCATCAATATCGGTAAAAATTTTGACACGCCCATGGAAAACGCGGTGAACGATTATTTAACCGGTTTACGCAATGCCTATACGTCAGCAAGTTACATTACCATTAACATTTCTTCGCCAAACACTAAAAATCTGCGTCAGTTGCAGCAGGGCGATGAAATAAAGGTCCTGATCGCCGCCTTAAAGGAAGAACAACTTAAGCTGCAACAGGAACACAGCTTTTATGTGCCGTTGGCCATAAAAATCGCCCCGGATCTAACAGACGATGAAATTGCTCGCATTGCCGGATTGTTAGTGGAATTTGAAATAGATGGTGTGATTGCCACCAACACAACTATTTCCCGTGACATGATTGCCAATCATCCACTTGCCAATGAAGCGGGTGGCTTAAGCGGCTCGCCGGTTAAAGACAAATCAACCCTTGTTGTGCGGTGCTTGGCGGCTGAATTAAAGGACAAAGTCGCAATTATTGCGGCAGGCGGGATTTTAAGCGCGGCTGATGCACAGGAAAAATTAATGGCTGGAGCAAGTTTAGTTCAAATTTACAGCGGCCTGATATATCGTGGACCCCAGTTGATAGAAGATATTGTTAAAAGTTTATGAAAAGAACGGTAAGTCCAAACCCATCTCGAACCGTGTTGATGTTTTAAAGGTAAAATGAAAACTTCTTCTAACGGCCCCTATGTATAGAACCTAATTATGTATAGTTGTGATCCTTGCCCCATGCGCTAATACTGCTACCTTAAATATTTAATTATTGATAATCATAGTATTGCACATGCTTCGCGCCTTGGAATCATAAGCAAAGGATAAGGTTTTGGACGACGTTTTATGGCTCTGGGCTGGTTCTTTCGTT
>JAQTPT010000063.1 GCA_028712795.1 Methylococcales bacterium
TGAAATAGATGGCACTACCGCGAGATCGTAAAAAATACGATTGATTTTAAAGGGATTTTTTCATAAAAAAACGGCGGTGACTAAAAATCAATAACTTAGAAGGCTAAGGACGACGAATATGGGTTAACAAGCTGCTGTTATTTACTGATTTTCGGAGGCAATTTATTCTCTGGCTAAAGCTTTGGTTTTTTTCTTGGTTAACCCGCTTCATGCTCTTGACTTGAGAAAACGTTCGCAGGTTCTGCGCAACGCTGTAGCATAGAGATTCCCGCATGTGGTTCAGCCCAATTCACGCTTGCTGTAAGTAACGGACCTGAGTCTTGCTGAATCCATAACCCCTAAACCATCCCTTTGTTGCATGAGTCTTGGCAGGGGGTGTTGGTTTTGAGCCTCTGTACATCGACTTTGGCCCTCCATTATTAGCCCATTAAGACTTCGCATAATGTATATTATGTTAAATATATTATTATTAGCTTTTTCGTTGGTTAAGTATTAATTTTACATCTAAGTGCCTGTTTCACATACTATTATTTTTATTTTAAGTCCTTCAGAAGCGATTGAGCTATCTTTTTTTGATCTGCCGTACCTTTTTCAAGCACTTCACAAATTATTTCTTTAGCAGTATCCGTATCGCTCATGTCGATATAGGCTTTCGCCAGATCCAGTTTCGTTTCAAACTCATCCATGTCCGTTAGATCAAAAACATCCCTATTAGCTTCTGATTCGGGCTTGTCAAAATAAAAATCCCTATCAAGAAAATCGTTACTCAATTTGGTATTCGAACTTGGCGTCCTGTTAGTCAAACTGTCAATAAGCTGATCGTTTTCGATTGGCTTTTTTACAATACTGGCGTCAATTTTATGGATTGCTTTTATCTCAGTTTCATGCAAGCCAAACTCAATATCGAACGATTCCAATTCATCGTTATGCTTAGGATCTGGTGTCTCAAAAACAAAACTGTCTAATGTTTCACTTGATTCTTCACATTTTGTTGCAATCCCACTTGAGACGAAATCAATGCCCTCGTTTTTAGCATCCTCAAAATCGTTTGACTTCACAGGCAATGTTTCAAAAATTGTATTTTCTTCTTGAGAAAATCCGTCTTCTTCAGAAGAAAACATTTTTGAATCCTTACAAATTTCGCGGCCCATTTCCGTGACTTTTTCCCAAAATTCAAGATCATCTTTTTTACCCGCTTCGGCTAATTCGTTGGCATAGGTCTCAAAAGCTTGGTTATCCTTATTGGTATAAAAAATTTTCAGTAATTTCAATTTACATTCATCACGATTTGGCTGATCTTTAATGGCATCACGCAACAGATCTTCTGCTTGTTGATAACGCCCGTAGGCCAAATAAACATCGGCCTCGGAAACAGGGTCAATCTGTTCTGTCTCCAATGACTGGAAGTCACCGAATGTAATTTCACTGAAGATAGGACGCTCAATATCTGAATCGGCTTTTTTTACACTGTCTTTTTCAGTGGATGTAGAAAATAGAGTTTTAGGTTCAAAAGGTTCATTCACGCTTGAAGAAGCGAACAGGTTATGACTACCGGTTTGTTTGCCTGATTTACGTTTATGCCACCAAAGCCAGCCGAGCAAGAATAGTATTCCTGCTCCAAGCAGTAGGTAATTAATTTTTGATGATGACTCTCTTTTCAATTCTGTTTGGATCTCATGCCTCGAAATAGGTTGAGTCGTTTGTTGTTTAGTTACCGGATTAACAAGTTCAGTTTGACCAGTCATTGGCTGTATAGAAGGTTTTGCCGAAATCTGGTTCTGTAATACGGCGAGCTGCTCGTTTTTTAAAGCAAGTATTTGCTGCATCATGGCAAGCTGCTTTTCAAGCTCTGCCACTTTATCTTGCAATGCATCATTTACTGGGGAAACAATCTCTTTGTTTATAGAATTTGACTCAACCTTGTCAATTTTATTTTTAGCGGCTAATTGCTCGTTTTCTGGAACATTAATCACGTTCTTTGCAATGTCTGGTTCTTTAGTAGGCGCAGCCAATGTTAATTGATTATCCAGTGTTTCTTTTTTAACTGGCCCTGGCTCAACAGGAATCTGTTCTGAACGGTTTTTCCAGGCTTGCATTTGCCGATTAAATTCGGCTAAAGCCTGTTTCCGTGATAGCTTTATAACGATGTTCCTTTCAGGAATCTTCAGTATTTTTCCAGTCAATAATGCATTAACATTTTCATTATAAAATGCCTGAGGATTTTCTTCATAAATCGCCATCATCATTTGTTCTACAGAAACACCCATCTGCCTACTAGGCGGCTCGGCAACTTTCCAAAGTGAATCATTTCTATTTGTTGGACCATATTGGCCCGCTCTACCGATTTTTTGTTCACCCCGTATCTGCTGAATCTTTAGGGGCTCATAATAAGGAATAACCGCCCCCCCTTCCAGGTTGTAATTTTCCTGGTTGTCTATTGCGGGATTAGTCGCCTTATTGTAAGCAGTTGGGGGATCCAGCAACACAGTGAATTCCCGATACAAACTCCCTTTAGGCCAGGTCACTTGAAGCAAGAAATCCAGAATGGGTTCTTTTAAGGCTTCTCTCGAACTGATTTTAATTTTCACAGTTCCATTAGCACCGGAAATCGCTTCAAATTTAATTTTCGACAAAAAAGAAGTCCAGGGAACCCCAGCTTCATCGAACTTATCGGGCGGTGCCAAATTTACTTTAATGTCAGATATCTTATCTCCCGGCGAAACAACTAATGAAATTTCAGCATCCAGATACTGATTGAGCGCAGAGTGCAATTTAATATCACCAATACCTAACGAATACCCGCAGGACGGAACCAGCGATGAGACCAACGCTATCGCTTTAGTTAAATTGAGCACACTGCTCCCCTTCAACCTAGTTTCCACAACCTCATATTTCAACAGTTTGTTTTTCAGTCTAGATATAATTTTTCACCAATGCTTCAGCTATTTGTATACTGTTTAATGCTGCGCCTTTTCGGACATTATCACCCACTACCCACAAATCAATTCCTTTAGGGTGCGATATGTCTTCCCTGATACGCCCAACAAACACGTCATCATGACCGGATGACTCAGTCACCGCTGTCGGATATCCGCCATTTTTACGCTCATCCATAACCGTTACGCCGGGTGCTTGTCTCAACAAAGCCCTAACAGCTTCAGCAGTAATTTTTGACCGTGTTTCAATATGCACAGCTTCTGAATGGCCGTAAAACACCGGTACCCGCACAGCCGTTGCATTGACAAGAACGCTGGCATCGCCCAATATTTTTTGGGTCTCCCAAACCATCTTCATTTCTTCTTTTGTATACCCATTATCCATAAACACATCGATTTGCGGCAAAACGTTGAAGGCAATTTGCTTGGGATAGACTGCGGCTGTTATGGGCTGCATATTAAGAAGGCTGAGGGTTTGCTTGCCTAGTTCCTCTATGGCTTCTTTACCAGTACCCGAAACGGCTTGATAAGTGCATACGTTAATTCTAGAGATGCCTACTGCATCATAAATGGGTTTTAACGCCACCAACAGTTGAATAGTTGAGCAATTAGGATTGGCAATAATACCGCGATTTTTATAATCGGCAATTTTCTCTGGATTCACTTCAGGGACAACCAAGGGAATATCTTCGTCATAGCGGAACTGTGAGGTATTGTCAATAACTACGCAACCAGCGGCAGCAGCTTTGGGCGCGAATATTTCAGAAATAGCCGCGCCTGGAGAAAATAAACCAATTTGCACTTTCGAAAAGTCGAAAGTTGCCAAGTCCTCTACTCTTATCGAACCGCCTTTAAAAGGAATTCGTTTACCTGCTGAATTACTGCTCGCCAAGGCATAGACCTCACCAATGGGAAACTGGCGTTCTTCCAAAATAGATAGCATGGCTTCGCCAACTGCACCTGTCGCGCCAACAACAGCAACGTTATACACTTTACTCATTAAATTAATACCTATTTGTTAAAGCTGAAGCACACCTGCATCACCTAAGATTTATTATGTGTTGATTTTATTGCACGTACTTTAAAATGACGATGAGCAGCGCAAACATTAGCGTCTAAGGTATCAATTGAACTTTTTTCAATTCAACCAGTAGCCCACCGTATAGTTGCCGACCTTTCAAAATAATATTCAGCCAAGAATGTCAAAAACTTTTTTGGTTATTTCGTCGACAGTGCCGATACCTGCTATAGAACTGAATTTTACTTTTCGTCCTGTTGCTGAATAATAACCCACTAAGGGTTTAGTTTGCTCGTGATATACGCCGAGTCTTTTACGAACAGTTTCTTCTTTATCATCATCCCGCTGAATCAATGGCTCTCCCGTAACATCATCAATACCTTGAGATTTCGGGGGATTGAACTCAATATGATACGTGCGCCCGGATTGCGGATGCACTCTTCTGCCAGCAATACGTTTAACTATTTCTTCATCTGCCACATTTATTTCTATAACGTAATCAATTTTAACACCCAAAGCTTCAAGTCCCTTTGCCTGAGCAATAGTTCTGGGAAAGCCGTCCAGCAAAAAACCATCAACGCAATCAGGTAGTGCAATTCGTTCTCTTATCAAGCCCAAAATAATATCATCGGAAACCAGACCGCCCGCCTCCATCACTTTTTTTGCTTCAACGCCCAGTGGCGTTCCATCCCGAACTGCAGCACGAAGCATATCACCGGTTGAAATTTGTGGAATAGCATATTTTTTGGTAATAAACTGCGCTTGGGTTCCTTTACCTGAACCGGGACTTCCTAACAAAATGATGTGCATAAAATGACTCCAAGTGTGTCGCAACGACAAGTATTGACTATAAAAACAGGTGGTTAAATAGCCACAAAAACCATTAAAGCCTTAGTTTTTATAACTGAATAAAAAGTATGAATGTATATTTTATATCACAACATGTTTAATCTCTTGTAAAAATGCGATTATTTCCTTATGCTTTCAAAGTTTACTACAAGCAGGAGAATATATAATGCGTGTTGAAGATTTAATGAAATCGAAAGTATTTACAGTCGAGCAACACGACTTGATTGATCGGGTCTTTTTTTTAATCCATTATGAAAAAGTTCGTCACATACCAGTCGTTGAGAAAGGAAAAGTTATCGCGATCGTTTCTGACAGGGATTTATACAAAGCGTTGGGGCCGAAAAACAACTCTAACGTAATTGAACCAGCAAATGGCAAAAGCTCAGCAGAACTCCATGTGGTTCCACAAAAAGTGCAACACATTATGCGAAGGGGGGTATTGACAGTCAACCCGGACACTTTTGTCTCGGAAGCAGCGGCAATTATGGCTGACAATAAAGTAGGCGCATTGCCGGTAGTGGACAAGGATAACAAATTAGTCGGAATATTATCGGCAACAGATATACTCCGGGTTTTTTCAAAACTCGAAAAGTCGAGCGAAAAAAGAGAGCAAAGAATATCCGCAGGCATCAGCCATACATAAAAAAATTTTACGCAATAAAACAATAAAGTCCCGCAATGGGGCTTTTTTGTTTTAGTCTATCAACTGATGCCCCTTTTAAATTATAAACGAGAAGTCACTGTTACAAATCGTGTACTCCACATTGATCAACAGTTTCCATGTTCGCATAAATTCAATTACATCCATTTCAACTTAAACTAACGCGCTTTAGTGAAATAGCGAAATAGCGAATTTCCTCTTTAATCCTTGGCAGTGTAATATGTCAACATTTAATATAAAGACAAACCCCGTACATAATAAACTGGATTTCCATGATGAGTAACCTGCTTAAACTTTTTCAAGACTCCTCTTCCTTACAAGGCAGTAATGCTTTTTTCATTGAAAACTTATATGAACAGTTTTTGGAAGACCCCGAATCTGTAGAGCCTAGCTGGCAAAAAGAATTCAAGGCCATTCACCATGGAACCACTTATGAGACCCCTCACAGTCCTGTTGTTGAGCGCTTTGCACAACTTGCCGTCAAATCTCAAGGAAGGCTAGCCCAATTACAAGGCTTTACCGAAGAAAGTGTAAAAAAACAGGCGGCAGTCTCCCGGCTTATTAACCATTACCGGGTTCGCGGACATCAAATTGCCAACAATAATCCGTTAGGAAAAACTGCCCCCCCGCCTCCCGATATGGATGCAGCTTATTATGGACTTTCCGAGCCGGATATGGACACCTTATTTGATACAGGTGCACTTTTCGGGGGTGTTGACCGCTTACCGCTACGCAATATTATAACCAACCTGAAAGAAATTTATTGTGGCAGTATCGGCTCTGAGTTCATGCACATTGTTGATACCCAAATCAGACGCTGGTTAATAAACCGTCTGGAAAGTTCTAAAACCAGTTTAATACTGGACTCCGCTAAAAAACATGGGCTACTAAAACTACTGACGGCAGCCGAAGGCATAGAAAGCCATTTGCATCATCGGTTTGTCGGCCAAAAACGCTTCTCTCTTGAAGGCGGTGAATCCTTGATTCCAATCCTGGATGAATTAATTCAGGGTTCCGGGGATAAGGGCGTTAAAGAAATTGTTATTGGAATGGCGCATAGGGGGCGCCTGAATGTTCTCGTCAACATCTTGGGCAAAAGCCCATCCAGCCTATTTGATGAATTCGCAGGGACATCAACCCTATCGCCAGGAGTCAGTTCCGGAGATGTGAAATATCACATGGGCTTTTCTTCCGATGTCACCACGCCTGGTGGCCCAGTGCATTTAGCGCTATCGTTTAACCCCTCGCATTTGGAAATCATCAATCCGGTTGTTGAAGGTTCAGTGAAAGCGCGCCAGGACCGTGCCGGAAAAGATGGCATAAGCACGGTTATTCCGATTTTAATTCACGGGGACGCCGCTTTCTCGGGACAAGGAATCGTCATGGAAACCTTGAACATGTCGCAAACCCGGGCTTTCTACACAGGCGGGACAATACACATAGTTATCAATAATCAAATAGGCTTTACCACTAGCAACCCCATGGACGCTAGGTCAACTTTGTATTGCACTGATGTAGCGAGCATGGTCCAAGCTCCGGTTTTTCATGTTAACGGTGATGATCCGGAAGCCATTATATTTGTGACAAAACTAGCGCTCGATTATCGTATGACTTTCAATAAAGATGTGGTCATCGATCTTATTTGCTATCGCCGCCTTGGTCATAACGAAGCTGACGAACCCGCAACTACACAGCCCCTCATGTATAAAAAAATCCGCAAGCACAAAACGACGCGGAATCTTTATGCTCAAAAGCTTATTAAAGAGGGCATTATCACTGCGGAACAATCTGCAAAAATGGAAAAGGAATACCAAAGTCTGCTTGAAGCGGGCGAAGTTGTCTCAAGGCCCATTTTAGATAACTCCAGCTATTCATATACCAACCAATGGAACCAATACCTCAATAAAAGCTGGGACATTTTCTGTAATACAGCCATATCAATGGATCAACTACGCTTTTGCAGTGACCGGATGCAGCGACTACCCGCCGGCTTCGAATTGCATCCAAGGGTTGCCAAAGTCATGGATAATCGCCGTAAAATGGCTGCGGGCGCCCTGCCCTTGGATTGGGGATTTGCTGAAAATCTGGCTTATGCCAGCCTGCTTATAGAAAAACACCCTGTTCGCTTAACGGGTCAGGACGTGGGACGCGGAACATTTGTCCACCGCCATGCGGTATTGCATAACCAAATCAATAATAAAACCTACACGCCAATTAAACATCTGGACAAAGACCAAGGCAACGCTCAGATTTTCGATTCACTCCTGTCAGAGGCTGGTGTATTGGGTTTCGAATACGGATACAGCACCACGATGCCTAATACTCTGGTTATCTGGGAAGCTCAGTTTGGCGATTTTGCTAACGGCGCACAAGTGGTTATCGATCAGTTTATCAGTTCCGGCGAAACCAAATGGGGACGCTTGTGCGGATTGGTGATGTTATTACCCCATGGTTACGAAGGTCAGGGCCCGGAACACTCATCCGCCAGACTGGAACGCTATCTGCAACTCTGTGCAGAACATAATATCCAGGTATGTAACCCGACTACGCCGGCACAGATTTTCCATCTATTACGCCGCCAAATATTACGTCCCTATCGAAAACCACTCATTGTTATGAGCCCAAAAAGCCTGCTTCGACATAAACTTGCAGTGTCATCACTGGAAGATCTGACAAAAGGACAATTTCATCCGGTCATTGGCGAGCAGGATAACATCAATCCCAAAAAAATCACCCGTTTTATTTTGTGTGCGGGCAAAGTTTATTACGACCTTCTGGAAGCGCGCCGTCATGACAATTTAAAGCATGTCGTTATCGCACGCCTCGAACAACTTTACCCATTCCCCGATAAATTACTTAGAGAGGAACTGGCAAAGTATCCAAATTTGGAAGATTTTATCTGGTGTCAGGAAGAGCCAAAAAATCAAGGTGCCTGGTATCAATCCAAGCATCACTTTACCGATAATGTACAAGCGCATATCGGCGTATCTTATGCCGGACGCGAAGCATCGGCCGCACCTGCTGTCGGTAAATTCCACGTTCATATAGAACAACAAAAAGCTGTCGTCCAATCGGCCTTATACGGCAAACCTTCAGGAAAATAACATGAGCATTGAAGTACTAGTCCCCAATCTACCCGAATCTGTTTCTGATGCAACGCTGATAACCTGGCACAAACAAGCCGGTGATTTCGTTACCAAAAACGAAAACCTTGTTGATCTTGAAACAGATAAAGTGGTGCTTGAAGTCACCGCACCCGAATCGGGCGTACTTAGCCAAATACTCAAGGAAAATGGCGCTATCGTTACCGGCGGGGAAATACTGGCACTAATGGAATCAGAAGGCGCCCAAGAGCTGCCGCCAGTCAATGAAAATAAATCAACATCCTATACTGCGCCTGAACACACTGAAGAAGATATCCCACTCAGCCCTTCAGTTCGTCGATTGCTCCATGAAAACACTCTGGATCCATCAGCTATTCAGGGGTCTGGAAAAAGTGGCCGGCTTACTAAAACAGATGTGCTCGATCATCTTAATAAACAAACGCCAGCGCCTGTAAAGAAACAAAATGCAGCGGTAGCGACGCAAACTGCAACCGTAGCAGCTCAAAACATTGCATCCCTGCCAATCGAACCGGCAAAGGTTACATCAAATCTGCGGCCTGAACAACGTGTTGCGATGACTCGCCTAAGGGCAAAGGTTGCCGAACGACTATTACAAGCCCAGCAGAACGCTGCGATGTTGACAACTTTCAATGAAGTCAATATGCAAAATGTCATTGATCTTCGTAACCAATACAAAACCCGGTTCGAACAAAAACATGCTGCCAAACTTGGCTTTATGTCGTTTTTTGTCAAGGCTTCAATTGAAGCCTTAAAACGCTTCCCTGCCATCAATGCATCCATTGATGGCAACGATATCATCTATCATGGCTACTACGATTTGGGCATAGCCGTTAGCACTCCCCGTGGCCTGATTGTGCCGGTATTGCATGACGCCGATCAACTCGACTTTGCCGGCATAGAAAAAAACATTGCCGATTTTGGAGAAAAGGCACGAGCAGGCACATTAACCTACGACGACTTAAAAGGCGGTACGTTTACCATCACCAATGGCGGCGTGTTTGGTTCAATGCTGTCCACACCCATACTTAACCCGCCCCAGTGTGCTATTTTAGGTATGCATGCCATCAAGGAGCGGGCCGTTGTTGAAAACGGTCAGATTGTAATCAGGCCGATCATGTATCTGGCTCTCTCATATGATCACCGCCTGGTTGATGGACGCGAAGCGGTACAATTTTTAGTCACTATCAAAGAATGCCTGGAAGCTCCCGCTCACCTTCTGCTTAACATTTAATATTATGCCAAAAAAGCACACACATTATGATGTCATCATCATCGGCGCAGGGCCAGCAGGTTTTGCCAGCGCTATCCGCTGTGCGCAGCTGGGATTAAAAGTCGCCTGCATCGATAATTGGCGCAATAAAAAAGGCCAGAGCCGATTGGGCGGCTCCCACCTGAATACCGGCGGTATTGCGTCCATGACTTTACTGGAGTCCGCAAAAATTTATCATCAGCTGAACCATGAAATTGCAAAGCACGGCATTCATGCGGGAGCGGTTTCAATCGATATACCGCTTATGATTCAGCGCAAAGACAAAATTATCGACGAAATCGGGCATAAAATGGCTGACTTATTGGCCCATCACAAGATAGACCGTATTCAAGCAAAGGCTCGATTACTGAATACACGGCAGGTGGAAATCATTGTCACAGAACCCGGAGCGCATTCAATACTTGACGCTGAGCATATTATTCTGGCAACTGGATCAACTCCCGTCAAATTAGCCTGTGCTCCGATAGACAACGAATTTATTCTTGATTCCATCGCGGCTTTAAATCTTGACGAGGTCCCTAAAAAACTGGCTATTATCGGTGCCGGGGTCGTGGGTCTTGAATTAGCAAGTATCTGGAACCGGCTCGGTGCTGAAACCATCCTGCTGGAAGCTCAGGAAAACTTTTTATCCTTGCTCGACCAACAGATATCCAGGGAGGCTTACCGGACATACAGTCATCAGGGCTTGGACTTACGCTTGGGCGCACGCGTCATTTCTGCAAAGAAAGGCAACAAAAAAGTCACCTTGGAGTATCAAGATCAGGAAGGCACTCACACCCTGCGCGTTGATAAGCTTATTGTTGCCACTGGCCGAAAACCCAATAGCGGTGAATTAGCCGCGCCCGAAGCTGATTTATTACTCGATGAAAACGGCTATGTCTATGTTGATGATAATTGCCGTACCAATCTGCCAGGTGTCTATGCCATTGGCGACTTGACCTTACTTGGCCCGATGCTTGCCCATAAGGGCATTGAGGAAGGCGTATTCGTTGCCGAACTCATTGCTGGTTTGCATAACCCAATTAACTACGACAATCTTCCTAGCGTTATTTATACTGAACCTGAAATCGCTTGGGTAGGCCAAACAGAACAAGCTCTCCGGGCTTCGGGCGAAAGTATCAAAATCGGCATTTATCCGTTAACCGCAACTGTTCGCGCACTCGCGCTAGGCAAAGCTGAAGGCATGGTTAAAATCATTGCGCATTCAGAGAATGACAAAATACTCGGTGTTCACATTATTGGAACGCAAGCCTCTGAATTGATAGCCGAAGCCGTACTGGCGATGGAGTTTTCCGCGAGCAGCGAAGACCTGGCCAGAACCATACATGCACGCCCTACCCTATCGGAAGCAGTCCATGATGCGGCACTCGCCCTAAAAGACCGGTCTTTGCATTTGTTTGAGGGTAAGTTAGTGTAACGTAATCGGATCAGCTCACCTCCCCGCTGACCCAAAAACTTGAGTGAACCCGAGCCATCTTTGCCGTCCATCAATCGCAAGGCTGCAATCGGAAATGTTGTCCGTGACTACTTTAATAACAGCACGGATACCAAAGCAGTCCAGCCGGTTTGATGCGAAGCACCAAGCCCCTGCCCTGTTTCGGCATTAAAATATTCGTGAAACAACAGTTGGTTTTGCCAGTCAGGGTCATGTTGCAATGGGCTGTCAACAGGATATGCAGGAATAATACCGTTGGCATCGCGCCGGAACAGGTTTATCAAGCGTTCTGCAAGATGGCGGTTTATCTCTTTTAACGTCAGTTCGCGCGTTGCCAGACCTGGTGCCGACACTTTGAAATTATCACCGAGATAACGGTGAAATTTTTCTAACGATTCTATCAGCGAATAATTGGTCGGGAACCAAACCGGACCACGCCAGTTGGAGTTTCCGCCAAACATAAAAGAATTTGATTCTCCCGGCACATAATCAATCAAAGCCTGGCCAATACCCGGCATCAGCCCAAGGTCTCGCCGTTCAGCATGTATGCGGCTGACACTACGGATACCGTACGGGGATAAAAATTCCTGTTCGTTCAGCAAATGCTTCAGAATTCCAGGCAACATAGTATGGTCAACCAGCGACAGCAGATGCTCGCCCCTATCATTAGTGTGCTCAGGACAGGCACAGATAGTATGGCCATCAAACATACCGCCGCGATGTTCATGGAGCATCGACCGAAATCGGGGAACATGACTTAGCATGTCCGAATCAACCACTTCGCAAGCGAACAATGGGATAATTCCTACCCAGGAAAATACATCGAGCCTGTGGTGCTCGCCTTCAGGCGTCAAAATCAGGTCTTTAAAGAAATGCTCGTCTGCATCCCAAAGCGAAATACCATGGTCACCGTAACCTGCTATGGCTTTACCGATAGCCAGAAACTGGGCGTAGCATTGAATGGCAATATCTTCATAATCACGTCCCGCTGCCGCCAACTCCAACGCCATCATGGTCATATTCAGGGCAAACATTGCCATCCAGCCGGTGGCGTCGGCCTGTTTAAGCAAGTAGCCCGCTGGTAAAGGCTGTGAGCGGTCATAGACGGAAATATTATCCAGCCCCATAAATCCGCCTTCAAAAAGATCGCGATGCTCGCTATCTTTTCGGTTCAGCCACCAGGCATAATTCAGTAAAAGCTTGGTGAACATCCGCTGTAAAAAGTTTAAATCAGCGCTGCCGGTGCGTTCGCGTTCCATGCGAAATACCGACAATGCCGCGGCTGCGTGAACCGGAGGATTGGTGTCCTTGAAATCCCATTCATAGGCAGGCAAATGGCCGTTAGGATGAATATAGCGTTCATTCAACAATAATTCCATTTGTTGCTTGGCGAAGCCAATGTCAATGGCTGACAGGGCAATCGCTTGATAAGCTACATCCCAACTGGCAAACCAGGGATATTCCCAGCAGTCGGGCATGGAAATAATGTCATGAGCTTTAAGATGCCGCCAATAGCTATTACGAATCCCTATTCGCGCTTTGGGCGGCGCAATTTTATCGCCATCCTGCCAATGTGCCACATCAAAATGGTAAAATTGTTTGTTCCAAATCATTCCTGCGAGCGCCTGGCGAAAAATACGCTGATCTTCTTGAGTTGCAGGCGCAGGCAACAGGCTTTGGTAAAATTGATCCGCTTCTTGACGCCGTTGCTTAAAAAGTAAATCACAAGCGGTTTGAGTTAAGATGGTCTGTTCATTAGTCAAAACCAGATCAATTATTTCTTCAACGCCAGGGTCAATGACAAGTTGATGCCAGGCCGAACTTTTGCTGCCCTGCCTGTCTGGATTGACGGCCTGTGATTCACCGTCAACAACCGCGCGATGAAAAGCGTCTTTTACATAAGGGGATTTGTTTGGTTGGCCCCACAGTTTATCCGAATTGCTATCGTTCTCTGTAAACAAAAGCTGCGCGGGTTTACGGCCATACAATCGATATGTGCCTAGTCCGGAACAATAAGTTTCAATTGACCAGGCGACCTCTTCGGTTTGAACGCCGGCTATGAGTTGCGGACGTTGAATGCCAAAGCCCCAAGACCAGGTATTACGAAACCACAACGTCGGCAACAAATGCAGGCTTGCCGCTTGCGGCCCATGATTGGTGATGGCGATGCGGCACAGAATCGTTTCAGGAGTGCTTTTAGCATAAATAACATCAATGTCGAAATAGCGGCATTCCTTAAAAACGCCGCAATCATTCAGTTGAAAGGAAGGCTCTTGCCGAGTGCGGCGGCTGTTTTCCTGCACCAGTCGCTGGTAGGGAAATGCACTATGAGGATACTTGTAACGGTAATGCAGGTAGCTGTGCGTTGGCGTGGCATCCAGATAAAAATAGGCTTCCTTAACATCCTCACCGTGATTGCCTTCGTTACCGGTAAGACCAAATGCGCGTTCTTTTAAAATGGGATCGCACCCGTTCCAGAGCGCCAGTGAAAAGCATAATCGCTGTTCTTGATCACAGATGCCGCCCAATCCATCCTCATTCCAGCGATAGGCACGGGAACGTGAATGATCATGCGTAAAATGTTCCCATGGCTTGCCATCCGCACTATAATCCTCGCGGACTGTACCCCAAGCCCGTTCAGCAAGATAAGGCCCCCACAAGTTCCAGTTTTCCTCACCTTTACGTTGGGCTTGAAGACGTTGATGCTCAATAGTTGATGGGTCATTTTTCATGTTTCACCTCTTATTTTCGCCTAAGGCAATTTCTCATGCGCATAAGGACAATTCATTCTTGGGAGCGGCTGAATTTTGTCCATTCTACTTGCTTATTCATGAAATTTCCCCCTATGCGTAATTGGCAGTCTCCATTCGGGTAAGTTGGATGCTTGAAAAAGAATCTTAAAAATTAGAATATTACCACCCTTTAACTTTATTCATCAGCCAAAAAAGACTTAATCAAACTATTCAGTTAAAATAGCAAATATAATAATAAAAATACCCCCTTTAGGTGGCGTTTCATTTTTTAATCGAGTGTTTTTTGAGGAAGTTGTATGCGTAAAAAACTTATTACCTTTACCTGCGGCGCGGCGCTGCTCCTTATACATGCCTGGAGCCAGGCTGCCACAGACTTACCTCCCTCAGCCAAGGTTGATATAGGCCCCGTTGAAGAAGTCTGTTCTGAATTTACTGATCCTGCATGGCGCAAAGAACAGGTTATTGATGGGGTGAAGATACAAGAATCCAAGCTCTGCAATCCCGATAATCCGGCTGATATTGCCGCCTTTGTGAAGGGGACGAACGGCGTTTCAATGGACACATTAATGCAGACGCAGCTTGCCGCCGATGCCGTTACCATGTCAGACGATTTGGACGGTGACGGCGACCCTGATAAAATCATTATCAAACTTGAAGTTGTCGAACTCAATGGCCATTCGCCCGATATCAAAGAGCCCACAACCACATTCGACATTGCTCCCGGCATCCAACCGACTTTTTGGGTTTTTGCCCCAAAAACCCGGGATATGTCAACCAAAAGCCTATATGAGCTGGAAGCCAATCCCTTGTTGCGGGCGCCGTCTCCGGTCATTCGTGTCGAACAGGATGATGTGGTTTGGATAGTTCTGGAAAACACTCATTATTTGCCCCATTCCATCCACTTGCATGGCATAGACCATCCTTTTATGGATATGAGCGGCGCCGGCAATGAAGGCGTAGCGCAAACCAGCAACATGGATACCATGCCGGGCCAGAGCAAAACCTACGTCATCAAGCCCCGCCAAGCCGGCACCATGTATTACCATTGCCATGTTCAGCCGCATACCCATATCCCAATGGGCTTGCAGGGTATTTTCGTCGTTGAGGAAAATCGTCCCAACAATTGGCCGCAAACCCTTAACGTCGGCGCCGGTCAAGTTCGCCATCCATCGGTCGCGGTTCTTGAAAAATATGCCCGGGAATATGACTTGCATTACCAATCGGCTGATAAAGAACTGCACGAGCTTGTCGCCAGATCGGCCAATGATCCGCGCCTGATTGCGAAACACATGAACATGGAATATGACACAACTGATGCCACTGATGACTACTTTATGCTCAATGGCCGTTCCTTCCCTTATACCCTAAGGGAATCATTGATTTATATGGAAGAAAACCAAAAAGTGAAACTGCGTGTTTTGAATGGCCACACAGAAGCATTCGCACTGCATATTCACGGGCATAAACCCACCATTACCCATTATGATGGCGTCGACAATGGTCCGGGCTCTTATATTCAGCGCGATGTACATGGCATGGTGCCTGCGCAGCGAATTGATCTCGCATTGAGCGGCGTGGATGATGGTTTAAACAGCTTTGGCCAGGGTATCTGGATGTTCCATGACCACGTTGAAAAATCGTTTACAACCAATGGACATGGTGAAGGCGGCGATATCAGCCTGGTCGTCTACAAAGGCTTTATCGATGACAAAGGCATTCCTTTAGCACACGGCATGAGCCTGGCGCCCTATTTCGCCAAGTCATTATGGCAAGGAAAATATCCTATCTGGCAAGATTATGACACCTTTCGCAGTTTAGGCTTGCCAGACCTGCAAGCAAAGGTCACACCCTCAAAAGTGGCTGTGCAAACCGTTGCCGTAAAAGCCTCTGATGCAACATTTGCGGCTCAGCAGCAAGGATCATCAGCCATAGCAAAATTATTTTATGGTTTGGTGATGGGGCTATTGGGCTATACGGCTGTAGTCAAACGTCGCGAGATTATGGATTTCACACGTAAGCTGATTGATTTTGCCCGGAGTAAGATGCCGAAAAAATAACCTGTTTATAAAGGTGCTTCAGCAACAACGTCATACGGGCATGGATTGCCGGAACGACGAACCTTTTACATTAGCTGAAGCATCTTGCTAATCAGGAAAAATAAATCCGTAAAATCAAGCATTTCCTTCTAAAATAACCATCTCCTTTAAGCGCAACTTCCCGCAACAATATTGCCAAATTCGCGCTTAAAGGCGTTTAACGTATCTACTTTAAATACAATGAATAAAGTAACATCAAGCCTGCGTGAGCCGCGCTTTTTGAGTAATTAACTCAGCCAAAGATGGCCGTTCGAATTGACCTGTTAGTCTGTCATAAACGTAGTCAGAAAAGCTCACGCCTGATTTTTAGCGGTCTGATTAATGGTCATAAAGGTGTCTTTTATTTTCGTCCCCTTGTCGTTTAGGGTTTGAAAACCCACATCGCAGGCACGCACCCTTGCGCAAAGCTCGGCCGCATTATTATGCAACTGTAACCGGGGTAGTTCCAATACCTGCAATAACCCGGTCTTTTTGGCCAGCGTTTTAGCGATGCGATCGTCCAACTTCTCATTTATTAATTTACGGCAAAAAAATGTTTGCCGTTCCAGCCTTCACGCCGGCTGCGGTATCGATCCACCAAGCGCATGACTTCATCTACCGGCGCCCGCCTGTGCGAAACCTGATTCAGCCGCTTGTTGATCAAGCTGTCCAAGCCTTCGTCTTCATACCGGTCAATATAGCGCCGGAATGTCCTTTCACAAACACCCAATAACCGCGCCGCTTCTTCTTGCGTCAAACGCCCGCCCTGCCAACCTCCATACGCTTCTTCGAATCTCATTTTCCGAGTCTCCTGTAACTATTCTGCCCGTTTCATCTCTATACCTCCTCGGTATAGTATGAAAACCGGACAGTTAATGTGCTACAAACCCGGACATATTATTTGCTCACAACACTCCAAACAAGGGCGGCTTGATTTATAATCTCTCTCGTTGTATAGTTGAAAGAAGGCGCAATTCCCAAGAATAGTGGTTCCAGACCAGCCTCAACATATTATTCATCGGGGCAATAACACAATATCCGCATCAGGCGTTGTACCCGCTTTCGGTTCACAGAGTGACCTTGATCACGTAGCCAAACCGTCATTTTCCGGCTGCCATAAAAGGGATGCCGGGTATATTCTTCATCCAGTAAGCGTAGCAACATCAGTTCGACTTCATCCACCTCGGCCTTGTCCGCATAGACTGTCGACCGTGCGATGCCAGCCAACCGGCACTGTGCGGCCACCGACAGCCCATCACTTGAATTAATCCAGCCCTGACGCAAGCTTAAAGGCTGATCCCGGACTTTTTTTTAAGCCATTCCAGCTCCATGTTGAGCCGGCCAATCTTGGCGTACAAGCGTTCCGGATTACTTTGTGGATCAATGACCTTGGGGCCACGTTTTACGTCAAACAGTTGGCTGGCATTTTCCAATAAAGCCTTCTTCCATAGACCCACTTGTGTCGGATGAACACTATACTCTTGAGCTATTTCATTAACCGTTTTGCTCCCTTTAACAGCCTCCAGTGCCACTTTAGCCTTTTGTGTACTGGTCATCAACGTGCGCTTTTTTTCACTCATTCTCGCCTACCTTTCTATGATAGACACCATCTTAAACTATTGTCTGGATTTTGGGGTCCACTATATTGACATGATTTACAGCAAGGCGGATTGTGGTAGATTTTAACGGTCATGGTCCATACACCCACTGCTGGGGCACAAGCCCCCATTAAAATAAAAAAGCTATAATAGCATTTTTAGCAAAATGTACGCTTGAAAACCATGTTCATTATAAGAAGTGGTTTTTAGTGGCTCCAGACATTCATTAATAAAGGTAAGCGAGTGGCAATAACACATCTTAAGGAACGGGTAATGGACCGGATTAAACAATATTTGTTGTTAGCGCGATTCGATCGGCCTATCGGTATTTTGATTTTATTGTGGCCGGCTTTATGGGCGCTTTGGGTGGCCAGTGATGGCAGGCCTGATTTATTGGTATTAACCGTTATTTGCCTGGGCGTAGTTTTAATGCGTGCCGCCGGTTGCGTGATTAATGATTATGCGGACAGGGATTTTGATCCCCATGTCGAACGCACCAAACAACGCCCAATTGCCGCAGGCAAGGTTAAGCCCAAAGAAGCCCTGACAGTTTTTATCGTGTTATGTCTGTGCGCTTTTGGCCTGGTTTTAATGCTTAATATCTATACCATTATGCTGTCCTTCATTGCTGCATTTCTGGCTGCAAGTTATCCTTTTATGAAGCGTTACACCCAGTTGCCGCAAGCTTATTTAGGCATTGCTTTTGGCTGGGCTGTGCCGATGTCCTTTTCAGCACAAATTAACAGTATACCAGCCGTGGCGTGGGTGATGTATTTAGCTGTTGTGTTGTGGGCTTTGGTTTATGACACCATGTATGCCATGGTTGATAAAGACGATGATTTAAAAATAGGCATCAAATCAACTGCAATTCTCTTTGGCGATTACGATCGACACATCATGGCTATTTTGCAGCTTATTATTATTGGACTGTTGATTACCGTAGGGCAGATTAAGCATCTCAGCTGGCCTTACTACGGCGGCGTTTTAATGGCGGCGGGACTTTCGGTTTATCAACAAAAATTGATATATCATCGGGAGAAAGTCCAGTGCTTTAAAGCCTTTTTAAATAACAACTGGTTTGGCGCGGCCGTGTTTGCAGGGTTGGTTCTTAATTATTTGCTTCATTAAGCCATCAAAAATCAACTTCTAGGAATCGATAAGCTACAATGACGTCACATTAACCAACCGATATGAGCAAATGTTTCGATTAAGCCAATACATGAGGGAACTCATAGATCCAACACCTTTAAAGCCCATACGCAAACCGGCTGCTCCGGTGGTCATCTGGAATTTAATCCGCCGCTGTAATCTTGCCTGCAAGCATTGTTACACTACTTCGGCGGATATTGACTTTCCTGGTGAATTGACCACACCGGAAATCTATACGGTCATGGATGATTTAAAAGCCTTTAAAGTACCTGTGTTGATTTTGTCCGGCGGCGAGCCCTTGTTGCATCCCGATATATTTGCTATTTCCCGCCGCGCCAAGGATATGGGTTTCTATGTTGCCCTGTCCAGTAACGGCACCAAAATATCGGCTGAAAATATCGACGAGATTGCGGACATTAATTATCAATATATCGGCGTGAGCCTGGACGGCATCAAAGATACTCATGACCAGTTCCGACGCGTTAAAGGCTCTTTTGATGAAGCGCTGAGTGGCGTGCATTTGTGTTTGGACAAAGGGATTAAAGTCGGTATCCGATTTACCTTGACGCAGGATAACGCCAAGGATTTCCCCGCACTTTTGCAACTGATGGATGATAACGGCATTGACAAATTTTATTTGTCCCATTTGAACTATGGTGGTCGTGGCAATAGAAACCGTAAAGATGACGCTCATTTTGAAATGACCCGCGATGCGATGGATTTAATGTTTCAAACCTGCTACGAGTGGCTTAAATCAGGTAAAGACCGGGAATTTGTAACGGGTAATAATGACGCCGATGCCGTTTATTTTTTGCATTGGGTCATCAGACATTTCCCGGATAAAGCCGAACCTATCAAAACCAAGCTGGAACAATGGGGCGGCAATGCCTCTGGTGTTAATGTAGCCAATATCGATAATCTTGGCAACGTCCATCCCGACACCTTCTGGTGGCATTATGATTTGGGTAATGTAAGGGATCGTCCTTTTTCAGAAATATGGCTGGATACCTCTGATCCGTTAATGGCCGGGTTGAAACAACACCCTCGGCCCCTGGAAGGCCGTTGTGGAACCTGCCATTATCAACCCATCTGCAATGGCAATACGCGGGTTAGGGCTGCGCAAACCACATCAAACTACTGGGCAGAAGATCCGGGTTGTTATCTGTCTGATGCAGAGATAGTTGCACCACACTGATTTCTAGTGATTATTTGTCTGAGTGGGCTGGAAAAAAGATTCCTCAACCGTTGCGCGTGACTGCGTTTCAGGCGGCAAGGGTGTTGCCTTAAGGCTTACGTTTCATTGATTACCCGTTTTTAGCGGGCGCGCAATAACGGCAGCGTAGTACTCCGCAACGGAAAAATTCAACGACCGGAGCAATTCGGCTATCGCCTATTATGGCGTGCCAATCGTTCTTCTTTGCAAGTTGATAAGTTAATCATATCTGTCTGGCACATGGGTGGCGATAGGTAAGCTGGATCCGTTCCGTTGCCCTACCACTAGGTATTTGTACGTATAGTATTTTCATTTTTTTTGTGGTCTAATGCGCCGCAATTGGATTTTCTGATCTCAGTTTATAAATAAGATCAATGTGCCACGGAGAGTGGCAGTAGCCAGCCACACAGCCATCACTCTCAACGACGAGCCCTATTAGATAGGAGCGGGGTCGTTTTATCAAAGATATTTAAAGCTCATGGGTTTTATAACCCATCGCTAGAGCGGTTACGCTGAGATTAATGCTGTCAGTGACTTTAATGCAAAGCCAGTGCCGCCCAATGTCATACAGGCCAGCTTTTAGGAAGTCGAAAACAGACTAAAGTCCTATAGGATAGAGCCTATAGAAGTGCCCTTTAGAACTTTAGTGCGGTTTGTTTACAGACATACTAAGCCGCTCATGCAGAACATAGTACTCTGATTATGGATAATTTGAACAGACACGGGCTCATCTTTGCATAAGACATTATCCACTGAAGAGGCACGTAGGTTACTGGATAAAAAGAAAATTCACTACACGCCCAAGCAGGTTAGCTTGATAATTATGGTGGAAATAGAATTGAGCATCTTGTCTCGCCAGTGTTTGGATCGGCGCATTCCAGATCAAGAAATATTCAAGATGGAAATCACAGCATGGCAGGAAAAAGGAATGCTATTGCTTGGCCAATGGAATGGCGACTTACAACTGAGGAAGATCGGGTAAAATTGAAAAAACTTTACCCGTCCTTACAAGATTGACTGAGTACTTGGTCTATCGACACGCAAGTCATCGGTAGGCCTTGAAATATAAAGTGGGGGAAAAGACTGGGCTCGCTGCCCAGTTTTAGGGCTTGCAGGATTTAGGTTTCGTTTTATCGCCATTGCTTCTCGTCAAAAATCGTGGTGGGAAGGAGTGATTTTTAGAGATGTAATTAAATTATTTAGGAGAAAAGTTATGAAAATTATCATTCAAAACAGAATTGCCTACAAATTATTTTTTATTGTTTGCATTCAATGTCTACTAGTATTTCAACAAGCTTATGCGGCGACTTATTATGTTTCACCTACTGGTAATGATACAAATAGTGGAACATCTCTTTCAGCCCCTGTACGAACTATAAAAAATGCATTGAGTAAAGCTAAGCTCAGTGGTGACACTATTTATATGCTGACGGGAACTTATGCAGAAGCAATCTGGATTGGAAGCAGCGGAATTACATTAACTGCTTATCCGAATAATACTCCAGTTATTGACGGCGGTACTACATTGCCTGGTTCAAGTAGTGCCTCGTTACTGGGTATTGGCGGAGATTACAACACCGTTTCCGGTTTTGAGATAAAAAACAGCAATATTTTAGGCAATTACGTAAACGGTATTGGAATATTTGTAAGAGGTAATCATAATACAATCAGTAACATGAAAGTCCATGATACGTGGTCAAATGGAATAATAATACATGGAGATTATGGTATTGTAGAAAATTCAATAGTACAAGATACTGTCTTGCGAAATTATAATGGAGTAGGTGGAGGATGGGATTCTGGACTTAGTGTAGCAAGAAACCCAAGTGCTTCGGCTCTAATTCCAGGCATTGCTTCTTATGGTATTCTGAGACATAACATTGTGCATAACAATTGGGGAGAAGGTCTATCCTGCTATGAAGCGGATCATTGTACTATCGAAGATAATGTTATTTATAACAACTGGGCATTAAACTTGTATCTTTCTGACATTACTAATAGCTTGGTGCAGAGAAACATAATCTACATTTCTTCCCCTCAAGTAATACCAAATCGAGGTAATATGAGTTTTGGCTTAGCGATGGCCGATGAAGTGTCAACCGTTCCTCGTTCTGCTAACAATACCGTTATCAACAATTTTATTTACAACGCTATTTTTCAAGCTTTCAGTTGGACTTTAGTTCCAAATTCTGGATTAAAAAATGTGTTAATAGCAAACAATACTATTGTAGATGGTGGGTTATTTACAGGAAATGGAGGAAGTCAATCCATAGTAAATACAAATTCACGAATTCAAAATAATATTATTACAGGAAATAACAGCAAGGTTCCAAGTAATAGCGGCATTACTTTTTCCAATAATAACTGGTCAACAACGCCACCGTTAGCCGCATCCTCAACTGACGTAGTGGGTGATCCGCAGATAGCCAGAACAGGAACAACAACGCAAGGTACTTTGATACCGGATTATTTCAAGATATCTTCTGAAAGCTCACCCGTGATAGATGCGGCATTGCCGATAAATAAGGTGACTAAGGACTTCTTCCAGGTTGTTCGTGGAACATATCCCGATATAGGTGGTCATGAGTTCGTTTCAAATTAGCCGTTTTAAAACTCCGTAAATGAAAGGCTATCGTCTAAATTATCTGGGTAGGGCTCCAGTAAAGGCTGAGGCCTCATTTTCATACAGGTAAAGGTTAAACGGACAAGTCGAATAATTTTAGGCGGAAATAGATCCGCGCAACTGACCAAAACGGGTGATCCCTTGGTAAGATTGAAAGAAAGGATTGACTGGAACGCGTTTTGGCCAGTATATGGCATTCGCCCCTGAGCAAGCACGAAGAATTCTGGATAAATTGGAAATCTACTGCACCACCAAGCAGGGTAGCTGGTTAAATATTGTAAATAAAATTGAGCATCTTGTCTCGCCAGTGTTGTTTGGATCGGCGCATTCCGGACCAAGAAACATTAAAGATGGAAATCACAGCATGGCAGGAAAAAGAAATGCGCTTGCTTGGCCTATGGAATGGCGCTTTACAACTGATGATATCAATGCCAAATCAGATGCCTCCGGCAAAGCCGGAGGCTTGAAAATGTGAACCGCTCAAAGTGGGTTAAATTATGTGCCACCTAAAGGTGGCGGCGCCTTAAAATAAATCGAGTTGCTCTATTCACTTATCCTTTTCTTGTATCTACTTTAAATACCATGGAAAAACCAACATCAAACTAGCACGGTTTGCGCTTTTTGAGTAATTAGTGCAAATTTTTCTGGTTGAAGACGGTGCGCCTTATCATCATAGTAAAATCGTCACTGAATTTAAAAACCTGCACGCGGATCGTCTTACGATTACGCCACTTCCTGCCTATTCTCCCGATTATAATCCCATTGAGAAGCTTTGGAAAAATACTAAACGGGACGCAACGCACTTGAAAGAGCGTAAGCGTCCAGCCCTACCAATCCTTCCGAACTGATCTCACTTGAGTTTTTCAATCATTGCCGATGTCAAAGGCAGTAACTCATCAATACGGCTATTTGGCCAGGTCGGCAATTTTTCCAGGGTGTCTTTTAACCATTCTTCCGGATTTAAACCATTCAGCTTGGCGGTGCCCAGCAAGGTCTGGATAGCGGCGGCTCTTTGTCCTGCACGTTCGGAGCCGGCAAACAGCCAGTTCTTTTTACCCAGGGCAATCGGCCGGATACAGTTTTCCACGACATTATTGTCTATTGGCAGATGCCCTGTTTCAGCATAGCGAATGAAACTGGCCCAGCGCCTTAACGTGTAATCGATTGCTTTGGCCGAAGCGCACCCATTGGCAGTGCGGGCACGGACTTTAATCAGCCAGTCATACAAGTCGTTCAAGACGGGTTGGCTTTTTTCTGCCCGTAATTGTTTCCGTGCGGCGCAGCTCAAGTCCTTGCCTTCCTCTTCAATGGCATACAGCTGGCCTATGCGTACTAAGGCTTCTTTCGCCATGGGGCTTTGATTGGCTTTATGCAAGTCAAAAAATTTCCGGCGTGCATGTGTCCAGCAGCCCAATTCAATACAAGGTTCCACCGTTTTCTTGGCACTTGCATATTCTGGCTCAACCTGAACACCCATTCTGAACCAATCTGAACACCTATTCTGATTTAAGTTGAACACCGATTCTGGTTTCAAGCTGAACACTTTTCTGGATTTTCCAGAATTGGTGTTCAA
>JAQTPT010000064.1 GCA_028712795.1 Methylococcales bacterium
CGGCGCAGAACTTCATCCGGTAATTCCAGCAATTCTTCTTCGGTCAGTTGCAGCAGATCGTGGTCGCTTAGTCTCATGGAGATTAATGTACAACTTTTTTAGCCAACTTTGTATGTTTTTGGCGTAGGGGGGTCTGAATAATTACCTTCTGACCAGTTGCAGGCATCCCGCTTCAAGTCTTGTCCCAAAGTATACTTATAGTCTTTGGGCAAATCTTTAGCGACATCAAAAATTTTCAGAATTAGCTGGTAAGTCGATAAACTGGTAAATCCTAATACAGCGCCATGGCTCAAAAAAATTGCCCGCTACGCGGGAAAGAAATAGTTAAAGGGGTAAGTGTTTAAAAAGCCCGAACTGCACGCACTGGAAGTGCGTTGCCCTTAGAAGTGGAGTAGTACTGGTAGCCATTGAAGAAGATCTGGAACCACGCGAGGCTGCTATCGAACTCCGAAGAGCTCCAATAGTCGGCATAAGGAAAACCACCCACATCCAAATAGTTGGCATAAGCAAAACCACCCACACCTGTCTGTATTAAATTAGTATACAGTAGCATTAATTCACCTGCTGAGGGTAAAAACCAGTCACTTTTAGTCGCTGTAAGATACGAGTCAGCAGCGTTGGCTGCACCCGACGTGCAAACCCCAAGCATGGCTGTGGTATTTGCCTGACCTTTGCCGACCGCAGTAGCAGCCAATCCCGCTACCGCAGGAATTGAAGTGGTGGTTTTGTCACACCAAACAACAGGCGCTATGTCAGTCGGCGCTGCTTCCAGGTAGGTGAAACCACGGTACTGGTCATATTGGTCAACAAAAAATATAAAGCCGCCGCCAGGGCCTCTGTCGCCGATCTTATATTCGTATTTGTTGCCACCCTCTAAAGGCGGTGGTGGAGAGGGATGATGGTGGTGGTGATTATTATCATCATCATCAGACCACCCATTGGCTGTGGAAATAGATAGGGGCGCTAACGTCAACAGTAAAGCGATAGCAAATAGTTTTGAAATATAGTTTTTCATAAACAAGCATCCTCGTTAGTTATAAAAAAAACAATTCAAACCGTAACTTACCGTGCGCGGAGCACAGAGTTACTGCAACACGCAAATTTCCGGTTAGACTGCCCTTGTGTTAAACGGTCAGCTCGATTTTTTGGCATAGTTAAAAAAGATTCAAACAATTAATGATGGACTATGGCTTTTTTCTTTATGCTGTACCCAGAAAACACTGTACGTTGCATTAATTATATGAATTCATCTCATAAACTACTAGAAAACTGAGCGAACGATGAGTTGTGTGGCAGTGGGTACCCATAACCCATCGATTGTAAAAACGGCTTATGTATCATTAAGACTATGCCACGGTAAGAACATAACACTTCAAACTAAAAAAAACAATACGTAAAAAATACCAATATGCGCTAAGGAACGAGCATGAAATAAGTTGAGCAACTTGGAACTCACATACCAATAATGCCGGGCTTATCGAAGCATGAACTTGATCAGGTTATTTCATGCTCGTTCCTCATTAAAATTAAGTTGCTTTGTTATTCCAAAACCTGCACAGATTATTAAACAAGCAAATAACGAATAAAGTTTCCCACCAACTTCTCAGTAACAGTTAATGGCCAAGGGATTCACTTGGCATCCTAGGTTACTTACCGCTTCGCGCGTCTATGCTGCCATTAGGGAATCTTGATTGACTGACTGTTTGTGGGCGTAGGCAGCCATTCATAGTAAAAAATCGAACCACCATTTCAACCCAAAAAACTATAATACTTCAATCTATTGGCCGCTTTTCGTGAGTATGCAGTTATTCGGAAATATGAAGTGAGCGTCTCTTGTGGGTCGTAAGCTGCCAGTCAATGTCCAATTCAATCATAACCAATCTTAAAAACGTCAGCTCAAATCCTGAGCTTTCCTCCTTAGCCTAGCTCATCCCTTTGCAGGGACAATGTAATACAATCCTGCACTTTTTCAGTATAAAATTCCGCGCTGATCCACAAATCGCCAACAGCGGCCAGTTGATCATCCAGATAAACCAAAGGTATCTCTTCCCTTTTCCACGGCGGGATGCCTGCCTCTTGGAACAGGTTTTTTAGTGCATGATGGCCTTTACGCCCCGGCAAACAAATTTTTTCCCCGCCACTACGGGGTTTGACAACGACTGTGGCGTTCTGCCATTGCTCGCGGCTTATCCCAAACAATGATGGCACACAAGACATGGTTTGATGAACAGACACCACTATTGATGCTTGCCCCGGAGGCCATACACTGTAGCGCACCATTTCCGGCGAGGCTTGTTTCAGGCAATACAACTTGTCCCTATAACGGCGCACGCAATAGCCTTGCCCTGATAATACCGGGCCACTGTCTTTCCTTGCCGAAATAACCTCAGATTGGAGCCGTTCAACAAACGCTTGCGCAGGCATTTTTAACTTGAGTGCTTGAAACCATTCCCTGATAACAAGCTGCTGTTGGGTCATTTTGTATAACTTTAACTGGCTGATGCAAAGCGTCTTGTCGGTTTTATTAAAAATCGGGTCAAATAATTCTTCAGTAAACTCCGAGATTACCGCCTGTGCATCTGCGCAATGCTTTGCTGACCGCGCCACCGTTTTATCGCACGCTGGCCAACGTTGCTTTAATAAAGGTAATACCAGGTTTCGTAGAAAATTTCGATCATATTCGTTACTCTGATTACTGGTATCATCAACCCAGCTTAAAGCATGCGCTTGAGCATAATCGTCAATAGCACGTTTTGAAATAGCCAGCAAAGGTCTGAGCATCAATCCCTGACCAAAAGCCATGATTTCTGGCATTGCCGATAGCCCGCGCAGACCGCTGCCACGAAACAATTGCAACAAAAACGTTTCCAGTTGGTCATCCCTGTGTTGAGCAACCAAGAGCACATCATTAGCGCCAATTAATGACTTTAAAGCGGTATAACGAGCATTTCGGGCGGCTTCTTCAGGACTTTCACCCTGACTTGGAAAAGCATTAACGCGCAACAATGCAAAACCAACGCCAAGGCTTGAAGCCGTTTTTTCGCAATGTCTGGCCCAAAAATTAGCTTCCGTCTGCAAGCCATGATGCACATACACAGCGGTAATATTATCTTTAAGCCTTGTTATGGATGCGCACAAATGTAATAAAACATGAGAATCCACGCCTCCGCTGTAGCCAATATAAATGTGCGCAAGTTTATTACATTGAGTTAACGCTGACTCGATTAATTGCGTTGAAAGCAACTCTGTCATGTGTATTATTGGTAGGGTATTGAGCAGTTTTTGTAAGCTATGCAGAACGCCATAAACATTGCGGATTTTAAATAAATCACAATGTCAGGTTAGCGATAGCATGACCCGGCAACTTTTTGAAAATATGGTTTACGCTATCGCTCGGCAATTGCTGCTAAATTGCGCTACGTCCAGCATCCATGCAGTCGTAACCCAACCTTTAGCTAAAACTACTTTTTAAACAAGCCGTTAATCACAGGCCACGCATATTTTAACCATTGCTCTTTTACAAAAACGGCTGTGGGCTTAACTTGGCTGGCAAGCGTTTTAATAACAACCCATATTCTGTCTGCGATTGATGCTTCGGGGCTATCGCGCCACTCTAAGTAGCGAGACCCAAAACCATTTATAAATACCGGTTTAAACAGCCACATTTCCAAAATAGAAGTGACCCACATAAACATAAACGAAATCCCCATACCCATGCCCGCAAAAATAACCAACCAGGCAAACATAGGATGAATTTTAGTCAACCACCACGACATGATATCAGCAACAAGAAAAACATAAGGCATGCCAATAGCGATGCATTTGTATTGCGTTGTGGTCGTTTCCGCAAAACTAAAAATCAACCCTACAAACATGAAAATAAAACTGATCCCGAACATATGAACATGTGAAACCCGCGTTAATGATGCGAAGGTAGCCCCTGTATCTTCGGCAGTATAAGCTTTTAATCCTTCAAGCTCAGTAAAATTGGGTATCCCCGATGCTTCTTTGTTATGACACATAACACAACGGGTCTCGATTATTTTATCTATGCCATCGTCTTTGTAATCATCGGCATCTGCCCCCGCTCTAACCCACTCCATAATTTTGAAACGTTCCTGTTCTGGCGCATTTTCTTTCATGGAGCCATTCAGCTTCTGTTCCAAAACCGTACCGGAACGGTTGCCATAATAACTGTATACAATATCATCAACTGACAAGCCGAATTTGCCGTCGGCCATGCCATGCGTAAACAGTATCTGAATTAAGGCAAAAAGATACCCTAAGCCTACGGTGCAAAGATAACCAGTAAACAATACTTTGATTGGCGTATCGTGATCTTTTAAAGGTGTGAATTTAGGAGTCATAGTTTCGTATAATTTTGTGTACGCTGGATTCGTCTTGAATCCATGAGTTTAGGTGTAGTGCCTAGCAGAACCCTTAACAATGTATTCTGGGCGTTTGTACTAAAGGATATTATAACCTGCCTTGATTATGTTTTTATTTCTACTGCTAATTGACTACGCCCTCCTTTTCAATTTGACTTCTTATATTGCCGTTATTTATCAATAACATTCTCTCGGCTATACTGCCAAAATAAACCTAAACAACCTGCTCTTGCTGACGCAGTGCGGCTTTGGCAATATGTTAGGCTGATTGAACTATGCCTGATTTTTGCCCTTATCTTCCCCAATAATATTGATATGGCTCATTTGCACAAGCTCAGACAGTACCACATAAATTTAAAAGCAAATTTCACACCAAGATAAAAAGCGCTTGATTTCAGCAATCACCAAGCGGCGTCAAAACCAGTCAACTCTTGAAACAGGCGTAGGATTTGCATGGACATCCCCATTAGAATTATTGAGCCAGAATAAGCATTTAAGACAAGTAAAGAAATTATCTATCTGAAATATAAAAGAATAGCTTACGCTATGCGGTTATCCATTTTAGCCAACCTTAGCTGCTTCCAAATTATTGAAAAACAAATCGTATCAATTGATGATTACTGGTTTCAACCGCAAAACTGAAGTTGGACGACCCAAATGTGATCATTAAAATATTCTATTGTGGTGCAATTGACGTGAAGACAGTTCAATTTGATGGGTTGTTTACAAAAATCGGCTTCAAATTTAAATCGGGCTTTGTTTAAGTTATTACCCCGAAAATAAAATAAATGAAAAATAATCGAAGTATTGCGTCACCAAAGGTTAAATGGTTGCTCCATCTGTCCTGTCGTAGATAATACCAAGACAGAAAAAACATGAATTCGAACCGTAGGGAAGCTGGATGTTTTTTGTGCTATGCCTCTGATGTTCAAATATTGACTTGTGTACAAGGGTAAATCCGTTACACAAATGCGGATTTATTGGGGTTCCGATAGGTTATCTTAAAATCAACCGGCGAATCTGATGGATTCGTCAGTGGTTTTGATGAATGATATGTCGGGGGGGGTGTATTTAACTGGAAAATGCCATACTTTCCGAATCAACATGTCATAAACAAAAAAGCCGATACAAAACATCGGCTTTTCTATTGAATTGCTTGCTCGGATTACAAGCTATTGACTGCGTTCAATTCCTGGAAAGCTTGTTCTAAACGGGTCACCATACCGACTTCGCCAGCACGTTGCCAAACGCGTGGATCGTAGTATTTTTTGTTAGGTTTGTCGTCACCGTCCGGATTACCGATTTGACCTTGCAAATAAGCTTCATTTTTCTTGTAAAAGTTCATGATTCCTTCCCAGGTAGCCCATTGGGTATCAGTATCGATGTTCATTTTAACGACGCCGTAACTAATGGATTCCTTAATTTCCGCAGCTGTAGAACCTGAT
Organism: Methylococcales bacterium; assembly: GCA_028712795.1. Classification (GTDB taxonomy): domain Bacteria; phylum Pseudomonadota; class Gammaproteobacteria; order Methylococcales; family Methylomonadaceae; genus Methylobacter_C. The sequence goes on from JAQTPT010000064.1 coordinate 5,834, forward strand.
CCTCCGTGGAAAACAAAATTCAATGTATTCGCTGGCACACCGAATTTTTCAGTCACATATTTTTGCGAGTTGTCCAAAATGGTTGGGGTTAATTTAACGTTACCTGGCTTGTAAACCCCATGCACGTTGCCAAAAGAAGCTGCAATAGTGAAATGGTTGCTGATTTTGCTTAATTCTTCATACGCGTAGGCGACATCCTCTGGCTGTGTATACAGCAATGAATGATCCATATCGCTGTTATCAACACCGTCTTCTTCACCGCCGGTCACGCCCAATTCAATTTCCAACGTCATACCCATTTTGGACATGCGTTTTAAGTATTGGCCGCAAATTTCGATGTTTTCTTTCAGACTTTCTTCAGACAAATCCAACATGTGTGAGCTGAATAAAGGCTTACCTGTTGCTGCAAAATGTTTCTCGCCGGCATCCAGCAAACCATCAATCCATGGCAATAATTTTTTTGCTGCGTGGTCTGTGTGCAGAATAACGGGTACGCCGTAAGCTTCCGCCATCAAGTTTACATGTTGGGCACCTGAGATGGCGCCCAAGATGGCAGTTTGCTGTCCTTCCAGCTTAAGCCCTTTACCTGCAAAAAACTGAGCACCGCCATTAGAGAGTTGGATCACTACAGGTGATTTAACTTTGGCTGCCGCTTCCAGTACCGCATTGATTGAATCAGTATTGATAACGTTAACGGCGGGCATTGCGAATTTATTTTCTTTGCAAATCGCAAAGATTTTTTGTACGTCTTCACCGGTTACAACACCGGGCTTGACTATATCTAAAATTTTTTTTGACATTTAAGAGTCCTGTTTCAATCAGTTACGTTGAGGGTGATAAAATCGAGGCCATTCAGATGACAGTTATGAAAACTATCCGCATCCAAATGGCCTGGCGTTTTGTCTTAGCCCTCTAAGCTAGCCAAACGAGCGGCGAGAAGTTCATCAAGGGCTTCCAAGGCCTTTGCAAAGCCGCTGATGCCTTCAGCCAATTTATCGGTTGCCATACGATTTTCAGCATGCATTTTTTCAAAAGTTGCTTTATCTATGGATAATTTTTCGATTGATAATTTAGCTGCGTTTACCGGATCCAGTTTACGTGGCAAATCGCCTTCTGTCGCCTGCAACTCTGCTAAAAGTGAAGGTGCAATAGTCAACAAATCGCTACCTGCTAATTCAGTAATTTCACCGATGTTTCGGAAACTTGCGCCCATTACTTCAGTTTTGTAACCAAATTTTTTGTAATAGTTGTAAATTTCAGTCACTGAAACCACGCCTGGATCTTCTGATGGGGCATAAGAATCACGACCGGTATCTTTCTTGTACCAGTCAAGAATACGCCCTACAAAAGGAGAAATCAGGGTAATACCGTTTTCTGCACAAGCAATAGCCTGGTGTAAACCAAACAATAACGTCAAATTGCAATGGATGCCTTCTTTTTCCAGTACTGCGGCCGCCTGGATACCTTCCCAGGTTGCTGCGATTTTTATTAATACCCGTTTACGGTCAACGCCAGCAGCCTCGTATTGTGCGATTAAATCACGACCTTTAGCAATTGTAGCTTCAGTGTCGAATGATAACCTTGCATCCACTTCTGTTGATACGCGGCCTGGAATGATCTCAAGAATCTTAAGGCCAAAAGAAACCGCAAGGCGGTCGAAAGCAAGTGAAACCACTTCGGCAGCAGATGCAGATTTTCCCAAAGTAGCCCTGGCACCTTTCAAAGTGTCATCAACAATACCTTGGTATTGTGGCATTTGAGCCGCAGCAGTGATTAACGAAGGGTTAGTGGTTGCATCATGAGGCTTAAAAGTTTCAATTGCCTGGATGTCACCGGTATCGGCAACAACAACTGTGATTTCTTTAAGTTGTTCTAGTAAATTTTTTCCCATAAGAGGTGCCTATTTATAGTTGTAAGTTAAAAATTCGTGTAATCAAACGTCATAATTAAATTATTCGTAAACGCCTGACTACAGACAGTGACAGAAACATCAACGATCGAAGTAAATCCAATTTTAAACCTACCCCAATATTGGAAGAAACAAAACCGCAGCCAGCATTTTGGTTACGCCGGAACTGCGGTCCGTTTTTCTGGTTTTTTTCAACCCTGGTGACGCATGTATTTTTCAACACCTGTTTCAGTCACTACAGGTAGTTGTAGTTTTTCTACTAAAGCTTGTCTTACCATGTACTTGGCAACCCGACTGATCCGCGGCAAGCTATCCTGATGCTGGAGATACTTAGCGACCCCAGTTGGCCCAACCTGAACTACCGGCTGTTTTACTTGTTTGGCAGCCATAGCTGCTTGTCTTGCCATGTACTTGGCAACTCTGCTTGGTTGCGGCAAGCTCTCCTGAAATTGCAAATACTTGGCAACACCCGTTAATTCAACTTCAGCCTGCTTTACCTGCAATGCTGCCAAAGCGGCTTGTTTTGCCATATATTTTGCAACCCTGCTTGGTTGTGGCAAACTTTCCTGATGTTGCAGATACTTGGCAACACCCGTTGCTCCCAACTGCGTGGCAGTTTGTTTATTTCCTGTTGTTTGGTTCGCAGCTAAAACAGCTTGTTTTGCCAAATACTTTGCAACTTTACTGGGTTGTGGCAGACTGGCTTGATGTTTTAAATACTTTGCCACGCCACTTAGTCCTGGTGCTTCTTTTTTATTTTTCAAATATTTTTCAACACCGCTCACTTGTATTGCCTTGAGTGTCTGCTTTTTTTCTTTTTCAGCAATAGCCTGTCTGAGTATGTACTTAGCAACACCACTTGGCGAGCTTTGCTCTTGGTTTTCTAAATATCTGGCAACCCCACTCGCTGAGTGAACCGGTTCCTGGCTAGCTTGTTCTGCAGCAGCCATGCTAGCCAACAAAACCTGCTCTTTTTCATGTAAGTACCTGGCAACACCGCTAAGTCCACTCGGATCTCTTCCGTAAACTGGATAAACAGTCTTTACTTCCTCGATTTCATCAATTTTGGGCCGTTTCATGAAAAAGAATAGTCCTGCAACAGCAGGCAAAAACAAACCACTCAAGTTATTTTGTTCCATTGATTACCCCCGGTCGCGCATGTACTTTTCAACTCCAGTTGCTGCTTTCGCCGCCGTTGTTTTTGGTGACGCCGCTTGTTTTGCCATATACTTGGCAACTCCGGTTGCTGTCGCTGCTGATTTGACATTTTTTTCCAGATACCTTGAAACACCAGTACCCGAAACTTTGTTCAAATACTTTGCGACACCTGTGGTGAGTGCATAAGAAGGTTTGGCAGGCGCGGCAGGTGCTTGTTTCTGAACGGTAGTCGTACTACGTTTTTTGAAGAAATAAAATCCCGCCACAGCAAAAGCAACTAATCCAAGCAAATAACTCGACAGAGATGATTTTTCTTCAGCGGAGGCTGTAGTTGCGCTTATGCTTTGACCGGCTTCCGAATTCGAGCCAACGTCCACTTTAGTAGATACCTTTGTTTTAGCAGACTCGCTGGGCTTGTAATTAGGATCATGATATACAACTTCCGGTTGGAAATTTGCAGCAGGATATTTTGAATCAACATCATGGCTTGCCGTGGCACTGGAAGCCGCCTTTGATTTTCCACTTGACGGGCTATTCTTGGCGATATAATCACTATCCTGGTAAAGCACTTCCGGCTGGAAATCTGCTGCCGGATATTTTTGATCTGCGCCCGCTGCGGCGCTTGCTAACAGCAATACTGCAAATGCACCTCTGGTCAAATTATTCTTTTTCACGTTGTTCACCTAAAAGTCGGAAGAAGTTAATTGAGGCCCGACATAATAGACTGCTGATCGCATCTAATAGATAGGGGCCTCTCTCCAATATAATGTGTGTAATTACTCTATATTTCGTTTTAAAATTAAAGCACTGCTTCTACGTTCTTGACTACGTTTTCAACGGTGAAGCCAAACTCTTTGAAAAGCTGACCCGCTGGAGCAGACTCGCCGAAGCGATCTAGACCTACAATTTTACCGTTGGTTCCAACATACTTCCACCATCCATCGGTCACGCCCGCTTCAACTGCCACACGCTTGGTCACAGCAGAAGGTAACACTGACTCACGGTAAGCAGCATCTTGAGCATCGAAGATGTTTGTGGACGGCATAGATACTACGCGGATTTTCTTACCTGCAGCTTTTAACTGGTCAGCTGCTTTCAGAGCCAATTCAACTTCCGAACCAGTAGCAATTATTATTGCTTCAGGCTGTCCATCGCTGTCGCTCAGAATATATCCACCCCGTGAAATCGCCTCAATTTGCTGTTGAGTGCGTGGTACGTGGGGCAGGTTTTGACGCGAAAAAACCAGAATGGAAGGTCCATTTTTACGTTCAAAAGCCGCTTTCCAGGAAACCGTTGTTTCAACCGCATCGCAAGGACGCCAAACTTGTATGCCTGGAATCAATCGCAGGGTCGCGATTTGTTCAACTGGTTGATGCGTTGGGCCATCTTCGCCCAGACCGATGGAGTCATGGGTATACACGAAGATCGAGCGAATCTTCATCAAAGAAGCCATACGCAACGCATTACGCGCGTATTCAGAGAACATCAGGAAGGTTGCGCCGAATGGGATAAAGCCGCCATGCAAGGCTATGCCATTCAAAATCGCAGACATGCCGAATTCACGCACGCCATAGTTGACGTAGTTTGCATCAGGCTTATCGGCACGCATGGGTCTGTAAGTTGACCATTCGGTCATGTTCGAACAGCCCAAGTCGGCAGAACCACCAAACATCTCGGGCAGGATTTTTGAAAAACCTTCTATGGCAGCCAATGAAGAAAGACGTGTAGCGGTTGTCTTAGCCTCAGCATTAACGGCGCTGACAAAAGCATCGGCATCAGCTTTCCAATTTTTGGGCAATTCGCCAGTCGTGCGACGTTGGTATTCAGCGGCCAACTCAGGATACGCAGCCTGATATGCCGCAAATTTTTCGTTCCATTCTTTTTCGACTTTAGCGCCTTTGGCCTTGGCATCCCAACCCGCATAAACATCGGCAGGAATTACAAACGCTTCGTGATCCCATCCCAAAGCCGCTTTTGTCAGATTAATTTCATCCTGACCTAGCGCAGCACCGTGACAGGCATGACTGCCGGCTTTATTTGGCGAACCGAATCCAATGGTTGTTTTACAGCAAATCATCGTTGGCTTATCCGTCATAGCCTTGGCCAGTTGGACTGCCTTAGTTATTGCAGCAAAATCATGTCCATCAACGTCAGCGATAACATGCCAGCCATACGCTTCAAAGCGCATTGGGGTATTGTCTGTAAACCAGCCATCGACATGACCATCAATGGAAATGCCGTTATCGTCCCAGAACGCGATTAAATTTCCTAATCCCAAGGTTCCGGCCAGCGAACACGCTTCGTGAGAAATGCCTTCCATCAAACAGCCATCACCTAAAAAGACATAGGTGTGATGATCTACAATTTTGTGGCCATCTTTATTGAACTGAGCCGCAAGCGCCTTTTCAGCAATTGCCATACCTACTGCATTGGTGATGCCTTGGCCTAATGGCCCGGTTGTTGTCTCAACGCCTGGCGCGTAACCGTACTCTGGGTGGCCAGGCGTTTTGGAATGGAGTTGGCGAAAGTTTTTGAGCTCTTCGATGGGTAAATCGTAGCCGGTCAGGTGCAGCAAGGAATAAATCAGCATTGAACCGTGGCCATTCGAAAGCACGAAACGGTCCCGATTTGACCATTGCGGATTGGTCGGATTGTGGCGCATAAAGTCGTTCCACAAAACCTCGGCGATATCCGCCATTCCCATTGGCGCACCTGGATGTCCAGAGTTTGCTTTTTGTACGGCATCCATGCTCAAAGCGCGTATGGCGTTCGCTAATTCTCGGCGCGAAGTCATATTGTTCTCCTTTATTATTTTTTTAGATTGCGTGTAGTGACTTCAATCAGGAGGGCTGATTTGTCACGAAATGTTCTTTTTATTCTCGTCAATCAACAAAATCAGAACGAGTGGAATTCCACTCGTTCTTTTGACCTTATTCTAAATTAGCGTGCCTTTCTCTCATTATTTCTTCAGCTATGCCTTTCTCATGAATTATGTGAGATATAGTGGCTTCCAAAAATAATAACGTGGAGAGTTCAAACACAGTTCCCATCGGCATGCCCAGAACTTTACCATAGAGTTCAGAACGACCAATTTGAAACACTGCATCTGCCATGTCGCCAATCGTTGAGTCGCTTTTTGCCGAGATCAACACGATGTTTGCGCCTATTTTTCTTGCGCTTTTAGTGAATGCTATCAGTTGCTCAGTCTCTCCGGAACCGGAGATGATAATCAAAAGATCACCATTTTTAATACTTGGCGTCACAATTTCGCCAACAACGCTCACATCATAACCGCCGTGTACCAGTCTCATCGCAAAAAAATTACCAACAAGCTTGGAACGCCCAGCGCCTGAGATAAATATCCGCTTGGCGTTATCAAGCAGTTGGGTCAGCTTAACATCATACGAATCATCTGTTGCTTCAAGAATGCCTGAAATTTTTTCTAAGATAAGTTGCTGATGCATAATTAAACTGCGTCTACTAATTCGCGAATTTCACGAGCTGCATCAGCAGGCGATGGTGCTCCATAGATGGCTGCGCCAACTACGATAATGTTTGCACCTGCTCTAACAACATCCTGAACGGTTGATGCCTTGATGCCGCCAGCTACTGAAATTCTGACTGGTAAGCCTAATGCGGCGATTTCATTCAGATCTTCAAATGGTGAATGACCGGCTGCCTGTGCATCCAGACCTGTGTGAATGCCCATGATATGCGCACCCGCTTCACAAGTGGCTTTTGCACAGGCAACTTTATCTTCAACATTGATCAGGTCGATTTGTGCTTCTGCGCCGTGTGCGTTTGCTGCTTTGATAACGCCTTGGCAAGTTGCAAGTCCTGATACACCAAGAACTGTACAAATATCAGCGCCTGCTGCGTAGAAAGGAGTCGCTTCGTACTCGCCGGCATCCATTGTTTTAAGATCGACTAACAGTAATTTATCTGGAAATCTTGCTCTCAGCTCTCTAACCAGATTGACACCATTGTGTTTGATACATGGAGTTCCGATTTCAAAAATGTCAACATAGGGCGCTACCGTGGTAGCAAGGGCAACTGTTGCGTCGAAATCAAGTGAATCTAATGCCATTTGAATTAATGGTTTTGCCATGATATGTGCTCCGAAGGGTTATTTATTAGTTATAGTTGGTTACATACTTGTTTTGCGGACATAACTGTAAAGTAGAAAGGGGACGGATGTCAATGCCAAATAGTAAATGATCTCTGTGCGGAACAATCAAGTAAATGTAAAATAGATATAAAAACACGTAAAATCAAATTGTTAACATCCATCCCACTCTGTTGACTGTATCTTGGACAACTACTCTCAAGCATAGAGTTTTAAATAGCCGCTCCAATGACCACTACTCTGCAAAAAAGAGCTTAGGTGATTTCCGAATTCCGATTTTCTCATTATTTTTGACCACACCCATAAAACCCATGAAATTAAAATAAATCATAAAAATTCTTCGTGCTCAATTCTGCTATTTTATTAACCGGTGCTCCACGCAATTCGGCTATCTGTTCTGCCACATAACGCACATAAGTTGGATAGTTTGGCCTGCCACGAAAGGGTACTGGCGCTAAATAGGGTGAATCAGTCTCAATAAGGAACCTGTCGGCCGGCACTTTTTTTGCCGCCTCTTTTATGGCTGTGGCGTTCTTGAACGTAACAATGCCGGAAAATGAAATATAGAAATTGATATCCAATGCTTTTTGCGCGAATTCCCAGTCTTCAGTAAAGCAGTGGATCACTCCCCCGACTTCTTCCGCTCCTTCTTCCTTTAGGATGCGCAAGGTATCGTTTTTGGCTTCACGCGTGTGAATAATGAGGGGTTTTTTTAGTTTCTTCGCTGCGCTGATGTGATTTCTGAAGCGCTGATGCTGCCAGCTTAGATCACCTTCACTACGAAAATAATCCAGACCTGTTTCGCCTATTCCAATCACATTATCGGGCTTACCCAATACAACCAGTTCGTCGACAGTCGGATCCTTGCAGTCCTGTACGTTGGGATGTACGCCAACAGTCACGGAAATTTGCTGAAAACCGGCCACCAAATCCAGCATGGCTGGATAGGATTCCAAGTCAATAGCTATACATAGCAGATGTTCAATTTGGCTTACTTCTGCCTCGTGCATAAAACAGGCAAAATCATTTTGATAGGGCTTTAGATCAATACGATCCAAGTGGCAATGTGAGTCAATCAGCATAAATGAGGGAGTTACATAGTATAGGTTGATCGATCAGACTCTAAAGCACCCGCCAAATAGGTTTCTATTTTATTTCGCGCTTTGCCGCCATCCTGATCGCTGAACTGTACGCCAATACCACTGGACTTATAACTTCCCGATCGTGGCGGTGTTTTCCAGATTACCTTCCCGGCTATGGGGAGCCGTTCGGTTTCTTCCATTAAATTTAACAAAAGAAAAACTTCCTGGCCCATTTCATAGTCTCTGTTTGTGGGGATAAATAAGCCTCCGTTGATGATGAAAGGCATGTAGGCAGCATATAAAGCACTTTTATCCTTAATTGAAACTGTCAATATCCCTTGTCTGGTGGGCGCTGATTCAGCCATCAGATTCTGCCCATGTTAATTTCAAACCACTTTATTAAAATTTCTTCGAACATTGTCTGCTTGTTTATTTGGGTATTAAGCCGTTGCCGGCTAACCAGCAGTAAATCGTAAAGTTTATAAAGCCCTTTTAATTCCAGTTGTTGTGACAGCTCTTGCAAAGGTTCTTTCAGGTCTGGATTATATAACCGGTCAGCCATTATTGGGTAATAACATTTAATCGTGTCGATAACCCAGGACGTTATCCAGAATATTAAAGGCTGCTCAGGTAGTTTATGCCAGTCTTCTGCGATAATAACCGGATGCCTGCGGTGTTTGGCTATATCCATCCAAGCCTTGAAACAGCCGTCACGAAGCGTTAACGTACCCTCATTGGCATATTCCAGAGCCAGTAACGGCGAACCCTGCGCCAAGCCATACAACGCAGCTGCGTTATCATGCAATATCTCTTGGTTCTGTTGCTTTAGCCAGGCAAAAAACATTTCTTTATCAGGCTTGACAACGGCAAGCTTCTGGCAGCGGCTGACAATAGTCGCCGTTAAACGAGCTGGTTTATCGGTGATTAAAAGTATCACTGTGCGCTCTGCCGGCTCCTCAAGGCACTTTAGAAAAGCATTGGCCGACGCATTATTCATAAGATCGGCGGGCTTAACAATCACAACGCGATAGGATTCAAACTGGGGCTTTAGCGTCAAACGGGTAAGCAGGCTACGAATTTGTCCGATGGTAATGGCTTTTCCCGGCTCTTCGGGCTGTATTTGGAGAAAATCAGGATGTGTGCCTGCATTAAGGAGCAAACAACTGTCACAATGTCCACAATTAAGACCGCTGGCTTGTGGCCCGGTACAAAGCAAGGAAAAAGCAAACTGATCGGCTAGACGCTGTTTCCCCAAGCCTTTATTTCCAGTAATGAGTAAAGCCTGCGGGACACGATTTTGCCTCCTGTAATCGCACAAATGAACCCAATTTTGTTGCTGCCAAGGCAATACGCTCATCTTAAAAAAATACCAATAACATCAACCAGAGCCCTTTGGACATCGGCTAACGGCTGGTTAGCCTTAATGAGTTTGATACGCTCGGGATGCAGCTCAGCCTGCAATAAATAAGCTCGTCTGACGTTTTCAAAAAAATTGATTTTTTCCGATTCAAAACGATCAAGTACGCCTCTTGCTCTAGCCCGATCTATACCTATCTCAACAGGCGCATCGAGCAGCACTGTCAAATCCGGCCTTAGATTACCTTGCACCAGATTTTCCAGCCACTCTATAGTACTGACGCGCATATTTCTACCGCCGCCTTGGTATGCATAGGTGGCATCAGTAAAACGATCACAAAGCACCCAATCTCCGCGGGCTAAAGCGGGTTCAATAACGAGTTTGATATGCTGGGCGCGGGCAGCAAAAATCAGCAACAATTCTGCATGTTCCGAGATAACTTCACTGTCCTTGTCCAGCAATAAATGGCGTATTTTTTCAGCCAACGCAGTCCCTCCAGGTTCGCGGGTAACAACAACGGAAATGTTATGCTGTCCTAAATAGTGCGTTAAAAAAGTCAGGTTAGTGGTCTTGCCAACGCCTTCGCCGCCTTCCAGGGTGATAAATTTGCCCCTGATCATTTTTTATTCCTTTGAAAGCTATCAACTGCCGAATTATGATCTTTCAATGTTTCAGAGAATTGATGAGTACCATCACCCCGGGCTACAAAATACAAGCTCCTGCTATTATCAGGGTGAAGGGTTGCATTAATGGCATCGCGTCCGGGCATGGCAATCGGCGTAGGCGGCAGGCCTTTAATGACATAGGTGTTGTAAGGGGTTGCTTCTTTTAAATCTTTATAAGCAATATTACCTTGATAATTTTCACCCATTCCATAAATGACTGTAGGGTCGGTTTGAAGCAGCATATCCGCTTGGAGTCTGCGTATAAAGACCCCTGCGATTAGGGGCCGCTCAGCAACCACCCCGGTTTCTTTCTCTACAATTGAGGCCAGAATCAAGGCTTCGTAAGGCGATTTAAATGGCAGGCTCTCCGCTTTATGGCTCCATTCCTGTTCCAACACTAACTGCATTTTATCGTAAGCTCTTTTTAATAAAGCCAGATCAGTGGTATGCTTTTCAAAAAAATAGGTGTCGGGGAAAAACAGACCTTCAGGCGACTGCCTGGATCCCGGATTTGATGTAACGCCGGGGGTATTTGCAGAGAGCTTATTATCGGCCTCCAGCTGGGGCATTAGCGCTTCAAAAGCGGCCCTAGGCAAAGTATGTTCCAGATTGGGATTGCTTTCGACCTCCCGAAGAATTTCTTTAAAACTCCAACCCTCTGGAAAGGTAATCGCATATTGTTTGGTTTTTCCTTGCACAAACAGCATTAATATTTCTGGCAGGGTTAAACCCGAAGCTAGCTCGTATTCTCCAGTTTTAAGACTTTTAACCGCATTTTTGGATTCAGCAAGGGCTTTAAACCAAATCGGTTTAAAGATTACCTTTTGGGCTAGCAGCTTATCCGTTATCTGCTTAAACGAGTCGCCTTTGTCGATTTCTATAACTACCGGATTGCCGACTACTGCAGGCGCGTGTAAAACACTTTGATAATCCCGCCACGCCCAACCGCAGGCAATCATTAAAAAAAGCGCCGCGCCGGCCATGATTTTAAAGGCCATGACCGGTTGCCTCATTTTGAAACTGAGTAAACCACGCTTGTATTTGCCGAGTCCATTTACCCGCTGAAAAACAGGTCGTTGCGATTTGCTTAATGGGCCAAATACCAATGATCGAGTTACAAACAAACACCTCATCAGCCGTTAAGAGCTCGTTTTTAGTGAATGTGTGATCTATCACAGACATACCGTGATCAATTGAAATTGCCATTATGATATCGCGAATAATTCCAGCAACGCCCGCTAACGACAGTGATGGGGTATAGAGGGCATCATCTTTAATATAGAAAAGATTTGTCATGGTACCCTCAATAACGTGCCCGTCCCTATCCAGCATAATGCCTTCCTGAATCTCGGGATCTGTCCATTCAGCGCGCGCCAGAATCTGTTCGAGCCGATTTAGATGCTTAATACCCGCCAACCCTGGATTCAATCCTAAACGGGTATCGCAAAAACGGGCAATAATACCCTGCTCCTTAAAGATGTCAGGATAATCAGGAAAGGGATATAAATTTAAAACACGGGTAGTCTGAATCACTTCAGGCTGACGATAACCGCGTCCACCTGAGCCACGAGTAAGTATCAGTTTGAGGACGGCTTTGGTTGAATTTTGAGAAAGTTTTTGAGCTTCAAACGTAAGAAGCTCAGCGCCTGGAAAAGGAATATAAAGGCGTTGGCAACCTGCATTTAATCGATCTAAGTGTCGCTTAAGAAAAACAGGTTGCCCGCTGGTAACTGCTATCGTTTCAAATAATCCATCACCGTATTGAAAACCACGATCTGATATTTCAACATGCTCCCTGCATTCTCCATTAATCAAAATCATTGGCTGAGTAGCAATGCACGCCCCTTCGCCCTACTCGAAACGTTTAAAGACCAGGGTACCATTAGTGCCGCCAAAACCAAATGAATTGGACATGGCCACATCGATTTTCATATTTCTTGCCGTATTTGGTACAAAATCAAGGTCACATTCAGGGTCTTGATTTTCCAGATTAATGGTAGGAGGGGCAATTTGATTTTGGATACTTAATGCCGTGATCACCGCCTCAATACCTCCCGCCGCGCCTAACATATGGCCAATCATTGATTTTGTGGAACTGATTGCCACTTGATAAGCATGGTCGCCAAAAGCCGCTTTCATCGCGTGTGTTTCACCTATATCACCGGCCGGAGTCGATGTTCCATGAGCATTGATGTAATCAACAGCATCCGGATTCAAGCCCGAATCACGCAAGGCATTTTTCATGCACCGTGCCGCGCCTTCACCGCCAGCAGAAGGCGTTGTTATGTGATAAGCATCGCCACTCATTCCATAACCGATTAATTCAGCATAAATTTTTGCACCACGGGCTTTGGCATGTTCCAATTCTTCAAGAACAACAACACCCGCGCCATCACTTAACACAAAGCCATCACGATCCCTGTCCCAAGGGCGGCTTGCGGCTTGGGGATCATCATTTCGGCGAGATAAAGCCTTGGCGGAAGCAAACCCGCCCATTGCCGTCGGCGATGTTGTACAGCGCTCCGCACCTCCAGCAATCATTACATCGGCATCGCCATAGGCAATGAACCGAGCAGCATCGCCAATATTATGTGTGCCGGTAGCACAGGCTGTAACGATAGCAAAGTTAGGCCCTTTAAGGCCATATTTGATCGAAATATTACCTGATATCATGTTAATAATATTACCAGGAACAAAAAAAGGTGAAATACGGCGCGGCCCACTTTTCTCATAGGTTGCATAGCATTCTTCAATGCCTGTAATTCCGCCTATTCCAGCGCCTATTGCTACGCCAATGCGTTCGGCATTATTCTCGGTGACTTCAAACCCGGAATCTTCAATAGCTTGACAACCCGCGGCAATACCATAATGGATAAAACCATCCATCCGTTTGGCATCTTTGTCGGGAATATACTGGCAAATATCAAAATTTCTTATGACACCGCCAAAAGTACTGGCGAAAGGAGAAATATCAAAAGAATCAATTGGACTTATACCACTTTTGCCGTTAATAATGCCGTCCCAGGTTTCTGAAACTGTATTGGCTAAGCAGGTAACAGCACCCAATCCAGTTATTACAACTCGACGTTTGCTCAATGTAATTTACCAAAAGATAAAATGAAGAAGAGTATTAAAGCGGGAAGCACCCTAATGACAGCCTTAAATAACAAGCATTTTCTATATTAGAATAATCTTGGATACAGGACTATTATTAACATAACTTGCATGTCATTCACTTATAGCTACTCAGTGGATGAGCTATAAATTCATCCACTGAAATTTAGTCTTAAGCGTTTTTTCCCACGTAATCGATAGCTTGTTGAACGGTTGTAATTTTTTCAGCTTCATCGTCTGGAATTTCGCATTCGAATTCTTCTTCAAGAGCCATAACGAGTTCGACTGTGTCGAGAGAATCAGCACCAAGATCATCTACGAATGAAGCATCGTTAGCGATATCTTCTTTAACACCTAATTGCTCTGCAACAATCTTTTTTACTCGTTCTTCAATGTTACTCATAATTATTATCCTCAAACAATGTAATTTTTCTTTCTTAAGAAACTTACATTGGTGTTGTTATTAGTTTTGTCTGAAATCCCGCCTCCGGCAAATCCAGACGGCTGGGCAATTATACTTAATATTCCAACAATGTCACCCTTTTAAGGCATAAACATCCCGCCATTAACATGAAGAGTTTCACCTGTGATGTAGCCTGCGCCAGATGAGGCAAGAAATGCAACCGTGTGGGCAATTTCTTTCGCATCGCCTAATCGGGATAAAGGAATTGATGCTAACAGTACATTTTTAACATCGTCACTCAATTCCCTGGTCATATCAGTATCAATAAATCCGGGTGCGACGGTATTAACGGTAATATTGCGTGAACCGACTTCTTTAGCCATTGATTTAGCAAATCCAACCATTCCCGCTTTTGCAGCGGCATAATTCGCCTGCCCTGCGTTACCCGTAAATCCAACCACGGAGGAAATATTGATAATGCGGCCTGTTTTAGCTTTCATCATACCGCGCAATACCGCCTTGCTCATTCTAAAAACGGACGTTAAATTGGTATTAATAATGTCATCCCATTCATCGTCTTTCATTCGCATCAACAAGTTATCCCTGGTGATGCCTGCATTATTGACCAACACCGTCGGCGCGCCAAATTCATCGCTAACGGCTTTAACCACTTCTGCAATTGATGCAGCATCGGATACATCAAGCTTAACGCCCTTGCCATTTTCACCCAAGTAATCAGAAATTGCGCCAGCGCCTGCATCCGATGTCGCGGTGCCCACAACAAAAAAGCCATCTTCAGCCAATCTTCCGGCAATTGCCCTGCCTATACCCCGGCTCGCCCCTGTCACTAACGCTATTTGTTTAGTCATTAAATTGCTCCAATACTTTATTTAAGGTCTCAGAATCATAAATGGAAAGATGCACGGCCTCTTTGGCGATACGCTTGTTTAACCCAATCAGCACCTTGCCGGGGCCGCACTCTACAAAACGGGTAACGCCCTTATCGTGCATGTACTTAATGGTATCAACCCAGCGCACCGGCTTATAGAGCTGTTCTTTTAAGGCATTACGAATAGTTTCCGGCGCATTGTGCGAAGCAACGTCCACGTTATGAATCAGCGTCATTTTCGGCTTATCAATAACGGTATTCTGCAAATATTTATCGAGCTTTTCCGCCGCTGATTTCATCAATGCACAATGGGAAGGCACACTAACAGGTAACAATACCGCACGCTTAGCTCCCGCATCTTTTGCCACATGCATCGCCCTTTCAACCGCAGCAAGATTACCCGCAATAACCACCTGTCCCGGCGCATTGAAATTGACCGCAGAGACCACCTCATCTTCTGCGGCTTGAGCGCAAACAGCAACAACCTGATGATCTTCGAGCCCCAAAATTGCCGCCATGGATCCGACGCCAACCGGCACAGCCTCCTGCATTAATTGCCCTCTTACCGCAACCAGTTTTATCCCGTCTTCAAAAGATAGGGCGCCTGAACAAACCAGTGCCGTATATTCTCCAAGGCTATGGCCTGCCATCCAATCCGGACGGATAGCGCTGTGCTTGCACCAAACCGCCCAAACGGCGACACCGGCGGCTAACATAGCCGGCTGCGTGTTTTGCGTTTGATTAAGAATTTCTTCAGGGCCTTGGGCAACGATAGACCATAAATCCTGGCCCAATGCATCAGAGGCCCGCTCAAACGTATGCTTCACTTCTGCATAGCTGGCCGCCAAATCCGATAACATACCTAAAGACTGGGAACCCTGTCCCGGGAAAACAAAAGCTAAATTGTTCATTTGCTCGCTCCTCTTCGAATACGCTTGATTTAGTATTTAATTAACGCGGAACCCCAAGTGAATCCCGCGCCAAAGGCTTCAAGCAAGATTACATGCCCACGTTGAATGCGGCCATCACGAACCGCTTCATTAAAGGCAATAAGGACTGATGCAGAGGAGGTATTACCTTGATGCTCAAGCGTCACCACAACTTGATCCATGGACATTTTCAATTTTTTAGCGGTTGCAACAATGATGCGTATATTCGCCTGATGAGGAACCAGCCAGTCAATATTGGACTTATCCATATTGTTAGCTTCCAGTGTTTCATCGACAATACGGCCTAGCGTATTAACAGCGACCTTAAAAACCTCATTCCCGCGCATGCTAATGAAACCAGCTTCATGCTTATTAGTTTCTGTAGCCGCTTGAGGATTTGGGCAATACAACAAATCCTTATATTCCCCGTCAGAATGAATATGCGTAGACAGGACACCGGCCTCGTCTGAAGCGCCCAATAAAATGGCTCCCGCTCCATCGCCAAATAAAATACAGGTGCCCCGGTCCGTCCAGTCGACAATGCGTGAACAAATTTCAGAGCCTACAACAAGAACCGTCTTGGCTGCGCCTGATTTAATATATTGATCGGCAATGCTTAATGCGAAAATCGATCCCGAGCAAGCGGCCTGCACGTCAAATGAAACGGCATTTTTAGCACCCAAAAGCTGTTGAAGTATGCAACCTGTGCTCGGGTAAACATGATCAGGCGTCCCTGTTGCAACAATTATCAAGTCAATGGTTTCCGGATCACAACCGGCGGCCTCTATAGCCTGTCTGGCAGCAATTTCAGCCATGCTTGCCGCTGATTCATCAGCCCCTGCGATCCGGCGGCTCTTGATACCTGTCCGTTCATAAATCCAACTATCCGATGTATCAACGGTCTGCGATATTTCTTCATTAGTGCGAACCTTTTCTGGCAGATAACCGCCGGTGCCGATTACTCTTGAAAAACGAATCATGCGCTTTCTCTCAGAGCCAATATTTTCTCCACTTGCTCGCTGATCTTTCTAATGACATCTTTTTTAACTTCAATTTCAGCAAGTTGAATAGCTGTTTTAAAAGCAAGGACGTCCGCGCCGCCATGGCTTTTAATGACCAAGCCACGCAGACCCAAAAAGCTTGCACCATTATATAAACGAGGATCTATGCGCTGCTTAAACGACTTAAGGACGGGGTAGGCAATCAACCCAACCAGCTTGGTTAAGCTATTTTTGCCAAAAGCATCTTTTAACGCAGAACCAATCATTTTAGCCGCGCCCTCAATAGACTTAAGCGCGACGTTACCAACGAACCCGTCAGTAACAATCAAATCAACTTTGATATGCCCCGCATTTAAAGAGTTGCCTTCCACATAACCAATGTAATTTAATGACGAATTCTCCAATAATTTTGCGGCTGATTTAACCTGTCCATTACCTTTCGTATCTTCTTCGCCAATATTCAACAACCCCACTTTTGGGCTGTCAATTGCCTCAACCGCTTTAACCAATTCATTCCCCATGATCGCAAACTGAAAAAGATGCTCAGCAGTGCAATCGACATTGGCACCCAAATCGAGCACATGAGTGTGCCCATAAATTGATGGCAGCGTGGAAATAATGGCAGGCCGGTCAATCCCCGGGATCATTTTCAAAACAAAACGCGCAGTTGCCATCAATGCACCGGTATTGCCCGCACTTACGCAGGCATCCGCATGACCATCACGAACCAAGTTGATAGCAACCCGCATGGATGAATCTTTTTTGTTTTTCAGCGCCTTGGATGGAGACTCATCCATATCAACGCATTGCGATGCGTGATGGATAGTGAGCCTATCTTGATAGTTAGCCAATTCCGCTAGCAACAGTTGTTTAATAACCGTTTCGTCGCCCACTAAAATCAGCTTTAAGTCTGGATTGTTTTTTAAACAATCCAATGATGCTGGAATAGTGACTTCAGGGCCATGATCCCCGCCCATTGCATCAATTGAAATTGTTAAACTCACGCCGACGAACAACTCCGCAATTATTAAAGGAAGCCGAACCAGATCGGGTTCGGCACAGCATCATTCCCGATGCGAAAAGATAATTAATCTTCGCCGTTTACGTTGACTATTTGGCGGCCTTTAAAATAACCGTCCGGGGTCATGTGATGGCGCAAATGCATTTCACCTGAAATTGGATCTTGGGATAGCGCTTTGCTTGTTAAGGCATCATGTGAACGACGCTGACCGCGCCTTGATCGCGACACTTTACTCTTTTGTACGGCCATTATAAATCTCCAGTATGTTTAAGTTTGGCTAAAATGGAAAAAGGGTTTTTAGGGGAAGACTGCCCGTCATTCACCAAGGGTTCCACGCTGTTATTGTCAATTTTTTGG
>JAQTPT010000113.1 GCA_028712795.1 Methylococcales bacterium
CCAAGAATTCCGAAAAGCTATTTTCTTATAGTAAAGTATAACGTCAGCACTGCGACCACCGGGCTTGTCCAACAAACGGTTCAGATTGTGGTTCGCTTCGCTCACACAATCTAACCTTATTCGTTAGGAAACTTTAATTCCTCTCACCCTATATTCTATTGGATATTCTATTGCATGATTTATGGCTTTTTATTAAGCCTCTTATTGGTATTGTGTCTAACATTGCTTGGTGGTTTCTTTATTTTATATGATACTGTTTTTAACAAGGATCAAGAGCAATATCTATCACAAGTTGTAGCATTTGTATTGTATCCAATTGCTATGGCATTGGGCTATCCGTGGGTCTCAATGTTTTATGGCGAGACTGGTTATTACCCTATTCATGGTGTTCTTGGTTGTATTGTACTTAATGGATTATTGGCTGGATGGCTTTATGGGTGCATAAGCCTGCTGCTAAAACTGCTAAAAAATCTAATAAAGCGAAACTGACTCCCACCAATCCGCAAATCGTCCGGTCGGCTTAAAAGCATACATCCCTGTACGCTTTTAAACACCCCCTCCCGAATTGCTCTCATCGAAGAATACCTAAGCTTCAGCGAAAAGCCATCCCTGGCCTCGCGGCACAGGCATCCATGCCAGTGCCGCCCGAGCACCTAAGCATTGAACAAGCGCCCTGCCCTACCCGGCGTTGCTATCCCTGCGTATCCATGCTGTCCCAGTTCGGGCTTCCTGCCCTCAAGCGGTGTGCGTTCCGCACGATTATTTGATGTCCGCCACCTCCCCCGCCCACCAAAGCCCCCAAGTTGTTGCTTGTAGGCATCGTGGTAACTCATGCACCCATGGTCTCATTTAAGGAGCTTTGGTGTTCGGATGTCGGGCGTCCAGCTTTACGTGCCCTCGGCACAGGATGGGAAACTAATTTCAAATGATGATTTAATCAAAATATCAAATACATATTTACTCATTTAATCATTTAATCATTTAATCATTTAATTAAATGCATATTCTGGCTCAACCTGAACACCCATTCTGATCCAATCTGAACACCTATTCTGATTTAAGTTGAACACTGATTCTGGTTTCAAGCTGAACACTTTTTGGGATTTTCCAGAATCGGTGTTCAAGTTGCCAGAATGACCGTTCAGATTGCCAGAATCCCGCCTAACGCATTGTTTATCAAACCAGACTATTCTTTCCGCCTTTTATGGAAAGAATATGTCAGCAAAGAGAACAGCAATGCGAAAATTACGAGAAGTACTCAGACTCAGTTACAGCGCCGGGTTAAGCATCCGGAAAATCAGTGCCAGCACCAAGATCAGTGTCGGCAGTATTCAAACTATCTTAAAGCAGGCCGCGCAGTTAGACATCACCTGGCCGCTGCCGGAGGAGTGGGATGACCAGACGCTAGCCCTGAAGTTTTATCCCCGTTCAGATGCGCAGCCTTCCACCAAATTCCAGGAACCGGTATGGACAGACGTTCATCTGGAGTTGAAGAAAAAGGGCCTGACCAAGCAGTTGCTCTGGGAAGAATACATCCAGCAGTATCCAAATCGTAGCTACAGCTACTCACAGTTCTGTGCCCGTTATGCCGACTGGCTGAAGAAGCAAAAACGCTCCATGCGCCAAGTCCATCGTGCCGGTGAAAAGTTGTTTATCGATTATGCCGGCCCCACAATGCCCGTGGTCTGTGCTTCAACCGGCGAAATACGCACGGCGCAAATTTTTGTGGCGGTGTTGGGCGCCTCCAACTACACCTTTGCCGAAGCAACCTGGAGCCAAAGCCTGCCGGATTGGCTGGGCAGTCATGTGCGAGCTTTTGAGTTTTTTGGCGGTACGCCAGTGATGTTGGTGCCGGATTATGTGGCGCAAACCGTTATGTGCCCCCACACTGCCGAACCCTTGCCAGACGTAGCAAACCCAGTAAATTAGGTAACATAATGCTTTGAAGAGCGCACAAAATAAATCTCCACTGTCTTTTTTTGAATGGAGGTTGTCATGCTTGAGCATTATTTCATCAAACCAGCAACGATTGATCGGATCCGTGCCAATTGGCTGGGACCGCATATCGAGCACTATGTCGAATGGCTGAATTCCGAAGGCTATGCCGAACGCAATGTGTTTCGGCGCGTGCCGATACTTTGCCAGTTCAGCGAATTCGTCCAACATCAAGGTGCGTCCGATCTTGCATCAGCCACTGCCTATGTCGAGCCCTTTGCGGCGCATTGGTTAAAACTTCACGGTAAGGGCTGTCGCACAGATGCCGCACGTCACAAGGTTATAGAGACGGCACGTAACCCGGTAAGACAACTCTTGAACCTCGCCCTGGAAGGCTGCGTGAAACCGGAGCGTAAACCGGTATCCTTCCCCTTTCTATCTGAGGCGCCGGGATTCGTCCAGTATCTGAAAGAAGAGCGTGGTTTACAGCCGAGTTCTGTGCTGCATTATCGCTACGGCCTACGCAGACTCGACGCCTATTTGACCCATGTAGGCGCTCATCTCTCCGAGATTTCGCCAGCATTATTAGCGGCATTTGTGGTCGATCAGGCTCCTAAACTTTCCCGAGCAGGCCGTAGAAACCTGTGCGGAGTGGTGCGGGTGTTTTTGCGCTATTGTCGCCGGGAGCGAATTCTCAGTGAGGATCTGAGTGCTGCCGTTGAGATGCCGCAGTCATACCGCTTGGCAGATATCCCGCGCGCCATCACTTGGGAGCAAGTGCGTATCATGCTGCAAGTGGTTGATCGGCGGACTGTTCGTGGACGACGTGATTATGCCATTCTCCTTCTGCTGGTGACCTATGGCCTGCGCGCTCATGAGGTTGTCAAGTTGACGCTGGATGATTTCGACTGGCAACAGGAGCGTTTCCAGGTGCCGGCGCGTAAAGCAGGCCATTGGTCAGCTTATCCGCTGGCCACTGTTGTCGCCGAGGCGATTATCGACTATTTGCAGCACGGTCGTCCTCAAACAACCGACCGGCACTTGTTCTTCCGTGTTTTGGCACCGCATAGACCCATCACCAATGCGGCTGTTTCTTCCAGCGTGGCCGATTATCTGCGTAAAGCGGGCATACACGTCCACCGCCCCGGCGCCCACACGTTACGCCATACCTGTGTGCAACGCTTGATTGATGCCGAATTTCCTCTGAAGACGATAGGCGATTATGTGGGTCATCGTTCGCCTCAATCCACGGAGATTTATTCGAAAGTAGCGCTATCCGCTTTACGTGAGGTCGCACAAGGCGAGGGGGAGGCTCTATGAATGATCTGCACAGCGCCCTGGCACAACCCATCGCTGATTTTTTGCACTACAAGCAAGCGCTCAATAAAAAATATCAAACCGAGACCCTGGCGCTACGGTTGTTCGATAGCTACCTATTCGGACAGGGCATCACGGGTTGGCAAGCTGTAACCAGCAGTGTCATTGATGCGTTTATGGCATCGCGTTCCCGTCACCGTCCACGCAGCTACAATCATTTGCTGGGTGTGTTACGGCGCTTCTTCGACTGGGCTGTATTGCAGCGCTGGATAAATCAAAATCCCGTCGTTGAACGATCTAAACGCGAGACGGGCAAACGCCTGCCTTATCTGTTCGATTTAACGACGGCCAGACGTATACTGGCGGTGGCCAGTGGCTTACCCGATACACCGAAGGGCCCACAGCGTGCTTTAGTGTACGAAACCGTGTTTGCTTTACTGTACGGCCTGGGTTTACGAGTCGGCGAAGTCGCGCGGCTTACTGTTGGCGATGTTGACTTTACAGGCAATATTTTGTGCATTCGTGAGACCAAGTTCAGCAAGCATCGCTGGGTTCCGTTCGGTCCCAACATGGCCAATCGGTTGAGACGGTATTGCGACCAGCGTTATGGTGAAACAGCAGCGACGGAAACCCCCTTGTTCTCGTTTACCCAAGGCCGCCACATCCATCCCTGTACCATCAGCCAAACCTTTCATAAATTATTGCCGCAACTTGAGCTTCAATTACCACCTGGTGTGGCGCCACCTCGTGTGCATGACTTGCGCCATTCGTTCGCCGTGGGCACGTTGTTGCATTGGTATCGCGAAGGAGTTGATCCTAACCGGCGGCTTATCCATTTGGCGACCTTTCTGGGTCATGTCGACCCCAATTCGACAGCGGTTTATCTGACCATCACTGATGAGTTGTTGCGCGAAGCGGCGCAACGCTTTCACGCCTTTGCGCAGCCGGGAGAACTGCAATGAACAGTATCGGCTCTGTGTTATGCGCATTTTTCGAAGACCATCTTAAAATTCAGAAGGGGCTGCGTGCTACCTCGATAAAAAGCTACCGGGATACCCTGAAGCTGTTTCTGGTCTGGGTCGCGAAAACAAAGCATCGCCATCTTACCAAGCTAGCTTTAGCTGATCTCACCGCAGATCAGGTTCTGGCATTCCTTCACAGCATCGAGACCGAACGCAGCAATCAGATCCGTACACGTAACCAGCGATTGGCCGCGCTACGCACATTTTATCGTTTCCTGGCGATCCGTTATCCGGACATGCTCGCAGAAGCGCAACGCGTGGAAGCCATCCCAACCAAACGCACAACCGCATCGGAAACTCTCTACATGGAGCGGGAAGAAATCGATTCGTTGTTCAAGTCCCTGGCACAAGAGGGAAAACTTGCCTTAAGGGATCGCAGCATCCTTATGTTGTTGTATAACACCGGTGCGCGAGCTCAGGAAGTCGTTGATTTGTGTGTAGGTGACGTTGATCTTGAGGATCCGCTGCGCGTACGTCTTCATGGTAAGGGCGACAAATGGCGTAGTTGTCCGATCTGGCCTGAAACCGCAGCGCTGCTCAGACAACTCGAAACGGTTCGCAGGAAAGATCCGTCTCAGCCATTATTTATGTCGCGCACAGGTCGTCCGCTAACCCGTTTCGGTCTCTATAAGCTGGTTATGCGACATACCGTGGGAATTCATCCCAGTTCGGATACAACTCGAAAGCACCGGGTTACACCGCATGTGTTCCGGCACACGGCAGCTGTTCAACTTTTGGAAGCAGGCGTGGACATTAATGTAATTCGAGGATGGTTAGGCCATGTGAATCTTGAAACAACGCAGCGCTACGCCGAAATTAACCTGCGAACTAAACAAGCTGCGCTAGCTGCCTGCTTGCCGCCCACCGATACTGCGGAGGCATCCCCTCCAAATGGCGGATGGCGGCAAGACGAAGAACTGATGAAATGGCTGCAGTCGCTCTAAAAATTATGTTCCCCACATTGCTTGATTTGCCCTGTCTGGCAAGGGTTCGGCAGTGTGGGGGCACATAACGGTTTGCGCCACATAAGCCGGATAACTTAAAAAGCGGGGTGACTAAAGCCTGCCGTTACGAGCCTGAACTTAACCCCAGTTATCAACAGTTGGCGGCTCATTATGCGGTCGCGGTGATGCCTGCCAGGCCTTATAAGCCCAAAGATAAAGCGAAGGCGGAGGCCGGT
>JAQTPT010000114.1 GCA_028712795.1 Methylococcales bacterium
AGCCGTTGTGAGGCATACTCTATCAGCTCACAGACATAGGTCATAGTATCCTGTTGGGTTTGGATGCTGTCAGAGAAATGAGTAATGATTCTGTCTTGTAAGCTCATAGCCGGATGATTAATTTAAAAAGCATTTTGTATCCACTCTATTTTTCCGTTGCCGGAAAGGGCAACAACATCAAAGCGTATAGGTCTGTCTGTTTTTTGAGATGATAAATAACTATGCGTTGCCGCTATTATACGCGATTGTTTTGCCCGCGTGACGCTCTCCAGGGCGCTGCCGTATTGATCTGTTTTACGGTACCGCACTTCTATGATAACCAGTGTTTTTTGGTCTGTCATAATTAAATCAAGTTCTCCCTGTTTGCAGCGGTAGTTTCGGCAAACCGGCTTAAGCCCTTTATTAATGAGAAATCTATGGGCTTGTTCTTCAGCGCTTTCGCCACGGAGCAAATGAGCCGCCTTGGCTTTGAGATCAGTAAAAAGCACTGCCAACCTCCAGTTTGTATTTATTCTGGAAACAATGAAAAGAGCAAGATGCTGATATAATTTGGTGTTGCTTCGGCAGTTGCATCAGGCAATCAGGGCGGATCATGGTCTTTGTCTTATTTTTAATTTAAAGGTTATTTGAATGACGGTATCGAATGTTAACTGTTATGGCAAATTATACGTTGTTGCTACGCCAATAGGTAATTTAGCCGACATGACTTTTAGGGCGGTTGATGTGCTAAAAAAGGTCGATTTGATTGCGGCGGAGGATACCCGGCATGTAAAAATGCTGCTACAGCATTATGGTATTATCAATAAGCTGGTTTCATTGCATCAATATAACGAGGATAAGGCATCGTCTGTATTGCTGGAAAAATTACGTGCAGGGCAATCTATTGCGCTGGTTTCGGATGCAGGTACGCCATTGCTAAGTGATCCGGGAATGCCACTGGTAAAAATGGTGAAGGATGCTGATTTGGATGTTGTGCCCATACCGGGGGCTTGTGCATTAGTTGCGGCATTGTCGGCGGCGGGATTGCCGGTCACCCAGTTTTCATTCGAGGGTTTTTTACCCAGAACCTCATCGGCGCGTAAAGCATTTTTTAGCGAACGGGTCATGGCTCCAAAAACATGGATATTTTATGAGTCCTGTCATCGAATCTTGGCTTCATTACAGGATATGGCTGAGGTGTTGCCTTTAGATCGTCAGATTGTGATTGCCAGGGAATTGACAAAACTCCATGAAACTATTGTAAAAACCAGCTTGGGGAGCGCACTGGAATTGGTGGGGCAAAATGACAATATGCGAAAAGGCGAATTTGTTGTTATTGTTGATGGGGCGGTTGCGAATAAAAATGATGAAGTGATTACGCCGGAGCACAAAAAATTACTCCAGGTGTTATTAAAAGAGTGCTCCATCAAAACTGCAGTTGCAATGGCTGTAGAAATTACGGGAGTTAGAAAGAAACTGTTATATCAGGTTGCGTTGAAAATAAATAAAGAGAAAGAAACTTAGGCGATTTCCGGCGAAGAATATTCCCAACATGCTGGTTTTTTGCCCATTTTCTCCGTTGTAAAAAGGGTTACACGACTTACTATGCGCCCCTTTTTACGCCTTGTAAGTAAACAAAAATCTTAAACAATTTGGGTATATTCATCCATGGAAATCGCCTTATTTTTATTGTTGCCACTTGGGGATTGGCGTTAGCTTGATGAATACAGTATACTGGGCGGTTGAAAGAGTCGGCTGGACAGTCGCTGTTTTATCGTCATGATAAGATGGAGGAAAGTCCGGGCTCCATTGGGCAGGGTGCCAGGTAACGCCTGGGAGGCGCGAGCCTACGGAAAGTGCCACAGAAAATATACCGCCTGTCATTTATGACAGGTAAGGGTGAAAAGGTGCGGTAAGAGCGCACCGCGCAACTGGTAACAGAAGTGGCATGGTAAACCCCACCCGGAGCAAGATCAAATAGAGGGACAGACGCGTGGCCCGCGCGGTTCCTGGGTAGATTGCTTGAGCTGTAGGGTGACTTGCGGCCTAGATGAATGACTGTTCTCGACAGAACCCGGCTTATAGGCTGGCTCTTTCTTTATATTTATGCATAAACGTGTTGCACAGCATGTTGTAGCTGTTTGATGATAAGAATTATTTATTGAACTTAAATTTTGCCGGGTAAATAGTGCGGCAATATCCTTCCTCGTTGTTCTGTCCCCCATCAAAAAAGCCGATGTATTCCTTGGGCTTATAGTTAAAGTGCTGCCTTAAAAATATATATTAACCGCCTGATAAAGCGCAGAATTTAATTTACCATGCTTTATGTGGTTTATCCTCTTTTGGAGAGTGATGTAAGTCATTGTCAAAAAAGAAAGAATTTAAATGAAATCATCCTTGACTAAGAACTGTTTGGAATTTATAGTGCTTCCGAGTGGTAAAAAAGTGGGGAAAAATGGTTTTTTTTAGAATAATTTGGGGTCGATCTTGTTTCGAGGAATCAGTTCAATCAATTTAGATGATAAGGGGCGTCTTGCAATCCCGACCCGTTACCGGGAAGAATTACAAGACTGCTGTGAGCGTCAAATGGTGGTAACGGTTGCTGTAGATGAGCGGTGCATTGGAGAAAGTGGTTGTTTATGGCTTTACCCGCTGCCTGAATGGGAAAAACTTGAGCAAACGATCAGTAAATTACCCACTTTAAATAAAATGGCCGGCAAGTTAAGGCGATTTGTTATTGGCAATGCTTCTGAATGCGAAATGGATGGTCAGGGCCGGTTGCTATTGCCTGACAAGCTCCGGAAGTTTGCCAGCATGGACAAAAAAATTGTACTGGTGGGTCAACTAAACAAGTTTGAAATATGGAATGAAGATGCGTGGGCAGCCAAAGAGAAGGAATGGCTGGATGGTGGTGATAATGAGGGTCTGGAAGAGCTAGGGACTTTATCTTTTTAATACGGGAGGTTTGTTGATGGAACATTTACCCGTTATGGTTGTAGAAGCCCTGCAGCAGTTGGCGATTAAAAAATCCGGTATTTATCTCGATTGTACATTTGGACGTGGCGGGCATAGTCAGGGTATCTTGAATCTGCTGGATCAATACGGACAATTGCTAGCTTTTGATCGTGATTTTGACGCGATTAATTCAGATGATGCGCAAGCGATGCTTGTGGACGAGCGGTTCAAGCTAAAGCACAGTTGTTTTTCTGAGCTGGAAAATATAGTCGAAAATGCAGGTCTGGCAGGAAAAATTGATGGTATTTTGCTGGATTTAGGTGTGTCTTCGCCGCAACTTGATAATCCTGAAAGAGGCTTCAGTTTTTTGCGGGATGGACCTCTGGATATGCGCATGGGTGTCAATGTGGGTGTTTCAGCTGAGCAGTGGTTGGCTAGTGTTGACGAGAAAGATTTGGTTAAGGTTTTATTTGAGTATGGCGAGGAAAGATTTGCGCGACGCATAGCTCGATCGATAGTTGAAAAAAGAGTCGAATCGCCCATTACAACGACCAGACAATTAGTGGAACTGATTGAAGATGCAGTGCCCGTGAGGGAAAAACACAAGCATCCTGCAACACGCACGTTTCAGGCGATACGTATTGAGATTAATAGCGAGCTGGATGAATTAAAGGCTGTTTTGCAGCAGTCCGCCCGAGTCTTAAAGCCGGGAGGACGATTGGTAGTGATTTCTTTTCATTCGCTCGAAGACAGAATTGTAAAACGCTTTATCCGAGATGAGTCCGGCGCTAAGTATAACCCTGGCAAATTACCTATTAAAGAAGCCGATATTGCCAAGGGAATTTTAAAGAAAGTGGGTAAGCCGTTAAAAGCGGGTGCGCAAGAAATCAGACAAAACCCACGAGCCAGAAGTGCGGTAATGCGAGTCGCTGAGAGGATTTAAGTGGTTACAAACAGGCTATTGGGCGTGGCGGGCATTGCGCTTTTATTATCGGCTTTAGCGGTCATTTATAGCAAATACTACTCACGTTTGGTTTTTATTGAGATCCAAAAACAAGAAAGGGCGCTGGATCAGTATGAAGTCGAATGGGGGCAGATGCAATTGGAGCTAACGATGCTCGCGGAGCAGAACCGGGTAGAGCTGGTGGCCAGGGAACAATTGAAACTGTTTATGCCGCCACGCGAAAAAATTATATATATAAAACCGTAAATGTTAGATTTTCGAGTCAGAAGTACAGCAAAACAAGCAACAGACGATTTTTCGGGTAGAAGAAAATTCCTGGTTGTTTTTATGATGGTTTGCATGTTGATATTGATGGGCCGTGCGATCGATTTGCAAGTTCTGAGTAAACAGTTTCTTAAACACGAAGGTGATATGAGGCAGGTTGATGATGTGTCTGTTTCGGCATACAGAGGCATGATTAAAGATAGAAATGGCGATCCTCTGGCTATTAGCACCCCTGTTGAGTCAATTTGGATAAATCCGCGAGAACTTAAATTTGCGAAAGCAGACCAAGTCAGGTTAATGGAAAAGTTGCTGAATTTGCCGGTGGGGAAAGTGACCGAATTGATCAAGGAAGATTCACATAGGCAGTTTCTCTATATAGCACGTAGGGTTAATCCTCAGCTTGGCGACCAGGTAAAAGAATTAAAGCTTGAAGGTGTTTACTTTGAACGCGAATTCAAACGGTTTTACCCGACAGGCGGAGTTTCTGCGCATATTGTCGGGTTTACCAATGTTGATGATAACGGGCAGGAAGGAATGGAGTCCGGTTATGAAAAACTATTGAAAGGGATTTCAGGCAGCAAACGGGTCATCAGGGATGGGCAGCGCCGAATTATTGAAGATGTAGAAAATATTAAAGAACCTGTTTCTGGAAAAAATCTTGAGCTTAGTATTGATCAGCGGATTCAATATCTGGCATATAAAGAATTGAAGTCAGCCGTCAGTGCTAATAAGGCCAAGTCAGGGGCATTAGTGGTATTGGATGCAAAAAACGGGGAAATACTGGCGGCAGTTAACCAGCCCTCTTTTAATCCGAATACCAGAAGTGATTTGAAAGAAAGTTTGTACAGGAACAGAGCGCTTACAGATGTGTTTGAGCCGGGATCAACGGTTAAGCCCTTTGTTGTTGCAGCCGCTTTGGATGGTGGTTATGTAAGCCCTGGCGCCACTTTTGCAACGCACGGAACGTATCAAATTGGACGCAATACAGTTAAAGATGTACATAATTACGGGACATTGGATTTAACGCATGTAATAAAGAAATCCAGTAATGTCGCTGTAAGTATGATGGCATTGAAGATGCCGCCCAAGTATTTTTGGGGAGTTTATCATCGGCTTGGTTTTGGAGCTTCAGCGGGATCCGGTTTTCCTGGTGAAGCCAGCGGTACTTTGATGGATTATAAAAGGTGGCAAAATTTTGACCGGGCGATTTTGTCATTTGGATATGGCTTGAGTAGTTCGGCGTTGCAACTGGCAAGAGCTTACACGG
>JAQTPT010000065.1 GCA_028712795.1 Methylococcales bacterium
GTCGCTTTAGCCGTTGAAAACGCAGGCTCTTCAATACAATTGCTGGTGCAATATCAGGGCTGCGCCGATAAAGGAATCTGTTATCCGCCGCAGAAAAAGATTTTTGACATTCCATTGCCAGCGGCAAAACCTGTAACCAAAGCCAATCCGCTTGAATTTTTAAAAAAACTTCCGGAATTAAAAACCAACTCGTCAGGAGATGAGTTGTTGCCTGCCGGACAGGCATTCCAGTTTTTTGCGACAGTCAAAAATGCCAACATGCTTCATGTTAATTGGGAGATTGCTAAAGGCTATTATCTTTATCGTGAGAAAATAAAGCTTGAATTAACAAAAGAATCCGGGGTAAAAATCGGCGATTATTCGATACCCCACGGCACACCCAAACAAGACGAAGCTTTTGGCCGGGTTGAAATATTCCACAATGAACTTGGCTTTGAACTGCCGCTAATCCGCACGAACAGCGGGGCGCAAACAATCACCCTGCAGGCAGGCTTTCAGGGCTGCGCCGATCGTGGCGTCTGCTATCCGCCGATGACTAAAAAAATCGACCTGGAACTGCCAATCGCCCAGAACCTTACACCGCTTGCCGATACCCAACCCACGCCAGCGCTTTCCGAACAAGACCAGATTGTTCAATCCTTGCAGCAAGACAGCCTGGCGCTGACTTTGCTCACTTTTTTCGGTTTCGGGCTCTTGTTATCCATGACGCCGTGCATTTTTCCGATGATCCCCATTTTATCGGGCATTATCGTGGGTCATGGCCACCGCATCACCACCTCGCGCGCATTTTTTCTGTCCCTGAGCTATGTCGTGGCTTCCGCTTTAACCTACACGGTGTTTGGCATACTCGCCGCACTCTTCGGCAGTAATTTGCAAACGACTTTTCAGCAACCCTGGATAATTGGCCTGTTCAGTGCCGTTTTTGTATTGCTGTCATTATCCATGTTTGGCTTTTACGAGCTGGAGCTGCCCAACTCGTTAAAAACCAGGCTGCATAATTCCAGTGTAAGACACCAGGATGGCTCGCTTTGGGGAGCAGCTATCATGGGCGCCTTATCCTCGTTGATTGTAGGCCCCTGTGTCGCCGCGCCACTCGCTGGCGCGCTGATTTTCATCGGCCAAAGCGGCAGTGCGATATTAGGAGGTAGCGCCTTATTTGCCATGGGCTTGGGCATGGGCGTTCCTTTGCTATTATTGGGGGCTTCTGCCGGTAAGTTACTGCCTAAAGCGGGAGCCTGGCTGTATTCAACCAAAGCCGCTTTCGGGGTTATCATGCTGGCGGTGGCCGTCTGGATGCTTAGCCGTATTTTGCCACCCGCCATCACCATTCTACTCTGGGCAATGCTACTCATCATTCCCGCCATTTATCTCAATGCCATTGAGCCATTGCCCGAGAGCAGTTCAGGCTGGCGCAAGTTTTGGAAAGGCGTTGGAATAATGATGCTAGCCTACGGACTATTATTATTGATTGGTTTTAGCATGGGCAATTACACCCCCTTAAAACCACTACAAGGTTTCAGTATAAACAGCGCTCAAGCGACTGAGCAGGGACTGGTATTTGAACGGGTAGCCTCCTTATCAGCCCTGGAAGCCAGAATTCAGCAAGCAAGCGCTAATCATCAACCTGTTATGCTGGATTTTTATGCTGACTGGTGCATCTCCTGCAAGGAAATGGAAGCTTATACCTTCACAGACCCAAAAGTGAAACAGGCTCTCAGGGGTTTTGTCCTATTGCAAGCAGATGTCACTAAAGATTCTAATGACGACAAAGCCTTTTTAGCAAAATTTAATCTGATCGGGCCGCCTGCCATTTTATTTTTTGGCGCTGACACCCAGGAAAAAAAGGCGCACAGAGTCATCGGCTATCAAGATGCTGAAACTTTTATCAAAACATTACAACGGGTAACGTCATGAAACCAACAGGGCTAATTATAATTGCAGCTTTGCTGGCTTTGGGCGGCGGGATTATGTTTAGGGGATTTTTATCCCCCGTTACGCAAACTAACCCAACCCCTTTACCGGAATTTAACTTGCCTGATGTATCAGGCAATCAACATAACATATCAGAATGGCAAGGAAAAATACGGGTTATCAATTTCTGGGCAACCTGGTGTCCGCCCTGCCTCAAAGAAATCCCCGGATTTATTGCTTTACAGGAACAATATGCAGCCAAAGGACTGCAATTTATCGGTATCGCGATAGACGACCAAGAGCCCGTTGGGAAATACCTTGCCACGATTAAAATCAATTACCCGATTTTGATAGGTGGCGATACGGGTATTGGCCTGGCTCATCAACTGGGAAATATTGTTGACGCCGTGCCCTTCACTGTTGTCGTTAACCGGCAAGGACAGATTATTTACCGGCATCAGGGTGAGTTTTCCAAGGAGCTGATATTGAAAACTATTGAGCCGTTGTTAAAGTGAGTTTTGTTTTCACCCTATGCGGAACACCATCCGCTATAATTCATGGTTTTCTGGTTTGCAAGAATTTTGCCTCGCAGGAAAGTACCGGTATTTTTCCTGCGCATTCCTGGCATATTTTCCTTTGCCATGGAAATAGTTGAAACAAAAAAAGACCCCAGCGACTTAGCTAATAGAACAGTAATCGGGGCTCCAATTTTTTCATTACAAGCGGATAAATTTATGCGGCGTAATGCGATTCAATATAGCGTTGCACTATTTCCTGAAATTCTTCTGCAATTTTGTCGCCTTTAAGTGTGACAGTTTTTTCGCCATCCTCATAAACCGGCGCTACCGGTGATTCGCCCGTACCCGGCAGACTAATGCCAATGTTAGCGCTTTTACTTTCCCCCGGGCCATTCACTACGCAGCCCATTACGGCTATTTCCATGGTTTCGACACCCGGATATTGGGTGCGCCATATCGGCATTTGATCACGCAGATAGGTTTGAATATCCATCGCAAGTTTTTGGAAATAGTCACTTGTGGTGCGGCCGCAACCGGGACAGGAAATTACCATGGGCGTAAATGACCGGAAACCCATTGTTTGAAGTATTTCCTGACCGACAATGACTTCCTGGGTTCTGGACGCGCCGGGTTCAGGCGTTAGCGAAATGCGGATGGTGTCGCCTATACCTTGTTGCATTAAAACCGATAGAGCGGCGGCAGAAGATACTATGCCCTTGGAACCCATGCCGGCTTCGGTAAGGCCCAAATGCAAGGCATAATCACAACGGCTGGACAAATCCTGATAAATATTGATTAGCTCCTGTACGTTACTGATCTTGCAGGAAAGAATGATTTTATTTTTTGCTAAACCGAGTTCTTCCGCCTTAGCGGCGCTTTCAAGCGCAGACAAAACGATAGCTTTCCGGGTAACAGCGGGTAAAGGTTCAGGATGCTTCAGGAGCCTGTTTTCGTCAAGTAAACGGGTAAACACTGCTTGATCCAAGCTACCGCCATTAACGCCAATACGGACGGGCTTGTTATATTGGCAAGCGAATTCAATCATTTGCTGAAATTGGGGGTCACGGCTTTTGCCACGCCCTACGTTCCCTGGATTAATGCGATATTTATCGAGAGCTTCCGCGCAGTCAGGGTATTTTTCCAGTAGCTTGTGACCATTGAAATGAAAATCACCTACTATAGGAACGGTATACCCTTTCTGATTTAATTTGTTGCGGATCTCGGCAACGGCTTTCGCGGCTTCTTCTGAATTGACCGTAATACGGACCAGTTCGGAACCTGCGGTGGCCAATTCAATGATTTGATTAACGGTTGCGGAAACATTAACCGTATCGGTATTGGTCATTGATTGAACGACAATAGGCGCGCCACCGCCGACTTTAACGTCGCCGACTAACACTTGATGGGTAATTTTTCTAAGGCTGATTGACATAGTCCAGATCTTTTGGATAAGTTGCAAATATAAAAAAAATTATACGCTATTCGGGTTACAGATCAGAGTAAAATTATTTGTTAATTCTGTAAATCTAACTTTATTTGTTAATGGTGGCAGTGAAAAGTGGTGACCGTTATTCGGTATCTATAATTTTTATGGCGTGCCTGATCTTAAACACAGACTGCTCATTTAACTCCCCTACCCTATTGTGGCCCTGGCATAACGCTCCTCTAAAACCCAGATAATCGGCTTTATAAGACATGAGTCCGGGTATGTCTTCCAGCCTAAGCGAGCCCGCCAGTCCACAAAGCAATTGCTGGGCTTTAGCTTGCGTAACAAATCGCGCGATGTCCATTTTTGCCATCAACTGGGTCAACGAGCCATTCTGCTTGTTCCTGGTATCCAACATGACGCCCGTAAAACCAGCCTCTTTCAATAACCTGATTATATTAAGATCAGGTTGTGCGTCTGCAAATAACACAGCGATCAAAGCCTGACTTTGTCCCGTTAACACAGACAATTTATTTAGTGTTCCCTGCCAGTCATCACCCGGAAAAAAACCGATTTTTATATAATCGACGCCCGTTTCAGCCATCGCCTTGACGGCATTAAAAACCGGATCAGGCTGCATAGGCAAATCGCCAATAGTTGCGCTGATCGGGCAACGCCCAGCAACTTCGGCAACAACCTGCTTAACGGTAGCCATGTCCAAAGCGCCTAGCGCACCTAAAGCAGGTTGTTTAAGATCAATAATATCAACACCCGCACTCAACGCCAGCAAAGCTTCTTCCATGCTGTTGACGCTGGCAAGCATTCCGGTCATGCCTTGGCCTCTGCCTTAAATTTTTCTATCACTGCCATCAGCCAACCCCACGCTTCCCATTCTCTGTCACCCGCTGTTTTTTCAAGTCCGATTCGCAGATACTCTATTTCAGATTCTATTTTTGCCAAAGGCAACATGGTTAACCGGCTAATTAAAATAGCCGCTTCCAGTACTGAAAACTGGGCGCGGTTAAAACCCTTAAAAGGAGAGTGATTAACGGTATGGACCGATTTGCAGAATATTTTGGGCCGGGTGGGATCGTCTTCAATACTCACCAGTTCGACTTCTGTATGCGCCAACGCGCACTCAAGCACCTGACCGTTGATTTTTTCCGCAGGGATCAACGGCCATTCGCGCCGTCCAGTCAAACAGCCCGCAAAAACGCGCACATCATCACAGTAGTTAAGCACTGCTGTTTTGCTTTCCAGCAGATTATTGAGAGTCAAAGAGGGTCGAAACGGCAAAATAATAAAGTCATCGCCGTCGACATGAATGCCCATAGGCGCTATGTGGGTCAATCCTGAACTATCCTGAGTGGTAACTATGGTTTCTTGAATCATTATTTCTTCTGTAAAGTAGTTCCTGCCGGTTTAAAAGTATGCAAATCAACAGTTGTTTCTGTCTGATCAGTGGCGCAGCCCCAACCCAGCGCTTGATCCTGCGTATAGCGTTTGCCCAATTGCCAGGCTATTTCAGCGCGTGCCAGTTCAACGCCTAAATAAAAAGCATGGCCGCCGTCATTTTCAACATGAAGTTTAGGAAAAAAATCAAACGGATCAGTGGCGCTGTGCAAGCCATCGCGGTTAAAAATATGCAAGCCTTCGGCGCTGGTTTGGATGCGAAAACTGGGATCTGTTATTTGTCCGGCAAGCTCCCTGATTTCTTCCAGCGAATAAGGAAAAGGGGCGATTTCATGCAGGGACATCAAGCCGGGATCGATATGCTTGGGTAATGTGTCATGTTCTTTAGAAGCAAACATGATACGCCGCGCCAAGTCAGCTTCTTTTATCGCACGACAGGCGTGTTTGCTGACTTCAGTCGCCAGAATTTGATTGATGTTCAGTTCTGAACAAATACCCAGCAATAAGGCGTTCATACCCGCCGTATCAGCGTGGGTCAGTTCAGTAATATTGCCTACCCCCATCATGATTTCAACTTCGGGATGATTTTTCCGGACGTCATGATAACGCACAATGGATTGGGTAAAGCCGAAATGCAGTGGATCTAAAATAGGGTCGACGATAAAAGTGCGGTTCCTTGCCTGCAACACTTTAATCGCGCGATCCAGTGACGCCAAATCTTCATGTTTTTCCGGGATTATAATCGGCGTTGCCGCCACTTCATCTGCAATCCAAAGCGTGCTTTCATGCAAGCTGAGCATATAATCCGCACCCGCTTTGCCACCTCTGAGCAAGTCGCTTGACTCCAGAGAGTCAATACTCACCATAAAGCCTTCCTGCTTTAAGGTACGGATGATCTCTTCCATGTGTGGAAAAGCGGTGCTGGGCAAACAGCCTATATCAATGACATCAGCGCCATTTTTTTTATAGTAGTATGCGCGATTAACCACCTCTTCAACGCTAACATTGGGCGCATCGGTAATTTCGGCAAAGATTTTGACGCTGTAACGGCTTAAATCGGGCTTTTGTGCGGCTTTGCCAAAATATTGCGGCAAGTCTTTAAGCTCCTCCGGTCCACGATCTATCGGTAAGCCCAGGGTATTTGACAGAACGTCTAAATCACCGCGGCATCGTCCCGGCACCAGAATCCGGTCAGCCCCAAAAGTGTCGGTCAATCTGCGTTGTATCATATCCGCCGTCATGAGTGCCGCGACTTTAAGCCCCAACTGGTGCACGGTATAAGAAAATTCCGGCTGCATTTTTTCCAGAATATTTCGCAGTTGTTTTTCCGCCAGCTTGCCGGTAAGAAAAAGGATGTGTTCGCTCATTAACCCTCTTTCTTTGACAAATGAGCTAAATCACTTAAGTTAACCGCGGCCAGCCGTTCTTTAACGGCAACAATCAATTCATCAGCACTTTCTACGACAGTCGTGTATTCGAATGTTTTTAAAATTCTGGTACCTTCCAAGTCGATTTTGCGCGGGTAAACCATCACTTTTTTACCCCCCGGCGCAGTGGTTTCCATTTCCGGTGCAATGTCACACGGATAAATAATACTGGGCACCCGGCATTTTCCGGCCTGGGAATACAAGTTGGTCACCAGGGTATCGGCTATCCCTAATACGCATTTAGCCACGGTATTTGAAGTCGCCGGGGCCATCACAAAGGTGTGGTAATAACCTTTATAAAAATGACCAACCGGCGGGGATGATGCCGTTTTATCACGGTACACGGGCATTTTTTCACGGATATCATTAAGGTTGACTCCATACATTTTAATCACCTCTTCCGCAGCCAGACTAAGATACAGATCAACATCATCCAGGGTTAGCAGGAAATCCAGGCATTCTTCTATATAATGGCCGGAACCGGTAATCGCCCAAGCTAATCGTGGTTTATTCATGACAATATTCAGCGCCGAAAGTATTCGGCCATTATACCCGAATCTATACAACTTAATGCACAGGACCTTTTAGACATGTTCAATCAACTCAACAAACCGCTGATTATGGGTATTTTAAATGTTACGCCAGACAGTTTTTCTGATGGCGGTAAATATACCAGTATCAATGACGCCTTAAAGCAAGTTGAGCGGATGCTGGCCGAAGGCGTGGATATTATTGATATTGGCGGTGAATCGACACGTCCAGGGTCAGATTCAGTGTCCGCAACCGAACAAATACTGCGCGTGATTCCGGTTATAACCGCCATCCGGAAACAATTTAAGCGCATTGTTTTAATCAGCATTGACACAACCTCCAGCGAAGTTGCCAAAGCGGCGCTGGAAGCCGGAGCCAATATCATCAACGACGTTTCCGCAGGGCAAGAGGACGAAGCCATATTGGCATTAGCGGCTAAATCGGATGTGCCGGTTATTTTGATGCATAGACAAGGCGCGCCAAAAACCATGCAAAATAATCCCTATTATGATGATGTGGTCAGTGAAGTCATCAGTGCCTTAAAAAACAGAATCGATACAGCTTTAAAAGCCGGGATTAAAAAAGAAAACATTGCAATCGATCCGGGCATCGGTTTTGGTAAACGTAAACAAGATAACCTGGACTTATTGGCGAATCTTGATGCGCTAGTGGCGTTAGGGTTCCCGGTTCTTTTAGGCACCAGCCGCAAACGTTTTATGGGCTCGCTCTGTGACGTAACTGAACCCTCAGCTTTGGTCACGGCAACCGCCGTCACTACCGCGTTAGGCGTTATGGCAGGCGTGCAGATGTTTCGGGTGCATGACGTCAAAGAAAACCGGCAAGCGGCAGATGTGGCCTGGGCAATTAGACAGAGTGTTAAGCCAAGACGTTAAGAAAACTCCACGAATAACAAAATGTCTACATTCTTCCTCATACCCTTCGTGGTTAACGACTTTTCATTTTCGCTCCCTAAGGCGATTTCCGGCGAAGAATATACTCAAATTGCTAGTCTTTTTGACCCTTTTCTGCGTTGTAAAAAGGGTTACATAGCTAGCTATGCGTCCCTTTTTAAGCCTTGAAAATGAATAAAAATCCTGCACAATTTGGGTATATTCATTCTTGGAAATCGCCTAATCTTGTAAAGTAGCAAATTAAGCACGGAATAACTACTGATATGACTATAAAATGTATGCCTGTAAACTTGTTGTTATGTTGTTTGGTTTTTTTTTCGAGCCCGGTTTTCAGCAATACGCCAGATCAGCAAAGACAGAATTTTTTGTTGGCGGAAAAAAGCGTGGAACAGGACGATGATAGCGCGTTTATAACCATAAGCTCCACATTGGTGGATTATCCGCTGTACCCCTATTTGCAGTACCAATGGTTAAAAAAAAATTTACCGCAAACCGATAAAATACTGGCCTTTTTATCCAACTTTAAAAACACCCGCTATGCTGACTTGCTACGTTCTAAATGGCTGGATTATCTCGCCAATAATGAACGCTGGGTCGATTTTCTCCGCTATTATCAAGCCAGTGATAATACCGCGCTTGAATGCCGGTTTTATTGGGCGCATTACAAAACAGGTGATCAACAGTTCGCTTTGAACGAAGCAAAGCGTTTATGGGCAGTTGGGGATTCGCAGCCAAAAGAATGTGATCCCCTGTTGTCCGCATTGGCGCTATCGCCTGTCCTCACGCCTGATATGATTTGGCAACGCTTTGAATTAGCGTTAAAAAAAGATAATAGATCCCTGGCGAACTATTTAAAAAACTTGCTGGATAAGCCTAGCCAGGCAATTGCCGAAGTTTGGTTACGCGTTCATAACGAACCATCATTAATTGAGGGCATTGTGTTGTTGAGCGGTGATGACCGGCATGGCCGTATCTTTGCACACGGCGTGGATCGGATGGCCAACTCGGATCTGGATTTGGCCCTTACTGTCTGGGATAAAGGAAAGCATACAATTGTCTTAAATGACCAAACTGCCCAACAACTTGAGCGCAGACTTGCGCTTGCGCTGGCGCACGCGCAGGATAAAAGGGCATATGATCGTCTCAATCAGTTGCAGGCTATTGATGGTGAAGTCAGGGAATGGAAAGTCAGAGCCGCCCTGCTGGAGCTTAACTGGCCGAATGTTACTCATGCTCTGGCAGGTTTGACCATTGAAGAGAAACAAATGCCGCAGTGGCAATACTGGCAAGCCCGATCTTTGGTCGAAACGGGTAACGTGCCCCAGGGGCAGTCAATTTATAATCGGTTGTCGGAAGATAGAAGTTACTATGGATTTATGGCGGCGGATTTGGTCAATAAGCATTATTCCTTCGCTAATAAACCGGTTTTTATAGCTGAAAATGTGCTCGAAGAACTGGCCAGAACAACAGATTTTAAAGTCTTTCAAGAGCTTACAAACTTGAACCGCGAAGAAGAGGCTAAGCGACAGTGGTGGTTTGCGTTAAAAAAATTACCTAAAGAACAGCTGATTGTTGCAGCTAAATTAGCCCAACAGTGGCGATGGGATCAGATTGCGATTATTACCTTGGTTAAAGCGGATTATTGGGATGATTTAGGCTTACGATTTCCTGTCACCTATTTGAATCAGGTTCAAATCAATGCTTATTTGCAAGATCTTGATCCAGCAATTATTTTTGGCCTGATTCGTCAGGAAAGCATGCTGGATAAGAGCGCCCTGTCAGCAGCAGGCGCACGGGGATTAATGCAAATCATGCCGGAAACTGGGCGGCAAATAGCCCGCAATCTTAATGAACCTTGGAAAGCAGATGATAGTTTGTTTAATCCGGATGTTAACATCAAGTACGGTTCATTTTACTATAAACAGTTGCTGAACCGGTTTGATGGACATTTCGCGCTGGCAACGGCGGCATATAACGCAGGACCAAACCGTGTAATAAAATGGTTACCCAACTATAGATCTCTACCCGCTGATGTCTGGATTGAAACTATCCCCTATAAAGAGACCCGAAAATATGTTACCTCTGTATTGTCTTATGCCATTATTTATCAGCAACTGTTACAAAAAAGTACAATAAAAATGACAAAATTATTGTTCGATGTGCGTCCCCGCTAAAATTTGAGCTGATTTTTTTTAGCGTCTGTTAGATAATGTGAAGAAAATAATTACAAAGGTAAACGAATATCATGGAGAAACAGCATAGTTTTACGCGCGAAGAGCTATTGAAGTCAGGGAGGGGAGAGTTATACGGACCAAAAAATGCGCAATTGCCCCTGCCAAACATGCTGATGATGGATCGTATTACTCATATATCGGATGTAGGTGGCACATACGGAAAGGGCGAAATCATAGCAGAGCTGGATATAAACCCCAATTTGTGGTTTTTTGCCTGTCACTTTCAGGGCGATCCTGTGATGCCGGGTTGCTTAGGGCTGGATGCCATGTGGCAGCTAGTGGGTTTTTATTTATGCTGGATGGGTGGCCCAGGAAAAGGACGTGCTTTAGGCGTGGGGGAAGTTAAATTTACAGGGCAAGTATTACCCACTGCCAAAAAAGTTACATACAAAATTAATATAAAAAGACTGATTATGCGGAAACTTGTTATGGGCATAGCTGACGCCACAATGGACGTTGATGGTAAGGTCATCTATGAGGCTACCGATCTGCGAGTTGGTTTATTCACTTCTACAGAAGATTTCTAGAGGTCACAAGTAAAATGAAAAGAGTCGTAGTAACCGGTTTAGGCATTGTTTCCAGCATAGGGAATAACCGGAATGAGGTTGTCGATTCCCTAAAACAAGGTCGTTCAGGAATCACTTTTGCAAAAGTTTATCAGGATTTGGGATTACGCAGTCATGTGCATGGCCCCATAAACATTGACCTTGACGCGTTTATTGACCGTAAAATAAAGCGTTTTATGGGCGATGGCGCGGCTTTCAACTATATTGCGATGCAGCAG
This sequence comes from Methylococcales bacterium, assembly GCA_028712795.1. GTDB lineage: Bacteria > Pseudomonadota > Gammaproteobacteria > Methylococcales > Methylomonadaceae > Methylobacter_C. The sequence goes on from JAQTPT010000065.1 coordinate 11,156, forward strand.
GCAATTGATGATTCCGGCTTAAATGAGACCGAAGTCTCGAACTTCAGAACCGGACTGGTGATGGGCTCAGGCGGCCCCTCAACTTCAAATATTGTTGACGCCGCGGATATTTTGCGTGAAAAAGGCATTAAGAAAGTCGGTCCCTACATGGTGCCCAGAAGTATGTCCAGCACCAACACCGCTTGTCTGGCTACACCCTTTAAAATAAAAGGCGTCAATTACTCTATTAGCTCCGCGTGCGCGACCAGCGCCCATTGCATTGGTCATGCCATGGAGTTAATCCAGATGGGTAAGCAGGATATTGTGTTTGCAGGTGGTGGAGAGGAAGTCCACTGGACTATGTCGGTATTATTTGATGGGATGGGCGCCTTATCTTCCAAATATAATGACACCCCCGCAACGGCTTCCAGGCCTTATGATGAAACCCGTGATGGTTTTGTTATTTCCGGTGGTGGCGGTGTTCTGGTCATTGAAGAATTGGGGCACGCCAAGGCGCGTGGCGCCAAAATATATGCTGAACTGGTTGGTTACGGCGCAACTTCTGATGGTTATGACATGGTTCAGCCTTCTGGCGAAGGTGCTGTGCGCTGTATGCAACAAGCCATGTCCACAGTGGCCGGTAATATCGATTACATCAATGCGCACGGAACCAGCACACCCGTAGGCGATACCAAAGAATTGGAAGCCTTGCGTACTGTGTTTGGCAAGGACACCGTGCCTTGGGTGAGTTCCACCAAATCACTGACCGGTCATGCGTTAGGCGCTGCTGGCGTTAATGAGGCGATCTATTCATTATTGATGATGGAAGAAAATTTCCTTAGCGCTTCGGCCAATATAACCCGGCTTGACCCCGGCGCTGAGGGCATTCCGATTGTTCGCGAGCGCAAAGATAACGTCACGTTAAATACCATTATGTCGAATAGTTTTGGCTTTGGCGGCACCAACGCAACCTTGATTTTTCAGCGTTATAACGGTTAACGCCTTTCTTATCAGGGTTCACTAGACTATGAGCCCCGATTTCTTCTTTCTCCTTTATCACTCAATGTAACTCTGACCATGTCAGATCCAAAGCAAAAATCCCGGATCCAATTTAACAAATTACAAAAACGTTTGCGGCACAGCGTCGGTGATGCAATCGCCGACTATAACATGATCGAGAATGGCGATAAAGTCATGGTGTGCCTGTCAGGAGGAAAAGATTCCTTTACGCTATTAGACATCCTGATGAATTTACAGAAAACCGCGCCGGTTGATTTCGAGTTGATAGCGGTCAATCTTGATCAAAAACAACCCGGTTTTCCTGAGCATGTTTTACCCGCCTATCTTGAATCCCTGGGCTTGCCTTATCATATTATTGAAAAAGACACTTACAGTGTCGTAAAACGCGTTATTCCTGAGGGCAATACCACGTGTGGGCTGTGTTCGCGCCTTCGTCGCGGGACGTTATACGGCTACGCCGAAGCCAATGGTATTAGCAAAATTGCTTTAGGGCATCACCGTGATGATATCCTGGAGACGTTTTTTCTGAATATTTTTTATGGTGGCAAACTCAAGGCCATGCCGCCCAAATTATTGAGTGACGATAAAAAGAATATCATCATTAGACCGCTGGCCTATACGCGTGAGAAAGAAATAGAACGCTTTGCCGCATTTAAGGATTTCCCCATCATCCCCTGTAACTTGTGCGGCTCTCAGGCAAACCTGCAAAGGCAGGCCATGAAAGTTATGTTGAAGAGTTGGGACAAACAATTTCCCGGACGCCTGGAAACCATATTTACCAGCTTGCAGAATGTAGCGCCCTCTCAGCTAGCGGATAGGCAATTATTTGATTTTGCAGGTCTTATGCGTAGTCAGCAAACAGAAGATCAGATTATTTCATTTAATGCGGGTTTGGACGTATTAGCCATGTAAGGGTCACTAAATTATCTGCCCTGCCCTTCATTTTATAACCGATATATCGCGTATCTCCCTTGCCTGATTCCCGTTATTCATTGGTGAAGGGCATCCCTTTAAATTCCGGTTAATTTTAAAAATTGCTCGTTTAACTCTATGACATCCATACAATATATTAATACCCCTGATCATCTGGCCAAATTATGCGTACAGATCAAGAAAGAATCCTGGCTGGCGCTGGATACCGAGTTTTTACGCGAAAAAACCTATTATCCAAAATTTTGCCTGCTACAAATCGCGACGCCGGAATGGGTAGCCTGCGTTGATCCGATAGCCTTGCCTAAACTGGATATCCTTTTTGAGGCGCTTTACAATCCTGCCATCGTTAAAGTTTTTCACTCCTGTCGGCAAGATTTGGAAATTTTTCATCAATGGACCGGTAAATTACCGGGGCCGATTTTTGACACTCAAGTCGCTGCGCCTCTGTTGGGTTTTCAAGACAATCCGGGCTATGCCATGCTGGTTTCCAGTTTGTTAGGCGTTAATTTGAATAAAGCGCACACCAGGGCAGATTGGAGCAAACGGCCACTAAGCGAAGCGCAAATTGAGTATGCTGCCGATGATGTGATTTATTTATGCCAAATTTACCAAATCATGGTTCAAAAACTGACCGAACTGGGACGGATTGATTGGCTAAAACATGATTTTGCCGAGCTGACAAACCCAGCGCTTTATAAGATGGAACCTGAAAACGCATGGTTTAAAATTAAAGGCAAAAATAAACTGACCGGGAAACAGTTGTCCATTATTCAAGCTTTGGCGCAATGGCGGGAAAAAACCGCGCAGTCTGAGGATCGCCCTAAAAGCTGGCTTTTGCGCGATGAATTGCTTTTTGATTTAGCCAAACTACAGCCCGAGACGGTTGAGGAATTGGCTAATGTGCGGGGTATTAATGAGCGGGCGGTGAGCCGTTATGGCAAAGAGCTGTGCCAATTAATCACCTCAGCCAAAAATCGGACTCCTGCCCCTTTAAACGAAAAAGACCGGCCCGCTAAAAAAACCCAGCAACAAGAAGCCATACTGGATATTTTAACGGCATTAGTGAGAATACGGGCCGAAGAAAATTCATTAAACCCAGCCATTCTGGCTTCACGCAAAGATCTTGAAGAACTATTGTTCAATGACGATGACGAATGCCCATTACTCCATGGCTGGCGTTTTACCATGGCAGGCAGAGAATTGGTCGGCTTGTTGAAAGGTCGGTTGCTGTTGGGCATTGAGTCTGAAAGATTGGCGATTATTGAAAAATAATTTTGACGATTCAAACACCGGAACTGCACACTCCGTTCATGGAAATCGCCTTAACCGCACCCATGTCTCAAACCATCACCGTTAACGACGAAACAACCTCGAAATAAACATCAAGCAAATCCGCCAGCGCATAGTAACTGCTGATCAAAACCGCTTCGGCATTTTCGCCAAGCTCGCCCGATAACCGGTTATCGGGGCGTGCGCAGCCATACCATGAAAGCCTTAATATTTCGGATAAACAAATCCCCCCTGAAAGAATCAGGATAAAAAAATCAATTCATGGCGTGTAATCAATCATTCTTATTGTGTATGGTTTAATAAGTCGAGCTTTCCATTCAAGGCATAAGAATGGTGTTTTGGGGCGGTTTACTATTATCGGTTTCCGGATAATCCAGCGTGTAATGCAAGCCGCGGCTTTCTTTGCGTTGTTGCGCGCAGCGGATGATTAATTCGGCAACGATGACCAGATTGCGCAATTCCAGCAAGTCGCTGGTCACGCGAAAATGACTGTAATATTCTGCGATTTCTTTTTTAAGCAGTTCTACGCGGTTCATAGCCCGGCTGAGCCGTTTATCGGTTCTGACAATGCCTACATAGTCCCACATAAAATGGCGCAATTCGTTCCAGTTGTGGGAAACCACCACTTCTTCATCGGAGTCGCTGACTTTGGACTCATCCCAGTCCCGGATTGCTGGCGTCGAAGGAATGTTGGGCAGTTTCAGTAAGATATCTTCACTGGCCCGTTCGGCAAAAACCAGACATTCCAGTAATGAGTTGCTGGCCATGCGGTTTGCCCCGTGTAGGCCGGTGCTAGCCACTTCGCCAACGGCATACAGGTTTTTTATGTCGGTGCGTGCATAGCTGTCCGTTAACACACCGCCGCAAGTATAATGCGCCGCTGGAACTACGGGTATCGGTTGTTTGGTGATGTCTATATCAAATTCGAGACATTGCTGGTAAATCGTTGGGAAATGCTCGCGGATGAATTCGGCTGGCTTATGACTAATATCAAGATAAACGCAGTCTATACCGCGCTTTTTCATTTCATGGTCAATGGCTCTGGCAACAATATCCCGGGGGGCTAATTCGCCTCTCGGGTCGAAATTTTGCATAAAAGATGAGCCGTCTGCTAAAACCAGTCTGCCGCCTTCACCTCTTAATGCTTCGCTGATAAGAAAAGAGCGGGCTTCGGGATGATAAAGGCAGGTGGGGTGAAATTGCATAAATTCCATGTTGCTGACTCGACAACCGGCACGCCACGCCAGCGCAATGCCGTCGCCGGTGGAGCTGTGCGGATTGGTGCTGTAAATATAGGCCATGTTTGCGCCGCCTGTGGCCAGGACAACGACACGTGCAGACATCGTTTTAACCCGGTTTTTCCGGGTATCCAGGACGTATGCGCCCAACACCTGTTTGCCGGCACGATCGGGAGTCGGGGCGGTAATTAACTCAACAACGCTGTGATGTTCAAACAATTCGATGCTGGGGTGTTCCCGGGCCCGCTCAATCAGCGATAGCGATACGGCCTTGCCGGTTGCATCCGCTGAATGCACAACACGCCGATGGGAATGACCGCCTTCACGGTTTAAGTGAAGTTGTGTTTCGCCCGATTGATTTTCCTCTTCCGTAAAGACAACGCCTTGTTCGCGGAGCCAGTCTATGGAGCTTTTTCCGTGAGTGACGGTAAGTCTGACAATATCTGGATTACAGAGCCCCGCACCGGCATCCAGGGTATCCTCAATGTGGGATTCAAGGGAATCATCAGCATCAAAAACAGCCGATATTCCGCCTTGAGCATAATAGGTGCTGCTGGAAGTTAGCGCGAATTTTGACAATACCGCAACGCTCGTGGTGTGGTCAGCCAGTTTAAGCGCTAAAGTTAGTCCGGCTCCGCCACTGCCAACAATAAGAACATCATAATTTTTTGAATGGGGCATAGGGGTTAATTTGTTAACTCGCACAAGGCAAAGTGTAGAAAAAACTTCATTAACTAAATGAAGGTGGTGGCTTAGTGATCAATGTTTATGGATAATAACGCTTTTTAGAGCGATAGCACAATTTTTGTAGATAATAGAACTTTATGGGATTGTGTTTGTCCATTCAACCGTTAAAGAGCCGTAGTGAGCAGTCATAGTAAGTACAGCGAACAACTAGACGAAGATCTTGTCCTGCGGGTGCAACGCGGCGATAAATCGGCGTTTGATTTTTTAGTGATTAAATATCAACACAGAATCATTCAGCTGGTTAACCGCTATGTTAAAGACCCCAGCGAGGCTCAGGATGTCGCTCAGGAAGCGTTTATTAAAGCTTATCGCGCACTGGGTAATTTCAGGGGGGACTCTGCTTTTTATACCTGGTTGTATCGTATTGCCATAAACACGGCCAAAAACTACCTGGTGTCACGGTCAAGAAGAAACTCTGATTATCAGGTAGATATACAGGATGCAGAAGTCTTTGAAAATGCGCCTCAACTACAAGGCATGGAAACACCAGAGAGGCATCTATTAAATCAGGAAATAATTAACACAATTCAAGAAGCAATTGATAAGCTACCCGAAGACATGCGCACTGCCATTATGTTGCGTGAATTTGATGGTATGAGCTACGAAGAAATTGCTGAGGCAATGGATTGCCCGGTTGGTACGGTACGGTCACGCCTTTTTAGAGCGCGTGAAGCAATCGATAACAAATTGAACCCTTTACTAGAACACGGTGGTTTTTGATGTCTGAAGATTTGAATCAAAAAATATCTCAATTTCTTGATAATGAACTAAATCATATTGAGGCATTGAAGTTATTGCATAAAATACAGTCGCAGCCTGAATTGCAAGACAAACTGAATCGTTATGAGGTTATCAGCCATGCGATAAAATCAGATGCTTTTTTATTAACTAAAGATGATTTTTCAAAAAATATTCGTCAGAAAATACAGCAAGAACCGTTTTATTTACTGCCTCAACATAAATCATTCAAACGGAGTCATAAGCAAATTGCCGTGGCTGCCTCTATCGTTATTGTTGCGGTGATTGCAGGGCGAAGTTTGAATTATCCGAGTTCCAATTCCGGATCTGCATCAATACTTCAGGTTGCTCAGCATCAGCCAACTGAACAGCCTGTAAATGCAAACCAAGATGCGCAACATCCGCTTAATAAACGTATTAATGATTATCTTCAGGCGCACAACAGTAGTGTTTATACCAATGGCGAGGCTAATTTCCAGCCCTTTGCCAAAGTGACTGCTTATAGTCAACAATGATAGAAGTTAAACGTTTTTTGGTTGTAATGCTCTTGTCAACAGGCATTGTCTTGGCACAAGAGCCAGAGTTGAATGCCCGGCAACTATTAATGAAAATGAACCATGCCATGGATGTCCTTAATTATGAGGGTACGGTTGCGTTTTTTAGAAATGGAAAGCTGGAGCCGATGAGATATGTTCACGCGGCTGACAAAGGCCTTCAACAGGAGCGTCTAATATCGTTAAATTCCCCCTTGCGTGAAATTATCAGAAACGCCGGTAAAGTCAGTTGTGTGTTTAAGGAATCGCACCAAACGATTGTCGATCACCGGCCTTTTGAACGTTCCTTTCTGGTTGATATGCCTTATAACCTGGATAAAATGGAAGACATTTATCAGTTCGAGATGGTTGGCGAAGAAAATATTGCCATGCTGCCGAGCTACGTTGTTGCTATCCAACCAAAAGATAACGACAGATACCCCAGGAGAATATGGGTTGAAAAACAACAGTTTTTGCCGCTTAAAGTGGTAGTTTATAACAACTCAGGCGATCTCGTGGAGCAGGTGATTTTCACAGATATAGAAGTTAAAGACGCACTGCCTTTTATTGATGATAAATCCATTGATACTGCCTATCCAGCCCGTCATATCCATCAGATACAGCCGCAATCTTCGGAACAGGCAGCGTTTGTTGTAACGGAGCTCCCGAAGGGGTTTCGGGAAGTGTTTTTTACCCGCCAACCTATACATAACGCCGAGGAGCCAGTTGAGCACCTATTGTTGAGCGATGGCTTCACTTCGGTGTCCGTGTACATGGAAAAAAAAAGCGCAGCGATGCAACCGAGTATTCAATCAGCCGGCGCAGTCAATTCTTATAGCCGTGTCATTGATAATTATCAATTGACCGTCATGGGTGAAGTGCCTGCAGAAACAGTCAAATCGATTGCAGAAGGTGTCAAGCTTCGGGATTTGAAAAACTGAATAATCTCGATTATCCCGGATACCATCGCGATGCGTGGCGATTATGCGGAATAGGAAGTATAAACACTCATCGCTGCTTGACTTGTGGCGGTTTTTATTGTGCAAAGTATAGGTGGCAAGATCCATTGTTTTACGTAATGCAACTATTTTATCAATGTTAGGGAATGGAGTTTTTATGATCAAGAAGCTTGGTTGGTGTGTTTTTCTGGTTTTTCTTTTTAATCAAAATGGTTTTGCGCAATTGCCGGATTTTACCGAGATGGTAAAGGTTAATGGCGTGGCAGTAGTCAATATCAGCACGACCCAAAAAGCCAGGCCAGAGATTGCGGATGCTCAGAAACAACAGCCTATGCCGGAAGGCATGCCGCCTGAAATGGAGGAGTTGTTTAAGCATTTCTTTAATAATCCTGATGGCGGCGGCAATGGGGGCGGTGGCGATACTCAATCATTGGGGTCTGGTTTCGTTATTTCCAAAGATGGCTACGTATTGACCAATCACCATGTCGTAAAAGACGCCGATGAAATCATTGTTAAATTCTCAGATAGACGCGAATTGGTGGCCAAACTCATTGGCTCTGATGCGCGTACCGATGTTGCAGTATTAAAGGTGGCTGCCACTGATTTACCCGCAGTCACAATTGGCGATCCCAACAAACTACAAGTGGGCGAGTGGGTTTTGGCCATAGGTTCACCGTTTGGCTTTGAACAGTCAGTGACGGCAGGTATCGTCAGCGCTAAAGGGCGCAGTTTGCCCGGCGGCAATTATGTGCCGTTTATACAAACGGATGTGGCAATCAATCCAGGCAATTCAGGCGGGCCGCTTTTTAATATGGATGGTAAAGTGGTTGGCATCAATTCCCAGATTTATAGCCGTACCGGCGGTTTTATGGGGCTTTCATTCTCGATTCCCATGGATGTGGTGATGAATGCTGTCGAGCAAATAAAAAAGACCGGTAAAGCGGCGCATGGCTGGCTAGGTGTTCAAATACAGGATGTGACTAGGGAATTGGCAGAATCATTTGGCATGAAAAAACCAATGGGAGCATTAGTGTCTAAAGTAGTTCCCGGCAGTCCGGCTGAAAAAGCAGAGTTGCAGATTGGGGATATCATTACTGAGTTTAATGGCCAACCCATTGAGAACTCTGGAGATTTGCCGCCCATGGTAGGCATGACGCCAATCCATGAAAAAGCAACGCTAAAAATTCTCAGACAAGGCGATGAAAAAACAGTAAACTTCAACATCGGGCTTTTACCCGAACAGGTTGATAAAATAGCTGATAACAAAACAGAGAAAGTTAAACCCACCAATAGATTAGGGGTTAGCGTCACTGATTTGACCGCTGAAGAAAGAGAGGGATTGCAGGTTATTAAAGGCGGAGTGTTAGTTCAAGATGTTGCTAAAGGCGCAGCCAAAAACGCGGGTATTCAACCGGGTGATGTAATTTTGCGCATTGGCAATAATGTTATTGATGATGTAGCTGATTTCGAAAAGGTAGCCAAAAATTTACCTGCCGGTAAATCAGTTGCCGCCTTAATTCAGCGCCGGGGTAGTCCGGCCTTTTTAGCGCTTAAAATAGATAAGTAGTTAAAATACAAGGCAAAGAGCGGCCATAGAGAATGCTCGGAATAATGTCGGAATAACAAAAAACGGCGGATTTATTCCGCCGTTTTTTTAGTGATTTTATATCCGAACAAAAAAACAAATAAATCGATAGGTTTCATTAATGCTTATGGTTATCGATTTTCAGACTCGCATCTCCTGAAGTTTTTTGTGTTTTTCACGGATCAATCACCGTTTTTAGGTTGATAGCGCTTAACTAAACTTACTATCCATTACCCATTTAGTTTAGAATCTCTATTTAAATTGATGCCCGGCGCATCTTGATGACTTTATGTAATAATGCAGCCAACCCCCGTTGAAGTTTTAACCACATTATCGACCCTGCGCGATTATATTCGTTGGGCAGCCAGCCGGTTTACCCAAGCCAAGGTCAGTTTTGGCCATGGCACTGTCACCGCGCTTGACGAAGCGGCGGCGCTGGTCTTGCATACCGTTTATCAGCCCTATAATCTGGCCGAAGCTTATCTGGATACTGTTTTAACGATAAACGAACGCCAAGCGGTCATTGACATTATTGATAGACGAATTAATGAACGGATACCGGCAGCCTATTTAACCAATGAAGCTATTTTTGCTGGCTTATCGTTTTATGTTGATCAAAGGGTATTGGTACCCAGATCGCCCATCGCTGAATTAATCGAACAACGATTTTCGCCTTGGGTAGAAGAAGACCAGGTTAGCCGCATTCTTGATTTATGCACCGGAAGTGGTTGTATTGCAATAGCCTGTGCTTATGCTTTTCAAGACGCCTTGGTGGATGCGGTCGATTTATCATCCGATGCTCTGGCTGTCGCTGAAATCAATATTGAAAACCACCAGATCTCTGATTTGGTGACACTTTATCAATCCGACTTATTTTCAGCACTGCCCATTGATCATTACGATGTCATTGTCAGTAATCCACCCTATGTAAACCTTGAAGAATGGGAACAATTACCCAGGGAATTTCTTGCAGAACCGGATATGGGGTTAAAAGGCGGTCAAACAGGCCTGGATATCGTACTTCGCATTTTGGTTGATGCTGATGATTATTTGGCGGAACAGGGGATATTAATTGTTGAAGTCGGTAGTAGCGCGGAAACCCTACAAAATACCTTTCCTGAGGTGCCTTTTTACTGGTTGAGTTTTGAACGGGGCGGGGATGGGGTGTTTTTACTGACAGCAGAACAAGTTCATGACTATCACGAATTATTTATAGCAGCTTTTAATTAATATGTCTGGAAATACCATAGGAAAACTATTTACCGTCACTTCGTTTGGCGAAAGTCATGGCCCTGCTATTGGCTGTATCGTTGACGGCTGTCCTCCTGGAATGGCATTGACCGAAGCTGATTTACAGGAAGATCTTGACCGAAGAAAACCCGGTACTTCAAGGCACACTACGCAACGACGCGAAGCTGATGAAGTAAAAATCCTGTCGGGGGTGTTTGAAGGTAAAACGACAGGCACGCCGATTGGGTTGTTGATTGAAAATACGGATCAACGCTCAAAAGATTATTCTAAAATTGCCGATACATTCAGACCGGGTCATGCGGATTATACTTATCAGCAGAAGTATGGCTTTAGAGATTACCGGGGCGGCGGGCGTTCATCCGCGCGTGAAACAGCGATGCGGGTTGCGGCGGGCGGAATAGCCAAAAAATACCTCAAAGAGCAAGCAGGTATAGAAATTCGCGGTTATTTATCGCAACTGGGGCCGATAAAAATCGAAAAACTCGATTGGAGTATTATCGACAGCAATCCGTTCTTCTGCCCTGACGCAGATAAAATCGCTGAAATGGGAGCCTATATGGATGCTTTACGCAAGGAAGGTGAATCGATAGGCGCGAGAATTGAAGTGGTGGCAAGCAACGTTCCACCGGGTTTGGGCGAGCCTATTTTTGACCGCCTTGATGCCGATTTGGCGCATGCTTTGCTGAGTATTAATGCGGTAAAGGGAGTGGAAATCGGCGATGGCTTTGCTTGCATCAACAGCAAGGGCACACAGTTTCGCGATGAAATGACGCCAGCAGGTTTTTTGAGCAACCACGCAGGCGGCATTTTAGGCGGTATTTCAAGCGGTCAGGCGATCACAGCCAGTATTGCATTAAAGCCTACCTCCAGCTTGAGGTTACCCGGTAAGAGTATCAATCAGCAAGGCGCCGCGATCGACGTGGTTACCGAAGGCCGCCATGACCCCTGTGTAGGCATTCGCGCCACCCCGATTGCTGAAGCGATGATGGCAATTGTTCTGATGGATCATTTTTTACGTCATCGGGCGCAAAACAGCAATGTTGTTTCAGGATTGCCGATCTTGCGGTAATTCTCCTTGGGAGCAATCCTGTGTGATGACCAAATTGTTTTATAGTGATATTTGGTTCTGTCGCAAATATTCAAAAAGCGTAAAGCCATCCATAATCTCTGGACAAAACTATCCCGCTAAAACCATAAACTGCATATAAGCGGGTATATATTCATCAGATAGCCGTCCTTTCCGAATCATATGAGCGGTTTCGATTCCATCAATGGAGGCCGGTTTTTGCCGAATTAAAGGTTTTAATACCCCTCTTGGAATTTATAATTTTCTTGATGATACGGTGATCCTGTTCAATCTTTAATGGTCAACTGAAAATGGACACATCTTAAGCCACTTTCTTATAAAATTCCCGCTCAAAATCTAATGGCTATTGAAAGCCTAGTGAAATCGCTTCGTTATGATTACCATCCATAGTCACTTTAAATTGTTTAGGGTTGCGTGGTTCCAATCCTAATTCCTTCATTAATGTACGTACGTATCTACTTTAAAATCCATGGCAAATTCAAATGCCACCAAAATGCCTTGACAGCAGATCAAAAAGTATAGATTCTTTCGTTCCTTGAACATCCAAGACTTACAGGCTGAAATAAACGCCATTGA
>JAQTPT010000115.1 GCA_028712795.1 Methylococcales bacterium
AATGGCGTTTATTTCAGCCTGTAAGTCTTGGATGTTCAAGGAACGAAAGAATCTATACTTTTTGATCTGCTGTCAAGACATTTTGGTGGCATTTGAATTTGCCATGGATTTTAAAGTAGATACGTTAGGTTGATTTTAAACATAGCCCTGCGGGTTTTTAGTCTGCCAATTCCAGGTATCTGCTACCATGTCATCCAGATTTTTTTCAACTTTCCAGTTAAGTTCTTTTAACGCCAGCTCAGGGTTAGCAAAACATTCTGCCAGATCGCCTGATCGACGCGGAGAAATTTTATAATTGATGGTTTTACCGGTTACCTTTTCGAAGGCATTGATTATTTCGAGGACACTGTATCCTCTTCCTGCGCCAAGATTATAGGCATTGCAACCACCTGTCGCGTACTTATCGCTGTCCAATACGGCTATAGCCTTGATATGGCCTTTAACCAGGTCAACCACATGGATATAATCCCGGATTCCTGTGCCATCCCGAGTCGGATAGTCATCGCCAAATACTGATAATTGCGTTAATTTGCCAATGGCTACCTGCGCAACATAAGGCATCAGATTATTAGGAATGCCATTGGGATCTTCTCCAATCATACCGCTTTCGTGTGCGCCTATCGGATTAAAGTAGCGTAATAAAGCAATCTTCCAGGGGAATTCAGTAGGGTTAAGTTTATCTGCTGCCGATAAGTCTCTTAGAATGTCCTCAATCATAGCTTTTGACCGGCCATAAGGATTGATGGCGCCAAGAGGGAAATCTTCAGAATACTGCGGTGAGGACGATTCGCCATAAACAGTCGCGGACGAACTGAAGATCAACTGCTTAACGTTCGCATTGTTCATCACTTCCGTAAGCACCAGGGTTCCATAAACGTTGTTATGATAGTACAGAAATGGTTGTGCACAGGATTCGCCAACGGCTTTTAAGCCAGCGAAATGTATCACTGCTGAAGGTGATTCTTTGGCAAAGATTTCAGTTAACGCAGGTTTGTCGCGAATATCAGCTTGATAAAAAGTTAGTGTTTTACCCGTAATCTGTTGTACGCGGGACAATGATTCGGGTTTGCTATTGGACAAATTATCAACGACTACGACCTTGTAACCTGCTTGCAATAATTCTACGCATGCATGGCTACCAATATAACCCGCGCCGCCCGTTACCAGAACAGTCTTATTTTTCATACCTGCTTTCCTGCCATTTGATTATTTTGAGTTTTAAGTTTTATCAAGTGCACACGCCGGTTATCCGCTCTAACCACTTCAAAGCGCATATTATCAACCAAGACATTTTCACCCTTTTTAGGCATGTGCTCCAGCTGGCTCACAAGAAATCCGCCGATGGTGTCGTATTCATCCGTAGTAAAATTGGTGGAAAAATATTCATCAAACTCATCAATAGGCATGAGCGCTTTTATCATGAATTCATTTGCGCTACGTTGGAAAACATAACCCTCGTCCTCATGGTCATCATGCTCGTCTTCGATTTCACCAACGATTTCTTCCAACACATCCTCGATGGTTACCAAACCGGCAGCCTGTCCGTATTCATCGACAACAATGGCCATATGATTGCCAGTCGTCCGTAATTCCTTAAGTAAAACATTTAAGCGCTTACTTTCAGGAACGACGCAGGCATGCCGCATTATTTCCTGGACTGTCATGGTTTTATTTTGTAATACACGCGCCAGTAAGTCTTTGGCCAATAAAACCCCCACTACTTTACTGCGGTCGCCATCAATCACCGGATAACGGGAATGGCAAAACTCGATGACCAGAGGAAAAATAGTCTCAAGTTCAGCATCTTTTGGCACGACAACCATTTGAACACGGGGTATCATAATATCCCTTACCCGCATTTGCGAAACCTGCAATACACCCTCAATCATGGATAAAGCATCTGTGTCCAAGAGGTGATTTTCCCGCGCTTCACGCAGAATATCGAGAAGATCATCCAAGTCTTGCGGCTCCCCGGAAAATAATTGGCTGATTCGTTCCACCCAACGTTTTCCGGGGGCGGTTCTACTTGGAGGTTGCTCATCGCTCATTCTTCATTGTCCTGTAGGTAAGGATTTTTTATAGATAACTTGTTCAAAATTATTATTTCTTGGCTTTCCATAAGCTCCGCCTCATCATCGTTGATGTGATCGTAACCCACTAAATGCAAAACGCCATGCACAATGATATGTGCCCAATGATCGGATAACGCTTTGTATTGTTCCAACGCTTCCCTTTCCAGAACGGGGGCGCATACGACTAAATCGCCCAGTAAATTCAACTCAATACCATCAGGCACTTCAACCGGAAAGCTGAGAATATTGGTGGGGCCTTGTTTATGACGGTATTTTTCATTGAGTTCAGCGCTTTCCTGTTCATCAACAATACGCACAACGATCTCTGTGTCTTGATTGAAGCCATCCAGTGCAGCATCGACCCAATGCCGGATTTGTTCATGATCAGGTTGCCAGATTGACTTATGTATGGTCTGGATTTCGACTAGATTCATAGCACGGGTTTGTTTTTTTGCTCATAGGCTTCATAAGCGCAAACAATACGTTGCACCAGAGGATGCCGGACAACATCCCGTGTCCCAAAAAAAGTAAAACTGATGCCTTCTATATCTTTTAGTACTTCAAGCACCTGCCGTAAGCCGGACATTTTTTCTGAAGGCAGATCCGTTTGTGTAATATCCCCTGTGACAACGGCAGTCGAGCCAAAACCAACACGCGTAAGAAACATTTTAATCTGCTCTGTTGTGGTGTTTTGCGCCTCATCCAAGATAATAAAAGCGTCGTTCAATGTTCGCCCGCGCATAAAAGCCAGCGGCGCAACTTCTATGATGCCTTTATCAATCATTTTTTCAACCCGTTCAAAGCCAAGCATTTCATACAACGCATCATACAAAGGCCGTAAATAGGGATCAACTTTTTGCGCCATATCACCCGGTAAAAAACCCAGTTTTTCACCAGCCTCCACAGCAGGACGAACCAAAATTATTTTCCTGACTTGTTCATTTTGCAGGGCTTCAATGGCACAGGCAACAGCCAGATAGGTTTTTCCGGTGCCAGCGGGCCCTACGCCAAAATTGATGTCATGGGAGACAATTTTTCTTAAGTAGGCTTGCTGGTTGGCTCCACGGCCTTTGATCAAACCGAATTTTGTTTTGATAGCAACATCTTGTTCCACCACGGGTTCCGAAGCATCCAGCATTCCATCAATCGTGGAATCCTGCATAGCCAAATGAATCAATTCAGCGGTTAACTGTTCTTGTTCAGTGCTGGCAAATAATTTCTGCATGACAGCACAAGCCGCTTTTACGGAACTATCTAATCCAGTCACTTTAAACTGGTTACCACGATTGGCTATTTCAACCTGAAGACGCTTTTCTATCTGCCGCAGGTGCGTGTCTAATTGACCACAAAAATTGGATAACCTGCCGTTATCGGCAGGGAATAAAGAAATTTCCTGAGAAGTCATGAGGATAAATCAGTTATGGGTTAGGATTTTGTCGAAAGAAGCCTCAACTAGCCGGCCCCGTAAAGAATTAGGCAGCGCTTCAGCAATCAAGACATCAACAAATTGTCCTGCCAATCTGGGGTGGGCAATAAAGTTGACTACCCGGTTATTTTCGGTTCTGCCCTGCATTTGTAAAGGATTCTTTTTTGATTGCCCTTCGACCAAAACAGTTTGCACCGTACCGATCATGTTATTGGAAATTGCGGAGGCCATTTCATTAATGCGATGCTGAAAGCGCTCCAAACGCAGTTTTTTTACTTCTGCGGAGACATCATCTGGCAAGTCAGCCGCTGGCGTTCCAGGACGTTGGCTATAAACAAAACTAAAAGACAAATCGAAACCGATTTCTTCAACGAAGGCCAAGGTTTCTTCAAATTCCTCATCGGTTTCACCCGGAAAACCGATGATAAAATCCGAAGACAAGCTAATGTTGGGGCGCACTGCGCGTAATTTGCGTATGGTTTCCTTATAATCGGCGCTTGTATGTCCGCGCTTCATCATTTTCAGGATATGATCGCTGCCGCTTTGCACGGGTAAATGCAGATGATCAACAAGTTGTGGCAGTTCAGCATAAGCATCAATCAAACTGTCAGTAAATTCAACAGGGTGCGAGGTCGTAAAACGAAGGCGATCGATCCCTTCTATCGCCGCCACATAATGCAGCAACAGTGCAAAATCGGCAGTATCACCATCGTCCATTTCGCCGCGATAGGCATTGACATTTTGCCCCAATAAATTGATTTCCCGTACGCCTTGTCTGGCCAATATTGTAATTTCAGCGATGACATCTTTTAGAGGGCGGCTGATTTCCTCGCCACGGGTATAAGGCACAACGCAAAAAGAACAATATTTGCTGCAACCTTCCATGACCGATACAAAGGCTTTCGGACCTTCAGCCCTAGGTTCGGGCAATGCGTCAAATTTTTCAATTTCCGGAAAGGAAACATCAATAACAGGTTTATGTTTACTGAGGACTTGATCCAGCAATTGTGGCAAGCGGTGCAACGTTTGCGGCCCAAAAACCATGTCCACAAATGGCGCGCGTTTTTGAATCGCACCACCTTCCTGGCTCGCTACGCAACCACCCACGCCAATTATGACATCGGGACGCTTGTCTTTAATCTTGCGCCATTTACCCAAGGCAGAAAAAACCTTTTCCTGCGCCTTTTCGCGTATTGAACAGGTATTAAGCAATAGAACATCCGCTAGTTTTGGATCATCAATCAATTCAAATCCATGCGATGCTTGTAGTACGTCCCACATTTTATCGGAATCATATTCGTTCATCTGGCAACCGTTGGTTTGAATATAAAGTTTTTGTGTCATAGTTTTTCTGGATAACTCCTCTTGATATCACTTAGGTTTTTTGGTTTCATTCAAATGTTATGGCGGCGCACACTGCTGAATTTTTGATAAAGAAGCTGAGGCCCTACCTATTCTTCATAGCATTTACGCTAGTGGTCATTATAACCTGAAGACAGATTAAACAAGAAATACGTCAATTTTTAAAAAATTGGAATGCCGGGTGAATTCAAAATTTCATTGATTCAGAAATACTGATGAGTCAAGCGTTCTTGTGGCAGCTTGGCGCCATCGCTAAGGGTCTGTCCAAAAATAAGTGGAACAAGTTGTAGGAATAAGAGATGATGTCTGCATGGGCACAGAAGAGATCATTGAAACCCTCCGTAAGAAATTTGAACGCGTTTCCGAGGTTCTGGATGAGCGGGGTCG
>JAQTPT010000066.1 GCA_028712795.1 Methylococcales bacterium
TTTTTCAAGACTTTTTAATCGCCCTGAGATCTGTTCCGGACTCCATTTTTCCTCGATATGTGACGTGATAACCCGTTTCATCGTCTCATCCAGTTTGATCGCTTTAGGCTTATCAATATGACGCCTCAGGGCTTTGATGTGTGCTTGCTAATAACGATACCCGCAGTTGCCCTTATTTCGACGCAGCTCTCTACTGATAGTGGTCTAGTTCATCCAACAATTGCAACGCCCGCTTGGGGTTGCCTCGCAGCCGGGCTACCAGAAAACGTTGCTTGGCTTCTTCCGCCAAGGCTTGTGTGGATAATTCAAACATAAGCCTGTTCAGACTGATGTCTCGTACTTTGGCGATGTTCTTGAGTCTTTCTGTCATATCATTGGGTAAGCGGATGGATAAAGTCGTCATGATCTTGGTAACCTCAATATCTATTCCGGTGTAATGACTTCATAACCCAAGCGCTTAAGCTCGGCATGGGCAAAGCCGGACACATTATAGGTAATGATATAGGCAACGCGTAAGAAGTGATCCATAGGGCGCAATAGGCAATAGCCGTATTGCGCCGGATGTTAGGCTCCGCTGTGGTGAAATACGCTGTCGCTATTGCACCCTACAAAACTAAAAATCTTGTGACAAGTCCCGCAATCGTTGCACGTCAGTCTGGTAGCAAGTAGCGTGGATGGAGCTTGCGGAATCCAGGGCTCCGATTATCCCGTATTCCGCAATCTCCATACGGGCTACTACTCCAAGTGACTGCTGACGCATGGAAACAAACAAAAATGAACTTTTACCACCCTTTGACCAAACAACCATGTAGGCCGGAATAAGGCCGTATGAGCGAGAGCGAAAAGGGCGTTTCCGGCGCACACTCAGAGTAGCGCCGGAAACGCCCGCCCGGCGCTACCGCTTGGTTTTTCTTATTCCGGCTTACACTACTGGGCCTCAAACCCCAAATTAGAGTGTCACGTTTTTTTTATTCAACCGCGTCAGGGTAATACGGGCCTCAGCAGCATTGCGCTCAATGCCGGCAGCCTATCGATCCGGATCGAAAATTGCTGCTGATGCCAGGGAGTGTCCATTGCCGCGTAGGTCGCCTCCGGCTCCTGCGTACTCAGTCCACCGAAACTGACGTCATTTGTGTTAAATATCCGCGTATAGGAAACCGGATAAGGCACGCCAATACGAAAATCAAAACGCGAAATCGCTGAAAAATTGATCACGACGATCAGTGCAATGCGCGGGTCCTTGGCCTTGCGGCTAAACACGATGATGCTTTGTTCGTGGTTATTGGCATCGATCCATTCAAAGCCGACCGGCTTGCAGTCCATTTCATGCAGTTCCGGTTCATTGCGGTACAGCTTGTTCAACGATTTGAAGTAAAACTTCAGCCGTTGATGGGGTTCGTTATGCAGAACTTGCCATTGCAGAGAGCCGGATTCGCTCCATTCATTGATTTGCGCGAACTCGCTGCCCATGAAATTCAGTTTCTTGCCCGGGTGGGTAAACATAAAGAAAAACAACAGCCGTAAGTTGGCGAACTTCTCCCATTCGGAACCCGGCATTTTCGCGTACAGCGATCCTTTCAGATGCACCACTTCGTCATGCGACAGCGACAAAACGAAATTCTCATCAAAGGCGTAATGAAGCACGAAGGTCAGCCGATTGTGATGATAGGGGCGGTATTCGGGCGGCGTTTGCAGATAGCCCAGCACATCGTGCATCCAGCCCATGTTCCATTTGAAGCCGAAACCGAGCCCGCCGGAGTCGGCCGGACGGGATACCCCCGCCCAGGCGGTGGATTCCTCGGCGATCATCAGCACGCCGGGAAATCGGCCGTGAACTATGTAGTTTGCATGCTTCAAAAATTCGATCGCTTCCAGATTTTCGTTGCCGCCGTAAATATTCGGAAGCCATTCCCCGGCTTTCCGCGAATAATCCAGATAGAGCATCGATGCGACTGCATCGACCCTAAGTCCGTCGAAATGATAATGTTCCAGCCAAAACAACGCATTGGCAATCAGAAAATTTTCCACTTCGCGCCGCCCATAATTGAAAATCAGCGTTCCCCAATCCTTATGCTCGCCTTTCCGCGGATCTTCGTGTTCATACAAGTGGGTGCCGTCGAATTTGGCTAAGGCATGCGCGTCCTTGGGAAAATGGCCGGCCACCCAGTCGAGCAGCACGCCAATCCCGTTTTGGTGACAGCGGTCGACGAACGCCATCAGCTCTTCAGGCTTGCCGAGACGTGAGGTTGACGCATAAAAATTCGACACCTGATAACCCCACGATGGTTCATACGGGTGTTCGGCAATCGGCAAAATTTCGATATGGGTAAAGCCCATATCCTTGACGTATGGAATCAGCCGGTCCGCCAATTCGCTATAAGTCAAATGGCGCTTGCCGGGCCCGCGCAGCCAAGAACCCAAATGAACCTCATAAATGCTGACCGGCATCCGCCATACATTAATGCGGCGCCGCTGCGCCATCCATTCCTGATCCTGCCATGCGTAAATACCCTCAACCGGATAAACCACACTGTCGGTGTCCGGCGCTGTTTGCGTGAAGAAGGCATAGGGATCAGATTTCAGCAAACGCTCGCCGTTCTGTGTGTGAATTTCAAACTGGTAGTGCGCGCCGCTGCGGACAGCCGGCACAAACAATTCCCAGATTCCGGCATCCGGATGAAAACGCAGCGGATGCCCGCCGCCTTCCCAGCGATTGAAATCTCCGACAACATTCACCGCCACGGCATTGGGCGCCCACACCGCAAAACTGACGCCTTCGACGTCGGCGCAATGCCGCTGGTGCGAGCCTAACACTTGGTAAATACGGTAATGTTTGCCGTCCGCGAATAGCTTTTTGTCCGCATCTTTGATGTATGAAACATCGAAGGCATAGGTATCGAGTTTATCGTCATGCCGCCCTTCCGCATCGAAAGTATGCAGGCGATAGGGCTGTTCCACTTGGCCGAGAGGAATCATCGCCTGCCATAATCCGGTCTCGCAGATCGGCTGCATTTCGTAGAAAACCTCCGGCTGATCCGGAAAATTAACGTAAGCTTGCCTGGCGCGCGGCAGAATGGCGCGAATGCTCGCCGCTTTTTTGAACAACTGTTTGTGCGGTCCCAGAACGGTAAAGGGATCAATCAGCCGTCGATTAAAAAAAAGACGCTTGATCACTTCTTTGGCTGGCGTGAATGCCGGTTCGAGGTCATCGACCAGCCACAGGAGATTGACATTTTCCGCAGCAAAGGCGGCTATTAAATGCCGGTAAAGGAAATAGTTTTCACCATCAACCCGGAATCCGTCGATATGATAGTGTTGCTGCCAGAAACGAACATAGGACAATAATAAATTTTTGACGCCGGGGTTATTTCGATCGAAGCAGAATGCATCCTGCGCCGGATCTTTCAGCAACTCATTTACAAGCCCGCCATCGAAATGTACGGGATCTTTTTGCGCAGCCGGGAACCGCAGAGCAAGGCTGCCGATGAGAACGCCGAGACCCTGCCGGTGACAGCGGTCGACCAGCCCCATCACCTGCGACGGCGTGCCGAATCCGGGGTGGGGCGAAAAAAATGTCGGGTCTTCGCTATTCCAAACACAGAAAGCGGGAACTTCCAAATGACTGTAACCCTCTTCCCTTAACCGGAGTAGATCGTCTTCCGTGATGTCAAGTAACTCGGCACAAGTCTGTTGCGTCGAATCGAACTTGAAAACCGCCGGTCCATGCGGCGCTTTTTGTTCTCTCCATTTTTCATCCCGCCAATGATGCGCTTGCTCCAAATTGCAAACGATCGCAGCAGCCTCGGCGGCATCTTCGATTCGGAATGCATAAGGGTCGGTCTTCATAACTATGTCGCCGCTTGGTGTGCGGATTTCGAATTTATAAAAATCGCCGTCCTTCACGCCCGGGATAAACAACTCCCACAAACCGGATGCGCCTATTCGCTGCATCGGATGGCAACGGCTATCCCAACGGTTAAAAGTACCCACCGCCGAAACGCGCTGCGCATTCGGCGCCCAGAACCCGAAGCGGACGCCGGAGATAGTGTCTCGTGTTTCGCACTGAGCACCGAGAAGCCTGAATAAAAAGCACTGTTCGCCTGCTAAAAAACACGCTTCCTGGTCAGAATTAAGGTCTGCCGGTAAGAATTGGTAAGCATCGCGGAGCGCCGAACGCCGTTTGCTCATGTCGGTCACCCGAAACACATATTCCAGGCTGCCGGCATCGACTTTGGCCGCTATTTGCGCTTCAAAAAGCCCGTCAGAATGAATTTTTTGCATGTTGACGATTTTTTTGACCGGCCGTTTGATGAAAACGCTAATCTCTGCCGCATCAGGAATAAAGGCACGGATGACAAGCCTTTGGTCGCCGGGCAAGCGATGAGGACCGAGAATCTGATGCGGTCTGTCGTGGCGCAATTCAACAATCTTGTTCAGGTCATTGTTCATGGGATTGCTCCGAAGTGTATGAAAGGAGCCTGTTCCGGAACCCTGTTATAAAAATCATTGACACAATTATTTTGTGGTGGTTTTTTAAATTTTCTGTTCTCGGATAGCCTTCTGAGGGGCGACAATGATTCCTTTCATTGTTGGGCCATTAAGCTGTAAAAATGATTTCAACTTTTTCTATTTACGGCATCTATTTTTCCAGATAAGAATGTCGGCAGGTACTTTAAAAACAACAAGATAAAAATCACTTCTGGCAAATTTGGACGATCCATATTAGCAAAACCGGCAACTTTCACACCGTTTGACTTTCTTAGTGACCAGGTCGTACAAATAAGCAGCAAACCCATAAAATGATACGAATATCTATCCTGAAAATACATCAATTTGAATGTCGGCAATACCGGTTTGGACGATGCCTGTTTACTGAGAACGCGTTTGTAATTTGAAATTTTTCCAACGAAGTTTTGTCAGTTTGTTGCGATGATTCGGTGCCAGTTTTCGCCAGTCCTGTTTGAATTAAATACATTAATTATCAATTGCCGTTCAGACACTCAATAAGCCCTATTTTCCATTAATGCAATTTTAGCTTTTAGAGTCAAACCGAACGAGTGCAAACGCCGTTTAAGTCACTCGTCACTCTATGGGGCATTGATCAGGAAGTGGTAATCCTTTGGAACGACGGTGATGCCGGATTCCGAGACAGTGAAGCGGGCTGCATCGGCGGAGGCGTCAAACCCAATCCGCTCGCCGGGAGAAATTTTCACATTTTTATCGACGATGCAGCGTTTCAAGCATGCACCGGCTCCAACTTGAGTCCCGTCAAACAAGATCGAATCTTCGACTGAGGCATTTTCATCTATCTGGACTTGAGAAAACAGGATCGAATGTTTGACTACACCGCCGGAGACGACCGTCCCGCTGCCGAGCAAAGAATTGAGAAGCTTCCCTTCGTTTCCAAGAGGTCCGGGGGCCATGCGAGCCGGAGGATTTTGGCCGTGATAAGTGCGGATGGGCCAATCGGGCTGATACAGGTTCAATGGCGGGACCTGTGCGAGCAGATCCATGTTCGCCGTGTAATATGAATCTATCGTGCCGACATCCCGCCAGTACCGATCAGGAGTGACGCGCCCGGCCTCTCCACCAAACCGGTAAGCGCATACGCAATGTGCTTGAATGAGACGTGGAATGATGTCTTTGCCGAAATCATGGCTAGATGCAGTGAGAAGGTGGTCGGATTGCAATTCACGGCAAAGCAGATCCATGTTGAAAATATAGATACCCATAGATGCGAGAGCACGGTGCGGGTCATTTGGCTGGGGTTTGGGGTTTTTCGGTTTTTCGTTAAACTCGCTAATGCGATGTGAATCATCAACCGACATGATTCCAAACGAACTGGCGCCGGCTAGCGGCACCGGCATGCAGGCAATCGTTAATTCGGCTCCCTGCTCACGGTGAAATTGGAGCATTGCGGCATAATCCATCCGATAGATGTGGTCTCCCGACAGAATTAGCACATGGTTGGCATTGCTGCGCTCAAGCAGATACAGGTTCTGGCGGATTGCATCGGCTGTCCCGGAGTACCAGGATTCTCCAGTGCGCATCTGGGGTGGTACAGGCGTGATATATTCGGAGATTTCCGGGTTGAATATAGCCCAGCCATTGCGTAGATGCTTTTGCAGTGAGTGCGACTTGTATTGAGTTAACACCAGAACACGCCGCAGTCCGGAGTGAAGACAATTCGTCAGCGTGAAGTCGATGATCCGGTAATTGCCACCGAATGGCACTGCGGGCTTGGCTCGGTCGGCAGTCAATGGATAAAGCCGCGAACCCGCGCCGCCGGCCAGTATGATGGCAAGGGTTTTATCAAGCATTCGTCACCTCGTCAATTTGATCTTAAATATGGGGCTTGTCTTCTGGTGCGGCGACATCCAGTCGGTTAGTTTACTCGAATTGTTCATTTCCGAATGACTGTCTTCACGCGTCCACCCATTAATTTCGAACGGTGTGATTTCTGTTTGTCAGCTGGGTCCAAAATATCTTTTCTTTATTCTCAAATGAGAGTTTCTTGAAATCTTGTCATCCATGATTCTATCTACATGCAATTCAATTGATTCGAGTTTATATACCTTGAACCGTCAGGTTATCGGTTTTTGCAATTTAGCGCAGGTTACGCAGTGCGCATATATTGCGTTGAATTTTAAAATACTTTACAAAGGCACGTGCAGTACACTCCACCTAAAAACCGGCCGCTTTTAGTATAACAAATCTTCAAGCCTGAGCTATCAATGGTTAGTCGTCTTGTTTAGGTTAAATGTTGGTTATGGTTATAGTAGATAACTTGCGATTCGGTCGAACACATAAACACGAGCAACACGAAGGCAATATTCAAGCAATCCAGATTTTCTCCTCAATAATGTAAACAAAGATAATGCAGAGAGTCTATCACGACAATAAAATAGCTGCATCAAATATGCCACTATTGACTTTATTATTTTGCCGTGGGTAGCAGAGAGCGGTCGTTCAGTTACAACCCTTAACCAATAATCGTTAACCAGGATATTCCGAAATGTTGAACCAAAGTAGTGATTCAGACTCCCATTCCGCACTAGACAGGTGCATGCTAGTTGGACTAAGGATCAGCCAAGCGGCAATCGCATCCAGTAGGTTATGCCTTCTGTAAAATCATAAAATCAATTCAACCTAAGCTCATTGATATAGCTGCACGTTTACATCACTTAGAAATACAGGTTTTAAATAATATTCTTGCCAACTGGTAAATAGTTTAAGATGACCAGATCTAGATAATCTTTTCTAAATGTAGGAGAAATACCATGCTAAATGTAGAATTGGATGAAGTAAATGGTGTCGCAATATTGAGCCCGGATAGCGCGTTATCAGAAAAAGACTTTGAGTCCGCATCGAGTGTCATTGATTCATATATCGGTAAATATGGGAATCTAAAGGGACTTATCATCAATACAAAATCATTTCCTGGCTGGGAATCATTGGGTTCATTAATAAAGCATTTTAAATTTGTTAAGGATCACCATAAGGAAGTGAGTCATGTGGCTCTCGTAACAGATTCTATATTGGGGGATTTTGGTGAAAAAATAGCCGCTCATTTTGTGTCCGCAGAAATCAAACACTTCAAATTTGATGAGTTAAAGAATGCACTAAGCTGGATTTTGAGCACTGAACCCAAGTAATTCATCCGGCCCCTAGCTGTTATAAATTGAATGGAGCGGAATGATCTATACATCGAAGCTACCTCATTTTTGTATGCTTAAAAAAACGACGGCATGGCGGAATAAAATTTAGTTCTTCTCAACAAGAGGCTAACGTTAACCAATCGAAATAAAAGGCGATTTTAAACGATGAGGGCATTATGATACACAAAGTCGAAGGTGATATCCTATTAAGCAAGGCGCAAGCGATTGCCCACGGAGTAGGGATAAACGATCCCATGGACAAAGGCTTAGCACTTGAATTGCGCAACCAATATCCTGCCATGTACAAAGATTTTTATCGCTGGTGCCATCAACATAATACTAGACCGGGCGAGGCCTGGATGTGGGGTGGGCCGAATAATGTCCATATTATAAATCTGATCACTCATGAAGGTATGGATAGCCAGGAGCATCGACATGGCAAGGCGACCCTGACCAATGTCAGGCACGCGTTAAGTGTATTAGTAAAAATTATCGCCTCTGAAAAATTTACTTCACTCGCTTTGCCGCGGTTAGCGACCGGTGTAGGTGATTTAGACTGGGATGATGTATGGCCGATAATTGAAAATAGTCTGGGAAATCTGCCTATACCTGTTTATGTGTATGAAACATATCATCCAGGCCAAGCGGCTGATGAACCTGTCGTTTAAGCCTTGCTGTCCTACGTGCCCTGAATTGTTTCTGTCGGACGGGTCATTTTTGCTGATTTTCTCTTATCATCCCCAATTTGGTTGATTGGGTATCATAACTAATTCCAAAAAGTTACCAGCGATACCCTTGTTGTAGTAATGTTTGATTTTTCCTTGCTATAGTTTGATCTTCAATTTACTTTTTTATCTAGCCCTTCAATTCTTCAGTCTCCACCAAAACCTAGCTTATGCAAAAACTTGTCATCTACAATCACGGCAAAGACAGTATCCCTTGGGGGGAAAAACCAATAGCGCTGGCAGAAGTTGCCAAGCAGCAAGGCTTTAAGTTTATCAGCCCCGATTACCAAAGTAGCAACGATCCTGATCTACGCGTTAAACAACTGCTCGCAATGGAGTTGTCGGCTTATCAGAGCATTATTCTGGTCGGCTCCAGTATGGGGGCTTATGTCGCAACGGTCGCGTCTGAAATCATCAGGCCCAAGGGCTTGTTTTTGATAGCGCCTGCCTTTTACTTGCCGGGTTATCAATGCACTGAGTTTAACCCTTCTGCCGACCGCATCGAAGTGTTTCATGGTTGGCAAGACGAGGTTGTGCCGCCTGAAAATGTTTGGCGATTTTGCCAACAACATCGCGCTTGCCTGCACATGCTTGATGCAGATCACCGCTTGCTCAGCGTTTTGCCTGTTATGGTGGATGCCTTTAGCCGGTTTCTACTCGATTGTACTGATTAAATGTTGTCATGAATCGACTGATGCAGTTGGCATTTTAGTGGCTGCCGACATCGGAACAGGACTTGATAGGCTATGAATATTTTTAAACGCGCACATATTCGCTATATTCTTCATCGCCATGCTATTCCACACGATCAATGGACGGAAGCCACTGAAAAGCTGGACATTTTACAAGGGACGACCGCTGTTGAAAAAGCGCACTTGCGTGAATTGACAACGCTGTTTCTGCATAAAAAACAATTCCTCGGCGTACAGGAACTTCAGCTCACCGATCCCATGTGTTTACTTATCGCCGCACAAGCCTGTCTTCCGGTGCTTGGACTTGGCATTGACTGCTTATCAGGTTGGACTGAGATCATTGTCTATCCAGATGCATTCCAAACTAATAGAGACGAAATGGACTCGGCAGGTGTTGTGCATCATCAGGAACAGGCATTAATCGGCGAATCATGGTCACGAGGGCCACTGATTTTGTCATGGGACGATGTTGAGAGGGACTTGCAGGGGGAACAACCCGGGCGCAATGTCGTGATCCATGAAATGGCCCATAAGCTGGATGCGCTCAATGGCCCTGCCGACGGCTTCCCGCCATTGCACCAGGGCATGGCCCTCATAGACTGGTCAACTTCGCTCAGCACCGCCTATGAAAGCCTGATTCAGCGAGTCGAGCACCATCAACATGCCTGTATTAACCCTTACGCTGCGACCAGCCCTGCCGAGTTTTTTGCCGTAATCAGTGAATATTTTTTCTGTGCGCCGGAAATTCTGCACAAACACTTTGTCGACGTTTATCTGCAACTACAGCATTTTTACAGGCAAAATCCGTTGCTGCGTCGCCAAAATATGGTCTAAAAACATAATTCCAGCCGCCGGAAATCAGGCTGATGATTAGCAAAAATACCGTGCGAGTAATATTGCAGTTCAGTTGCCAACCCACTCATTGAGATAGCCACACATAAAAATACCTGTATAGTTGGCCAGCGTTTACCCCAAGACGCCGGACAAAAAAACGACGGTTAAGGCAGTGGCAGATGACTGTATCGTGTCTAAAGAGGAGGCCAAAAGCGGTTGTTGGGCAATGCGGGATATATGGGCGCAACCGGCGCTGGAGGATTTGACAGGGATTCAGGCCTATAACGCCAAGGATTCCCTGTATTATGCCAAGCAATTCATGGAGCGTATCTTTTCGGCGGCTGAAGCGCTGGAAGATTTTACGGAACCGGGGAGAAAAGTGCCAGAAGCGGAAGCCACTGAAACTATCAGGAAATTGACCTTCCAAAGCTACCGGAATATGTACCTCAACCAAAACAACCTCGTATTCATCCTGGCCGTGATACACGGCAGCCCCGACTTGGCGAGCATAGAACAGAAGCCTTGGGTGTTGGGCTAAGGATCAGTCAAGTGGCAATCACCTTCGGTAGGTTATACCTTCTGTAAAATCATAAAATCAATTCAGCCTGACCCCATTGATTAACGATAATCAAAAAACTACACAATGAGCTTTATAGGCGGGCCGTAGTTAATTGGCATGATTGCACCAAGAAAAGGGTTAAGGGTGGCTGGCCAAGGTAAATATACCAAGGCCAGCCGGGCAACACAGAGCAGCAATCTCTTGTTGCCATGAGACTTACATTTCCACAGGGGAGGCATCACAACATAATTATGAAGTCCGGGTACCACCCGGAACCCTGCTTTGGGCTCGTCTGGGGTGGAATAGTGAGCTTATGTTTGATGGTTGTCAATTGTTTTTCAAAATCCGTGTTCTGATCCGGGAAGGCTGGGTGAAACAAGGAGGTTTGTAGCGGGCGCGTGTATTTGGGCTAGGCTTGCGGGGAGTTGCTATTTTGCGATATATTTTTCCGGGCGTCCTGCTCGAAAAATCAGCAAAAATCACGTGACCCTAATGCGTTCGGCTGCCCGAACTAGAAAGTATTTTTTGAGAAATCCGTGGACAAATTGAATGAAGCGGCTGAACTCCGGAGTGAACGAATACTTGATTTTTATGTAAAGAAAATTAAATGGGCAGGTGAACAGTTACTAAAAGTCAGGCAGAGTGCCGCCTTATCTGAGGACATTCAGTAACATTTATATACCCGTTCTTGTAAAATGAACGTTTAACAACTCCCCCATTATGCTTTTTGGGGCTCTACCCGGATTGCTTTAAGACTATGCAGTGGATCTATCTGACAATAGCAATCGTGTCCGAAGTCATCGCAACTTCCTCACTTAAAGCCGCGGAGGGTTTTACCCGCTGGGTTCCCTCGTTGCTTGTGATTGTCGGATACGCATCGTCATTCTACTTTCTTTCACTCACGCTACGCACTATACCTATCGGCGTTGCCTATGCTATCTGGTCTGGAGTCGGAGTTGCCCTGGTCACATTAATTGGATGGTCGATTTATCACCAGTCACTCAACATTGCTGCGCTCATCGGTATTACTCTAATAATATCCGGCGTGATCGTGCTCAGTCTCTTTTCCAAGAGCGTCGCGCATTGAATGCAATGCCAAAACCCCTACTTGACTATTTCCAGGCTTAATTTTTCCAACAAACCATTAATAAATTCAAGTTTCTGTTCGTTCGTTACAAACGGCTTTATAAACCTTAACTTATCCGCGCCATCAAATTTATAAGTTTGCGCCTGGGTTTGTATCAGGTTAATCAATTGTTCGGCGTTTATCTTAGGTTCTGAGGTAAAGATAATCCGGCCACCGCCCGCATTCGCTTCTATTTTTTTAATCCCCAGTTTTTCCGCTTTTTGTTTCAATTCAGTGATGCTGAACAAGGTTTTAACCGGCTCTGGCAACAGGCCGAACCGGTCGATCATTTCCACCTGCAATTCGTGTAAATCGGCTTGCGTTTCAGCGCTTGATATGCGCTTATACAACACTAACCGCGCCTGAATATCCGGCAGGTAATCTTCCGGTATGAGGGCGGCTGTTTGTATATCGACCTCTGCGCCCCTGTCCATCGGCGTATCAAGTTCAGGTTGTTTGCCTGATTTTAGGGCATTGACGGCGCGTTCCAGCAGTTCGGTGTATAAAGTAAAACCGATTTCCTGAATTTGACCGCTTTGGTCATCGCCCAGTAACTCACCCGCGCCGCGAATTTCCAGATCATGTGATGACAACATAAACCCTCCGCCCAACTCGCCGGAGGCTTCAACCGCTTGCAGACGTTTAATGGCATCCTTGCTTATCGAGGATTTTGGCGGCACAATAAAATATGCGTAAGCCCGGTGATGTGACCGGCCCACTCGGCCGCGCAGTTGATGTAATTGCGCCAGGCCTAATTTGTCCGCCCGATCGATGATAATGGTGTTGGCGGTAGGAATGTCGATGCCGCTTTCGATAATGGTGGAACACAACAATACATTAAAGCGCTGGTGATAAAAATCCAGCATGATGCGTTCAAGCTCACGTTCCGGCATTTGTCCATGCGCAATTTCAATCCGCGCCTCAGGTATCAGCACGGCCAGTTGCCTCGCCATTTTCTCCATGCTTTTAACTTCATTGTGCAAAAAGAACACTTGACCGCCGCGTTTGATCTCACGTAAGCACGCTTCCCTGATCTGTGCATCGACCCATTCGCTGATAAAAGTTTTAATGGCATGACGGTTAGGCGGCGGGCTGGCGATAATGGAAATATCCCTTAAGCCGGACATCGCCATGTTCAACGTCCGTGGAATAGGTGTTGCGGTTAGTGTCAGAAAATCCAGTTCACTGCGCATTTTTTTGAAATGCTCTTTTTGGCGCACGCCAAAGCGGTGCTCTTCATCAATCACCACCAGCCCCAGCGCTTTAAATTTGAGCTCTTTGGACAATAAGGTATGCGTACCAATGACAATATCGACTTTGCCTTCAGCCAATTCTCCGGCAATCTGTTTGAGTTGTTTGGGCGTAACAAAACGCGACATCACTTCAACGCGAATAGGCCAATCGGCAAACCTGTCCCGAAAATTTTGATAATGCTGTTGCGCCAGTAAAGTCGTCGGCACCAATACCGCGACCTGCTTGCCGCCTTGTACGGCAATAAATGCAGCACGCATGGAAACCTCGGTTTTACCAAAACCCACATCGCCGCAAATGACCCTGTCCATAGGATGGGGACTGGCCATATCCTCCAATATGGTTTCAATCGCGGACTGCTGATCGGGTGTTTCCTCAAAGGGGAAGGCATCGGCAAAAGCCTGATATTCAGCCTCTTCAATAGCAAAAGCATGGCCTTTCTTAAGCGCCCTTTTGGCGTGGATTTCCAATAATTCCGCCGCGACATCCCGGATACGGGCGATGGCCTTTTTCTTTAATTTGCTCCACTGATCGCCTCCCAGCTTATGCAAAGGCGCGTTTTCCGGGCTCATGCCCGTGTAACGGCCAATGACATGTAATGTAGAAACGGGGACGTAAAGCTTGTCGTTATGGGCGTATTCCAAGGTCAGAAATTCCGCCGTGATGCCGCCAACCTGCAAGGTTTGCAAGCCTAAGTAGCGGCCTACGCCATGTTCCCTATGGACTACCGGTGAACCTATCGTCAATTCATTCAGATTATTGACCATATTTTCCAGCTCACGCGCCGCTGATTTGCGCCTTCTGCGCCGTTGCAGAACTTTTTCTCCGGAAAGCTGGCTTTCCGTGATAATGGCAATTGCCGATGATTTATTTTGGTCTTGTTCCAGCCACAAGCCATATTCCATTGGTGCGACAAGAATGCAAGGCGACACCTCTGACTTTAAAAATCCCTGCCAGCTTTCAACCGGCTTGACGGTGATTTTATGGGCCCTTAGCTTGTCAATCAGGCCTTCCCTTCGCCCTGCTGATTCTGCAACAAAAAGGATTTTACCTGCGAATGATTTGATAAATTGCTGTAAAGCCTGTGCCGGCTCATTCAGCTTGGCATCCAATGTTATATTGGGTAGCGGCTGACAGGTGAAAACGATGCTATCAACGGCCGGCTTTTCATCCAGTGTAATGCGCGCAAATGCCGCCGCTCTTTGGACCAGAGACTCGGCCGGCAAAAACAACTGTTCAGGTAAGAGCAAAGGCCTTTCAATGTCATATTTCCGTTGCTCAAAACGCTCCTCGGCTTCTGCATAAAAATCTTGCGCTGTGCTGTTAAAAGTATGGGACAGGACCAGAACGGCTGACGACGGCAAATAATCAAACAATGTCGCGGTTTGCTCAACGAACAGCGGCAAGTAATATTCAATGCCATTGGGCGTAATGCCTTTACTGACATCGACATACAAGGCGTTTTTGGGCGATGTTTCCGGAAAATAAGTTCTGAATGCCTGGCGAAAGTGTTTGATGGACTCATCTGTAAACGGAAACTCCCTCGCGGGAAACAACTGAATCTGATTGATTTTTTCCAATGACCGCTGGGTTTCAGGATCAAATGTGCGGATAGATTCAATTTCCTCATCAAACAATTCAATCCGAAAAGGCAATTTGCTGCCCATTGGAAACAAATCAACAATCGCGCCTCTAACGGCAAATTCGGCATGTTGATAAACCTGCGATACGCACTGATAACCCACGCTTTCCAGCTTGAGCCGGTTTAACTCCAGGTTAAAATCATCACCCACTTTAATGGCAAAACTGTTGGCTAAAACATGCTCCCTAGGCGCCAGCCGTTGCATTAACGTCGTCACCGAAACCACCAGCGCGCCCCGCTTAACTTGCGGCAACAAAGCCAATGTTTTCAAGCGTTCGGATATAATCTCCGGCAGCGGAGAAAAAACATCATAAGGCAAGGTTTCCCAATCAGGAAACTGTAAAATAGGATATTCACCCTGCAAAAAAAACGCCAGTTCATGCTCAAGGCGTAAGGCCGTTTGATTATCAGGGGTGATGATAACAAACAGCCGGTTTTCGTTTTTAATGGCCGAAGCCAACGCCAGGGAATCACCGCATCCGGTTAAGCCTGTCCAAATGACAGCCTGGTCTTTTGATTGTGGAACGTTGGGGGAAAAAATGTGTGCGTCAGCCATTGGATAGCAGCTATGAATGGGTTGTTATGATGCGTTAATCATTGGTGGGTTGGCGTAAGTTTATCATTTGTTTCATAATGTTTCATGGTTTGATAATACTTTGGGGGCAATGTTTACAACGGCTACCCATTAATAAGGGACATATAACATCTCTTACATTCAACTCATTAAACGAATTAAAGTGTGAACAGTAGACAAAAAACCTGACTATCCTGACTCAAACAATAATAATGTCGATTTCCTGAATAACCGATAGTTTTTTGTCACCCGCTAGAAATTGATCGGCATTGGCTGTTAAAGCGCAGGCTATTTGTAAGGCATCTGGTGTTCTTAATGAAGTTGAATGGTATGCCCTTAAGTCGGTAGCCCTATTAATCATCTCATCAATTACGACTTTCCCCAGCCAACTCTAAAACAGTGGCAATCAAATCAGGACTTAGATAAATATCCGATTGCTCGATTTGCTGAAGCAATGGCGCAACTTCAACAATCAAGCCTTTTTCTTTGGCGACCAGCAATACACCCAGCGAGCCAATGGTGCTGATTTGGTTAATTTTAGCAACTTTCCGCCCACGTTTATCATCAATCAACAATTTGTCGGCAGCCAATTGTTTATAAAGCAGCATCGCCTCGGTTTCACCGGCATCTGCATACGCATCCAGAAACACATAAGTTTGCATATTCACTTGCCTCACCTTGCCTTGCAGAAAAGTTTTAAGTGCTTGCGCTTGTTTTTTGTCAGGCCGGGTTGCTTCGAAATAAACCGTTTCCGGCACAACAATGCTGGTAAACAATTGTTCCAGCAGATTTAAACTGCCGCAAACAGATAACGCAACCAGCGCGGAACAATCCGCCACCAGAATCATACCGGCCTCATACCCGCCAACTCTTCCAGCAACTCTTCCTTACTGATGTCAATGACCGCCACTTCGTTCTGTTTGCAAGCGAACATGAAATCATAAATATCCAATCCCGCCAACTCAGCCGCTTTTGCGAGCGTCACCCGCGAGTTTTTGAACAACCAGAGGGCGTAACTTAAGCGCATGTCTTTCTCGATGTCGGCGGCAGATTGGAAATTGACAAAATCGTTGGGTAGTTCAATGGCGATTTGCATGGGTTTTCCTTGGGTTATGATTGTTCAAGTTTGCGATTTAAAAAAATCAATCCAGGCGCAAGTATCAATCAACACTGGTTTCATGAGGGCCGTTCCAAATCACGCAATTGTTGCCAGTTATTCTCAATCTCTACCGAACCTCGGCAACTAAGCAATTCCTGGCGTTGCTTAAAGCGGATATATTCTTCAATCGCTTTGGCGATGCTTTCCTTGGTGGTTTTAGCTTGTGTGTAAGCCAGTAGCTGTTCCAATACGGCATTGTCCAGGGAAATGGTAGCTTTCATAGTGTATATCTGAAATTTATAATGAAAATACAAATAGTGGTGTCGAGCAAACAACGTACGATCATAACCATTCGTCTCGTTCTTGCGGTAAATCATCTTGACGATTTGTCATGAAATCTTCAGGCATTTGTGGGAACAGATCAAAAGCTGCGGACAGGCTTTCCTTTTGCGGCTTGGATTCTTGCAACTCATTCAAAAACTCTAAAACCAACACGACATTAACGTCTTTTTCAGCCCATTCTTTCGGCAGTTTAACCGACAAGACGCCGTTTTCGTTAATGTGCGAATTTATTTGAAAAGTGTGCACGTTATTCCCACCTTTGAAATATAGTTTCTGCATTAATGCCAATTATTCATAATGTGACCACATCATAATAATTTTTATCGCCTGCTCTTTTTCAAAAACTTCATAAACAAGCCGATGTTGCTTATTGATTCGTCTTGAAATCGCGCCTTTCAAATCACCTTTTAAGAATTCAAATTCTGGCGGATAAGCGTATGGGTCTTGAGCGATTAAACTCAAAAGTTCTTCTGCTTTACCTTTCAGATTGGATGCTTTTATCAATTGGGCATCCTTTTTAGCGCGGTTGGTGTAATACAGTTTATACATTACCAATCCAAATGCTCTGAGCATTCATCCAGTGGTGTATTTAAGCCATCAATAATCGCTTGCTTAATTTCCGGATTTTTTGACAAATAATCGCTGTCGGTTTCGATGTTAATTCGTTTCTTTAGAAACAACACAAAATCGAGAACCTCTTTTTGTGAAGTTAAAGGGAGCCTATCAATTTCCTGATTAATTTTTTCTTGTAACGTGTTCATTTGTTAACCTCCAAAAATCTACAACATCTTCATTCAACCCATAAACAAATCTTCAACTTTTAGTAATTTCAGGAACATGAGCATCCTCGTATTGTTCAATTAAAACACCCACCAATTCCATTAATGATGCTAAAGGATGATTTTCGTTTTCACCGACTACATCAATTAAGCTATCCAGTAATTCAACGGCTTGTTCATAATCTTGTTCGTTATGTAAAACATGAACAAATTTTGAAAAGTTATTCCAAGCCGAGGTTATTTGGTCAAGATAAATAGCTGATATGATTATTTACTCCTTCCATTTGTTCTTGCCGTACTCATTGTGAGTGAGTATGTTGCGAATATAAACTTTATAACTTTTATAGTGAATTGCGGCACAACCCACAAATCCCATAAACCAACAACTTATAACCTGCTTTCATTTACTGTATTTCCATTTACCCATAATTCATATTCGCTTATGTCAATTTCTTCATTCCAACTCACCGCATAACCGCCTTGTTCTATTCGCACATTTTTAAAAAAGCCACGATTTGTTAGAGGTG
The DNA here is from genome assembly GCA_028712795.1 of Methylococcales bacterium. GTDB lineage: Bacteria > Pseudomonadota > Gammaproteobacteria > Methylococcales > Methylomonadaceae > Methylobacter_C. Next base: position 17,809 of record JAQTPT010000066.1, read on the forward strand.
TAAACATTGCTTTCTTCAATAATGGCTTAGCGTCATATTTTCGATATTCATGGTTAGAAAATTCAATCAATAACTGATAATCATCAAGCGGTTTTACAGAAATAATTTTAGGGCAATTCATCACTATTACTCCAAAGGTGGCAGTTTGTGAAATTGTTGTGTTGTCCACATTTCCAGCAATTCGGTTTGATAACGTGCTGCCCATGCGATAACCAGCTTTTGTGCTCGATTGGGTAAATCGCCTTCAATCATGTCCAACGTTTCGATGTCGAACAGCGCGTTATATTCGCCATAAACCACATGAAAATGCTGCAAGCATCCAGGAAGAATTTCATGCGTTTTCCCATTCATCCCTTAATGCCTGAAAATCAGTGTTGATTTGCGCATCTGTCCGTTTGCCTACAGGCAAATTAAGCATAAACTCAAGCAAGTTGTTTTCAGTGGGGTTGCTGGCAATAACATCCGGTTTTGTTTCAAGGAATTTGACAAAATGTAATACTTCAATGGCTTTAGCCATTGGTATTGATTTAACGTGTGCGCTGGTTCCTGACCTCCAGGTTGGGAACCAGCTGCGGCAAGCTCTAGCTTACCATATTTCGGGAAGCTTGAGCTTCCAAGGCCGCATTCCCAAGCGGGAGCTTGGGAACGAGCAAAAAACGGCAAGGTAAAAGTTAAGCTGTATTATGGTTCAGGATGGGCTTATCAAGTCAGCCTATCGCTTATGATTGATAGGCTTTGTATCACTGCTTATTCCATGACGCTGAGTTTGACGACTGCCCGTCTTGGGTTCAGGTACGGCTGAGCATGGTTGACCCTGCTTTGCCCATTCTTCGGTGATTTCATACTGCACCCTATCTTTCCAGTGTTGTTGGATGGTCTTCACCATCTCAGGGGTCAAGGTACCGCAAACAGCCTTTTGCAGGTCAGCAGGATGATTTAGCCGAGCTTGTAAATTAGCTTGCAATTGTTGTCTTACCGATTGCGGCGTCTCATCCGGGAGGTCATTCATGATAGCCGAAATGTCTGTTTGATTCAGCGCTGCAAACGTGCCTGATTTAATACAGGCTACCAGATTACTGGGTTGTTGGGTTCGGCTAAGTAACCACTTATCCACGATAAACATCTTCACGGGGAATTGACATGTTGCCCCCTGCAACTGCGCATTGTAAAGCATCGCTCCCTGCAACTGCACACTGCCAAGATGCGCGCCCTGCAACTGCGCATTGTCAAGCGACGCCCCCTGCAACTGCGCAATGAAAAGGCTCGCCCCCTGCAACTGCGCAAAGTAAAGCCTCGCCCCCTGCAACTGCGTACTTTCAAGGCTCGCCCCCTGCAACTGCGCAAAGTTAAGCATCGCCCCCTGCAACTGCGCACTTCTAAGGCTCGCTCCCTGCAACTGCGCAAGGTAAAGCCTCGCCCCCTGCAACTGCGCAAGGTAAAGCCTCGCCCCCTGCAACTGCGCACGGTCAAGGCTCGCCCCCTGCAACTGCGCACGGTCAAGAAACGCCCCCTGCAACTGCGCACGGTCAAGAAACGCCCCCTGCAACTGCGCACTTCTAAGGCTCGCTCCCTGCAATTGCGCACTGAAAAGGTCCGCCCCCTGCAACTGCGCAAAGTCAAGCATCACCCCCTGCAACTGCGCAAAGCTAAGCCTCGCTCCCTGCAACTGCGAATGATTGAAGTTGGCACGCGCCATCAGACTGCCAGACAAATCGGCGTAATTAAAGGAACGATTTTCCCAATCCTGACGCGCGCCTTGCTGCCACCATTGTTTGGCAAGTTCTTGATTAAATTTTGAATCGGTTGTGCTGGATTTAGGTTGCGCTGATTGTTTTTTTTTGACGGGAGCTTGTTCCGACTCAGTGGACTGATAATCGGCCAGCATTTGTAAGGCGCGTTTCTCGCCATCATCGACATTGGTCAAGATGCGGCTTTTTACCACCAAGCGGGGAAGCAGATGGCTCAAATATTGATTTTTCATATTTTGGATAAACGTGCTTGTCCCTACAATTTCCCAGCCATTGTAAAACCAGGTGGTCAGGCCGGCGCAGGCCAGACTCATCAGCAATAGTGCCCTTATACAGGCGCTGCGCTTAAAAATGACGATAAGCAGTATTACCAATAGAACGATGAATTGCATCCCGATCGCCTTTTGCGGGGAAAGGTGGATAGTGTGCGGCTGTAGTAAGTTCATGAGGAACTTAGCGACAGTGGGGGGTGGCTTATCGTATTCTTCAATAGCAATAACTAGCCGACCACCCACCGATAACCATATTAACGCCACAAACAAAAAAGCGCCGAGTATGACGTTAAAAAAAGCATTGATGAACGGTGTCCAGCCCTGCATAGCAATAAGGAAACGCGAAGCCGGTCTTTGTAATGCGTTACGCCAATGGCGATAGAACAACGCATAAATCAAAACGTCCAGCACGGTTAAGCAGCCGTGCAACGCCGAAACCAGACTATTTTGATAGGCGCCGAAACGAATCTGTACCACCAGCAACGTAAACATCGGCAACAGATAAATCAACAGCCAGACGAACCAGTCCAGCAACCAGCCGATCAAGCCTTTACCATGGCGGGCAAACGCAAAATCGTAAAAAAACGGTTGTAAGTCGCGGCTATCCACATGACCCTGATTCAATTTGCGCCACAATTGCAATTTGGCCAGATGTTCGTTCAGGTTGTGCAGTAGATCGGCATGCAAAATAAACAGTAATACCGGCACCACGCTGAACCAGGCGACCGGCGGCAAGCCCAAATCAACCAGTGGAATGCGCATGGTCATTCTGCCCATCAACAGGGCTTCGTCGCTGACCGCCAGCGTCATTACAAGGGTGTAAATCAATACGCCCAAGAAGCCGACAAACAGGTTACGGTTTTTGGTAGAGGAATCGTCTAAATGGGATTTTTTGGCTTCCGGATCGTTTTGCCGGCTTGCCGACAGACTGCTAAAAAAACGGGCATAACCTGTGCGTTGTCGGTCGGGTTCGGCCATGACATCTCCTTAACCTTCAAGGTGGATTTGCCGATAGGCAAACCAATGTAGTTTTAAAGGGCTGCGGTTTGCCATCGCAAAACCGCTCAACACACTAATTTCGGGTAGGATAAATCATTTTACCCCTGCACATTAAAAAACATGTTGTATGCCGAACAGAATCCCGGTAACCAAAATAATCTATACCAATATCTGCTCCTGCAAGACCTTTATTTCATCCCTGATTCTTGCCGCCTGTTCAAACTCAATATTTTTGCATAACGGTACATATCGTCTTCCAGTTGCTTGGGCATCATAGCCTTATAGCTTGCTTTTAATATTGCTTGCTGTAATTGGCGTTGCAATGTCTCCCTAATAGTTTGGTATTTTTGATTTTGAAAAAAATTTCTATTTCGAAGGCTCCCACTGTTCTTTGGTAGACTGTGTTATAGCTGATCTCCGATGCAATCGGTTATCTATACTTCCCAGCTAACGTATAATGGTCTCATTTTATCCGGCTGTTTTGATGTCCTCTCCCGATCTTGTTAAACAACTCACTCATCAACTACCGCTTTGTCTCAATCAGGACAGGCATGTTTTAAAACGGCAGTTAGACCGGTTACGAAGTGAGTTTCAGAAAGGTAAAAATCCAGTGGAGCAACTCAATCCACTGGCGAGCCGAATTGAGAAATCGGTGGCAACAAGAAACAAACGTCTCGCCAGCATTCCACCCCTGAATTTCCCCGATTTACCCGTCACCGGTAAAAAAGATGAAATCGCTAAACTGATTCAGAAACATCAGGTGGTAATTGTATGCGGTGAAACGGGTTCGGGTAAAACCACGCAGTTGCCCAAGATTTGTTTGTCTATCGGGCTAGGAGCTGCGGGTTTTATTGGCCACACGCAGCCCAGGCGGATTGCTGCGCGGACGGTGGCTGACCGGATCGCCGAAGAACTCGGTGAGTCGATTGGAAAATCGGTCGGTTACAAAATCCGTTTTAATGATAAAACGCACGCCGAGTCACTGGTTAAATTAATGACCGACGGTATTTTGCTGGCGGAGTCGCAAAATGATCCTTACTTAAGCCAATACGACACTATCATTATTGATGAGGCGCATGAACGCAGTTTAAATATCGATTTTCTGTTGGGATATTTGAAGTGGCTGTTGCCCAAGCGCCCTGATTTAAAGCTGATCATTACCTCGGCAACCATCGATCCAGAGCGCTTCTCCACGCATTTTAATAATGCGCCGATTATTGAAGTGTCGGGGCGGACTTATCCGGTCGAAATGCGTTATCGCCCAATCGAACAGAAAGAGGAGGAAGACGAAACCACAGATGATTTACAAAACGCGATACTCGATGCGGTTGATGAACTGTACCGGGATTTGCGCGGCGATATACTGATTTTTCTCAGTGGTGAACGGGAAATCAGAGAAACTGCCGACTCCTTAAAAAAACACAATCCCACGCAATATGAAATCCTGCCGCTGTATTCAAAGCTCAGCGTCAGCGAACAGGAGCGGGTTTTCAAGCCCAAAGGTGGAAAAATTCGCATTGTGCTGGCAACCAATGTCGCGGAAACGTCTTTAACCGTGCCGGGCATACGTTGCGTAATCGATACGGGTCATGCCCGTATCAGCCGCTATAGCCATCGCAGTAAAATCCAGCGTCTGCCGATTGAGCGCATCTCGCAATCCAGCGCCAATCAAAGGGCAGGCCGGTGTGGCCGAGTTGCCGAAGGTATTTGTATCCGGCTGTATTCGCATGATGATTATCTGGCCAGGCCGGAATTTACCGAGCCGGAAATCATGCGCACCAACTTGTCCGCCGTTATTTTGCAGATGA
>JAQTPT010000007.1 GCA_028712795.1 Methylococcales bacterium
CGTGAAGAAGACATCATGGGCATTTTAGGTTAAACCTAAACCCTTTTATAATCATAATCACACACAAAAGTTAGGAATAAAAAATGGCAGCAAAAGACGTATTATTTGGTGATGACGCTCGTGTCCGCATGGCGCGTGGCGTTAACATTTTAGCAAACGCAGTAAAAGTGACTTTAGGCCCTAAAGGCCGTAATGCGATTCTGGATAAAAGCTTCGGCGCTCCAACCATTACTAAAGACGGCGTTTCCGTTGCGAAAGAAATCGAATTAAAAGACAAATTCGAAAATATGGGCGCGCAAATGGTTAAAGAAGTGGCTTCACATACTTCTGATGTGGCCGGTGATGGCACCACAACTGCAACTGTATTGGCGCAATCTATCGTCAACGAAGGCTTGAAAGCCGTTGCCGCCGGCATGAATCCAATGGACTTGAAGCGCGGTATTGACTTGGCTGTGACTAAAGCGGTTGACGCCATTGTTGCTTCTGCAACGCCTTGCACCGACAACAAAGCCATTGCCCAAGTTGGCGCAATTTCAGCCAACTCTGATGAGTCAGTCGGCCAAATCATTGCCGATGCTATGGCAAAAGTCGGCAAAGAAGGCGTCATCACTGTTGAAGAAGGTACAGGCCTGGATAACCAGCTGGACGTCGTTGAAGGTATGCAGTTTGACCGTGGCTATTTGTCACCTTACTTCATTAATAAACAAGACAGCATGAGCGTCGAATTAGACGACCCTATGATTCTTATTTATGAAAAAAAGATCTCCAACATCCGCGAAATGTTGCCAATATTGGAAGCCGTTGCCAAATCCGGCCGTCCATTATTGATCGTTGCCGAAGATGTTGAGGGCGAAGCATTGGCAACGCTGGTTGTTAATACTATTCGCGGCATCGTAAAAGTTGCGGCAGTAAAAGCCCCAGGTTTTGGCGATCGTCGTAAAGCCATGCTGGAAGACATTGCCGTACTGACGGGTGGCACCGTTATTTCTGAAGAAGTGGGCTTAAGTCTGGAAAAAGCTGAGTTGGCTCAACTGGGTACGGCGAAAAAAGTTCAAATTACTAAAGACAACACCACTATCATCGATGGCGCTGGTTCTGAAGAGCAAATAAAAGGCCGTGTAGCGCAAATCCGCGCACAAGCTGAAGATGCCACTTCTGACTATGACAAAGAAAAACTGCAAGAACGTCTGGCTAAATTGGCCGGCGGTGTTGCTGTGATCAAAGTCGGCGCGGCAACTGAAATTGAAATGAAAGAAAAGAAAGCCCGCGTTGAAGATGCTCTGCATTCAACACGCGCAGCGGTTGAAGAAGGCGTGGTTGCTGGCGGCGGTACTGCGCTGGTCCGCGCATTGTCTGCACTGGTTGGCCTGGAAGGCATTAATCACGACCAGACTGTCGGCGTTAATATCTTGCGTCGCGCAATGGAAGAGCCTTTACGTCAAATCGTAGCGAATGCAGGCGACGAGCCTTCAGTAGTATTCAACGAAGTGCAAAAAGGCACAGGCAGCTTCGGTTACAACGCAGCGACTGGTGAATACGGCGACATGATCGAAATGGGTATACTTGATCCCGCCAAAGTAACACGCACTGCCTTGCAAAATGCAGCGTCTGTTGCCGGCTTAATGCTGACTACAGAAGTGATGATTGCCGATGCGCCTAGCGACGAAAAAGGCGCTCATGGCATGCCTGATATGGGCGGCATGGGCGGCATGGGTGGAATGGGCGGCATGATGTAATCTTGCTGTCTTAAAGCCCTGTTGCTTTAAGCTTTCTGCTGTAAAAATGAAAAGCCCCGGTTGTTGATAAAACACCCGGGGCTTTTTTATAGCTAATAATACAAAGAAGAACTGGCAACGATTACCGAGGAACCAACAAATGTTGGAGTGTGAAAGAAATGGGTAACTGTAAATTAGGTATTTTTGGATTTTATTATGGCGGAAAATAATAATCGGTGGTGGGAGTTTTATCTTACCCGATATTTGGCAGCAAACATATTTGCTGTATTAGTGCTTTTTTATTTGGTTGCGTTTCATGGCACTGCAATTCAAAAAAGCTTATGTCCAAATGGGTTTGATTTACAGTTGTGTAAAGGTGGTTTTTCGACTGAAGTTTATGGATTTATATATCAAACAACAAAAAATATTGCATCTATAGATAGAGAGGATGAAGCCAAGTTTAAAGGATTTGAGTTTGCCTCGGACAAAAAATATGGACGCCATCTGATTACAATCACAGAAATAAATTTTGCCAATATTTTTATATTAGGGGTATTTGGGTTTTTATATATGTATATTTCTAGTATCCCTATTTATTTTCTTCATATAACAAGGCATTATGATAGCTCAGGGGTTTTTGGATTCTTGAAAAAATCTACAAAACAAAGATCAAGAATTGAAGAAAAATATGACATTGAATTTGCACCTGAGTATATCACCTCATATAAGCATATGAGAGAACACGGTAATGCTTTTGGCATTATTCTTATGGAAATATTATTCGCATGGCTTTTGGTACTATCTGATTTTTCTTTGTTTTTGGTAATGTCTTGGTTATTTTTAGGATTTTCTGGGTGGTTTCTTGGTATATACCTTGAATTTAAAATGGTAGGTGAGAATTGTGCCGATTTCTTAATAGGAACTTTTTTATTTTTTTATATATTATCTTTGCTCTTATTTCACATAAGGCCATAAGTATCCTTGCATAATGCACGCCTATGCAAAGTTGTTGAGCGAGTAGCCGAGGCGCGACGCGGCCTGTACCTCGCCGCAATGGTTTGGGATGGCAGGGCTGTAGGATGCGCTGAGAAACAAAAATCGTAAGGCGCATAAATGGTAAACTCGGTAAGGAGTAATCCGTAGCTCCGGGTGACGAGCCTTACCATGCGGCGCAATATGCTACGCTATTGCGCCCTACGAACTGAGCTTTTCGTTACGCAATCTGTGAACGCGGCGTCATCACAGGCAGGATTGTGTCAACACTTCTTTCTTGCCTTTGGGGTGGTCGGAAGTTAAGCTTAACTGAACGTCTTTTGGTAAGGAGTATATCGATGTCAATCGCCGAACAAATTTATGAGATCGCCAAGCCGTTACCGGAATCTTTGGCGCTGGAGGCTCTGCATTTTATCGAATACTTGAGCAGTAAAAATGCAGATCGCGCAGAGATGTCCGATTTGACGCGCGCACAAGAAATTGTGATGAAACAAGTTAGGGATAATCAGGATGACGAGATTTGGGACGATGTTAAAACACTTATTAATTTCGTGAGCAAACCGTCAATCAACCCACCATCAGAAACAAGCGGACATAAAAAACCCTGCCTGGAAATTCCGGGCAGGGTTTTGGTTTTGTAGCAGCGTTTATGGCAGGCGAATCCGCCTTACAGGTTTAAGGATGTAACCATCTTAACGGGCCATTGTCTTTTGGGTATTGATGGGTATTCAATACTTGAACGCCTGCCTTATGATCGCCATTAAACGGCGTTAGAGTGCCTGGGCAACCTGCTTTAACCGCATCCGATGGTGAATTGAACCATAACCCCAGATGAAAAGTATGGACTGGCCCTGTCGGAGGATTGGTAGCGGCATCCGGGAAGGGTCCAGTACCATGGACGGTAGGCGCTACATCGCTTCCAGGAGCAACTATAAAGGTTTCAATATTGAAACGTCCGGTAAAGTCTGCCACGCCTCTTCCGTGCTCATCTGTTTCAATATCCCCTTGATACCAGGATAGACCAAATGGTTTGCCTGGCACTTGGATAACAAAAAGGTCAAAGTCCGTTTTAGGCGGTAACCCGTAGACCTCCACATGCATATTTTCCACTGTCCCTAAAGAGCTGATGGTTACGTAACCATAGGCTTTAGCTAAACAGGTTGCGGAAGAAGGCAACATTCTGAAAGAAAGATTGTTGCTGGCGTTTGCTGCTCCGGGCATGATGCCCGCTAAACAGGTTGTTGCGGCCAATGCTACGGAAAGCAGGTTTTGTTTAAATTGAAATTGAGTTTTCATATTAGTTCCTCTGTAAATAATTAATGGATTTGTTGTCAGGGGGGTATCCCTCCCTGACTCATGATTCCGGTCATGTATCGATTTTGTTCAAATTATTTTTCGGAATAAGCTCTAATAGGAGACTGAAATCTGTTGGATTACGAATTTGCTTTACCCAACGAGTTGATTCTTAGAATTCGTAAGCAAACCGCCAATCAACACACCATTAAAAACATGCGGAAATAAAAAACCCTGCCTGGAAATTCCGGGCAGGGTTTTGGTTTTCTAATGCCGGTTAGACTGATGGACTAAGGGCAAATTCCTAAAGAAGTTTTAGGCATCAGTCTTTGGACTTACCAGCAGCAAGCGCCTTTGCATCATTGGTGGTGAGCGGATTGCCACCGATTCCCAGGTCACCGCTCTTGATCTCTTCGATAACAACCCACGTCACTGGACGCATGTTCTCGCCTTCGATCGATACCATCGCATCGGTGAGCTTGCGGATCATTTCCTGCTTTTGGTTTGGCGTGAAAACGCCTTCGATCAGTTTTACGTTAACTAACGGCATACATGTTCTCCAATCTGTAATAAATAATAAGTTTTAAGTTCAGGGAATATTTTATTACTCCCTATTCTATTGTTCCGGTCATGCTTCACTTTTGTTCAAATTATTTTTCGGAACAAGCTCTATAGGAAAACTGAAGACCGTTGGGTTAGCGGTTTTATCGCATATTCCAACCAGTTACCTCTTTGATTTCGTGAACAGACCGCCAATCAACACACAGCATTAAAAACAATCAGACATAAAAAAACCTGCCTGGAAATTCCGGGCAGGGTTTTGGATTTGTAACTCCGTTTTTGGCGGTTTGCCTGACGGGGCGGATCTGCCTTACGAGCTTCGGGCTTAAGAGAAAAATAGATTAAAATTCTGATGGTAATGCATACCCATTTCTGGCCAAATATATAGTGATATTCGAAGTGCCATCGTCATTTTGTTCATAGAAATATCTTGTTTGAGACAGTGCTTGCCCTACATGCATGGGGAAATTTAGCGCTAAATCATTGGCCGCCTTAGCCTGATCTACTTTGTTAAGCTCAACCTTGCATAGTGTTTTACGGCATTGAATATCAGAGACATTCAGGTTCGCTCCTTTTTCACTGTCAAAAAAACGGGTGATTAAATTTGTTGTTTCAGAGGTCCATTGTTGATCTGAAGATTCCGCTAAAAAGGCTTCGTTTATTAGCGCAAGTTTTTTTAAGCTCTGCTCCTCTTCCCCTTGAGCCATTTCCATTGGGTTTTTCGGTAATTCTTGTGCTATATCCTGTTGGGTATTAACGTTCTCGCCAGCATTTTGATTTTTTGCTTGCAAGCCATTATTTCTTTTATGAATCTCAAGTTGAGCTATTTTCTGTTTTATATCACCCAACTCGGAAGTGGCTTTTTTCAAAGCGCTTATTTCGGATTTTACAAGAGCCAACTCATTGCTAAAATCGTTCTCTGCCTGCCTGTCTACGCCCTTATTGTTATAAGCTTGAAAACCTACATAAGCGGCTTGAATTGAAATGGCTAAAACGCAAGTTGTTGTAATAAATGGTAATTTTTTCATGGTAATAACCTTTGTTTGTAGTAGATGGATTTACTCATTAGTATGAAGAGTTCCCTATACAATAAATAACCCGGAACGTTATGGGTTATTAGTTTCTTTCTCTAACCGTTAAAATTGAATTATTATCGTTTCACTGGCGACGTGCCCAATGAATCCATCCTGGATTATCGGGCAGTCACTGATAACATCCATGTCCTGCGGGAATCGCTGATTTAATTAGCCCGCCTTTCCAAGGCCGCAATCCTTAATGCTCCACTATAAGAGAAAAAATTAATCTTGTTGTTCACCTATCCAATAGGTCTGCAAAACGCCGCCTGCCGGTAAATAGCAGTGCATTGAATAGTTGCCCCAATAGTCGTCTGTATTTAAATTTGGAATTGACAGCCAGCCCCCACCTGTTAGAGTCCCGCTTTGACTTTGTTTCACAGCACCATTGACATCAAAACTATATAAATAACAGGACAAAGTGCCCGACCCAGACCAACGAACATATACTTGGGTAGTGCCTTTTGTATTTGCAATCTCATCAACCACAATTGGACATGAAACATAATGCGCATTAAAAGAGTCGACATTTTTTATCCCATCATATTGATGATCGAATTTCGCACTGTCGCCGGAGTAATAATTATCGCAGCCTTGTCCGTTATATGCTTTACCATCTTCACCAGCAAATGCATTACCCGAAATAGCCAATAAACCTAGGCCGATTAAAGCCAATATTTTTTTCATAATAATCACCTAAAAATAAAATTTTTTAAAAAAGATTCGACGTTAAAGTATTTTAAACATCCCACCGTTCAGGGAGTCTTTTATCCCTCCCTAGTTAATAATTCCGGTCAAGTATCGAATTTGTTCAAATTATTTTTCGGAACAAGCTCTACTAGGAAAACTGAAGACCGTTGGGTTAGCAGTTTTATCGCATATCCCAACCAGTTACCTCTTTGATTTCGTGAGCAGACCGCATTTCAACACACCATCAAAAACAAGCGTACATTAATAATCCAGCCTGGAAATTCCAGGCAGGGTTTTGGTTTTGCAACACCGTTTACGGCGAATCGCCTACGGGTTATGGGTTGAAATCGCGCCGCTCCTGGGGAGTTGCGCTTGGAGCATAGTTCTTACTAGTTTTCATTTACCCGGTACGATATGATTTCGCTGAAGCTGAAGCCGAACAAACCGTTTGCCTTGGGAATCCTGCATTGGATTACGTAATTGCCGCCACTGACAGAGGATAGGCTGCCGAACTGCAAGGTCTGGGGCGCCGTGTTTACGCCGGAGGTATTACGACTCGACGAGGCTACTATAATGCCATCGGCTCTCAAGGATTTAAACGTGCATTCAACGTCCTCATCTGGCGAAGGATCCCTTACGGTAATAGACGCGGAGCTGATACCCGCCCCAGCAATCGTGTCACGAACGACGGGGCAATTTACAAAATGTCCGAAGGTAGAGTCTGTATTTACAGTTCCATTAATGAAAAAACGGACAGCCTCGCCGCTTACTGGCTGGCACATTGAGCCAGGAAATGTCTTGCCATCTTCAGCAAATACAGTACCTGAAATAGCCAGTAAACCAAGGCCGATTAAAGCCAATATTGTTTTCATAATAATCACCTGAAAAATAAAAATATTAAAAAGATTCGACGTTAAAGTTTTTTTAAACATCGCACCGTTCAGGGAGTCTTTTATCCCTCCCTGATTCATGATTCCGGTCAGGTATCGAATTTGTTCAAATTATTTTTCAAAAAAACTTTAATAGGAAAACTGAAGCCCATTGGGTTATTGGCTTTATCGCGTAACCCGACGAGTTGCCTCTTTGTTTTCGAATGCAAACCGCCAATTAACACACAGCATCAAAAATAATCGGACATAAAAAAACCTGCCTGAAAATTCCGGGCAGGGTTTTGATTTTGCAACGCCGTTTATGGCGGATTGCCTGACAGCGAATCGCCTTAAGGGTTAATTTTTTACTGATAATTGACGAGCAGTTGTGGTGCAGGTTTGCCCACTTCTAGCTGTCTGCTAACCTTCTTGATTTGCGATGCCTGCGCTTCAAGGCTTGCGGCGAGCGCTTTTAGTTCCTTCTGCTGCTGCGCGATCGTCGCTTCCTGCCGTGTAACAGTCGATTTTATTTCGGTGATCGTCGCTTCCTGTTCCTCGACAACGCGGTGCTCTTTGAGGAACTCGTTCAGCAACATCGCGTTCACGGCCTCGTAGCGCACGGTATAAACCTTGCCTTGCTCGTCTCGCGCCACCAGGTCGGGGTTCACCTTTTCCACTTGCTCAGCGACCAGGCCGAACTGCGGGATGCCCTTGGGGTCAAGCGCGTGCTTGTAGTGGAAGGTCACCGGTTTGAGCGCGAGGATCGCTTCGCTCGCCTTGTCCATGGGTTTAATCTGGTCTTTGAAGCGCGCCGAGGAAGTGACCGTGCCGAGGTGGCCGCTGGCATCGACAATGACCCCCACGCCTCCGGCCACCGTTGCCCCCCTGATGCCGGCGATAAAGGTGCTCGTTTGAGTTCCTTGCGTCCCGATGCGGATCTGACGGGACTGGCTGGCGCTACCCAGGTTGCCGATATGGATATTGTTACTGCCCGTGGTGAGATTGAACCCGGCTCCAGCGCCCAATGCGATGTTGCTGGAGCCTGTGTTGTTGAATAGCGCAATAACACCGGTGGCCGTGTTGTCGTTGCCGGTTGTGTTGGAAAGGAGCGCATTAACACCGTTGGCCGTGTTGCGATTACCGGTTGTGTTGCTTTTGAGAGCTTGCGAACCGTTGGCCGTATTGTCGTTGCCGGTTAAGTTGGAAAGGAGCGCGCTGACTCCGCTGGCGGTGTTGTTGCCGCCGGCGGTGTTTAACTGGAGCGCGGCGAATCCGCTGGCGGTGTTGTTGTTGCCGGTGTCGTTGCGCCCGAGCGCATTCCTACCGCTGGCGGTGTTGCCGTTGCCGGTGAGGTTGTTCAGGAGCGCGGTGTCTCCGATGGCGGTATTACTGCTGCCGGTGGAGTTAAACTGGAGCGCTGAGACTCCGCTGGCGGTGTTGAAGTTGCCGGTGGTGTTGAAGAGAAGCGCGCTGTTACCGCTGGCGGTGTTGTTGATGCCGGTGGTGTTAAAGTTGAGCGCATTTTGTCCGAAGCCGGTGTTGGCAAAGCCGGTGGTGTTGTTCAAAAGTGCATTCGTGCCCCCGGCGGTGTTGCCTCGGGCGTCGCTCACATCGTTGTTCGGCGGTCCGGCCCAGCTCGGCGCCACTCCCAGTGCGAGGGTGAGTCCAGCGACTATCAATGGGCTCAGGCCCGATTGATTATGCCCTGCCTTCCTAAAAGCCCCGTTAACCGCCCTTGAGGCAAAAATCTGAGTGGCGATAGGTCTAAGGGCGGTGTTACGGGTAAAGCTAATGTGCTTGGTTTTCATGATGGAATCACCTAATTTATGAAAAGGATTTGGGTTCAGGGAGTTTTTTGCCCCTCCCTAGCTTATCATTCCGGTCAGGTATCGAATTTGTTCAAATTATTTGTTAAAAAAATTATAGGTAAACTGAAGGTAGGCCAAAAAACGGGGGAGTTCGAATGCTTGGCCAGTAGTCGAGTTGCGGGTGAGATTAAGCGTATTTTGATTGGCATGGTAATCGGCCCATTTAAGACCGGCGAGGACATGATTGCCGGATGCGGTTGACATTCCAGATATAGCTGTAATCCAGTACCGTGTGGGGGATCGCCAGACTGACCACTCGCGCGGCATCGAAGCTCTGAAAGTGTTGCCGCTAGGATGCATCACCCAGAAAATGCTGCAATGGCGCCTGGCGATGGGTGATTTCCTGGCTCCCGAGAATCAATACCGTTTTCGGCAGGCCACCATAACGCAGGTAATACTGTTGAACCTCTGCGCTTTCCGCACCGGCAATAACCGATCGATCGGATATCCGGTTGGAGCCGTTGTTAAACTACTGGTCATTGCCGGCGATACGCACATCCTGAATCCGGAAATACAAGCCCGCATCGTGAAAGGTGCCGGTGCGGTAACCTACGGCACTGCGCAAGGTGAAGCGTAGGTTTGCTTGAGGCCCGGTTAGGCGTCGTCGGCGTATTCGAAACGATAGCGCAAGAACAAATCCGGCTTGCCGCCTGCCAGGCTCTGCCACAGGCTGTCGGCAGCCCGCACCGGTTGCGGAGAGCCGCTTAAAGCTAATAATAGGGCTGCGTCAACACCGGGCAGCCGTCAAAAGCTGCCGTCCAAACGCGTGGCGGTGTCCGTGGCGTAAACCGAAGGTAAAAATTGGGATAAAAAGACACTTGAAAAATGGTCCTTTGACATTTCTGAGGGTTCTCAACATCCATCCCCGTGATCAAGTATTTGCAGTATCGCGCAAGCATCAGGGAATGCAGAGGAACAGCGGACTCGCCTTCTCCCTTGCCTTGCCATTGCCGAGAAGCAAGTCCTTAACCTGCTTTGGCGAAAGCGCTGGCTTCAACTCTAGAAGCAGAGCGATGATACCGCTGACATGGGCCGCCGCCACGGCTCCAGGATGTTGAGATAGCCAGACCGGTTGTCCGCCCGGTCCTGTTGCAATCACCGGAATCGCCAGCGGCAGCTCGTTTGGAAACCCTGGTTGCGAATTACCTGTTCCAGCTTCTGTCGCTCCGGTACCTTGTAAACCAGGCAATCCACGCCAAAGGAGGGGAGCGGGAATTCGCCTGATGCCTGTATACCATGCAGCTTGGCTAACTCCTCGCTGATGGATTGCCACTGTTGCTTGAGGGTATCGGGTAGCGTCACCAGCACTTGGCGGCTCAGCATCTGTTTGGGCAGATCGGAAGAGCCAATGTCGGAGGACAGTGGGATTCCCGAGCAGTCGAGCAAACTCGTCAGCATGACCAAACACAAGAAACGGGTGAACCTGTGCGGTTCACGGACTGGACAAGAGTTTCCCGATCGGTTGGGCCAACCGTACCTTGGGATAGGCGCGGAGGGTGGCAAGCGCTTGCTCTGTATTCCCGGCAGGTACCTCAACGGTGTAGCTCCCGACCGCAGAAGGGCCTTGGCGTATCTGCGCCTTGGCTTGTTTTAGCAGTTCGAGCAGTTCCCGTGTTGTCATATCCTCGGCGAACATCAGGCGGATGGATTCCCCCTGTGTTGTTGCCGGCGTTTCGGTATTGGACAGGGTCTCGAACACGCCGCCGTTTCCCGAAGTGGGATGAAGCGGCAACACTACGAACAAGGCTAGCGCCGCGAAAGCCACGGTCTCAAAGGCCAGTGTCCAACGCACGGGGGAAGGTGTTTGGGAAATCCAAGTGCTAATTCGTCGAAAGAATCCCGGCGAGGCAACCGGCCGAGAGTCTTCCAGCTTCACCGTCGAACCCTCCAGTTTGTCCACCTCTGCCAGGATTCCGGCAAAGTGCGCTGGCGAGGGCTTCCAGGTTTCCGTTGCTGCCGGGAGATGATCTGCCAGGTACTCGCAGCGCGAAACTTCCTTTTGACAACTCTCGCATTCAGCAATGTGTTTTACCATTTTAGAGTTTTCCTTTTGCGTCAAAGTGCCCATGACGTATCCGGGTACCAAACCTTCCAGCTCGGCATGCTCTTTGACCATTGTTTCGTTTATTTGATTTGTCGTCATACCGTTACCTTACCCTGCTCGGGCAGGGTGAAACCTTTGCGCGCCAGCAGCTCTGCCAAACGCTTGCGCGCGTGAAATAAACGGGTTTTCACCGTATTGAGCGGGCAATCCATAATATCGGCGATTTCTTGATACGAACAATCCTCGCGGAAACACAATTCTATTACCGCAAGGTGGTCAGTGGACAGCTTCGAAAACGCCCAAGACATGGCGTCACCCAGCTCCCACCCCATTACAACGCGCTCAGGCTCAGAGTTTGCGGTAATAAAAGATCCGTAAGTATAGTCGACCATATTTTCGTTGTTATCGATTTCAACAGCAGAGTCTTCAAGAGACTCTTCCCGGCAACGTCCATTTCGTTCCAACAACTTGAGACCTTTATTATGCGCAATACCAAACAACCAAGTGGATAACCGTCCTTTTTCAGGATCGTAACGATCTGCCATTTGCCAAATTGCTAACATCACGTCATTTACCGCCTCATCAACCCATTCGCGATGTTTCAGCATTTTCATCAAAAACCGGCCAAAACCCTCGGCATATAAGTAATAAAACTCCTCAAATGCCTTGCGGTCGTTTGCCGCAATGCGCTTAAGTAAGGTTTGCCCAACCGTTTCATCAACAAGATTTCCCAAATTGCCTCCCAAGCCTTAAATGTACCAGTCGACGCGTATATCAAATTTGATAAATTGTATCAGACTGCAATAGACAATCTAAGGTCTATTGATTTTTTGAGAGCTATCTTCAATCATTATTCCCGTCAAATTGCCCAAAAGTTCAATTCGGATTATCATTCAAGGTAATATTACTGGTAGACAATGAAATCTTCAAAAACAGCACAATAAAACTTTTGGCTAATCAGTGGTAATCTTGCATTCCAATGAGTTTAAAAAACTAACAACAGCGGTGTAGGGTTGGCTATCGTCAGCTCAACCTACGCCCTCTATGTTCCAGTGGAGTTTAGCTTTACGTTACGCAATCTTTACGGCGTCATCGTAGGCCGGATTGTGTCTACTCTTCTTTCTTGCCTTTGGGGGGTGGTTGGAAGTTATGCTTAAGATAACGTCTTTAGGTAAGGAGTCTGGAGTCTATTGATGTCAATCGCCGAACAAATTTATAAGGTCGCCAAGCCGTTACCGGAATCTTTGGCGCTGGAAGCCTTGTATTTTATACAATGCCTGAATAGTAAAAATGCAGATCGCGCAGAAATGTATGATTTGACACGCGCACAAGAAATTGTGATGAAACACGTTTTGGATAATCAGGATGACGAGGTTTGGGACGATGTTACGCTCTGATGCCGTTTAAATACCTTTTCCATTTTCCGGCCTAACCCACCAAAAACGTCGCCCGGTTATGCAGCTTACTTCCTCCGATGCATTTGGCGACTTCCTCGCTGTGGCAATTACCTCATGGCAGGGCATGATGATGCCATTCAGCGACAAGATGATGATATTGCTAACGGTCGATTACCGAAAATAAGTTGGATAAGAGCCACGAAGCTGTTCTCTATGAACCGTGACTCTGTCGTAGTTGCATTGGGATCTCTCAGGCCGGAAGCCTTCGAAAGTATTCATTGGGAAATTTGTGTGATGCTTGGTTGCAAGTCGGTTAAATAAACGTGGGTTCAGATTATCGTTAGGGCTGTAGGATGCGCTGAGGGACGAAGCGCATCAATCTCGAACGCTACTCTTTGTTCAGGTGTAGGCCGGAATAAAACCGCCCAAGTGCAATGTCGGGAGGGCGTTTCCGGCAATCTTTGCGGCATGCCGGAAATGCTTGTTTTCGTTCCTGCTCAAACAAGCTAATTCCGGCCTACGGCTGCGGCTTAAGCGAGGTATTTCCCTTCGCACGACCTCTATTTTTCCAGACCAATAAAATCCCAAACTTTATGAGACATCGTTGAGTTAACGTGTTCGGGTACTGGCGGGCCATTGGGATAGTTGAGTTCATACACCCGAGTCGCATCTGCGGCGAGATCCAGCATGTTCAGTTTGGTGTAAGCTTCCTGAAGCACTTGTAAGGCATAAGGGACTGCCGGTGTTCGCTGGTAGTTGTCAATGACGGTGGATGCCCTGTCAACGGCGGCTACATAGGCCCTACGTTTTATGTAATAGCGTGCAACATGGATTTCATACATGGCCAGATTATTCTTAAGCGCAATCATGCGTAATCGGGCATCGGGAACGTATTTACTGTTTGGGTAAAGACGTATCAGTTCTTCAAAGTTTTTTAAGGCATCTCGGGCAGTTCCCGTGTCGCGTTGAGACGTATCTGTCGGCAGGAACCGGTCGACAAAGCCTATGCCCCGATTGTAATTAACCAGGCCTTTTAAATAATAAGCGTAATCTACGCCGAGGCTTCTAGGATTCATTTTAATGAAGCGGTCCGCGGCAGCAATTGCCGAGTCGGGATCATTGTTTTTGAAATAGGCATACGCAATATCCAGTTCTGTTTGGGCCGAGTCCGCGCCAAACGGGTAACGGGATTGAAGGGCTTCGTAGAGCTTGATGGCTTTTTCATAACTACCGGCATCCACAGCTATTTTAGCCTCCGTGCGGAATTTTTCGGCAGTCCAGTCGGCGTATTCATCTTCCTTTGATGAGTCGGAGTCACTGGAAAAAAGTCCTTTGATGGACTCTCCAAGGGATCCACAGCCCTGAAGAGAAAGACTCAAACAGCAGATAAATAAAAATTTAATTAAAATTAATCGCATAATACTAACGACACGTTGTAATATAAGAGGTTTTCTCGCAGGATAAACGGCCATATTTGAAATGGCTACACATTAATCCGACGAGTATAACTTAACAATGGGTTATTCAGAAGAACTTGTTATGACAAGATTAACAGCAGAAGTGCCTTACGAAATGGCGGGTATGCGTTTGGATCAGGTACTTGCCGAACTGTTTGCGGATTATTCGCGCAGTAAATTGCAAACCTGGGTTAAATCCGGGCGAGTACAGGTCAACGGCTTATCGCTTAAGCCAAAAGACAAGCTTGAAGGTGGCGAAGATATAACGCTGGATGCCGAGGCCGAAGTGGTGGTGACATCTGAAGCGGAAGCCATTCCTTTAGATATTATTTTTGAAGATGAAAGCCTCTTAATTGTCAATAAACCGGCTGGCCTGGTGGTGCATCCGGCGGTAGGGAACTGGCACGGCACTTTGTTAAACGCCTTGCTTAACCATGATTCAAATCTGGAGACATTGCCCAGAGCGGGTATTGTGCACCGGATTGACAAGGAAACCAGCGGCTTGCTGATGATTGCAAAAACGCTTCAAGCACATAACTGCCTGACTCAACAGCTACAGGACAGGGAAATCACCCGGGAATATCTAGCGATAACCCGTGGGCGTATGACGGCTGGCGGAACGGTGGATGAACCCATTGGCCGGCACCCTACTGACCGTAAACGTTTTGCGGTCAGGGAGAATGGCAAGGATGCGGTGACTCATTACCGGGTTGGCCAGCGCTTTACCCGTCATACGCTTGTGCAAGTCAAACTGGAAACCGGGCGTACCCATCAAATACGGGTGCATATGGCGCATATCCGCTTTCCTTTGCTGGGCGATCAGGTTTATGGGGGACGCTTTCAAATGCCGCCGGATTGCAGTGAACAGTTGGAAAAAGAATTACGCGGCTTTAGACGTCAGGCATTGCATGCGGCAAGGTTGGGCTTGCAGCATCCTCTGACGAATGAATATTTCGAATGGGAGCAGCCTTTACCTGAAGACATGGCGCGGTTATTAGAAGCGTTAGCTGATAATGAGCGGGATTAAACACTGGTTCGTCCCAGATTGGCCAGCGCCCGCTAATATTAATGCCGCAATCACTTTGCGTACGGGTGGTGTGAGCCTGGGCGCTTTCTCCAGTCTTAATCCAGCCCTTCATGTTGGCGATGACAACCAGCGGGTCGTGCTTAACAGGCAGATTATCAAGGAGATGCTGGATTTACCCGATGAACCTGTATGGCTAGATCAAGTACACAGTAATCGTGCCGTTAAGGCCTTAAAAACAACCTCATTGCAACAAGCTGACGCCAGTTATACGGATGAATCAGGCATTGTTTGTGCCGTGATGACAGCGGATTGTTTGCCGTTGCTGGTTTGCTCTTCGGATGGAACACAAGTGGCGGCCATTCATGCCGGCTGGAGGGGCTTATTGGCGGGCGTGATCTCTAACACCCTAACCGCAATGCAGAAACAGGACTTCTTGGTATGGTTGGGGCCTGCAATAGGTCCCGACTGTTTTGAAGTGGGTTCGGAGGTTCGTGATGCTTTTTTGCATAAATCGATGAAATTCAACCCTGCATTTAAAGCGCAAAGCAATGGCAAATGGCTGGCGGACATTTACCAACTGGCTCGGGTTGAATTGGCCGGGATAGGCATAACTAAAGTTTATGGCGGCACACACTGTACGTTTACCGAGCAAGAGCGTTTTTACTCTTATCGCAGGGATACCCGAACAGGGCGCATGGCTGCATTAATTTGGAGAGAGTGACGTAGTGAATTTATTGGTATTAATTATCATCTTTACAGCGGTTGGCGGCGTATTAAGCGTGATGGCCGCCGCTGTTTTTTTATTGCTGCCGGATCATCGAAGGAGTGTTGTATTACCGCATGGAATTAGTTTTGCCATTGGCGCATTATTGGCCGTTGCCTTTTGGGGCTTGATTCCCGAAGCATTTGCAATTGTAAAGCCGGACCAATTCCAGGCATTATCGGGAACAATTTTAGCGGGCATACTCGGTTTTTTTGTGCTGGAAAAGCTGTTAATCTGGAGGCACTGTCATTACGGTAGTTGTGAGGCGCATGGTGAGGAAGGGTTAGGAGGCGATCATGCCCACTCTCATGGACACAGTCATAGCAATGCCAAGTCGGCGGGCGCTTTGATTATTCTGGGCGATAGTATTCATAACTTTGTCGATGGCGTATTAATTGCCGCGGCATTTTTAACGGATGTGCAATTGGGGATTGTGACCAGTTTAGCGGTTGCAGCGCATGAAATTCCACAAGAGGTGGGTGATTTCGCCATTTTATTGGATAGTGGCTATTCCCGGGGAAAGGCTCTTTTTTACAATGTCCTTGCCAGTTTGACGACTGTGCTGGGCGGGGTATTGGCTTACTTCAGCCTGGAAGATTTACATGACAGTCTGCCCTATTTTCTGGCTTTGGCGGCATCAAGCTTTATCTATATTGCCGTCGCTGACTTGATACCGTCGTTGCATACCAAGACCGATATGAAGAACTCATTGCAACAAATTACGTTGATTGCTGCCGGAGTGCTGTTGATTTGTTCATTGCATGGCATAGCGCATAATATAGCAATATCGTAGTGACGCAACATATTGCGTCTCTACGAAAAATCCATTTTGTTCCAGTGGGTAGTTATCGTTCTTTAAGTTGTTACATCAGGCGCTGTTCTGCCAGTCCGTTTTTTAACTTCGCAAAACTGTTCGGCCAGGATAATTAATTCGCCTAATGCTTCTTGAGCATCCTGATCATGTTTGGTGGCGTCAGCTTCAAATCGTTCGATATAGATTCTTAAGGTTGCGCCAACAGTCCCGGTTCCAGATAAGCGGAATACAATGCGCGAGCCGTTTTCAAAACCGATGCGCATGCCCTGGTTTTTACTGATACTGCCGTCAATCGGATCTTCATAACTGAATTCATCTGCAAATTTAACGACATACTCACCAAAAGTCTGGCCTGGCAATGCGGGAAATTGATTTCGTAGATGTTCGACAATACTGTTGGCAATAGGGGTTTCGACGGCTTCATAATCGTGGCGGCAATAAATGTCACGACCAAATTGTTGCCAATGTTCATGGACAATATCGGCAACGGACTGGCGTTTTATAGCAATTAAATTTAACCAGAACAGCACGGCCCATAAACCATCTTTTTCACGCACATGATTTGAGCCAGTGCCAAAGCTTTCTTCGCCACATAGGGTTATTTTTCCTGCATCCAGCAAATTGCCGAAAAATTTCCAGCCAGTGGGGGTTTCATAACAGGGAATATTGTACTTGACTGCGACACGGTCAACCGCTTGACTGGTGGGCATGGATCGGGCAACACCGCTTAAGCCTTTGGCGTATGCGGGAATTAAACGGGCATTGGCTGCCATAATGGCCAGGCTGTCGCTGGGTGTTACAAAAATATTGCTGCCTGTGATCATGTTGCGGTCGCCATCGCCATCAGACGCGGCGCCAAACGTAGGCGCATCGGCGCTGAACATGCGCTCGGCCAGTTCATGTGCATGCGCCAGGTTCGGATCGGGGTGATGGCCGCCAAAATCTTCTAAAGGCTCTGCATTTATAACTGATTCCGGCGGAGCCCCCAGCATGTCAACCAGGATTCTTTTGGCGTACGGTCCGGTTATGGCGCTCATAGCGTCAAACAGCAGTGTGATGTAACCTGAGCTAATGCTTTGTTTAAGCAAGTTAAAATCGAAAATCGATTGCATGAGTCCGGCATAATCAGTAACCGGATCAATAATGGTGATTTTAAGCTCGCCGATTTGTTGAGTGCCTATGCAATCCAGGTCAACATCGTCTATTTTGGCGGTTTTATAGCAGTCGATTGTTTGGCTGCGAAGATAAAATGCATCGGTATATTTTTCCGGGGCGGGGCCGCCATTGCCCACATTATATTTGATGCCAAAATCTTCGTCAGGGCCGCCGGGATTATGGCTGGCTGAAAGAATCAATCCTCCAAAGGCATGGTATTTTCTTATGATATTTGATGCCGCGGGCGTGGACAGTAATCCACCCTGGCCAATAATTAATTCGCCAAAACCATTGGCGGCTGCAATTTTAATGATGGTTTGAATGGCTACTCTGTTAAAATAACGGCCATCCCCACCTAATACCAGGGATTTTCCGGTAAAGCCTTCCAAAGAGTCAAAAATTGACTGGACAAAATTTTCCAGATAACCGGGCTGTTGAAATGTCTTAACTTTTTTTCGAAGTCCTGATGTGCCGGGATTTTGATCGTTATAAGGTTGCGTTGTTATAGTTTCTATTTGCATGTTTGATCCATAGTGAGATAATTGACGTGGTTAATAAAGTACACCAAAATCCTTTTCTAGTGTAAATTTTAATATGTTGCGAATTTATTTATTACTGTGTTGTAGTTTTTTTTCTTTTGCCGCTTTTGCTGATAGTGATGTTTGGCTTTTAGTCGATACGGCGGCACGAAAAATTGAGGTCAAAAAAGGTCAGCTGACACTTGAAACCTTGGGTGAAATTGCAATCGGACGTGGCGGGGCTGGACAAAAAACTCATCGGGGCGATAACATTACGCCTTTTGGAAATTACAGGATAGGCTGGATCGGTGAAAGTTCTAGCTTTCGAAAATTTTTTGGGTTAACTTATCCATCCGCGGAAGATGCGGAAAAAGCGTTCCGGAAGGGTATTATTGATCGTCTGACTTATGATCGAATTGTTACTGCCCACCAATTTAATCAAATACCTCCACAAAATACGCCCTTAGGGGGGCAAATTGGTATCCACGGGCTCGGCAATGCCGATATAAGAATTCATCAGACGTTTGATTGGACTCATGGTTGTATTGCGTTGACTAACACTCAGATTGATCATTTGAGTCAATTGGTGGACGCGGGAACAGTGGTTAAAATAAAATAAAGCTGGAAAATAAGTCTAACGGTGTTAGAATTACTGCCAGCTATAATGTTTTTTTGTAGTAATAACTTTAACTGAGGAAAATAATATGAAAAAAGTAATGAAATTATCAATGATCGCGATGGTTGCCAGTTTGGTTGTTGGTTGCGCAACTAATGGCGACATCGAAAATCTGCAATCACAAATTGATGGCTTGAAAACTTCTGTAGCACAAGCATCATCTGATGCGCAAAGCGCGCAAAGCGCCGCTGCTGACGCTGCTGCAAAAGCATCAGCTGCAGAATCTGCTGCTAATCGCGCTGCTCAATATGCTCAAGACACCAACAGCAAATTGGACAACATGTTCAAAAAATCAATGATGAAATAATTCATCATTGCTTTAGAGCAGAAAAAAGCCCGGCGGTTTTTCCGCCGGGCTTTTTTTATGCTTTATTTTCTCCGCCAAATAGTTCTATCAGGCGCGGCAGGAAGCTTGCCAATTCCGCTGACATAATTGAAAAGTCCACGTCAAACTGGGCAGCCTGATCCTCCGTTTCGATGTCTGCGACTTGATCCTGAATCAATTCAAGAAAGCGCAGGCGTTTAATGGACAGGTTTTCATCAATAATGAATGAAATACGGTCTGCCCAACTCACGGCGAGTTTAATAACCACTTTGCCGGTGTCCAGATGGTTTTTAATTTCAGGGAGCGCCAGATCATGGCGTTTACAACGGATAATACCGCCAGCCTCTTCGGGCGAACGTAATTCACATTCGTCTTCGATGGTGATGTCATCGGGCGTCTTGTTATCAAGTAGCCACTGGGTCATGGTTGTAGTGGGCTTGTCGATTGTATTCAGGGGAACGGCAGGCAATGATCCTAACGATTTACGCAATAAACTGAGCAAGTCCTCTGCACTTTTTGCCGATGCCGCATCAACTATCAGCCAGCCGCCTTTGGGGTCGATGTAAGCATATATTTTGCGTGAAAAGGTAAAGGCTTTAGGCAATAAATCAAAAATGAGCTCATCCTTGATTTCAGTGCGCTCTTTTTTTGATAATTTACGCGCCTGCTGATCTTCTTTTTCAAGAATTTTTTCCTGAACCATTTCATTGACGACTGCGGCTGGCAGTACCCGTTCCTCTTTTTTTACGCAGACCATCATAAAGCCGTTGGCGTTATGGACGAGTTGTTGCGCTGCCTTGCCTAAGGGTGAAGTCCAGCCAAAACTAAACTCTTCATGAGGGCCGCAGTGGCGAAAAGTTAGCGGTTCAAGTTTTTGTTCCACTTCTTCTGGAGTTAAGGTGAAAGCTTCGGTAAGGCGAAAAATGCTAAGATTTTTAAACCACATGGGTAACTGATATCCTATAGAAATTATGACTGGGTATTATCGCAAATTTAAACGAATAAAAATAAAGTAAATTTCAGGATGAGTACACCATGACAGATATAAGCGGGTTTGCGCCCATTGTTTCGAGTAATGCCAGTGTATTGATATTGGGGACCATGCCGAGTGAGGCCTCATTATTCAGACAGCAGTATTACGGTCACCCTAGAAATGCTTTCTGGCCAATTATGGGCATGTTGTTCAATTCAGACCCAGGGCTTTGTTATCAGCTCCGTAAGGAGATGCTGATCGAAAATGGGGTAGCTGTGTGGGATATATTGCAAAGCTGTAATCGATTGGGGAGTTTGGATTCAGATATAAAGCTGGCGACGATCAGAACAAATGACTTTGTTGGTTTTTTTTCCGAGTATCAAGGCATCAAGCGGGTCTTCTTTAACGGCAAAATGGCTGAAAAGTTATACCAAAAACGGATTCTGCCGGCTTTAAACCAGCGTTTTTCTTATCTTGAATATCAGTGCCTGCCGTCAACAAGCCCCGCCTATGCGGTATTAAAACTGGAGCAAAAAACAGAAGCATGGAAAGTGATTAAGCGGCTTGTGCTAAAATAAACTCAATTTTTGTGTGATGGTTTGATATAAGATGAGTGAAGAACACGATTACGAATATGAATACAATGACAAGGGTGAAATAGTTTATTACGCGGTCCGGCCCAATAAAACCCAAATAAAAAAGGACATGGCGGTGCTTTTTGCATTAAGCGAAGAAATATCCGAATTGTCTGCGGCTCAAGTAAAACAGCTTGAGCTTCCTGACAACATCCATAAGGCGATTGTGGAAGTTTCTGGAATGCCACATAAAGGCGCAAGAAAAAGGCTCTTGAAATTCATTACAGGGCAGCTTAATAAAATTGATTTAGAGCCTGTTTTAGAAAAATTGGCCCGCATGAAAAACAAAAGCGCCCATGCGGTAAGAGAGCACCATAGGGTTGAGCGCTGGCGGGACAAGCTCATTGCAGGAGGTAATGATGCCTTGACAGAATTGCTCAATGAGCAGCCCCATGCTGACCGGCAGCAGCTAAGACAGCTATTGCGTAATATTCAAAAAGAGACAGAAACCGCCAAGCCGCCTAAGTCATCCCGGTTGTTATATAGGTATTTGAAAGACTTATTTAAAGTCGAAGACGAGTCTGAGTTTGAGGATGACCAAGAATTTGAAGATCAGGATGGCTCTGATTTTGAAGATGAAGATGATCTGGAGAACGGTTAAAGGCGCAGGAGCAACGATGATAATGGTGAAGCTGTTGCCTTGCGCCTTTAACTTAATGCCTATTCTTCAGGTAGCTGAAGTTCTGCTGTGAGGTTCCAGGCGGAAAAAGGAAAAGGCAGTGTTTCAGTGTTGAAAGTCAGGAATAATAATATATGGTAAGTGTAAACCGAAAGGCTGCGTCCGAAACTTAGAATATTCTGGTTAGCTTTTCCGGTCAACAGCGTAGATCCAACCTGCAATATAATAACTGCCCAAAGTATCATTCTGACCAATGAGCCAATGGCGGCAAAAACCAGCATGAAGAAAATTCGTTTCCAGGCCCCGAGTTGTTTCAGGTTATAATTGATTTGTTCTTCCATAGTAATTAACCCCGGTTCATAATGTCACGCAAATCAAGAGCCGCAGCGTTTGCTCGAGCTATATAATTTGCCATTGTCAGCGAATAGTTGGCAAACAGGCCATAGCCGCTGCCGTTTAAGATCATAGGGCTTAAAATAGGAGCCAGGGCATTTTCCAGTGCCTTTATCATAATGTCAACAGTGCGCATGGCCCGTTTATCAAGGAGAATGTCAGCAAAGTCATGTTTTATGGCCCTTAGAATATGTAATAAAGCCCAGCTTGCGCCGCGAGCTTCATAGAAAATATCATCAATTTCCAGCCAGGTTACTTTAGTTAGTGGTGTTCCTTTTTCTTCAGCCGCCTGCTTCTCAAGCACGGTTAACCCCGGGCCGTAGTTGCCTATGGAGCTGTCGGCACTAAGCCGGGTAGACAAACCGCCAAGACGTTTTATTACCACCTCGGTGTATTGCCAAAGATTGTCGGCCCTGGAATAAAATTGCGCTTTTTTCACAGGACCGCCATATTTTTGTAGACGCGACATATATTTATGCAGGGCCTCAATCCCTTTTTGATATTCAGCTTCCGTTGATGGCAAGGCCCATGAGTTGTGCTCGTAATAGAAGTAGGGTTCCGCTATCGCCAAATCAGGATCTTCGGCTGATTGTGACTGATCCCGTGCAAAGTGATTTCTTAAGGCAGTAGTCGCATCACGTAGCATAACCAACGCACCGTATTCCCAGTTGGAAATATTGTCGAGAAGCACGCCGGGAGGGGCCACGTCATTAGTGATATAACCGCCGCTTTTATGTAAAAGGACTTCAGCGATATGGGCCAGGGTATTGGTATAGGTATAACCAACAGGTACCTCCGAAGTATTGGTTTCTTTTGCCCGTTTGAGTGCTTCATCCTGAATATTGAACTGTCCGGGTTCGCTTCCCCACCAAGCGCCCAGGATTATGAGAATAAACACCACTACGAGGGTGAGAACACCAAAGCCCCAGAGTATTCCTTTAGATTTTATATCGCCCAGTGTATCGCTTGCCGCCATTTCCGTTATCCTGTAAAGAGGGGTATTTTTTTGATAAAACAGATATCTTTATATATAAAAAATAAGTCGCATGTTATCAGGTTTTTAAATTATTTGCTTAGGAAGCAAGCAGCTATTCCGATTTTTTTTTGGCCCGGGGATGTGCCTTATCATAAACATCAGCCAGATGCTGGAAGTCAAGATGCGTGTATATCTGTGTCGTACTGATATTACTATGTCCAAGCAGCTCCTGAACGGCCCTCAAGTCCTGGCTGGATTCCAGTAGATGACTGGCAAAAGAATGCCTCAACATGTGTGGGTGGATATGTTCGGCAATGCCTTTTTTTTTGCACCACTGTTCCAGTCTTAACTCGATACTGCGTTGACCGAGTCGCGTGCCTCGTGTTGAAACGAATACCGCAGAATCAGAGACGGCGGCATTTTTTTGACGCAGTTCCAACCAGTTTTTAATCGCCGTAACGGCTTTGCTGCCTATAGGTAATATCCTTGATTTTCCGCCTTTGCCGGTACGGATCATAAGCGAGTTATCAGGCAGATCAATATCCGCCAGATTAAGCGCGGCAAGTTCACTAAGACGCAGGCCGGAAGAATAGAAGAGTTCAAACATGGCCAGATCGCGGATTTCTAAAGCAGAGTTGGCGCCCGCCTCCAGCAGACCGCTTATTTGGTCTACATCCAGTGTTTTAGGCAGTTTTCTGGCTTGTTTGGGGGCTTTAACGTACTGTGCCGGATTGCTTTCAGCAAGGCGTTTTTTTAGCAGAAAATTATAAAAACTGCGGATTGCTGATAGTTCACGTTGCAGGCTGGTACTGCTAAGGCCTTGCCGATGGCGGCTGGCGATATGCGACCGGACATCGCTTTGCTTTAGATCAGCCCAGTGGGGTATGGATTTGTCTATGCAATAGTTGGTCAAGTGATTGATATCCCGTTGATAACTTTTAACGGTGTGTTCAGAGGCACGTTTCTCAACAGTCAGTTGCTCGAAAAAGTCAGTCAGCATTTGCTTCGCTTCAGCATGCATTGTGTGTCTGCCGCAACAATGAAATGAGTCGAGTGCCGATGATTTCGCTCATCTGAGTTAAAAACAGGTTGCCCATGCTGTAATGAAAACGGCTTTTTTCACGGCTGCCTATAGCCAGAATGCCGTCAAGTTCTGTGAAATTCATGGGGATAATGGCGCAAGATTTTACTTCTACTGCCGAGTCGCCGAATAGCACTTTTGCTTGTGCTAACGTGGGCCGGCCACATTTGGGCTGATTGCTGGCAAGTTCTTTAAGAAAGGGTTGAAGATCCATGCTGCCGGGTTCAATAAATATATTGGCAATAGCTGATTCGGGGCGTTGTTTAATGATACGCACAGCGACAAAATCAGTCAGAAAATAATCGGCCAGAACTACATCAAGATTGGCGAGGGCTTGTTCCAGTGTTGAGGCTTCAAGTAAGGCCAGCGTGAGCTTGTGCATACGAATAAAGGAGGTGTCGTTGTCACGGGCAATTTCTATCAGCGCATTGAGCTGGCTTTCCATTTCATGATGCTTGCTTCTGAAAAGCTCCAGCTGTTTTAGGATTAGGGAGACGGCCGTTCCGCTGGGATGAGGAATACTCATTTGCTCCAGCAAGTTTAAATGTTCATGGAAGAAGTCTGGATGGTGCTGTAGATAGTCTTCAACGTCTGATGCAGCCAGACCGGATTTTTGTTCACTCATAGATTGATTGTTCCCTCAAAAACAGAAAGGGCAGGGCCAGTCATAAACACCGGTTCACCTTGCCCCGACCAGCTTATTTTTAACTCTCCGCCGGGTAGTTCAACGCAGACTTCATGATCCAGCAAATTTTGCCCGATGCCGATCACTGCGGCGGCACAAGCGCCGCTGCCGCAAGCGAGGGTTTCAGAGGTTCCTCGTTCATAAACACGGAGTTTAATGCGGCTCCGGTCTATGACCTGCATAAACCCGATATTGGCGCGTTCCGGAAAAACGGGATGGCTTTCCAGCGCGCGGCCCAGGTCAGCCACGGGCGCGGTCTTAACGTCATTAACCTGGATAACCGCATGGGGATTACCCATCGAAACGGCGCCAAAAGTTGTCTCTATTTCGTCAACAGAGACAGTATAAAGGTGGTTGGGGGCCTGCTCCGCAAGCAAAGGGATTTCAGCGGGCTTGTGCTTTGGGATGCCCATGTTGACCGTTATCAGGCCACTTTCATCAAAACGCAACAGTAATTGGCCTGAACCGGTATCGACGCATATTTCGTCTTTGTCAGACAGTTTTTTGTCACGCACAAAACGGGCGAAGCAGCGTGCGCCATTACCGCATTGCGAAATCTCACCGCCATCGGCATTAAAAATCCGGTATTTGAAGTCGGCATTGCCGCTGGACGGTTTTTCGACCAGCAACAATTGGTCAAACCCAATGCCGAAGTGGCGGTCTGCCATGAACCGGATTTGCTCAGAGGTTAAGCTTATGCGTTGATTGATCGCGTCAATGACCACAAAATCATTGCCCAGGCCGTGCATTTTAGTGAAGTTAATCATGGTTTGTTTTTCTTGTTGCCTATTTTTGGGTTGGGTCATCGTCATCTGGGCAACAAATGCTCACCCGCCCAGAGCTGGGCAAGGTTTTCCCTTTCCCTGATTAAATGGACTTGATTGCCATCAACCATCAACTCAGCCACGCGTAGTCTAGAGTTGTAATTGGAGCTCATGGAAAACCCATAAGCGCCAGATGAGCGAATTGCTAACAAATCACCTTGAGATAACCTGAGCGCGCGGTCTTTACCCAAAAAATCACCGGTTTCACAAACTGGCCCGACTATATCCCACACTTGCCCGGTTGCGTTGCTTTGCTGGTTGACGGGAATGATTTCCTGCCAGGCGCTATACAGCGACGGGCGCATGAGATCATTCATGGCAGCATCGACGATGGCAAAGTTTTTATGAGCGGTGGGTTTAAGGTATTCAACCTGAGTCACAAGGATACCGGCATTGCCAACGATGGCGCGGCCTGGTTCCAATAAAATTTCAAAATCGGTCTTGCCTAGCCGCTCTAAAACCGCTTTTATATAGTTGGCGGGTTCGGGTGGTTGTTCAATGTTGTACCGGATACCGAGCCCTCCCCCCAAGTCGAGATGATGCAGATGAATGTCGTCCTCTTTCAAGACGGAAACCAGATCAAGGATTTTATCCAGCGCGTCCAGAAAAGGCCGTGTTTCCGTCAGTTGCGAGCCGATATGGCAGTCTATGCCGATAACATTGATGTGAGGCATAGCCGCAGCGCGACGATACTCGGTCAATGCCTGTTCAATGTCGATGCCAAATTTGTTTTCTTTTAAACCGGTGGAAATATAAGGATGCGTTTTGGCATCGACATCCGGGTTTACCCGAAAAGACACCGGCGCAATAACGCCCAATTGTCCGGCAAGCCGGTTAATTCGATCCAGTTCAGCACTGACTTCAACGTTAAAGCACCGAATTCCGGTTTTTAGTGCTGCTAAAATTTCATCCTCACGTTTGCCAATGCCTGAAAAAACGACTTTTCCAGCTTCCCCACCTGCCGCAATAACGCGTTGCAACTCACCGAGCGAGACAATATCAAAGCCGGAACCTAAACGGGCAAGCAGATTCAACAAGGCGATATTGGAATTAGCTTTTACGGCATAGCAGATCAAATGCGCATGATCGCCAAAGGCCTGGTCAAAGGCATGCCAGTGACGTTCCAACGTAGCTCTGGAATAAATATAACAAGGACTGCCATATTCATAAACAATGTCCTGCACAGCAACATCTTCGGCGTAGAGCTCTTTGTTCCGGTAATTAAAATAATCCATGATTTAATTATTCTTTTGGGTGTTAGGCTGGGATTTTACTTCAGGTTTGGGTTTTGATTCAGGTTCTGGTTCAGGTTCAGGAGGCACATAAATTGACGGCTTTGTGCCGGGCAGATAAAGCGGCCCAATTTGTCCGCAGCCTGTTAATGCAGGAGATAAGGCTAAAAACATAAGTAATTGACTGGCTTTCATAAGGCATCATCATAAATCATTGTCGGTCACCCAGTAGCAAAATGAATGACATAATAATCTGAATGGCCCGGTTTTAGAAAGGCATGACAGGAATTTGATTTAAAAATGGCCAAAATGCGGTCGTTCAGATTGAGATCGGGGCGATAAATTAAAAGAAAAATACCCTTTATTTCCGGGGGTTCTATTTTATATAAATGGCGTCATTGATGCATTCTTATTCTCTCGATAGTCCAATATTCTTAGCCATTAGCCGGAAATGATATGGTTGGCCTGACGGAATAAAATTATCAAGCACTAAGCAGTTATACGGATAGTATTAAATATTTTTTTCTGTACTAATGGTTTTGCCTTGGGCCGATAATGGTTAATGCCAAACAATTCTTTGACCACAAGGGCTGTAATAAATAAATTAAATCCGGTTTCCGAAGGGGCAGCCTTCCGAAATATTTTTTAACTATCGTAAAATAGTTTGTCTGTATTGGCGCTGCTCTTGAGGGTAAGGTCATGAATAAGCACTTAAAATTAGTTAGAGAATTTAACGATGCCTTGTTATTTCCGCAGGCAGGGCATGGAGCAAACGCGCGGTTATCCGAAATGGATATTATTCTGCGTCGGGCATAACTTATGGAGGAGGGCAGTTTGCTGTTGAGAGCCATTTAAGCGGGGGATATGGTCGAGATATTGGCTGGAATGGTTAATCTTTCTTATGGTGCGCTGGGTGCTATTGCTGTTCAAGGAGCGGATGTTTTAGATCGGCTTTTTTCAGACAAGATCAATCAATGCGTTTATGGTAGCCCTGAAAATTATTCAGAGGTTTATTGTTTGTTTATTTATTTATTTATCCAAAAGCCTTATCAATGCGGATTTTGATAAAGCTTTTCAAATGGTTCATGACAGTAAAATATCCAAGTTGGGTAAGAGCGGCAAACTCACAGAAGAAAATGCTGAGGAAGTTCTAAGGCGATTTCCAAGAATGAATATATCCAAATTACGCAGGATTTTTATTCATTTTCAAGGCGTAAAAAGGGGCGCATAGCGAGCTATGTAACCCTTTTTACAACGCAGAAAATGGATAAAAAGACCAGAAAGTTGGGTAAATTCTTTGCCGGAAATCGCCTAAGGTCAGGCTATTTTAAAACACCCGATTTGAGTGACTGTCTTTACGAATAACAGGCTTTTTACTTAATGAGGGTACAATGGCTAAATGCAGACTGCTTGTTCACAGTTTAAAAATAAAAAAGGCGGGTTTTTATGGGGTGGAGAGAACGCAAACAAGAAGAAACCTATTCCGATGAAGAAGTTGGGGCGCGTCTGAAAGATGAGTTGCCGCTTTGGTATTTGGAAAATGGGTGGATTCGACGTAAATACAAGACCAGCGGATGGAAAAGCACCCTGATGGTGGTCAATACGGTGGGACATTTGGCAGAGGTGGCCTTCCATCATCCGGATCTTACGGTTTCTTATGCTTTTGTGATCGTTAAGTTAATGAATCACGCTGCAAAAGGAATCACCAACAAGGATTTTGAACTGGCGCATAAGATCGAAGAGGTCATTATGTGGCAGCCCGGTAAAGAAGGCGGCGCATTAGAAGGCACCCCCGATGATCCCCGGTTTAAATACATCAAATATGATTGATTTCAGGCGAGGCATGGTCTGGGCTATGGGCTGTCGTGTAGTTCCCCAATCGGGGGAAACAAATGCCGGGTTGGCTTAGTTCTCATCAGATTTTATTGATGGTGGAAGGGTGAAATAAAAAGTGCTGCCCTTTCCAGGTTGGCTATTGAAATGCAAAGTGCCTTCATGGGCTTCGATAAGGGAGCGGCTGATTGATAACCCCATGCCCATGCCTTCCGGTTTGGTCGTGTAAAAAGGCATTAATATTTTTTGTTGTTGGCTTTCATCAATCCCCGGCCCATTATCTTTTATCCTGACTTGTATGCCATTTTGGGGAGTCAATTGGCTATGGATGGATAAATTGCGTTGCTGGTTTCCGGGTAATTTTTCCAAGACATCTATGCTGTTTCGGATCAGGTTTATAATGACCTGCTCAATTTGTACATGATCGACATTGATCGCCGGCAGATGGTTTTCCAGGTTAAAAGTGAGCTTTATGTTGTGGTGATTTAGTTCAGTGATGCAAAAGTTGACTGCGTCATTAATTAACGTATTGATATCGGCGCTTGAGCGGTGTTTTGACTGGAAGTTGACAAAATCCCTCATGCGATGAATTATTCGTCCCGCCCGTAAAGCTTGCTGCTGGGTTTTGAGTAAGATCTCGGAGAGCTTTGCCAAATCTGTATTTTCTGTGTTAACAAGGTTCAAGCTGACTTGCGTATAGCTTGAAATCGCCGACAGGGGTTGGTTGACTTCATGGGCAATGCCGGAAGCCATTTCGCCCATCAGCCCAAGGCGGGTGATATGGGCGAGTTGGTTTAGATGTTCTTTGTCTTGCTTTTCCCGGTGCTTGCGCAAACTCACATCGCGCACAATAGCAGTGAAATAGCGTGCATTATCGATTGAATACTCCGCTATGGACAGATCCAGTGGCACTATTGAACCATTTTTGCGCAGGCCTTCAATTTCCTTAATTTGACCGGCCGATGGCATTGAATGGAGCAAACCTGCATTAGCTTGCGCGATCAGTTTGTTCATGCTGCAACCCAAGAGTTCATTGGGTTTATAGCCGAAAATAGTTTCTACAGCGGCGTTAGAGGATACGATGATATCGGACTGGTCAAAAGTGATAATGCCTTCCACTGACGCATTAAAGATGGCATTGAGTTTGGCTTCAGTCTGTATGCGTTGGGTAATGTCATACAGTATAACCAAATACACACCCGAAAAACTCTGATCAATGGCAGCAGCACTTGCCAAAACGGTTTTAATGTTGTTGTTTTTGCAGTGAATTTCTAACTCTATAGGTGGAAATGCCCCCTTATTCTGCTCGGCTTTTTCCAGTGTCATTTGCCAGGTAGTCTTGACCCATTGCCGATAATCCGGATCAGGATAGGCTTTAGGCCTCCAGTCAGCCAGGGTGGGAATATCTTCCAGGGTGTATCCAAAAGTTTTCACAAATGCCTGATTGACCAGGTTAATGTTAAACTGTCCATCAGTCAACGCTATCGGTACGGGGGAAATGTCAATAAGGGAACGGAATTTTGCCTCACTGGCCTTTAGTTCATTTTCGATACGTTTGCGCTCGGTGATGTTACGGCAAAACACGCAAAACTGCTGATGTTCGGGTAAAAAGGCGACCGATATTTCAATATCAATGAGATGGCCGTCCTTATGACGGTGACGGGTTTCGAACAGGTCATGGCCTTGCATGGCGACCTTGCCAATATGCGCTTTTATTTGCGCCGGATCTTCAAGCGCTTCTAATTGGCTGATGGGCATATTCAATAACTCATCCACCGAATATCCGCTCATTTTTGCATAAGACTCATTGACTTGCAGTAAATTACCCATCAAATCAACTATCCAAAACCCGTCCAGGGATATATCGATCATCGCTTTGAGTTGAACCAATACCTGTTCTGCCTTTTTGCGGGCAGTGATGTTTTCAAGGCTGATCACAACTTCATGATTTAAATTTTGCAGCGGCAAAACACTCATGTGAAACCAGTTCCTTTGATTAAGCATGTCGCAGGGGTACTCCAAAAAAAATGTCTTTTGTTTACCTTTTGTTACAGCCGAAATGCCGGCTCGAACAGCATCTGACTCGTCGCAATTTTTACACGCGTCCAAATAATGGTGGCCCAGCATATCCTGGCCGATTGGCAATACGCCATTTTCATTGTCAAATTGCCGCCATGCGCCGTTAACGGCAATAATAACACCGTGCCTGTCCAGCACTGCGATTTGCGAGTTCAGCGAGTTCAGTATGCAGGCATTAAAGGCCTCACTGTCACGCAGTTTTTCTTCCATTTGCTTACGTTCGGTGATGTCGGTCATGAAGCCGTGCCAGAGTATGTCGCCGTTCGGTTCCCGCTCGGGCAGCGAACTGCCGGATAGCCAGCGTACCGAGCCATCTTCAAGTTTCACCCGAAATTCGTGGTTCCATACGGCTAAGTCCTGTGCTGACTTATGGATGGATGTCCACACGCTGATGGCATCGTCCGGGTGAAGAAGGGCAAATATTTTGGTAGCATCCTCGCTGACTTCCTCAGGCTTGAGATGGAATAGAGTGCGAATGCTTTCACTGGCGTAAGGAAGGCTGTGACTGCCATCGGGGCGCAAACGGTATTGATAGACAAGTCCGGGAACCCGGCTGGCGATTTTGTTAAGCCTATTGAAAGCCTCTTGCTGGGCCATCTGCGCTATATTTCTCTGCTGTATCTCAGCTTCCAGTTGTGCCGCACTGGGTAAAGACAAGGCCCGGGGAATAAGCCATAGCATTAGCACGGCGGTGGCCAACGAAATAATGGCTGTAAAGGCTTTAAGCAAACCATCCAGCCAATAGAGCGGAATCCAGATTGTGATTACTGACAGTAAATGGGTGGTTCCGCAGGCAACAATAAAGCCGGCAAAAAGGGTGACCAGCCATGGATAGGGGAAATCTTTACGATGCCGGATAAAATAGATAAGCGTTACGGGTATGGAATAATAGGCAAGAGTGATCAGCAAATCTGAAATAACGTGCAACCAAAGCAAGACAGGGCTCCACAACAGGCAATAGCCATGGGGAATAAGGTCTTTAATATCAAAAAGATCAATCACTGATTGCATTGGTAAATTGAATTTGCGGCTTATTAATAGTTTGTTAACAATAACAATGTTAAGGTGAGTTTTCTATAACAATAATTTAAGAGGTAATCACATGATTATACCAGCGAAGTTAATCGCAGTTTTGGCTTTGGTTTTTTTAAGTCAGGTAAGTTTGGCGGTTGAGCCTGCCGAAAATAAACCTGAAATAAAGATGGATCATGCCATGGGTAAAATGGATGACGCTAAAATGATGGAACATTTAAAAACGAGGCAAGAGCAGATACTGAAGATGCATGACCTTTCCAATAAAATTCTTGCAGAAACCGATCCAAAGAAAAAGCAGGCATTAAAAGATGAGCAGCTTGAATTGATTAAAGCCGAGCACATGCAAATGATGTCTATGCATCATCAAAAAATGATGAATATGGGTAAATAAAGCAAAGATCTTTTAATTACCTTTCTTAAGGACATATTTTGAAAGGTAACGCAAAGAAAAACGAATAAAGGTTGGGTTGTGACAGGATTCATGTCGTAACCCAACCCGTCGAAAGGCCTTTTGACCTAATAAAAATCCGCAAGGGTTAGGTCAGAATCCAACAGACTGGTTTTGTCAGGGCCTTATTCAAGTGTGATAACTATTCAATCCACTATTTTCAGGTTATATTTTCGCACCCGATAGCGTAGCGTTTCCCGGGTTGCGCCCAGTGCCCGTGCGGCTGCAGTCAGGTTATTATCGGCCCGCTCAAGCGCGGTTTTAATGATAAACCGATCCATGTCATCCAGTGCCATACTGCCATCTAAAGGCAAATAAATGCCTTGTCCGCTCGCTTTTGCCTGAGGGTTGATATTGATATCCGCAAGTCCTTGGTCCCGATCCATTGATCCGGCCTGGTGAGGCTGCCTGGGCAATTGCAGCCATTGTCCGGGAAATGTTGTGCCATCTGAAAATAAAACACAACGTTCAATGACATTGCGTAATTCCCTGACATTGCCCGGCCAGTAATGCGCTTTAAGCATGTCCCATACCTCATCGGGAATATTTTTCACCTGCCGTCCGGCTTTGGCGTTGTATTCTGCTACAAATAGCGGCACCAGTTCGTCAAGATCTTCAACGGCTTCACGCAGTGGCGGCAGGATTACCTTAAACACGCTTAAACGATGATATAAATCTGTGCGAAAGCTGCCGTTCTGCGCCATTTGTTCCAGGTCGCGGTTACTGGCAGCGACAATCTGCACATCAACACTGATCTCCTTTTCCCCACCCAAACGCCGCACTTTGTGATCTTCGATGGCTTTAAGCAATTTGGCTTGCAAATCCAACGGCATTTCACCAATTTCATCCATGAACAGGGTTCCGCCGTCGGCCTGTTCCAGTAAGCCCCGATGCCGTCCTGACGCACCCGTAAACGCCCCCGGTTCATGGCCGAACAACTCTGATTCGAGCAATTCCCGTGGCAATGCCGCGCAATTTACTTCAATCATTGGCTGTTGCGCGCGAGGGCCTCCGTAGTGCAGGATGCGCGCGGTCAAACCTTTGCCGGTGCCGCTTTCGCCGCCGATAATCAAGGCACTGAACGGTACTTGCGTCAGTTTTGCCAATAGTTGCCGGATACCTTGCGCTTGCTGGCTATGGCCCAAGTAAGCCTCCGGCGAGTAACGCCTGTGGCTTTGCTTGGTTTGGTCGATAACGCGGCGTTGTATGGATGCACTGCGGGTAGCACTGGTCACGACCAGATCGAGACGCTCCAAATCACAGGGTTTTTCCAGAAAATCATAAGCGCCCAGCCGCAGAGCCCTTACCGAATCGGGCACACTGCCG
This sequence comes from Methylococcales bacterium, assembly GCA_028712795.1. Lineage (GTDB taxonomy): Bacteria > Pseudomonadota > Gammaproteobacteria > Methylococcales > Methylomonadaceae > Methylobacter_C. The sequence goes on from JAQTPT010000007.1 coordinate 33,378, forward strand.
TAACCGGTTAAAAACAGCCATTCGGCATAGCTGACATGCTTTTTTATCGTTTCCATAAAGTCAAGGGCGTTGCCATCCGGCAGGTTCATGTCGGAAAGGATCAACAGCGGCTCTATGCGGTCTTTTAGTAGCAAGGTCTTGGCTTGAGCTAACGTGTCAGCCAATACTACCTCCCAGCCTAATTGCCGGTAATGGCGTGAGAGTTCGGTGCCAAGCAGTTTTTCATCTTCTATGATGAGGAGGGTTTCTATCATGATTTATTTCCAGGCAAGCAGTCTTTAGGCAACAATACTGTAACACAAGCGCCATGCGGTTGCCGGTTGCCCAATTTTATCGTCCCCCCCACGTCCTTGACAAAACGCTGCACCATTGCCAAGCCCAAGCCAGTGCCGCCTTGACGGGTTGTGCGGAAAGGGCGTATGCCATAGTTAAGCATGTCTTTAGAAAAACCGGGGCCATTGTCAAATACATCAATGCGCAAGCCCTGGTTATTAGTGCGTGCCTTGATGCAGATTGAGCCTGAGCTGTTGTCCAGAGCATCGACGGAATTCAGTAGCAAATTTAACAAAGCCTGGCGTATGCCGCTTTGAGGGAGATGGACAGCCAAGGCGCCGGGGGTGTCACTCGTCAACTCAATTGTTTGGGCAATTTGGTAGCGGGTTAAGGTCAGCAAATCCTGAATGAGTGCTGCCAGATCAAAATCGGCGGCTGTCTCGGGTGAATGACGGCTTTGGTCAAGCATGTCGTTTAGCAGTCTCGCCAGGCGTTTTAGTTCGCTACTGATCAGATCCATCCTTTCGCATTGATGCCGGTCATCAATTTCATGGCGCAGATTGCTGAAAGCCATCTGAATACCTGCCAGCGGGTTACGGATTTCGTGCGCCAATTCAGCGGCGACCTCTCCGATTGCCGCCAAGCGTTCTGCTCTCGCCAGGCTATATTGCTGCTCCAGAAGGGCTTGTGTGGCTAATCTGACTTCCCTTTGCAAGGATTGCGCATACAAGCGTTTGGCTTCTTCCAATTCTGCCAGATGTATGACCAGCGCGTTATAGCTGTTAAAAACCGGAAACAGCAAAGGATCCAGGTGATCTATGGTGATAGGCGTATAGTTTTCTTCCGTGAGCCGTTCCAGCAACTGCCTGAGATCGTTGAGCGGATGCAATATCCGAAAGTGTAGAAACAGCATCGCTCCCATTAAGATCAGGGTAAAGGTGACTAAGGCAATGTACAGTTCAGTCTGGGTGTTAAAATTAATGTCCTCCAATAATTTTTCCCGCCGCAAGCCTTCTTCATCAAGGGTTTGGCTCATGACTTCAAGAGCCTGAATCAGACGGGCATTTTTTTGGTTTTTATCCAGTTTACCGACATTAGCCAGAAGATTGCCAACTTCCTCCAGGCTTTTTCTTGTAGAAGGCTGTAAATAACGGTTATCGGCTACTAATGCCTTCATGTCATTGAGGGTTTTAGTCAATGCGCCGCGTTGGGAATTGGGGGCTGTTTCGGTGACGTAGCCAATCAAGGATTGCTGTAAGCCTACCGATACAGTTTGAATGCGGTGGGAATAGTCTACGTATGACAAGACGGTTTCAAAATGATGCAGATTGCGCCAGACCATGCCGCCTAGAATAGATAGCGCTAACAGCAACAACCCAAAGAATGCCAGGGCACGGAGTTTTGCGGGTCGGTAAAGAATGGGGGTCATGGCGTCTCTTTTTAACAGTTAATTGAATACGCAGTGGGTTGACTTGTCGTTTAAAGTACAGAACTATGAATTAACCGTTACATGTCAGATTTCAACTGTTGAAATACGGGGCGGTTGCTTCGGCCTTGACAGGTCACGCAAAGAAAAATCAAAGCTGACTGGGTTACGATGAAGGCATGGAGAGGTTGCTGTTGCCAAGTGCAACATGATCTTTCTTAGCAGTGCTGGGGAAGGAGGAAACCACACGTGCAGACTTTATAAATAGAGCTGTTTATAGGCGGCGATTTGCGCTGAAAAATCACTATTCGCTTGCGCCAATCCATTCAGATCGGCAGCTAATAATGCTTGGATATCAGCTTGACGGGCTACCTTTAAGTCACGTATTTTTTGCACCTCATCTTCCGCCCCTTTCAAATCTCCTTGTAAATAAAAGCTCACTGACAAGCCGTAATACGCGTAGCATTTTTTTTCATCGACTGTAACTAGCTCAATTTCTTTTCCTGAGCCAATTTTAAATGACCAGGGCTCTTGATTATCCGGCTTGCTCATAATCGATTTATCTTCCAACCATTCAATGGCTTGATTTTGGTAGCTTAAAGCCTGGCTTAAATACTCAAGGCGCCAGTAAAGCTTTGCGCTTTCAAGGGCGGAAAGCGGGTATTCTTTATTTCTTCCATACTCTTTAATGGCTTCCTCGTAATGGTTTTGTTTAAAGTATAAAGCCCCCAGATTGTTTCGATATTTAGGGATTGGCGCTATATCAATAGCGCTTAAAGATTCTACCTTGGCAGCTTCATGATAGCCTTGTTTTTCATAATAATTGGCCAGATCATTGTGTGCTTCGGCCAGTTTCGGATTTTGTCTTATAGCCTGCTCATAATGCTGCACGGCTTTATCGGGTTCGTTATTGGCAGTATAAAACTCACCCAGAAATAAATTTACATTGGCGTCGTCTGGAGCCTCTTGATAAAGCGCCTCAATCGCTTCTTTAAAGGCTGGCTGGTCAAATGTCTGGCGGATCCGTGCGATTTTCAAGCCCCATGCAGCTTGCTTATTTTGTGGATTAGCCTTGAATTCGGCCTCAAAAATCCGTTCAGCATCGGCATAACGGCCAATATTTAAAGCATTATCGCCCTCAACGATTAACTGCCTGGCAGTAAGTTGAGGTTTTTTTGATAAGTCATAGATGTAGGCCATCCAACCGCCTAAACCTATCACACCGATTAATGCGGCGGCAAGAGAGATCTTTTTTAGGGTGTTCCATAGTTCTGATAAAAAGCTCATGATTTCGTCCTAATTGGAAACGGCATTCTCCTGCAACTCACGCATTAGGATGCGGCATAGCCGTATATTTTCCAGGTCACTGTAAACAGTAAATCCGCAGCGCAACCGGTTAGATTACCGGTTTCTATTTTTGTTTTTGTTATAAATCAGGCTGATGTCATTCTTCCAAAAGGGCATAAGTGAACCTATTTTGTTTCTCGAAGCCGTCCCGAAATCATATTATAAACCGAAGTGGCGGCAAGTATGGCACGCCGTGCAGTTGTCATCAAACGATTGATAGCGGAAACTCAGCGTCAGGTTTTCCAGTTAAACAAAAAACCCGGTTTATCCGCTCTGCAAGTAGAAGCCAGGGAATAAATTACAGGGTATCAGGAATCATGTATTGAAAGATTAAATTTTTTGGCGCGGTAGCTAGCCGGCAGACTGATCTAATTCTTTGGTCAGTTCTAAAAGCCTCAACTCCATATCATGTTGAGCAGCCATCATTAACCGCCGGTATTCTGAAGGCAAACGGGGCATTAATCGATAACGTCTTTGCCGGCTTATGACGAGAAATCGGCAAGAAAACCATTTTAAAGCGAGTCGGCTTTAGCAAACGGCCGGGAACACCGATGAGCGATGTCATTTTTTGCTTAATGCTATGGTTAGGCGATTTCCAAGAATGAATATACCCAAATTGTGCAGGATTTTTATTCATTTTCAAGGCGTAAAAAGGGACGCATAGCAAGCTATGTAACCCTTTTTACAACGCAGAAAAGGGTCAAAAAGACCAGCAAGTTGGGTGTATTCTTCGCCGGAAATCGCCTTAAGGTTCGATTGCTGTTCGCTCGCGGTTTAGCCGATACAGTGCTTGTTTATGCAAGTCCAGCTACTTGATCCCAAAACGCTTCGGCTTGAGGCTTTGTAAATCAACAGCTTATGGCGGTTACATGGGTGAAAATAAACTCCGAAACTTTAATTATTTAAATGATATGATCTCAGCCAGGAGAGAGCTCATGGCAAAATTTCATAATAAACAGAGCCAGTCACTAGTGAACTTTTAAAAACCCGAACCGGCTCAAGGGTCTGGACGAGATTACCGGCGGTGGCCTTCCGCAGGGTAGTCCGATCCTGGTCTGCGGCAAGACCCTGTTGGCCATGGAGTTCCACGTGCGCGGAGCGACCGGCGCAATTTAACGAACCCGTTGTATTGTGTGCGTCCCTTATTCTGTCCCAACTAAAAATCAACCAGTCAGAAAGTCGATAACCATCAGGAAATGACATACGTAAGTCAGAATGTAACATATCAAGCTTAAAATATACTCTAAATGTTTCTTTTCGGAGTTGTATTGTGCTAGTTTAATCTCTCCTTCCTAATTTATCAGGCTTTATGAAGCAGGTATGACCCCCAATTCTGATCATGCCATTGAGAATTTACAAAATATTTGCGAAGAATGCCCACATGAACAAGCCTATTTTCATGACCGTCAGGTTTAATAATTATTGGTAGGAGCCGGGTCCCTTCGGCGATTGTGGCTGGATGTCACGCGGAGGGCAGGGCTCCCAAAATCGGGCTCACACTTCGGAAATTAATTAAATGGAAACCGACAAACGAACGCGGGATGAACTTTTAAGCGAGAACGCCCAACTCAGGCTTCAACTGGAAGAAGCCAAAGATATTCGGCCAGCCATTAGCAGCGGCGAAGTGGACGCGCCTTTTGCTTCCCTGCCGGAAGGGGAGCAGATTTTCACTTTGAAGGCGGCCGAGCATCCTTACCGCGTCCTGGTGGAAACCATGAAAGAGGGGGCTGTTTTCATTTCCCAAGACGGCATGATCGTTTATTGCAACAAACCACTGTCGGAACTGTTGCAAGTGCCGATGGAAAGGCTCATCGGCTCGTCGTTGGCTGCCTATGCTACACCTGAAGACCATGCCTACGTCGCAGACCTGTTGGAAAACCCCACGCGCGATGGGTGCCGGAAGGAAATCACCCTGAAGACTGGGGCGGGAAATGATCTACCGGTATTGTTTTCCTGTAGCGTTGTCGAGCTTGAAGGCAAGCCGGGGGTTGGCGTGGTGGTCACTGACATTAGGGCTATCAAGGAAGCCCAGAGACAGATAACTAACGCCGCAGTGCGCGAGGAGATTGGTTCGGCAATCCAAGAGAACGAGGAATGGCTCCGGTTGGCGCTAAATGCCGCCAAAATGTGTCTCTTCGACTGGGATGTCACCCTTGACAAAATCACCTGGTCGCAACGAAGCAAAGAACTATTTGGATTTTGTTCCGGCGAATTCGGCGGCACTTACGCCGAATTCGCCAGCTTGGTACATCCTGAAGATCTGCCGAGGGTTGAAGAAGCGATTGCACGAAGCAAAACAGGGCGGGCGCCTTACGTTTGCGAGTACCGTTTCGTCCAACCGGATGGCCGTGTGCGCTGGTTACTCGCTCGCGGCGATTTCGCTTACGACGGAGACGGACAGCCCAGCCGGATGCGCGGTACGGTCGTGGATATAACGGAGCGCAAACAAACCGAAGAAGAGCTGTGCGATTGCCGGAAACGCATTCAGTTAGCTCTCGAAGTTAGCCATTCCTTCATTTTCGAATGGAATCCTGCTACCGATCAAGTAGAACGTACCCCCGGTTTTGGCTCAATCCTGGGCCTGCCGTTCGAGAAAGCTCGCTTCGACACTGGCCAATGCTATTTCCAGCGCATTCATCCGGATGACCGCGAGCGCTTTTTGACCTTGTTGGACAATTTGACGCCGGACGCGGACAGTTACCACACTGAGTACCGCCTGATCAGAAGCGATGGCGAAGAGGCATTCGTTGCTGAGTCAGCAAAAGGGATTTTCGATGCCGAGGGCCGGTTTCTGCGTTTGGTGGGCGCTCTCATGGACATCACCGAGCAAAAGCGCACCGAGCAGTCATTGCGTGAAGCGGAGACGTACAGGGTGTCATCTATCTATGCGCGAAGCCTGATCGAAACCAGTCCGGATCCGCTGATTATGATTAGCCCGGACGGCAAGATCAGCGATGTGAATGCGGCAACGGAGTCGGTAACTGGATACCCAAGGAATGAACTGATTGGCACCGGATTTGAGGAATATTTTACAGACCCCATGATGGCGCGGACGGGTTATCGGGAAGCATTCAAATCCGGAATGATGCGCGACTATGAGTTGGAGATTCGCCATCGCGACGGTCATCTGACATCCGTTTTGTGTAATGCGGCTGTGTATGGGGACGAAACCGGGAAATTGAAAGGGGTCTTTGCCGCCGTCCGCGATATTACTCAGCGCAAGTCCGTGGAAACTGAACTTGCCAACTCACATAATTTTCTCATCGAGATTATTAATACCCTACCTTTAAGGGTATTCTGGAAAGATCGAAACTTACGCTATCTCGGGTGTAATACGAGTTTTGCCCATGACGCCGGAATGGGGCAGGCTGCTGATGTCATCGGCAAAGACGACAATCAGATGGGATGGTCATACCCAGCCGGGCTTTATCAGGCCGATGACCGGGCTGTCATTGAATCCGGCATCTCAAAACTCAACGTTGAAGAACCCCGGACAACTTTGAGCGGACAGTCGATTTGGTTGCGTACCTCAAAGGTTCCGCTCAGAAATCAGGATAACGAAATTATTGGATTGCTGGGAATTTACGATGACATCACCGAATGCAAGAGAGCCAAAGACAAGCTTGATCAGTTGATGCGCGAACAACAGGCGATGCTGGACAACGAACTTGTCGGTATCGTGAGATCGCGGGACCGGCGCATCGTTTGGGATAACAAGGCGATGGAACGTATATTCGGCTATGGGCCGGGCGAGCTGGATGGACAACCGGGCAGGATTTTGTACCCGGACGACGCCTTGTATCAAGTGCAGTGCGAAGCCGCCTATGCCATGATTAATGCCCATGGCTCCTGTCGGGTGCAAGTGGAAATGGTGCGGAAGGACGGTGAAAAAATCTGGATAGATTTAAACGGAGCGCGCTTGTCAGGGACGAATGATGAATTCCTGTGGCTGCTCTCGGACATTACTCCGATAAAAAAATATCAGGATAAGATCGAGCAGATTGCCTTACACGACGACTTGACCGGCTTGCCCAACCGGCTTCTCGTTTCCGACCGGTTGAATCTGGCGCTGGCCCAGGCTGCTCGCGCAGAGCAGTCGCTGGCGGTTTGCTATCTGGACTTGGATGGCTTTAAATCCGTCAACGACAGCTTCGGTCACGCAGCGGGAGATAAACTGCTCATCGAGATTGCCCACCGGTTGCAAACTTCCGTTCGGGCCAATGACACAGTGGGCCGTTTAGGCGGGGACGAGTTCGTGTTGTTGCTGACCAATTTGGAAAATGCCAAGGAAGTCTACGAGGTGTTACAACGGGTCATGGAAGCCATCAAGCAGCCAGTGGTGGTTGATGAGACACATGCGGTGACCGTCACCGCCAGCATTGGCATCGCACTTTTTCCGCAAGATTCCATCAACCCGGACACTCTGCTGCGCCATGCCGATCAAGCCATGTATGTTGCCAAGGACTCTGGAAAGAGCCGCTATTTTCTGTTCAATGTTGAACAGGATGCTACGATGAAAGCCGAGCAAGATATTATGGCAGGTATCCTCTCCGGCATTAGCCGGGATGAGTTTGTGCTGTCCTACCAGCCTAAGGTCAATATGAAAACCGGTGCGGTGATCGGTGCCGAGGCTCTCATACGCTGGCAACATCCTGAGCTGGGCTTATTGCTTCCCGCGGATTTCCTCCCTATCGTCGAAAACCATCCTTGCGGCATTGAACTGGGCGAATGGGTCATTGACGCAGCATTCGCTCAGCTGGCACAATGGCATGAGCAGAATTTTGACATCCCGGTCAGCGTGAACATCGGCGCCCATCATTTTCAGCAGGATAATTTTGTGCCGGGAATGCGCGAACGCTTTGCCGCCCACCCCGCCGTCCAGCCCGGCCGCATTGAACTGGAAATAGTAGAGTCTTCCGCTTTGGAAGACTTGAACAAGGTTTTGAAGACCATGCAAGCCTGCAGTGAGATCGGGTTGCAATTTGCCCTTGATGACTATGGTACGGGATATTCCTCGCTCACTTATTTGAAGCGGCTGCCCGTGAATATTCTAAAAATCGATCAGAGCTTTGTCCGCGACATGTTAAATGACCCGGAAGACCTTTCCATTATTGAAGGGGTGATAGGACTGGCCAAAGCTTTCCACTATCAAGTGATCGCGGAAGGCGTGGAAACGGCAAGTCATGGCGAGCGCCTGCTGACGCTTGGCTGCGACCTGGCTCAGGGCTATGCTATCGCCTGGCCGATGTTGGGAGCAGAGCTGCCGGGGTGGGTGGCGACTTGGCAGCGGAATGCGGCCGGGTTGGGCAGACGGGATCGAGCCCAAAATCTCAACGAGTGTTAGCGGCAGGGGATTCGGCAATTGGCATCACTGATTATCATCATTAATTCAGGCTGTATTTTTGAATGATAGAAGCCCGGTTTGAGCCTATATTCCTAGGTTTTTTCCGAAAGTTCGCATGACAAAATAGGCCGTAGGCGTAGCGACCAGCGACAGTAGCACGGAAAGCGTCAGCGCCCCAATCACGGCGATTGCCAAGGGTTTAAGCATAGCCGATCCGGCGCCGATGCCGTAGGCTAAGGGTAATAGCCCCAATGCCGCCGCCAGTGAAGTCATCAACACGGGACGCAAGCGCCGACGGCCTGATTCAGCCAGCGCATCGGCCAGATTTTTACCTTGCAATTCGAACCGGTGCACCGAGTCCAGCATCAAAATACCGTTTTTCGCCACTACACCGATACCGATGATCGCGCCCAGCAAAGAAACAATATTGACCGACGTGCCGGTCAGGTACCAGGCCAGGACGGTTCCGCACAAGGCCAATACGGAGCCGAACACGATCGCTATGGGTTCGTAAAATGAGCCAAATTCGATCAACAACACCGTAAATACCAGAAACAGTGAGGCCAACAGCACCACCAGCAAGTTATGGAAAGACTCCTGCTGTTGTTGAAAAAGACCGCCGAACTCCAGCACACCCGGTGGCAAGGTCTTATCCTGGCTGAGTTTGGCTTTTATTTCCGCAATGGCGCTGCCAAGGTCGCGGCTTTCCAGACGGGTGGAAACAGCGACCAGTTGCCGCAGATCTTCGCGGTGCAGTTCCAGTTGCCCAGGTTCTGTGATGATATCGGCCACTTGCGATAGCTTTACGGTTCTGCCGTCCAAAGACCGGAGCGGTAATTCGCGGAGGTTGGCAACCTGTCCGGTTGTGCCGGCGTTCATTCTTACGCGGATATTGACAATGCGGTCGCCCTCCAAAATGAATGAGGCTTTTTGTCCGAGCATGGCAGTACTGACTGCCATAGCCACATCGTTAACAGTAAGACCAAAACGCTCTGCGTCGCTGTAACGCACCCGTAGACTCAACGAGGGGCCGGTGGTTTCCAGGCCATCAAACGTATCGACCACCCCTTTAACTTTGCCCAGTCCGGCTTCGATTTGCGGGGCTTTTTGCTTGAGCCATTCGACATCCGTGGAGAAGAGTTTGATCTCAATAGGCCGGGGCGACCAGGTCAAATCACCGATCAGGTCACCGAGAATACCGGCAAACTCCCATTTAAGTCCTGGCACGCTCACATTAAGCTGCTGGCGCAGTTCGGCAATGACTTCGTCAGTTTTCCGCGGGCGCTTCGGCTTTAATTTGACCAGAAAATCACCTTTATGCGCCTGTGAAATACCTAAAGCCAATCGAGCGCCGGTGCGCCGTGAATAACTCTCCAATTCCGGGATGGCTTTCAGAATGGCTTCGGCTTGCCGTAGTTGCCGGTCGGTCTCGCTTAAGCTGGTGCCCCAGGGGGAATGGTAATCAAGCACGAAGCCGCCTTCATCCATAAAGGGCAGAAACTCGCTTTCCAATTTTCCGTATAACCAAACGGCTATTGCCAAAATTAAAGCACAGCCAACCAAAACTTTACCGGCCCGCTTCAGTGCCGCGCGTAATGTTTTTTCATAGATTTTAATCAGCCGTTCAAGCCAACTTAAAGGTTCGTGTTCGCTGCCGGGTTGCGGGCGCAGTGGGTTGCCGGCCGGCATCAATCTGGCTGCTAACGACGGGATAAGCGTTATGGACAATACCAGTGAGGTTAACAGCGATATGACCATCGTTAATGCCAACGCGCGGAAAAAGCTGCCCGCGACGCCATCCAGAAAGGCAAGCGGTATAAATACCACCACGGGAGTCAAGGTCGAAGCCAGCAAAGGCCGGAAAATTTCGCCCAAAGCTTGAATTACCGCATCCACGCGTTGCGTACCCTTGGAGATTTTTGCATGAACGGCTTCCACTACGACAATGGCATCATCAATAATCAGGCCAACGGCCGCTGCGATGCCGCCCAAGGTCATTAAGTTGAAGCTCAAGCCCATGACGCGGAGAGCGAGCAAGGTAATCAAAACAGTGGAGGGAATCACCACAGCGGCAATTAAAGTTGCTCCCCAATTTTTTAAGAAAACGTACAGTATGGCGATGGAAAGAATCAATCCCAAAAAAATGGCTTCCCATACGCTCTGAATGGAATCACCGACGAGCAGTGACTGGTCGTAAAATACCGTCGCTTGCATTTCCGGCGGCAAGGCTTTTTTTAGGAGTTCAAGTTCTTGTTTCAGTTGCCGTGCGATATCGAGGGTGCTGCCGTCTGGTTGACTGTAGATATTGAGCAAAACGGCATTGACGCCATTCGCAGTCACGATGTTGAAAACCGGCTCCGGCATACGCTCAACCCGGGCAAAATCCTTGATACGGACGGGATGGACGCCCGTCCCCACCGCTGCGGCGACACCCATGAGTGGTGCATTGCCAGACACTGAAGCTGTTTCGATAGGGATGTTAATGGCGCTGGCCGCGATCCATGGGATTGCCGCTGTCGCAAGGTTACGTATCCAGGTCGGTGTGACCATGATGGTGGGATTGGGTCGTTGCGCCGCTGTCGTGGTTGCGGCATCTGCCGTTTCCGCTTGAGCTCTCGCCAGTGAAAGATCGGGATGGTAGTAAATCGCCGCCAGGGTTAGCCGATCAATATCCCAGGATTTGAAAGGCCACGCTGTATCATGTCCAAGCACGCCTTCGATGAACTTCTGTAGCGCAGGATCAGACAGACTGCGGGCTTCGATGCGCGCTGCGGAATTCGCCGGATTAATCGGGTGATCCTGAAAACGGGCGCAGCCACTCAATAATAAACTGAAGGAAATAAATAGCGCGAGAGGGCTGAGTCGTTGCATAGTGTTAAATTTTTATGGCAAAAAGTAAGCGCTCATAGCCAAGCCAAGTAGAGAGTCACAGCCATTAAGTTAAGCAATTCAGCAAATAAAAGCCGTCATTTGCTCTGCAAACTTAATACGATTTTAAGCCCCGGCTTGTTATCAAACAGCGCAAGCGTGCCTTCGTGAAGTTCAGCTATGGCAGCAACTATACTCAGGCCAAGGCCATTACCGGGTGTTGTCCGGCTTTGTTCAAGACGGTAAAAGCGCTGAAATACTTTGTGTCGATAGTCTTTGTCAATTCCGGGGCCATTGTCGGCAACCATCAGTTCAGTATGAGTACCTGATGAGCGCAGTGTGACCGAGATCTGTGTGTTTCTGGGCGTATGCAAAATAGCATTATCGAGCAGATTAAAGGCCAGTTGCGTCAGCAGTTCTTTATCACCGGACAGTGTTGCGTCCTTTTCAATGTCGGCGCGAATGGTTTTTTCCTGTTCCTCCGCTACCGGTTGGAGTGCATCAATCACAGAAACAACAATCTCACTGAGATTAACAGTTTTGAATCCACTGCGGCGGGAGCCGGATTCAATCTGAGAAATTCTCAGCATCGCAGAGAAGGTATTAAGAATGGTATCGACTTCCTCAATGGCGAAAGCTATCCGTTCCGTGTATTGCTTTGTCGTGAGATTTCTGGTTAAAGCATCTTCAAGCCTGAATTTTAGATGACTGATTGGCGTACGAAGATCGTGTGCGATGTCATTGGAAACTTGCTGAATATTTTCAATGAGCGAGCCAATTTTATCCAGCATAAGGTTTAGCAATAACGCCAGGTTATCCAGCTCATCAAGATTTTCTGAAACCGGCAGCCGATGCTTCAAATCACCTGCAATAATGGCTTGTGTTGATGTTGTAATGCTCTTTATTTTTCTCAGGAAAGCACCGCTGAGATACAGTCCGCCGCCAGCGCCCAGAAAAATAACCAAAATAAAGCCCCAGATAAAAGCCTGAATAATCGCCTCCCCGGCATTTTGAATATATCCGCCGTCATGACCAACACCCAGCCAAATATTGTTTGGCAGAGCCATGACCCTGATGTAGAGAAGTTTTGATCCAGGTTTTTTGGTAGCGGGATTTCGTTTGACGATCTGCCAACCCTCAGCGAGTTGAAAGTCAGTGAGGCTTCCGGCTATCAACCGGGTATTTTGATCGATAACGCCGTATTCAAAAAGAGTGTGCAATCCCGGTTCATCAACTTCGTCTATCTCGTCTTTCAATTCGGCTATCCCGCCTGAGTCATATTCAGTTTTCAGCCGGACGGCTTCCGTGTCGACGCTGATTTTAAGCTGTTGCTCCAGCGTGTGGCTTGTCGACCAATAAACGGTGACGCCGATGGATAAAAAAGAACACAAAAAAAGCAGCAAATATAATGCCGACAATTTAAAACTAATGGTGCCGGCAATGCTAGGCAGCTTCATGAATCATATAGCCTGCGCCACGAACGGTATGGATAAGGTCGGACTTGTTCCCGGCATTCAGCTTGGTGCGCAAGCGGCTGATGTGGGTTTCAACAATATTGGTTTTAGGGTCGAAATGAAAATCCCAGACGTTTTCAAGCAGCATGGTGCGGGTGACGACCTGTCCGGCATGGCGGACAAGATATTCAAGCAGACGAAACTCAGTGGGTTGAAGATCAATGATTTGTCCGCTACGCCTGACGACCCGTTTCAGAAGATCGATTTCAAGACCTGAAACCAGTAAAACTTTTTGTTCCGCTGTCTCCCTGGGTCTGCGAAGCAGCGCGTTAACCCGTGCACTTAGTTCACTGAATGCGAAGGGTTTGACCAGATAATCGTCGGCACCGGCATTTAAGCCCTCAACACGATCATCAATCCCGCACATTGTGGTAAGGAACAATACCGGAACATGACAGCCAGTGCTGCGTAAGGTTTTTACCAAGGTAAGCCCATCAAGATCAGGCAGCATCCGGTCAACAATAAGCAGGTCATGTTTGGCCTCTTTGGCAAGGAGCAGGCCTTCATAGCCATCCTTTGCCGAATCAATGCCATGGCCCGCCTCTTTCAGACCCATCGAGAGATAATCCCGGGTCTCATTGTCATCTTCAATAATTAGTATTTTCATGGCATCAAAAAAGCCGGGCAATTACTACCCGGCATTGAAATTATTCTTACTCTTTTTCAGTGCTTTCGCTGGACTCATCCTCCAGGGAAACTTTAAGAACCTTGCCAGTTTTGCCATCAACGATGACTTCATGGGTCTTGCCATCTTTGAGAACCTCTATCTCGAACTGAACGGTGTTTGATTCATCATCTAATTCAGCTTCTATAGCCTTGCCGCCGACTTTCTTCTCAGCAGCTTTGATGGCATCGATTAAAGAGATTTTGGCCTGGCTAAAAAGCGCTACCTCTTTAGCTTCCTCTTCCTTCGATTCACTGGCTTGCGCCATGTTAGCAGCGCTGCTTGCTATTATGACCAGTGTAAACAAAGCTGTCAGAATTTTATGGTGTTGTTTGTTCATCTGTTAATCCTCTTTATATCAGGCGGAATTGCCTGAGTTCAGAAATAGGATACCTTGGATTACATTACAGGAAGCCTTCCAAAACTATACAGTTTTGTAATCAATTTTTTTGGCGGGAAACTTATATTGAAATCCGCAGACTCCGGTTTATCGTCTTCGGGAAACCGGGGCGGTTTTTTTGTGTTAAAATATCCGTCAGTTGATAGTGGGGTGGTGTATGTTTGATGATCAGTTATTTGAAGATTGGTTGGACAAAAAAACGAAAGCGATTTTTTAAAGTTGGAGGATGAAGCTATAAGCAGCGATGAAATGATTTTGCTGGTGCTTAAAGCGCAGACCAATCATTTTGAGCATTTAGACAAAGATTTACGCACTGAAATGTCTGCTCTAAATAAAGAATTGCGGGAGGAGATGATTTTACTTCGTCAGGATATGGATAAACGGTTTGAGCAGGTTGATAAGCGTTTTGAAGTGCTGACTTCCCGCATTGATCATTTTATGATTTGGTCGTTTGCGACAACACTTACTGTCGGCGGCTTGGTCATTGCGGCGATTAAATTTTTGCCCTAAGGTACTTGCACGAAATAAAAAGAGTGTGATTTTAGCCCCGCGTCTTTGCCAAAGGAGGAAACGAGAAGACTATTGGCGATCTTGTCTCATGCAGGTTATGATTTGTTAATCAAGCAATTCCCATACCGGCTTGATATTCTTGGGTAATGGCGCAAGCCTGCCCAATTCCACCCATTGATTGGCAGCATTATGAAAATCGGATCCTATTGAGCCTGCCAAGTCAAAACGCGCTGCATAATCTGCGGCTACGCGGATCTCATCCGCATTCATCCTGCTCGTTATGACTTCAATTCCTTGACCGCCCGCATCCTTGAAAGCATTGAGCAATCGCTTCATCCAATGGGTTGTCAGTTTGTAACGTAAGGGATGCGCCAAAACAGCCACTCCGCCTGAACCGGTTATCCAGCTTATCGCCAACTCCAGTTCAGCCCAGGACGTAGCTACATAAGCGGGTTTTCCTTTTGCCAGATAACGGTCAAACGCTTCTTGCTGGCTAGACACATGGTTTTGCGACATCAGGAAATCGGCAAAATGGGTGCGCGTGATCATGCCTTCGCCCGCCGCGTTTTTGACGGCTTCAAACGCGCCCGGGATGCGTTTTTTCTCAAGCTTTAAAGCAATTTTTTCGGCCCGTTCCAATCGTGTTCTTTGCAAATTATGAGTGGCTTCCGCCAAGGGCGCATAAGCCGGATCAATTCCCAACCCCACTATATGAAAACATTTATTTTGCCAGTTTGTAGATAGCTCAATGCCCGCAATTAACTTGATGCCGGTGGCCATTGCACACAACTTTGCTTCCGGGAGTCCGGCTGTCGTATCATGATCGGTTAGCGCCAGCGAGGTGACGCCTTGTTGATGCGCGCGTTGCACTAACGCAGTAGGAGATAACGCGCCATCAGAGGCGGTTGAATGACAATGTAAATCGTAAAGTTCAGCCATGATTATTCAGGTTCAAGGTAAAAGGTGACGGATTCAAGGGCGTTTATTGTAATATTTTAGGTTATACCATTATTATTGGTATTCGCCATAAAGTTTGGCATAAAGGCCATTTTGGTTAATGAGTGTTTCATGACGGCCTTGTTCACAGATGACACCTTGTTCAAAAACGTAAACATGATCAGCTTGTTTTACAGCGCTCAAACGATGGGCAATAATAATAGTGGTGCGGCCTTTTAAAAAAGCGGCCATCGCATGATGTAATTTATGCTCGGTTTCGGTATCCAAAGCAGAAGTCGCTTCATCCAATATAACCACCTTAGGATTGGCGACAATCATGCGGGCGATCGCCATTCTTTGCCGTTGACCGCCGGAAAGACGCATCCCCAAGCGACCGACGATAGTGTCTAAACCGTTTGGCAGATCCCTAACGGCATATTCTAACTGCGCTATCTGTAGCGCTTTCCATAATTCGGCATCGCTGGCGGGTTTACCTAATGTGAGATTGGCGCGGATAGTGTCATTGAAAAGAACCGGATGTTGCAGCACGGTAACCACATTCTCCCTGACAACTTCCAAACCTATACGTTCGATTGGCACGCCGTCAAAGCAAATTTGGCCTTCACTGGGTAAATAGAGGCCGATCAGCGTTTGTATCAAGGTAGACTTGCCGCCTCCGCTAGCACCAACCAAGGCAGCCTTTTCTCCCGCCCTGATTTTTAACTGGATGCCGTTAAGAATTTTTTCTTCGCCGTAACTGAAATGCAGGTTATCGACATGTATAGCGACAGTTTTTTTATTCAAAAACGGGTTTTCAAGGTGAGGATAATGCGGCTCCTGTTTTAGTGCATTTAACCGGTTGATACGGAATAATGCGGCTTTAGCGGCATAAAAAGCATATTGAATGCCCAGAATTTCCTGTACGGGCGCCATCATAAACCAGAGGTAGCCAAATACCGCCAGCATTTGACCGATGCTGAGATCTGAATAAAACACCATCAGCATGGCGCAGGCGCGGAATATATCAAAACCGAACAGAAACACCAGGAAGCTGAGGCGCGACGCGGCGTCACTTTTCCAGGCAAACGCAGTTGAATACTCTTTAACCGATCGGGCGGATTTAATCAATTGCTGACAATAATGTTGCTCGCGGTTGCTGGCGCGAATTTGATGGATCGCTTCCAGGGTTTCTGTAAGCGATTGTTGAAAAACTTCGTATGCGGAATTTTCCCGGGCTTTAAGATCCTTAACGCGGGATCCAACTACTCGCGTGAAATAAATCACCACAGGGTTTAACAGCATAATAAACAAACCCAGTTGCCAGTGCATCCACAGCAGAATAACCGCCGTCCCGATAATCGTCAGGCCGGCCACCAGTAATTTGCTGACGGTAGTGCCGATAAATGCATCAATTGTGTCGAGATCTTTGACCAGATGAGTGACTACCGTACCGGTGCCAAGGCTTTCGTATTCTGACATCGAAATGGTTTGTAAATGTCCGATCATATCTTTGCGGATACGGAACACAATGTCTTTGGAAATGCAGGAAAAGTGCCGGGCCTGAATGATGTTAAAAATGCTGGCAATAATCCGCAGTACTAAACTGGCAATCAAGATAACTGAAATATATAGAATAGGTAGATGCCATTCCGGAGGAAATAATGGATTGATGAGCTTCATTGCAAGCCCCGGCTTTTTCAGTAAAACCTCATCGACCAGCATGGGCATCAGTAACGGCACTGGCACACTGGCAATAGTCGCTAAAATTGCGATGAAATGGGAGTAAATCAGAGCCTTTTTGTGTTCCAAGGCAATCTGATAGATACTGTCCCATGTATAAGCGCGTTTAGCCTGTGTTGATTGCACGGGAATTGGTTTAGGTCTTTTTTTTAAAGCCATTGATTGTAGTGTCTCACATTCATACTGCCGGCATCACACTGGTTCTTCGCAAAAATTATAAATGCCATGACGGTTCCCCCTATCTGGAGTAATTTTGCAGTCATCAAGCGGCCAAGTCCTTAGCTGTTTTCCCTTTGCCTGATCGCACTGGGATGACGGATAAAGAGTGAAAATTGTTTTCTGTTTTTACTCAACCAACCCCGCACTTCAACCATTTTATTAAGATAGCCGTTAACATCAGGAAATAAAGACAACCATTTGCGGTCGATACGTGCTTCGAATTTGCTCGAAAACACCAGATAAACGGATTTCGGGGTTTCGCTAATAGTGATAACCTTGCCCACTAGCCGTGTCCAGCCCGGATGGCCTGCTTCTGTAAGATTGCCCACAGGTATTGCTGCATACTCCGGCCGCTGCCAAAGGCCCAGTTTTTCATGCTCCGCCTTGTTTTCGGCTGCAACCAATTCATCGGCATACCGCAAATTAGGCGGGTAAATGCTGATTGTCGCCAGACCCGCTTTAACCAAAGACAAATTAATATGCTCTTTGTTTTCTGTGAACAGATAAGCTAACGTTCTTCCGTATTTATCGGTTTTCTCAACATCAAATTCCAGGCGGACTTTGGCATGCTGCAGTTTATCAATTAACCACGCCCTGGCCTCTTCTCCACCCGCTTCAGCCATTTTATCCTTATGTTGGACTTCCGGCGTATTGATCCCCAGGAGTCGGATTTTACGGCCATCCTCCAGCTCAACTGTATCGCCGTCGTAAACCATTTTAACTGTGTAAAAACCATAACCCGGCTTTATATCGACTATTTTTGCATCAGGATTAAATCGATCAGAAAAATGTTCGCTTCCTGTTGTATCCCGCCATTGATAGATTTTTGACTCTGTATAGACAGGCACGCATAACAATAAAATCAATAAACCCAAGATCAACTTGGCACGGTTGAAGAACAGTTTATTTCTTTTTAATTTCATGGGCTTTCATTGCGTACAACAGTTATCAAATAACCTGGACAGCTCAGCCTGAATAGACCAGGTAAAATCGCCCGAAGCCTTGAATACAAACCTACGGGTAACTTACTAAATAGCAACGATACACCCGGTATATTTCCTATCGTTCGTTACATCTAATCAAGATTGTTGTATTATTTTATCAGCAACCGCTTGGGTATCATGATTTATCTAAATGCGGATTGTGCCAAAACCTGATGGCAGGCATAATTGTCTTCACTTACAACCCATACCTGATTTTCTTAAACATAACTATTATGAGCAAATTAAATTTGATACTCCGTTTACTGATTAGTCTTGTGTTTGTCGTATCTGTTGCCGGTTGCGCAGGAAGCAAAACGCATGAAAGTACGGGTGAATATTTTGACGACTCTGCTATCACGACTAAGGTAAAAGCAACAATGTTGGGTAAAGCCAAGCTTAAATCGAGCAATATTAGTGTTGAAACTTTCAAGGGCATCGTGCTGCTAAGCGGATTTGTTGATTCCAATGAGCAATCCACCCTAGCCGCAGAGATTGCAAGAACGGTTAGAGGCGTCAAAATGGTCAATAACGGTCTCGTCGTGAAATAATCAAGCTGGATTCCATGGTTGTTTTTTAGACAATGTAATTTTGTGAAAAATGTTCCTGGAAAAATAGGGGGGTGTGGCAACTGAACACACCCCAGGCCATTTTCTGAATTTCGTGGATCAAATAATTTCCAGGATTAATGTTGAGAACAACAAAAATCAATAAACATCTCTGACGTAACGTTTGTCTTTTTTTAGTTGGTTTACGTAATCAATGGCTTGCTGCTCTGAAAACTGGCCGTGTTCGGCAATAACTCCATGTAACGCATGATCAACATCTTTTGCCATTCGGTAAGCATCGCCACAAACAAAGAAATAACCGCCCTGCTCCAACCAGGAAAACAACTCAGCGCCTTGTTCAAGCATCCTGTCCTGTACATAAATCTTGGCATCCTGATCCCTTGAAAAAGCTAAATCCAAGCGGGTCAGCAAGCCGGTTTGTTGAAAGTTTTCCAGTTCATCGCGATAAATATAATCAGTTGCGGCGTTACGGTCGCCAAAAAATAACCAGTTTTTACCCATTGCTTTCCGGTACTGGCGTTCCTGCAAAAAAGCGCGAAAGGGTGCGATACCGGTGCCGGGGCCGACCATAATCATGGGCAAGTTATTGTCTTCAGGCACTCTAAAGACTTTGTTGGGCGTAAAGAAGCAGTGGACGTTGGTTTTATCATCAACCAGATCCGCCAAAAATGTTGAGCAAACCCCTTTATGCTGGCGGTTCCGGCTTTCATAGCGGACACTGGCAACCGTTAAATGCACGGTATCCGGGTATGAGTTTCCGCTGGAAGAAATCGAATAGGCCCGATGTTGCAAAGGTTTTAACAGGGCTATAAATTCAGCGGCGGCAAATTCGCAGACGGGAAATTGCAACAATAAATCCAGGGTATCGCGTCCCCATAAATAATTAGCCAGCTTTTCTTTATCGCCCGATTCAATAATTCCGTTAAGTTCCTGGTCGCCGGAGCGGGTTGCAATTTCTTCGACAAGTTCTTTACTGGGCGTCTTGATCTCAAAATGCGTGCGTAATGCTTCTTGTAACGGCATTAATTCACCATTGACCGGTTCGTCTTCATCACCTTGGCAGCCAATGGCTTTAATGATGCCGGCGACCAAATCAGGGCAGTTGGTTGGCATGACGCATAAGGCATCGCCCGCCTCGTAAGTCAAACCTGAACCGGCTATTGAAATTTCATAATGACGCGTTTCTTTGGACGATGATGCGTCAGTCAATAAACGATTGACCAGCAGTTTGGCGGGAAACGGGTTTTTCCGATGGTATTCCGGTTTGCCGGTAGAACGTGAATCGGTTTCATGAGCTACCGCAGCAGCGCCTCCCGCTATAAGTGGAATGACGGCAGTCATCCATTGTTCAGCAGGTTCTTCAAAATCGACATCGCAATCGGTGCGGTCATAAATGCGTATCGCACCCAGTTCAGCCAGTTTGTTATCCCAGTCTTTACCCGCTTGACAGAATAAATCATAACTCGTGTCGCCTAATGCCAATACAGAAAACTTCATGCCTTCAAGCCGGGGCATCGTCTCTGCGCAAACGCCATCCCACAGCATTTGCGCATTATCCGGCATTTCACCTTCGCCGTAGGTGCTGGTGATAATCAATAAACACTCCATAGCCATGAGTGCATTCGCTTCGATTTCATCCATGCTTTTTACCAGCCCTTTCAAGCCGTAGGTTTTAGCAACTTTAGCGGCATCATTAGCAACGGATTCGGCAGTACCCGTTTGGCTGCCATAAAGAATGTTGATGACGCGACTTTCAGTTTGATTCGCTGAGCCAGCGTTTTGATTCAAGTTTGCGTGCATCCCGGCAAAAAAACCGCTTAGCCATGCACGCTGGCTTTCATTATAGGGTGCATCAAGTGGGAGTTGAGGTGATTTCATTTAAGCTGCTGACATTTCAATTATTATTTAAAGTTACTTTGTACCCTTTCGGAACCAACATGTATCAAGCCGTTTCTTCGCTCAACATACCCTGAACAATGCCTAGTCCAACAAGTCCGGCCAAATATTCTTCTATACAGGGAATGCCCGCTAATGCTTGCTTGTTGATTTTGTCCTGCTCAATAATCCAGGCGGTGGACCCAATGGAATAAATGCTCTGCACCGAACGATTGATTAATGCGGTTTTATAATCATTGAGCCTCTTATTAGCCATTAAACGGGCAAGTTGGTCGTCGCTGTAATTGCTGTAAGCTTCACGCGTGCTTTTAACCAGATATTCCTGTAATTTACGGGGACGTTCAATAATCAACTTACGCGCGGCCTGCTCAATGTGGCTTTGTGAGCGTAGCGCTTCGGGTAAGTGTTTAAGATGGTCTTTGGCACATTGCCGGGCTTTTTCAAGGACGGCAAAACTATTAACCAATTTATATGTTAAGGCTTTATCGGTATTGCCGTAGCCCGGTATTGCGCCGCCGAATAACGGTTGGGACGTTTGATAAGCTGTTTTGACTTGCTCAATTTGCTGTTGCGCTAATGATTGTGACAATTCTTCGATCATTTCTTTGCGATCCATAGATTGTTGTAAACATTGAGCCGTTTGCGTTTTATAAAGCCCTAAGGGGACGGCAAATTTAAAGTGCTTGCGTTCAGATTCCCAGTTTTTGATTAAGTTGGCGGCTTTACTGGATTTTGCATAATCTACGTGTTGTTCAAGCATAGCCAGGATAAACTGTTCATGTGCGCGTGCCGAATCAGTCTCTTCGGTCAATCTATGCAGCTCAACAGAAGACTTGTCATAAAGGTTTTCCAGTAAATTTTCAGGGTCATATTGGTAAGCGTTACCTCCTGACATGCCGTTACAGAACCCTTTACCAAACCCGCCTATATTCAAGACAGCGCCATTAATCATGTATTCGCAGGCAAAATCACCAACCCCTTCAACGACTGCCATGGCGCCCGAATTCCTGACCGCAAAACGGTCACCTGCTTCACCATTGATAAAGGCTTTACCGCCTGTCGCGCCAAACAGGGCAAAGTTACCGATCAACACGTTGTTGCCAGGGGTTTTAATGCCGCCGCCAGGTGATTCAACGACCAGCGTGCCGCCGCAAGCCGACTTACCTACGCCATCATTACAGGTACCCAGATGCTCCATGCGCATCCCGTCATTTAGAAAGGCGGCATAGCTTTGTCCGGCCGATCCGTGGGTACGAATAATGACACTGTCAGGAGCCATATAACGGCGACCTTCTTGTGTGGTGTAGATGGCTTTAGCCTGGTCAACCTGTTGTCCAGTCAACTGATAAGAAAGCATTCGTTCAATATCTATCGCCGCTTGTCCACCGACGGATTTATTGCAGTTATTGAGCTTAAGGCCATTGCCTTCAATGATAATTTGTGACTGGCCGCCCTCTATAATTCCGGCTTTAACCTGTTCAATAATCCTATCATCAACCTTGAAACTGGCTTCCAGGTAAACGGGTTTTGGCACAACAATCACATCCACTTTCGACAGCATCCGGGTCAGATCAAGTTGGCCAACCATCGACGGGTGATCGATTAGATGCAGCAAATCTGTTTCGCCGCGTATGTCCTGCAAACTTTTATATCCTAATACCGCCAGTATTTCCCGGACTTCGTGCGCCAGATTCATAAAATACTGCGCCAGTACACGCGGGTCGCCTTTAAACTCCTCGTGTTCGGTGGTCAAACCAGCCGGGCATTTGATATTGCAATTTTTGGCCATCACGCAACGCAACATCATCAGCACAGTCGTGCCAAATTCAAACGAATCTGCGCCGAGGATAGCGGATTTGACGACATCCAATCCGCTTTGATGAGCGCCGCTGCCACGCAGTATCACTTTGTCGCGCAAGCCATTGACAGCCAGGGCCTGATGGACTTCAGCGATACCAATTTCAGGCGAGCGCCCGCTGTTTTTCAGGCTGGTGACAGCCGCTGCGCCCGTGCCTCCGGTGTTGCCCGCAACGTTAATGACATCCGCGCCCGCTTTGGCGACTCCGACCGCAATCGTACCGATGCCTTCTGAAGAAACCAGCTTGACTCCGACTTTGACCCGCGCGGCTTTGGCATCATGGATTAACTGACCCAAGTCTTCGATAGAGTAGGTATCGTGATGGGGCGGAGGGCTCACCAGTTCGACTCTGGGCGTACCGCCGCGCAGGGCGGCGATTTCCACGGAGACTTTAGCGGCGGGCAATTGGCCGCCTTCGCCCGGTTTTGCGCCCTGGGCTATTTTGATTTCAATTTCTTTAATATTGGGATCAGCCAGATAACCGGCCCAGACACCGAAGCGCCCTGATGCGAATTGCTTGATGTTGCAGGAACGCAGGGTGTTGAAACGGCTGGAATGTTCGCCGCCTTCACCGGAGTTGCTTAAGGCCCCGACTATATTGATGCCCTGGGCAACGGCTTCGTGCGCTTCGGCAATCAAAGCGCCATGACTCATCGCGCCGGAAGCCAGTGTTGCCGTAATTTCATGCGCGGGCTGTACGTTACTTAAGGCAATCGGATTGCGTGCGGTTTGTATGGAATTTAAATAATTGCCTAACAAACTATCAGTATCAGCAACTTGTATGGCAAAGCTATCTTTTGCCACAATAACGCTGAATGCTGTTTCGGAGAAACGCTTTTTAAAGTGTTCCACCAATTGCTCCAAACGCTGAACAGAAGAGCCCTCTGTAAAACGAATAGTGTAAGCATCATCACTCGTTTTCGCTACCTTCAGGCCGCGAATCAAATAATTGATGTTACCGTGCAGGTTTTGTTTTCCCAGGATTCGATCGAAATCAGCCGTAGTCATTGCTGAAGTAACATCAGCCGGAAAATCCATGATGTCACGTAATGAGGCCGGTCTGGAATCACGCTCAACATACAGATTTTTAGCAAAGCTTCGATAGGCAGGCGTAATACCGAAGCTGTCAATTTGTTCGGGTGTGCGTTTTTCGTAACCTGAATCAAGATAAGCGGTATCGCTGGCGACAGGCGACTTATCCTGGGGGATATATAAAATCGCCTCGTCGGTCATGTTGATATATTCTCTAACGGCAGTATTGCCGTAAGAATGGCCGGCACCGTCCTGACGTTCTTTGAACAAGCCCAGGAAAGGAATATCCTTTTCTTCGCGAACTTTCAGCGCTTTTTGATGCCATTCGCTGGCGCTGGCGGCAATATCCGCATAACGCACACCGCCGACTGAGGCGTGAATATTCGGAAAATAAGGACTCAATCTTGGCTCATCGGTATCCAGATAATTGGATTCGAAGAACTCGCCGCCAATATAACTTTCCACCGTGCACAGGCCAAACTTACCCATGGTTTTCATCAGTGATTTCTCGGCGCCTTTTTGATATTTATCGAGAATTTTTTGCTGTTCGGCCGCTGGATAGTGGCTGATAACACGGTTGTGGACACTGACAGGACAAATGGCTGAAGCGCCAAAACCTAAAAGTGTGGCAATATCATGGGGACTTGCCGCTTGTCCGGTTTCAGCAACCAACGATGAGTTAAAACGCAAGCCTTGCTTGACTAAATGCTGGTTGGCCGCTGCAATCATTAATAGGGCGGGGATAGCGGCAAGCTCGCAGCTGATGTTAATATCGCTTAATATAATGATGGCGATATTGTTTCTGGCCGCTTGTTCGACCTCTCCGCAAACCTTTAACAAAGCCGCTTGCAGAGCGTCTTCATTATGCTTTCTATCAACAAAATCAGGTGTGTATAACATATCCAGGGTGATCGTGCTGACAGTCGATTGCCTGCGGATTTGTTCCAGATGCGTCCGTTGTAAAATCGGGGTATCGATGACCAGTTGTTTGCTCCGTTCAACTGAAAAAGTGGGTTTCGCGCCCAATGCCACGCGCAAGGTCATGCCGTCGCTTTCCCGGATTGAATCCAGCGGCGGGTTGGTCACTTGGGCAAAGCGCTGGCTGAAATAACGCGACATGCCGCCTTCGGCACTGGACAGGGCATTAGGCGCCAAACCGTAGCCCATCGCCGTCACTTTTTCCATACCGGTTGCCAGCATAGGATCCAGCAAAAACCTGAAGCTTTCCTGATTAAGGGAATACGCAGTATGTTGCTGGTCTACATTGAAGGCGTGTTCATTCTTGAGTTCCGATAATTCAACCTGCGGCAGATCAGCAAGATGAATGCAGCGTTTTGCCAGTAATGCCTGATAATCCTGTTCACTAGCCAATCGATCCATGACTTGATGGTTGTTATAGGCTTCGCCGGTGCTGTGGTCAAAATACAGCATGCCGCCTGCTTCAATACGGCCACGCTTCAAAACGTCTTTAGGCGGAAAGTCAATTTGACCGGCTTCTGACATCACAGCCAAATAGTCGTGGGTCTCTACGGTACGCAATGGCCGTAATCCCAAACGGTCTAAACGGGCGCCGACGCGGATGCCGTCACTGAATATTAATGCCGCAGGTCCGTCATTTTTTTCTTCATACAAACTGAAATATTCCAGCATTGCGCGGACGGCAGGCGTTAAGGTCGTGTCATTTTCCCAAGCTGGCGGCATCATGGCCAGAACAGCGGTGACAATATCCAGGTTGTCTTCGTTGATTCGACGGGTCAGTGTTTGGTCAAGACGTCCGGAATCAGACTGGCCGCAAGGAAAAACAATGTGCTTGTTATGTTGCCTGGCGATCGCGTTTTCACTTAAACGGTTTTTCTTGTCGGTGTTTAACTCGCCATTGTGCGCCATATAACGGAATGGCTGGGCCATCATCGTGGCTGGCGCTGTATTGGTGGAAAAGCGGGTGTGGAAAAACAGCGTACTGATTTCGTGATCCTTATCGTATAAGTCTTTAAAATACGGGATGACCTCAAATGAATTTAAACGGCCTTTGTAAACCTGAGTGCGGGAACTCATGGATAACGGGTAAAACCCCGTCAATTCCTTTCGGCTAAAGCCTTCAATTTCAATATCCAGCAAAGCGGCCTGAATATGCGATTCAAAGTCTTTATGCGATGCGTTCTTCAAGTTCTCCGGGCGGCCAAATACACATTGTTTGATCGGCAACTGGGCTTTTACCGATGCGGCATTAAGCACATCAAGATCAACGGGGATAGTCCGCCACAGGATAATCGGCAAGTTGAAGTCTTCAAAGTGACGCTCAATCAGTTCATTGGCTGCGGAATCGTAATGATCATGATCTTCCGGAAAAAAGAAATTGGCAACGCCAAATTGTCCCAGTTCGAGACTGTCGTTGCCGGTTATTTTACGAAAAAAATTACGCGATAAATCAATGTTAACTCCAGCGCCATCGCCTATGCCTTCGGCGCTCATGCCGCCACGGTGGGGAATAGTACACAGCGCTTGATGGGATTTAACCAGTAAATCATGGGTCTGTTTACTCTGTTTGTGGGTTATAAAACCCACACCGCAACTGTCCTGCGATAAATCAGCGTTGAAAAGCATAGCGTTTTTATTACCTGATCGGGAATTTTTATTCATTTTCCAGCCCGTACTCTCAATTTTGTCGTTGTTCAGCGTTTAGTGATTGTTATTTCAGTGCGCGGGAGGTTTACATGCACCAGACTAGCGCATTCAATCATTATAAAAATAATTGAAAATCATTTAGTTAAGATGATAAATCTTAGCATGATCAGGCTAATTTGTCATTTAAGATCCGCTTGCAATTAATAAATAATTTTGAAGGAATTTCATTTTTTTCTAATGATTTAAGGTCAGGCAAGTGCTTCACCGATCTTTATTGAGAATATTAATCAACCACAATGGCTCATCCGGTAATCCCGGAATATTCTAAGGACAGTATTAGCTTGATTACTATTGCAGGCGCATTCCCGAAGAGGGATGGGAGAATGCTTCCTAAGTAATTTAATTGGTTTCTCGGTTTTAGATATAAACACTTAACTACTACTTGCGCACTATGAATTAAGGGGCTAATCTAGCGTCGAATCTGGGTTTATCGAAGGCCGGAATTTTAATCCGCTCAAGGTTTGATAAGTTTAGTCTGAATTGATGCCCCTTATCGCTTGTCGCACCTTACCTTACTTATAGCCCGTTTCGAACATTTAGTCAGAAATTTAAAATTTTTGTTTAGGAGATTCAAATGAGTGAGCTTAGTCATGGTAACATCGGTAAACGCGAACAAAACTTCACATCAATACTGCCGCTGCGCAAAAAAAGCTACGACCCGAAAGATCTTGCAGAATTAGCCCAACAGATGAAAGGCGAAGTCGACAGCGTCAAAGACGGACCTGATCCCGAAGAAAATCTTCTTATGCCAGCGGGGTACACCTATCTGGGCCAGTTTATCGACCACGATCTCACCTTCGATAGCACCTCTTCGCTTAATCCCTCCAGCTCATCACCCACCAATTTTCGAACACCAAGATTCGACCTTGACTGTCTATACGGAGATGGCCCAAGTGCCCAACCCTATTTATACGATGAGGATCAACTTAAACTTTTATTTAAAAATGGACCATCAACCTCAGAACTTACCGATCCAGCCGGTCAAGACCTGTTACGCAACCCCAAAGGTCGAGCCATCATCGGCGACAAACGCAACGATGAGAATTCAATCGTCAGTCAAATTCAGTTAGCCTTCGTCAAATATCATAATGCCGTGGTTGACGAATTAAAGGGTAACCCAGATAGCTGGAGCAACCCAAACAGCCTGTTCGAATCAGCTAGAAATGAGGTGCGTTGGGCGTATCAAAAAATCATTGTTGAAGATTTCCTGCCACGTATCATTGCCGCTGAGGTATTGCAGGATTTACAGGGCGACGACCCTGATACACGAGCAGATAAGTATGTGTTATATACGGAGGATAAGCGTGAAAACTTGCCAAGAGAATTCGTAGCCGCAGCTTACCGTTTTGGCCACTCAGGTGTCCGCACAGGCTATCGTTTGAATTCAGTTACTGAAAAGGGCTTCAATATTTTTCCTTCAAGCGAGGATAATACACCAAAAGCTGGTGCGGATAGTCTATTAGGTTTTGATCCGGTCACTAATAATCAAGTGATAGATACTTGGGGCCGGTTTTTCCCTGAAACTCTGCCAGGTGTGTTGCCTACGGAGTCTCGCGAAACAGCGGCTGACGAAACTCCATATCGTAGAGAGCGCTTACAATTCGCTTATAAAATCGATACAACCCTGGTTGATCCCTTAGGCGTACTACCCAGGACAGAAGTGGCCGGAGAAGACACCACAAGGGAAGCTGAAGCGCTAACCGGCCCGCTTCCGGATACAGTTGTCGAACCACCTCGCCCCTCTCTGGCCCTTCTCAATCTGTTGCGCGGTAATGCTTATAAAATCCATAGCGGGCAAGTATACGCTCAACTCCTAAAGGATTCGGGCTTAGATTTCACGCCTATTGGCATTCAGCATTTAGTAACCCGTCAGGGGTTTGACTTGGATGGCAATACCTTTTTTAAATTTGTCCCCATTCCAGATGCATTATTAGAAGATACGCCACTCTGGTTCTATATCTTAGCCGAAGCGCAATCACCTTTAGTTGATGAAATTCAGCGTCGAGGCCAATTAGATGGCTTTGAAGAGAGTTTTTTGCTTAATGATCCGGCAGGAGTTAGCACTCAATTGCGTGGAGTCGGTGGACGCATTGTAGCCGAAGTATTTTATGGCTTATTAGATTCTGATACTGAGTCTTATATCAATGCCGCTCCTGGTAACTGGAAGCCAATATTAGGAGGTGGACGTGAAATTATCTTCAGAAATCTACTTAAGTTTGCAGATATAACTAATGCTTGATAAAGACTAGTACTCAGTCAGTCTTGTAATGTCGGGTAAAGTTTCTTCAACTTTACCCGAGCATCTTCATTAGTAAAACGCCATTCCATAGGTTGAGCGATAGCATTTCTTTTTTCTTGCCATGCTGCGATTTCCTCTTTTAATGTTTCTTGGTCCGGAATGCGCCGATCCAAACATTGAAGAGAAAGAAACTCAATTCTATTTCCGCCATATTCAACCAGTTGCCATGTTTTGGCGTGTAATGGATGTCCAATTTATCCAGAATTCTTCGCGCTTCCTCGGGAGCGAATGCCTTATACAGAGAGGCTCTCCTGTGTGAGTGTTTAAATTATCCATAACCAGTGTAATAAGTTCAGCCTGAGGGTGACGAACATCAACCAGATTTCGAATTTGATGCGCCCAGTCCCATTGATTTTATTGTAATCGTACCCCTTTGATTTCAAATCTCCCGGTAATTACCAACATTTACAGATTGGACTAGGCTGCCGATCTAATTTTCATTTTCAGTCTTTTGAGACCAGGTGAAATATAAAGAAGTGTTGTGTTTGCCTCGGACCGATACCGTTTTACGGTATGTTTCTCCATTGAGATCAACAATTACGATGTAACGGCCAGGCGGAAGTTTAGCAAATAGCTTTGGTCCGTCTGACACGGTTTCCAGAAAGACGTTACCCTTCAAATCCGTGATACGAATCTTCACATCACTGAGATAATCACCTGTGCCCTTGACTGAAAATAGCAGGCTCAAGTTGTAGTTAGCGCGACTGGCATCTAGCGCATTTCGCTCATCAATTCCCACTCCGCCGGTGACGAAGGTCACTTTACCTTGGGTTTGTGGCTGAATGGCGGATTCTTCCGCAATCGAGGAGAGGCTGAACAGAACGCAGGGGAGAATAAGTGCTAAGCATAATTTTTTCATAATATTGCTCCTTGACAGCAAAGATTAATGATCATAAATAGTAAAGTGTATTGTGGTATATATATTGTGTGGATGGCAATACTTCCATGAACTACTGGTAAAGATGTGGAATTTATGGGTGATGCCTTGCCATAAAGTTGTTTTTTTGTTTAGCCGCATGACGGGTACCACCGGATGCCGCGCTCAAAAATGACACGGCTAATTAGGGGAATAAATTTTTTCATACTATTCTCCAGCTTTTAAATGATTTGCATCTTCTTAAATTTCGAGATTGACTGGGAACGTTGTGACATTTTACCAACCCGAAGCGAATTTTATCAAAATATCAGGCTTTGTCTGTACGGTATCGCACATAAGATCTTCGTTACCGTTAATATGTTCATGATCCATTATGTTCGCATCAGTGCGATGAAACCCTTCCGGATAAACAAGAGGTTGTAGCAATCAGTTAGGCGATTTCCGGCAAAGAATATACCCAACTTGCTAGTCTTTTTGCCCATTGTCTGCGTTGTAAAAAGGATTACATAGCCAGCTATGCGCATCTTTTTACGCCTTGAAAATGAACAAAAATTCTGCACAATTTGGGTATATTCATTCTTGGAAATCGCCTTATCACTATCAAGCCAGGGGCGATTCGGTATCGCCGACAGATGAAAGTTGATGCCGGCGTAATGCGACCGATTAAGCCGCAACGTTATGAAGTCGTTGTATAGGCTAAATCCGTATCTGTTTTTACTTGCACATAAGCGGTTCGAAAAAAAATCTGCCTCTTCAAGAAAAACTCTTAAACAATGTTCGCTACCGCACCGAGTAATATCAGTTTTGTCTGTATTGTTTTAACTGAGCGTTGGGAAGCATCATTCCTTGCTCTGGCCCTAGCTATCCGGCTGCGGCTAAATTATTATCAGGAGACACTCATGAACAAAGATCAAATAAAAGGCCGAGTTGAAGAAGCCAAAGGTAAAGTCAAGGAAGCCGCCGGTGTGATATTGGACGACGACTCGCTGGAAATAGAAGGTAATGTCCAAAAGAACGTCGGCAAGATCCAGTCGGGTTTGGGCGATATCAAAGAAGACATCAAGAAAGACAAATAAAAAGCGCCAATGAACTGTGTAGCCGGGATTAGCCAAGCTGACCTGATGCCCAGTGGCAACGAGATAATTAAAAATTCTTTTTACAGGAAATAGATATGAAAATAACCAATACAAAACTCACCGGTTTTGCGGCTGTCATCGTTTTGGCACTGTGTTCGTTTAGCATTTATGCCGAAGAAAGCCAAAATGCCGCCCCGATGAACAAAGATCAAGTTGAAGGACGGGTCGGTGAAGCTCAAGGCAAGGTTAAGGAGGCTACTGGCGTGATTGTGGACGATAAAAAAATGCAGACGGAAGGTAATGTCCAAAAGAATCTCGGCAAGGCTCAGAAGGGCTACGGTGATCTCAAGGAAGAGATTAAGAAGGGCAACTAAAACGTTCAATGCCAGATTTAGCAGGGTAAGCCCGAACGAGCCCACCCTGCTAAACGGCAACAAAACACCTACAAATAATTACAGGAAATGAATATGAAATCAACTAATATGAAGGGCTTTGGTTTATTGGTATCGACGCTACTAATCATGGCATCGGTTGGCGCTAATGCAGGGGAAAGTCACATGGCGGAAGCGCTCAAACACGCGGAGGCCGCAGCTAAAGCCGACAACGGAAAAGCGATTGCCGAACATGCGGATAAAGCGAAAACCCATGCAACAGCCGCTGATGAGCACCTGGATGCAGGTGTCACGAGTCTTAATGATGCGATCGATCACGCCAAGATGAAGCATGTCGACTTAGCAAAAAAATCTGCAGAAGAAGCAGTAACACACCTGAAAGCAGCTCAATAAAAGAGCGTTAGCTTTCGTTATCAAGGGGCGGCATATCGATTGTTGACCCCTGTATTTAAAATGTTATGTCAGTATAGAAACGCATATTTACCGTGCTATGACACTCCGGAGTAATAAAAATGCGCCGCTTGCTAATAAAGCACGTAACCAACTATCAATACGCTGAAGCGGTAACATTGTTGCCGCACAAATTGCTTTTGCGCCCTCTTGAAGGGCGGTTGCTGCGCTTGCGAAGTTGCCGCTTTAGTGATGCCGAATAGTCAACATTCAATCTTGCCTTTTACCCTTTTTTATTTGCTTAAGGAGGTTCATCATGAACGTTATCGCTGTTGAACCCTGTTGGCGCTGGTGATGAGAATATTAATCCTGCTGGCGCCCCGATTTTAAAATCGTTTCGTAGCCGTGTATTTGATCGTAGCGGGTGTCTCTTGGCGTCGATGCATCACGGGTTTATATAAATAAGCAATCGCACAGACAAAGGCCAAGCCGTTTTTGTATGTTTTTTGGTTTAATATTTATCCTCAAACAGGAGCATTACCATGTCAATTGGTACTATTTTACTCGTCATTCTAATTCTTATGCTGATTGGAGTCATTCCAGCCTGGCCACATAGCAGGGGTTGGGGTTACGGGCCCAGTGGCGGACTCGGGACGCTGCTGATCATCATATTAGTTCTGGTCTTGCTGGGCATCCTTTAGCTGCAAAGCTGCGTAAGTTGGGTTGCGCTTTTTGCAATCCAACATTTCATGCGCCAATGTGTTGGGTTAACGATAAAGCTGTTAACCCAACCTTCTCAAATCCGGTTGTATCGGTAACCTGCGGATTCGCCAATAGGCAATCCGCTATGAACGAAGACTTTAGTCTGATTCCCTCCCATACTTTTCCAGACGGTTTTTATGTCCGATTGTTTTTGGTGTTGTGCATTGAAAATGGCGGTTTGCTATCGCGACCCGTAAGAGCACGAAGTGAAACCGCCCTACGCATTCTGGTCAGACATGGCCTTGGGCTTTACTCTCGATTTGTTTGTGGTTTGTGGCCGCATAATTCATGCAAGTATAAAGAAAAAACTGTACGCCGAAAATCAAGTTCGCCATCAGGAGATGTATGGGTTGGACAATGGCCGGCACGCCCAGCCTGTCGAGGCTAATACCTGCCAGTATGGCTATGACTACCAACGCTGCAAGCGCTAATCCCGTGCGAAATAATGGATTTTGCTTGTCAACTGATTGGTAAATTTTCCACACTAGCCAAGCGTTCGTAAACAAAACAATCGACGAAAAGGATCGGTGTATGTAAAAAATAATGGGGAAGTCATCCCGCCAGTATTGGCGTTCAATGTGTTCGCGGGCAATAAGATCAACTGCTTCCCGAACTTGAGTTCCCATGACTACTTGCAATAAAGTCATGATCATTGCCGCGATTAAAACGGTTTTAAATTTATCAGGCAACAACCGGGTGTCAATTTGAGTGAGATAATCGCGCTGCGATCTGGCAATGGTATAAATCAATAAGGCCACTAAAACCAAAGCCAATAGCATGTGCAGCGTGATCACGACAGGCTTCAGGTTACTTGCCACGACACTGGAGCCGAGCCAGCCTTGAAAGCCAACCAGGAAAAAACTCCCTAATGATAGATAAAAGACGGTTTTGTCGGATTTAAGATAAACGCGTGATGACCAGGCGGTCAAAAAAATTAAAAAGCCAATGGTCACGCCCACCAAGCGGTTAGTATATTCAGTCCAGGTTCTTAACGGATTAAACTGGGTGTTTTCATAGCCGCGCTCAGCATAAATCTCATGATAATTGGCGGGTAACTGCGACTCTTCTGTTGGCGGTATCCATTGCCCAAAGCACGTCGGCCAATCCGGGCAACCCATGCCGGCGCCCGAAGCCCTGACAATGCCCCCCATAAGAATGACCAAATATACGGCAAATATAGTTATTATGCCGATGCGACGAAAATGCAAGGCTGCTTGAGTATTCATGATATTGTCAGGTTAATAAAGTGATTTTGTTGTGATTGTGGTCTTTCAATTGAAGGCTACCCGTATCGGTATTAGATACCTGCAAAACGATCAGCATTTTACAGCGAGTTTCCTCGTTCCCCTGCGCGGAGTGAAAACTTTGCGCCAGCAGCACCTTGCCTATGGCTTGCTCTGTGCCCGTGCTGTCATCGATGATGGTTGAATTCGGTTCAGGCGCGTAAGGCGCAGCGCTTTCAGCCAGAAATAGCGCCCTTTTTGCCTTGCCCAGATAATGCGTTCGGGCAACAATTTCCTGTCCGGTATAACAACCCTTGTTGAAGCTGATGCCGCCCAATTGATCCAGATTCAGCATTTGCGGAATAAATTCTTCGGAGGTTTCCGTTGTAAGCCAGGGTATGCCTGAGATTATATCGAGATAACGCCATTGCGCCGGATTTTCTGGCTTATAACCCTGATTACCGACCCGGTCTGACCACAGCGCAATCGCTTTATCTGCTTCGGCAATGACCAAATACCGGCTTTCTGTTTTAGAAAGGTTAACGGCAATAATTTCCTCTTGGGTGGTAGCAAATAAAGGCCCGCTTTGCTTGTCCGGATGACATAGCCCAAGCAGACAGAGCTGACCGGAGCTGTCGGATAAGGTAACATCAGACCTTAACACATACATTTGTAATCTTTTCTTGACCGCTTCCAGTAGCTCTTTGGGTAAAACCATAAGAAAAACATCGCCGGTTTTAACCAGTATAAAAGTAGTGATCGTTCTGCCTTTCGGATTGCATAACGCGCCTAAACTGCTTTTTGTTTCAGTAACCTCGTTAACATCACAGGTTATTTGTCCCTGTAATAATTTTGCCGCGTCTTTTCCGCTAACCGTCAAAACCCCCAGATGCGCAACCGGGTAAATGGTTTTTCCGGTATCATCTGCTTTGGCTGGAAAGTTTATGCAGGTATCACTTTCAAACGTGGCATTTTGACTGAGTAGAAATTTTTTCCAATTCTGATTCATGGATGAACATAGTAAGTTTTTAGACAGTTGCTGATTATATAGCAACTGAGCGTGAGTGGCGAAAATGGACAAGGTAAATAACACCCGATTAACAAAATACTCAAGTGAAACGAAGCGAGGGGGCGAGTGCAACTTTCTTCGCGAGGGGGGAAGGGACCAAAAGAATGCTGCGTTCATTGCTCCAGGCGGCTGGCGAGGCGATCACCCAATTATCAAGAAAACCCGGAAGTTGATTTGTCATGATAGGAACTGGGTTGCAAACCCGGTTCCTTTTTGATCTTGTTGTTGAAAGCCAATGGCCTGATCGGACCATATCATCTATACTGAACGCTCAAACAGGACGGTGGAAATTGTCGGGCATGAAGTTGGATGAGGGGCGCTAGCCGGACCTATGCGTAGTTCTGAAGTATATGCAGTATACAGACGGCAGCAGGTTTTGAAGCTTTATTTCATGCTCTACAGGGATGATGAAAGCTTATTTTCTTGACATTGTTTTGCCGTTGTCCGGTAGTGTAAATCTACCCGCTATAATGAGATAGCAATAAACTGGAGTTTCCTAAAAATTTATCAAGCTACCCTGCGTAGCGCTTATTTTAAAGCTAAATTTATTCATTAAAACTTAAGACCGAGAGGCTAACAAATGTTTAAAATAACCACTACCCAATCAGCAGGATTAGTTCTGATAACGCTCGCCACGCTACTATATATCAATATCAAAACTGTCGCGGCTCAGGAAAAATCAACTTTAAACAGAACTGTTTTATTAGAAAACAAACTTGAGCTTCCCGGCAACAATGTTAATGCCAAAGTAATACGAGTTACATTTCCGCCCGCCTTTAAAACACCCTGGCATACCCATGAAGGACCAGGACCTCGTTATGTTGTTAAAGGCAAACTAAAAGTCGTTGAAGGCGGCAAATCCGGAACATACTCCGCCGGCGATGTATTTTGGGAATCAGGAAATTTAATGTCGGTAGAAAACCTAAGCGAAAACGCTGCTGAATTAATTATTTTCGAATTAGCGCCTGCCAAATAATTTTATTGGCAATCAAATCGGGGAGGCATTGCTCAACTCTTGGCTTAAAATTTTAAGCCAAGATACAAACGGCTGCCGGTGCGGATTTATTCCCGCAGCGCGAATAAATTCGTTTCCAAAACCCAAAGTTCATTAACCCAAAAGCGCTGCGGGTAGGCGGCGCTTATTCATTACTATTTACTGATATACCAAACAACTTAGTGTACAATCCAGGCTAATTGTACGTATGCCAACTCAAAACCACTTCAGCCGTTAGGGATGCTCAGACCTCTAAAACATAAGTGATGAATAAATCGAACAAAAAGACAGCAATACAATCTGCGCAACTGCGGCAGCTGTTTTCCGCGAGCAAGGCGACACTGATTACCGGCACGCTGCTCGCGGCAATACTTGCCTATACGCAGCGCGAAGTTATTGCGTCTTCCGTGGTGCTTGGCTGGTTTTCTCTCGTTGTATTGGTCGCGTTTGCCCGGGCGGCTCTTGTTAACGCGTATCTACGTTCCCCGCAGGATGATGCCGCCATTTATGTTTGGCTGGCGAGGTATCGTCTTAGCATTCTGGTCATCGGCATGGTGTGGGGTTCGGCCGGTTTTCTGATGTTCCCGGCTGGCAATACACACTATCAGCTGTTCCTTGTTTTTATGATGGCGGGTCTGTCTGCAGGCGGTGTGATTTCATTTTCTGCTGATTTGCTCAGTGCAATTGTATTTTCCGTTACCTCTCTCTTGCCACTCGATATCCGCCTGTTTATCACAGGTGACCGCTTGTCCGTGGCAATGGGCATGGCGGGAATGCTGTACATCGGCTTCATGATCATCAGCTTGCATCGTATTAACCGGAGCCTGACCGAGAACATCGTTTTACGTCTCGAAGCTTCCGAACGCGAGGAAATAGTGAGAACAAGCGAGGAACGCTATCGTTTGCTGCTGAATCATTCGCCAGTTGGCATTTTTCATTTCGATATGAACCTCTTTATTACTTATTGCAATGAGCGCTTTGCCGATATTCTGTACAATTCAGTTGACGGCATCGT
Source organism: Methylococcales bacterium (assembly GCA_028712795.1). GTDB lineage: Bacteria > Pseudomonadota > Gammaproteobacteria > Methylococcales > Methylomonadaceae > Methylobacter_C. Next base: position 69,736 of record JAQTPT010000007.1, read on the forward strand.
CGGCTCGAACATGAATATTCTCAGGGATCAATCCCTACTTCCGCCTCTGAGAAAAGCCCTGAGAGGCGAAATGGTCCATTATGAAGGCCAGTATTGCGCCACCCTTGACGATGCTAAGATATGGATAGACATGACCTGCGCGCCATCCCGCGATGGAACGGGAAGAATCGTGGGCGGTATTGCCATTGTTCGCGACATCACCGAGCGCAAGCAGGCTGAAGAAATGCTGCGCATCGGCGCCATTGCATTCGAATCCCAGTCAGGGATGATCGTCACTGACCCCAACTCCGTCATACTGCGCGTCAACAGGGCATTTACCACATTGACCGGCTACAGCGCGCAAGAAGTGCTGGGGCAGACCCCCCACCTGCTTAGTTCCGGGCGCCATGACAAGGCGTTCTTTCAAACCATGTGGGGCACCCTAAAGAAGACGGGATACTGGCAGGGTGAAATATGGAACCGGCGCAAGAATGGCTTAATTATCGCCGAGTGGCTGACCATTAGCGCGGTCACCACGCCTGACGGCAGCATTACCCACTACATTGGCACATTCTCCGACATCACTGAAAACAGGGATGCGTTAGCCGAGATTCACCGCCTGGCCTATTACGACCCGCTTACCCATTTACCCAACCGCCGCCTGCTGCAAGACCGGTTGGGTCAAGGACTGGCCGCTACGGCCCGCAATGGGTTGCATGGTGCAATCCTGTTTCTGGACCTGGACAACTTCAAGGCGCTCAACGACACGCGCGGCCACGATGCCGGCGACCTGTTGCTGGTCGAGGTGGCCCGGCGCCTGTGCGCCACTGTGCGCGAAAGCGATGTCGTGGGGCGGCTGGGTGGCGACGAATTCGTGGTGTTGCTGGAAGACCTGAGCGCAGAAGCTGAGGCGGCCGCCATGATAACCAAACGGGTGGGTGAAAAGGTGCTTGACAGTCTCGCCCATCCCTATAGCTTCGACGGCTACGAACACCATTGCACGGCCAGTATCGGTATTCGCCTTTATCGCGAGCGGGAGGCCGTCGAGGAACTGTTAAGGCACGCGGACCTCGCCATGTATCAGGCCAAAAAGGCAGGACGCAATACACTGCGCTTTTTCGATCCGGCCATGCAGGCAATGGTGAATGCCCAGGCCAACTTGGAGAAAGACTTGCGCCGCGCACTCGAGCAAAATCAATTCAAGCTTTATTTCCAGTCTCAGGTGTACAGTAACGGCCAAATCGCCGGCGCCGAAGCGCTGCTGCGTTGGCAGCATCCCGACCGTGGCTTGGTTTCGCCCCTGGAATTTATCCCATTGGCTGAAAAAACCAACTTGATTCTCCCCATCGGTCAATGGGTGTTGGAAACCGCCTGCGCCCAGCTCAAGGTTTGGAAGGGCAATTCGCATAACAGGGATTTGCAGCTTGCCGTCAACATCAGCGCCCGTCAGTTCCGGCATCCGGATTTTGTCGCGCAGATACAGCAAGCGGTGGACAGCAACGCGATCAACTCCGGGCTGCTTAAGCTCGAACTCACGGAAAGCCTGGTGCTCGACAATATCAATGACACCATTGTCAAGATGCATGCGCTGAGGGAAATCGGGGTGCGTTTCTCTTTGGATGACTTCGGCACCGGTTATTCATCGTTTTCCTACCTGACACAGTTGCCGCTGGATCAGTTGAAAATTGACCAATCTTTTGTACACAACATCGGCGTGAAATCCACCGATGCAATCATCGTGCAAACAATCATCGGTATGGCCCACAACCTGGGATTAGAAGTGATTGCAGAGGGGGTGGAAACGGAGGCGCAACGTGCCTTCCTGGAGCAGCACGGTTGCCCTGCCTGTCAGGGCTTTCTGTTCAGCAAGCCGGTGCCGATAGAAGCGTTTGAACAGTTGGTGGAGCTGTAGCTTTATGGCGAAAAGCGTAACGAAACAGCCTTATCCATATTTCCCGCGCATTCTCTCCATCTATCCAAATGCGTAGTAATCGAACCCAGCCTCAGAATGTGTGCGTGAACTGCAAGCTGAAAATGTTGATGTTGCTATCGTAGCTGCCCTTTACAGTGTTCCTGAGCGCAGCAATAGACGCATCCGTGGTTTTGTTCAGGGTGGCATCACTCACAAAGATATGGGTGTAGCCGGCATCCATGCTGCTGGTTGGCGTAAACCTGTAATTCGCGCCTAGCGACAGCCAGAAACGGCCGGTGAACGGGGTGCGCGGCGTACTGAATTCCAATGATACCGGACTTTGGTCATAGGCAAAGCCGGCGCGCAGCTTAAGGGCGTCATTATGGCGGTAACTGGCGCCAAGCGAGACGCGGAGTGTGTTGTCCCAGTTTGCAGGGACACTGCTCAGAGTGCGGCCCGCCAACACTCCGGAGGTACGTATGACGGTCAGGTTATTAAAATTGCTCCAGTGCGTCCAGGTGAGGTCGGCCATTGCCTCCCACTGGTGGTTGAGCTGGTGGAAGAGGGAGGCGGAGGCGCTGTCAGGAGTAGTGAGCTCAGCGCTGACGGAGCCGTTGGCAAATCCGGCTGCGAGAGCGGGTGAAAGCGCGAAGGCAGCGGGTACATTGTTAAAATCAGCATGGCCTCCCAGTTTTTGATGCACTGATGAACGATAAGCCAGGGATAAACGGGTGGCATCGGTAATCTGGTAAATTGCCCCGGCATTCCAGCCAAATCCCCAGTCATAGCCTTTTACGCGGGCAAAGCCGTCATTTTTCTGAAAGGTTGCGCCTATACCGCAACCGCTCAGCGCCGCCGCGCAAATAGTGCCAAAATCAACGGCATTGGTTAGCTCTGCCTCCGTATACAGGGCCGAAAAGCCTAATCCTAAGGAAATCTTATCGTTGGCCTTGAAAGCAATCGAGGGATTGATATTGACGGTTTTGATTTCTGATTTCAGCGCCTGGTATCGTCCCACCCATCCCTTGTCATAATCACTTTTGAGGACGAAAGGGGAATTAATGCCGACACCGAGCTTAACTTTGTCGTTGAGCGCCTTGGAGAAATAAATGTTGGGTGCGAACCCCCAGTCTCCTGCATCACCGCCGTTGCTGCCCTGAGTTGCCTGCCCGAAGGAACTATGTGAACCGTTGTTATTGAACTCTGCGGATGAGCGGATCGCATGCCCCGCCAATACCAGCTGGTTATCCGGCAGATAGGTCATGCCGGCAGGGTTGAAGAAGATAGTGCTGGCATCTTCCGCGATGGCGCCACCCCCTGCAAAGGCATTGCCCAAGCCGCTGGCGCTTTGCTCGGTCAGTGCAAAGCCATTGGCGTATGCGTTAGCAGCGGCACCGATTAGCAACGCGGTTGCGATGAAGGAATAAATATGTTTTTTCATGCGCTCCTTTTGATGGTATTGCGAGTACGCTTCGTAAAGATCAGGGGATTTCCGGCGAACAATTTACCCAATTTGCTGGTCTTTTTTCAATTTTCTGTGTTGTAAAAAGGGTTGGATAGTTTGTGCTATGCGCCCCCTTTTATGCCTCGGCAACAGCTCCTGCGTTGCTCTACCTCCTGCATGATCCACATGGATGTGGTGAATGCAGATATTGCAGGAGCAAATATCTGTCCATGCAGTCGTTGAAAATGAACAAAAATCCTGCGCAATTCAGGCATATTCATTTTTGCAAGGTGGCCGATCCGGTTATAGCAGGAAAATGACGGCCTGTAGTTCATTTTTATAACGCTCAGGGCAGTGTTGCCGTAACCAAAGCCCTCTCGGTAAACCAATGTGTGTGGCAGAGATTACCCTTTTTGGTTCCGGATCGTCCGGCTTAGGTGTTTAGTTTTGGATAATTTAAGTTTTACTTAAGCTTGGTGTAGTAATTTCTATTTCAAGAGTTATAAAATTATCGGAGAAAAACGATGGCTTGCGAAAGAGAAAGAATAAAAGGGTTTCCCAAATATACAAGGATAGAGATAATTGAGAATAATACGGGCTACTGCCTTAAACGTAAAGGTGCTAATGATGTTTTGGATATCACTTTCAAGAATGCAAGTGAAGCCATACAGTACGCGATATCAGAGCATTGGATAATCATAACTGGAACAAGATATCATAACCGGCCAGTTATGGCGTTTAGCAACTTTAATAATAAATTTTTTCAATGGGGAAGTGGTAAAACAAGATTATTTACCCGGTTGCTGCTTCAATTCAAACCGGCCAGCTAAATTGAACTCGCCGTCACCGGCGAAATTCATTTTGGCTATCCGGCTGACTATTCCGCAGGGCAGTCAAATTGCCATAGTTGGTGCTAACGGCTCAGGTAAAACGACCTTATTACCTTTGTTAAAGCGTTAGCTTTGATTGATATTGCTATCCAGCGCCGCCTGATTTTATTACGTTAAAATCTTGAGGCCTTGTTAACAGCAACTCCAAAAAAACGGCGCCCAGTTTAGGATCAAGCCAACCGTCAAGAATTTCCTGACGAATGATATTAATAGACTCTTCAAAAGCTAATGCCGGTTTATAAGGGCGTGGGGATGTCAGGGCTTCAAAGATATCGGCAAATTGAAACAACCTGGCTAAAAACGGGATAGCGTCCCCTTTCAGTCCATCCGGATAGCCGTTGCCGTTCCAGCGCTCGTGGTGAGACCGAATAATCTGCACAGTGAGCGCCATGCCGTTACACAGCCGGGAACCAATCAAGGATCGAGAAAGGAATAACTTGAGCAAGTAGTCGAGACAATGCGGTAAAGTTAAAAAACTAAGACATTGCCCCAAAACTTAATAATGCAGCCTGCTTACTCGATAGAAATTGAAAAACAAATGCAAGAAGTGTTCGACCGGCTATCTGAAAAAGATAAGCGATTGTATGCTGGGGTTGAAGCATTAAAATTTCCTTATGGCGAAATCAGCTATATTGCTCAGCTGTTTTCCTCTTCTCGCAATACCCTCCGGAGAGGGATAAATGAACTGAAAGTAAAGGCAACTATCCCCAAAAAGCGGGCCAGAAAAGCGGGTGGTGGTCGAAAACAAACTATTAAAAAACAAACGGATATTAATGACGTGTTTCTGTCTATTTTAAAATAGCATACGGCAGGCGACCCGATGGATGAAACGAAAAAATGGACAAATTTGACGAGTGCCAAAATTGGTTCATCCCAAAGGTTTGATGCTGCTGTTAGCTTTATGCCATGAAAGAAAACGCTGCGTCCGGAAACATACCCGCGCCTGTTTTTTGATTCAATTGCTTGTTTGTTCGGGTATCGCAAAAACGTGAGGGACGGAGTTGAAAACCTCGTCCCGCTCCGGAAAAAAACGGGCCTCAAGCAAACTTCTTCTTCAATTCCCAAAAAGCCAAGCTCCATGCGGGTCGGGGTTTGTAACCCCGACCCAAACGTTTGCTGCTGCCGTTACCTTTATGCCATGAAAGAAAACGCTGCGTCCGAAAACATACCCGCACCCGATTTTTGATTCAATTGCTCGCCAGTCCGGGTATCGTAAAACGTGAGGGACGGGGTTGAAAACCCCGTCCCGCTTCGCAATTCTCCAACAATAACCAGCCGCTGAAAGAACAAATAGCAGCCTTGACAATAATTCTGTGGCAATGCTTCTATTTTTAAGGATAATTGCTCGAGTCGTGCCTAAAAACAAATAAAAATTGAATCATGAATAAGTTACTAAAAAACGCCATCTGGATACTCATTGCTGTTCTGGGCGCATTAGCTGTGGGCGGCATTGCCCTTAATCGAGGCGAAAATATCAACGCGCTTTGGTTTATTACAGCCGCGCTTTGTGTCTATGCCATTGCCTATCGCTTTTATGCGACGTGGATTGCTGTCACCGTGTTGATAGTCGATGACACACGCGCAACGCCGGCTGAGCGCCTGGATAACGGCCGCGATTTTGTGCCTACCCATAGATGGATCGTGTTCGGACACCATTTCGCAGCCATTGCGGGGCCTGGCCCATTGGTGGGGCCAACGCTGGCCGCGCAGTTTGGCTTTCTGCCGGGTACGTTGTGGATATTGTTTGGCGCGGTGTTGGGCGGCTGTGTACAGGATATGGTGATCTTGTTTCTGTCCACCCGGCGTAATGCCAAAAGCCTGGGGCAGATGGCGCGTGACGAGCTGGGGTTACTGGGCGGTACGGCGGCATTAATAGGCACATTTGCGATTATGATTATCCTGATTGCCGTACTGGGTTTGGTGGTGGTTAACGCGATGAAGCACAGTCCATGGGCTACTTTTACGGTGTCAGCGACTATTCCGATCGCCATGATTGTGGGCACTTATATGCGCTATTTTCGTCCAGGCCAGGTGCTGGAGGCTTCGGCTTTAGGCGTGATTTTATTATTGCTGTCGGTGGCGGGCGGCCGCTTTATTGATGAACATGAGTTTTTGCGTTTAGTGTTTGATCGCGAAGGACTGACACTCGCCTGGTGGGTGATGGCTTATGGTTTTGCCGCCGCTATATTTCCAGTCTGGCTATTATTGGCGCCGCGTGATTACTTGTCCACCTACATGAAGTTGGGTACTATCACGTTGTTGGCGGTGGCTATTATCATGTTGCAACCCGATGTGAAAATGCCTGCGATTACTCAATTTATCGACGGTACAGGGCCTATTTTCGGGGGCAAATTATTCCCGTTTGTTTTCATTACGATCGCTTGCGGAGCGATCTCCGGTTTTCACTCGCTGGTTGCGTCAGGCACTACGCCTAAATTGCTGAGTAATGAACGTGACATCCAAATGATCGGTTATGGCGGCATGTTGCTGGAATCATTTGTCGCCATCATGGCGATGATAGCCGCTACCGTGCTCGACCCCGGCGTTTTTTTTGCCATCAACAGTCCGGCGGGCGTGGTCGGCGCGGAGGCTGCCGAGGCCGTCGCCAAAATATCTTCCTGGGGTTATCCTGTTAGTGTTGAGCAAATGAAAAACCTGGCCCGTCAAATGGGTGAAGCGACGTTGTTTGCGCGTACCGGCGGCGCGCCTTCGCTGGCTGTCGGCATGGCGAGTATTTTCGGCAGCGCTTTCGGGGAAGGCATGCTGGCTTTGTGGTATCACTTTGCCATTATGTTTGAGGCCATTTTTATTCTAACCACCCTGGACGCCGGAACGCGCGTAGGCCGGTTTATGCTGCAGGATATGCTCGGCAATATATGGCCGAAAATGGGCGAAACGTCGTGGACACCTTCCGTTGTTCTCACCAGTGCGCTGGTGGTGTCTGGGTGGGGCTATTTTCTTTACATTGGCGTGATAGATCCAAACGGCGGCGTTAATATCCTGTGGCCAATGTTTGGCATTGCCAATCAAATGCTGGCGGCTATCGCGCTGTGCGTGGCTACGGGGATTTTGATCAAATCCGGCAAATTGAAGTATGCCTGGGTAACCGGCTTACCTCTAATGTGGCTGGTAACCATTACCAGCACTGCGGCATGGCAAAAAATTACCAGCAACGATATTCGTATAGGATTTTTTACCGCCGCCAACGATTTAACGGACAAGCTGGCAGCGGGTGTTCTGCCGCCGGCAAAAGCGGCAGTTGCCCCGCAATTGATATTTAATTTGCATCTGGACGGGTGGCTTACGCTGTTTTTTGTCAGCTTATTGTGGTTGATTGTTTTTGATATGGTTCGTGTATGCGTCCGATACCTGTCGGGAAAGCCGGTATTGCCGCTTACTGAATCGCCCCATAGCCCCAGCCGCCTGGTTGAAGATTGGGTGAGGGATTGATATTGGACAAGCTTAAAGCATTCTGGCGTATAATCCGCCGTCTTTCAGGTGATGATGCTTACGAGCAATACCTGAAGCATTATGCCCGGTATCATCAAGCTGATGAGGGGCATGAATGTCACCAGCCATTGACCAAAGCCGATTTTTTTAAGCAATGGCAAAATGAAAAGTGGAACGGGATTAAGCGCTGCTGTTAGTATAAAGTTTACTTAATCACGATGCTGGTCGGGGTTTGCCGATGCTGGTCGGGGTTTGTAACCCCGACCAAAACGTTTGAAGACTTCAATAGCTTTCAAAACGTGAGTGACGGGGTTGCAAAATTTAGTTAACGTCACTTTCTCTTGTCCGCCAACGGCATCAAACTCAATTAATGACTATCGACTTTTTAATCATCGGCCAGGGCTTGGCGGGAAGTTTGCTGGCGTGGGAGCTCATACAACGGGATTGCAAAGTCGTGATCATTGATAATGGCGAGGAAAATGCGTCCCAGGTTGCTGCCGGCTTAATCAATCCTATTACGGGAATGCGTTTTGTAAAATCAGCGGATGTAGATAGCTTATTGCCCACGGCAAAACAGTGTTACTCGCTATTAGCGGATTTCTTTAAGCAGACGTTTTACATTGAAAAGCCGATGCTGCGGCTTTTCCGCAGTGATGCGGAATTGACACATTGTCTTAAGCGGTTTGATGATCCTGCTTATCTGGATTATTTGGGCGCAATCTCGCAGCCAGACCATGCTATCAAAAATGTTGCAGCGCCCTTTGGCTTTCTGGAGCAAAAACAAACTGGTTATTTATTAACCCGCCCGCTATTGACGAGCTTAAAAGAGTTCTTTATTGCCAAGGGATGTTACCGGCAGGCGAATGTTGATTACCAGGATATTCAGCTAAAACCGTCTTTACGCTGGCAGGCTATTTCTCCCAAACAGATTATTTTCTGCGAAGGCCATCATGCTACAAACAATCCCTGGTTTTCCTGGCTGCCTTTTCAGTTGGTGAAAGGGGAGATTTTGACGCTAAAACACCAAAGCCACTTGCCTGATAAAATCCTGAATTCCGGCGACTGGTTAATCCCTTTAAACCCCCATGACATCCGTCTCGGCGCAACGTTCGACCGGAAAAACCTGGATACGCTGCCTACCGAACGCGGTAAAAATGAGTTAATGAGTGCTCTCAAAGTTATTTCAGCTGGTCTTGCGCGAGCCACCCTGTTAAATCATCAGGCCAATATACGGCCTTGCACATTGGATAAACAACCGTTTATCGGCCAACATCCACAATTCCCGCAACTCGCTATTTTTAACGGCTTTGGCGCTAAGGGCAGTTTGCAGATACCCTGGTTTTGCCAAAAGTTTGCTGATGCCTTAGTCCATAACAAGCGCCTACCCGCTAACATTCAACGCCATTATGCAACGCATTTCACTGGTTAACGTCGCCCATGATCTCATTAAAGAGGTTCTTCTTCCTGGCGATATTGCCATTGATGCGACAGTAGGCAATGGTTACGATACCCTGTTTCTTGCCAAACAAGTTGGCTTATCAGGCGAGGTTTTTGGTTTTGATATACAACAGGCTGCCATCGAATCAACTAAAGAAAAATTCCAGCAAACACATTGTCCGGCCCGTCTGACCTTGATACAAGCCAGCCATGCGGGCATGGGCGGTAAAATTCCTGCACACTATCATGGCAACATTCGCGCCATTATGTTTAATCTGGGTTACCTGCCGGGCGGCGATAAAAGCATTATCACGCGAACAGATTCAACAATAACAGCATTGAATAGCGCCTGCCGGATGTTGTCAGGCAATGGCATCATTACTGTCTTGGCTTATCCCGGCCATCAGGGCGGCGATCTGGAAACCGGTCAGGTTAAAAGCTGGTGCGAACAACTGGATAAAGATCAATTTAAAATCAGAATTGTTTATAGTTCAGATAATAAAGACTCCACCCCCAGGCTTTTTGTCATTAAGAAGACGCACTAATACAAACCGGTAGCAAAACAATCTGCTATCATTGCGCGCCCCTGTTTTATTTACTTCCACTCATAAAGGACACACATGTCAGAATTCAATAACGTATCCGTCGTCAAAAAAGCCAACGTCTATTTCGGTGGCAATGTCAGCAGCCGCACTATCCGTTTTGCCGATGGCTCTTTAAAAACGCTGGGTTTTATGTTGCCGGGTGAATACACGTTCAATACGGCTGAGAAAGAATTGATGGAAATCATCGACGGCGACCTTGATGTTTTGCTGCCAGGAGAAGATGAGTGGCAAAAAATATCCGGCGGTGAAGCGTTTGGCGTTCCGGCCAATTCTGCATTTACGGTAAAAGTTAATACGCCTACGGACTATTGCTGTTCCTTTATTAAATAACAGCATGGACAGAGTCGCCATCTTCGCCGATGTGCAGAATATTTATTACACCACCAAGCAAAGCTATCAACGGCATTTTAATTACAGCGCGTTCTGGGCTCAGGCGACCGCCAACAGAACCGTTGTAGCTGCGTTTGCTTATGCCATCGACAAGGGGGACAGCAAGCAACTCGGCTTTCAGCAAATACTTCGAAATATTGGCTTTGAAGTCAAGCTTAAGCCTTATATACAGCGTAGCGATGGTTCTGCAAAAGGCGATTGGGATGTTGGCATTACCCTGGATGCGATCGAGTATGCGGCCAAGTCTGATGTAATCATTCTGTTGTCAGGGGATGGCGACTTTGATTTGCTGCTGAATAAAATTACGAGCGCTTATCCGGTAACAACCGAAGTCTATGGCGTACCCGCGCTGACAGCGCCGTCTCTCATCAACGCGGCTAACCGCTTTATCGCTATTGACGATAAATTACTGCTGTAGAGTATTTTTTTACCAAAATACCAGGCAAAAAAACCGGCTTTCAGTAAACTGAGAGCCGGTTTTTATACCTTAGCCGGGCTAATGATTATTTCTTAACGATGCTAATCCCTTTTAATAAATTTAGGGCTTCATGCAAGGAGTAGTCTTCCAAATCCAGCTTATCTTTATCCGGCCCCTCTTTCTTACCCTCGGCGGCCCCTTTGCCTTTCTGCAAATGGCCCGACAAATCAGCTTCTTTAACAGGTATAAAATCTGTTTTGTCTATTGTCTCCAATTTAACACGCGCCAACGGGATGTCGGGTTCAATGCCCTCAGCCTGTATTGACCGGCCGGAAGGCGTGTAGTAACGCGCTGTTGTCAGCTTGACTGCCGCGCCATTACTGGTAGGCAATATCGTTTGTACCGAGCCTTTGCCGAAAGACTTTTCGCCCATAATCACGGCACGCTTTTGATCCTGCAAAGCGCCTGCAACAATCTCAGATGCCGATGCCGAACCCCCATTAATCAATACAACGATGGGCGCGCCGTCAATGAGATCATCGGGTGCTGCATTAAAACGCATTTCTGAGTTTTCAATACGTCCCTCTGTATACACAATAAGCCCGCTTTTTAAAAAGGCGTCACTCACTTCAACCGCCGCATTTAAAACGCCACCCGGGTTATTTCTTAAATCCAGCACCAGACCCTTTAAATTACCGCCATTTTCTTTTTTAAGCGCAGCAAGCGCGGTTTTAAGAGCATCTCCCGTACCGGATTGAAAACTGCTGATCCGGACATAGCCATAGCCTTTTTCTAACATTCTGCTCTTGACGCTTTTAACTTTTATGATGTCGCGGGCCAGCGTTATTTTCAAAGGGGCTTCTTCGCCTTCGCGTACAATCGTTAGCACAATTTTACTGCCGGGTTCACCACGCATCTTCTTGACGGCATCAGTGAGAGACATGCCCTTTACCGGTTGATCATCCAGCTTGATAATAAGATCTCCGGTTTTTATGCCCGCTTTTTGCGCTGGCGTATCATCGATAGGCGAAACCACTTTTATAAAGCCGTTTTCCATCGTCACTTCTATGCCTAAGCCGCCAAACTGCCCGGTGGTGCCTTCTTTTAATTCCTGATATTCTTCCGGAACCAAATACGCCGAGTGCGGGTCAAGGCCGCTCAACATGCCTCGAACAGCATCTTCCAATAGCTTTTTATCCGAAACGGGCTCTACATAATCCCTTTTTATCCTGCCAAAAATTTCTGTAAATGTCCGCAAATCCTCATAAGGGAGTGCCTCGGTATCCGTTGCGGCTTCGCCATTGCTCCGTTCTGCAAAGACGCTGCCGCAGATACCCATCAAGACACCCAACATAATCCCTAAGGATAAAATATAACCCGCTTTCTTTTTTTGCATGTTTCTTAGACTCCAAATCCTCAATTTACTGACTATATATTATCATTTAATGACTCATTTACTTAAGGGATGGGGACGAAATGACGGGAAATTTTGACGCAGGATTTTTATTCGTATTCAGCGGCGGTAAGCATGCAGCGCGGAATATGAATAAAAAGACCAGTCAAAGTGCTCACGTTATAAAATCACCCTACGCAATGACCCGATTTCATCTTCGGCACCATTCAAGCGGATCAATAGGCTCCCCTTTCTTACGTATGCCAAAATACAACCCTGCCTGGCTGCGTCCGCCACTTTGTCCAACAGAAGCAATTACGTCCCCGGCCTTTACAAAATCGCCGGTATGCTTATAAAGACTCTGATTAAACGCATAAAGTGTCATATACCCCTGGCCATGATCAATTATAATCAACAAGCCATAACTGCGCAGCCATTCGGCATACACCACTTTGCCCCCGGTCACCGCTTTTATTTCCTTCCCTTCACCCGCATCAATCAATACGCCATCCCACGTACCCTCGGTTCGAGCGCTTCCAAATTTACGTATTAATTTACCATTGACTGGCCAAGGCAGTTTACCCTTTTGCGCAGCAAAATCAGTTTTTTGTTCAGAAGAATTGTCTTTCGATGGGGATAATTCTTTTGCCTGCTCTGCATCCACAGCAAGCTCCTCTTCTGTGATAGGCAATGAAGCCATTAAACTCCTCAGCCTGTTTTGGCTTTCCCGCAATTGGCTTAACTGTTGTTCACGCGAAGAAAAATCATTGCCGATTTGCAGCAGTAATTTATTTCTTTGTTTTCTGGCTTCGTCAAGGACGGCTTGCTCTGATTTCTTTTTTTCCAGATCGCGCTCTAAAAGTTCAGTTTCGGTTTGTTTTTGTTTATCCAACTGTTCCAGGTGCTGGACAGCGGTTTCTATATCAGCGAGTTTTTTTAAACGTTCTTTATTGAAATAATTAAAATAAACCATCATCCGGCTGGATAGGGTGGGGTCTTCCTGGTTGAGGAGCAGCTTTAACTTTTCTTTTCGCCCGATAGCATAGGCAAGCCTTATTTGATCGGCCAGTTCTTTGCTTAATGTATCAATTTCAGCCTGATAACTATTCATATTCAGCCGAATAGTGTCCAAACTTTCTCGTTTCTTCTCAATTTGGGCATGCAACGTTTTCAATGAAGCGGCAGTTTCACCGTAATGTTTTTCAGTTTCGGCCAACAGATTCTGCAAGGCGTCTTTCTCCTCGGAAAGACGCTGCATAGCCTGCTTGACGCCAGTAATGTCTGACTCGACCTTATTGAGTTCTTTGCTGGATTGCAAATCCTCCGCATAAGCGTCACGGACCCAAGCGCCCAGCAAAAGAACAAAAACCAGCTCTTTTCTCATTCACGAATTAAGCGGCATTAATAAGGGATCGACCTGTCATTTCAGCGGGTTGCGGGACACCTAACATAGCCAGCATGGTAGGGGCTAAATCAGATAAGCCGCCACCCGAGGTTAATGGTTTGTCACCACAGACATAAACCAAAGGCACCTGATTTGTCGTATGCGCGGTATGCGGTTGTCCGGTTTCTTTATCAACCATCTGCTCAATGTTGCCATGATCAGCTGTTAACAAGAGCTGTCCACCAACTGATTTTAACGCATCAACGATGCGCTGCAATGATTTGTCCACGGCCTCGACCGCAAGTACCGCGGCAGGTATGATGCCAGTGTGGCCAACCATGTCGCAATTGGCATAATTGCAAATAATGACATCATATTTTCCGCCGGTAATCGCATCAACCAAATGATCGGTGACTTCGGCGGCATTCATTTCCGGTTGTAAATCGTAGGTTCTGACTTTAGGCGAGGGCACCAATATCCGGTCTTCTCCTGGAAAAGGGGTGTCTATGCCGCCATTAAGGAAAAAAGTGACGTGCGCATATTTTTCAGTTTCCGCCAGCCGTAGCTGCTTCATGCCCATGGCAGACAAATATTCCCCAAGACAATTTTTAATGTCGACGGAAGGGAACGCTATGTCATAATCAAAATCCTGGTGATATTCCGTTAAGGTACAAAAATAACCGGGATGCGGTTCATGCTTTCTATCGAAAGAATTGAACCTTGTTGAAGTGATTGCCTGGGAAATTTCGCGGGCGCGGTCGGCACGAAAATTCATAAACACAACGGAATCTTCAGGATCAAGCGCAACCGCATGACCTTCATCACCTAAAACAGCAGTTGGCAATACAAATTCATCCGTCTCGCCTCTGGCGTAAGCGGCTTCCAAGCCCTGGAGTGCGGAATCCGCATAAAAACATGCTTCACCTTTAGCGATCAGGTCATAGGCGAATTTAACACGATCCCAACGATTGTCCCTATCCATCGCATAAAAACGACCCATTATTGAAACGATTCGACCAACACCGAGCGCTGCAAATTTTGCGTCCAACAATTCAATGGAAGCCGCGGCGCTTTTAGGCGGAACATCCCGGCCATCCAAAAAAGCATGCAGGTATATTTTACTTAAACCCCGCCTGGCAGCCAACTCGATCATCGCCATAATCTGTTCTTCATGGCTATGCACGCCACCGGGTGACAACAAGCCCATAATATGTATGGCTTTACCTTTATCCTTGGCAAGATCGACGGCGCGGCAAAGGACTGGATTGGTGAAAAAACTGCCATCTTTTATCGCATCGTTTACCTTGGTGAAGTCCTGTGGTACATAACGGCCCGTACCTATATGGATATGCCCCACTTCAGAATTACCCATTTGATCATCAGGCAATCCAACCGAGTGACCGGAACAATCCAATAATGTCATCGGGTAATCTTTTTGCAACTTATCCCAGCAAGGCGTATTAGCCATCGCAATGGCGTTATTTTCTTCATCCAATGAATAACCGAATCCGTCAAGGATTAGCAAAACTACGGGCTTAGGTCGATTTGGCATCTTTATTTTATCTCCGCACATTAAAAAGTTGGGGTCACTTGATGGACAAAATCAAGATCAGAAGCTTTATTATATTATCCATTACCCAAAATGATTGAAAATAAGGTATCATTTTGCTAAATTTGCCGTTTTGCAAACAGGCAAACCAATCGTTATATTAATACACGTTGCTAACAGTTGTGTATAAATAATTCTTCCGGGGTCCTTTATTTATAATTAAGACGCCGTAAACAAGCAGCATTAAATAGTTTCATGGAAAATAAAGACCAATACATTTTATACGAAGACACTGACATTGCCAGAGCGGCCCGCTGCCTAAAAGCCATGTCACATCCATTGCGTCTAAAGATTTTGTGCGTTCTTGGTACAAATGCAATCAGCGTGCAAGATATAGTCGATCAAGTAGGCACCAGCCAAAGCAATATTTCCCAACACTTATCCATTCTCAGAGAAAAAAATATTCTCGGCTCAAAAAAAGAAGCCAACCGTGTTTATTACTTCATTGATGATGAACGCATGCTGTTGCTTATTAAAATGATGCGGGACGTTTTTTGTTCCACTCACTGATTCATCTTTGACATTCACTCAACCTAGACATACTCCATGGATCGTTACCTAGAATTTATCTTAAATCACTATATATTATCTCTTGCACTGGCAGTCGTTACTTATTTATTAATCCAGGAATTGTTTGATACCGCCTTTAAAAAGTTTGGTTCGGTTTCGCCTTTGCTCGCCGTCGCTAAAATGAACGATAGCGATACGCTGGTTATTGATGTCCGGGAGCCGCCTGAATTTGTTCTCAGTCATATTGAGCAGTCAATTAACATGCCTTTAGGCAAATTATCCGAAGACCTTTCAAAAATAGCCGATCACAAAACCAAGCCAATTCTTATTTCCTGCCAAACAGGCACTCGCTCCGCCTCGGCCGGCAAGATCTTGACGAAAGCAGGATTCGAACAAGTGTTCGTCATTACTGGCGGTATGCAAGCTTGGGAAAATGATTATAAATTACCTGTAAAAATAACCAGTAAACAAAAAACCAAAGTTTAGGCGCTCTCCAAGAATGAATGCACCCGGATAGTGCAGGATTTTTGTTTATTTTCAACGACTGCATGAGCAGTTATTTACTCCTGCAATATCTGCATTCGCCACATCCATGTGGATCATGCGGAAGGTAGAGCATGCAGGAGCAATTGCCGAGGCGAGAGGCGCGCATAGCAGTCTATGTAATCCTTTTTACAACGCAGACAACAGGCAAAAAAACTGGCTGAAAAATTAGGTATATCTTTGCCGGAAATTGACTTAAGCCAAGCGCATGACTTTTTAGCCGCTAACGCATCCATCAAGTTCACGCACACTAAAATCTTAAATACCACACTACACACTTATCATGGCCGAAGAACAAACATCACTGGAAAAACAATTCTCTATCCAAAAAATTTACACAAAAGACATGTCTTTTGAAACACCCAATTCACCTAAAATATTCACAGAAAAATGGGAGCCTTCCGTTGACTTTAACTTGGGTTCGCATGTTGAGCCTTTAGAAAATTCATTATACGAAGTCGCACTTACCGTTACCATCACCGTTAAAAGCAACGATAAGACAGCTTATCTGGTTGAAGTCAATCAAGCGGGAATTTTTGCTTTAAGCGGATTTTCGGAGCAGGAAATGGGGCCTATGGTGGGCAGTTTTTGCCCGAACATACTTTTTCCCTACGCACGGGAAGCTGTTTCTGATCTGGTTGCAAAAGGCGGCTTTCCGCAGCTATTATTAGCGCCGGTCAATTTTGACGCTTTATATGCTCAGCATCTACAACAAACACAGCATCAAGTCCCTGGTTCTGAAACCATTAATTAATTGGTGTGGGAACTAAAAAAATTGCCATCCTGGGCGCGGGTTCCTGGGGAACGGCGCTTGCTCTCCTGGCAGCCAGAAACGGCTGCCAGACTTTATTATGGGGACACAACCCTGAGCATATCGCGGCTCTTGCACAAGACCGTCAAAATAAACGTTACTTACCGGATCATCCTTTTCCAGTAAACCTTGCCGTCACCGCCAATTTGGCTGAAGTTGCCGCATTTAGTCATCTGCATCTTGTTTGCGTGCCCAGCCACGCTTTTAAAAAAACCTTGATTGAGCTTAAGCCTTATGTTTCCAACGAAATAAAAATAGCCTGGGCAAGCAAAGGCTTTAATCCTGATGACGGCTCTTTACTCCATGAAATAGTCGCCGAAATTTTTACGGCTAAAACTTCTGCCGCCATTCTTTCAGGCCCCACGTTTGCCCATGAAGTCGCGGCCAACTTGCCCACAGCTATCACCATAGCCTCAGCACAACCACAATTTGCCAAACAACTGAGCGGCATTTTACATAGCGGTCTTTTTCGGATCTATACCAGTTCGGATGTTATTGGCGTGGAAGTTGGGGGGGCGGTCAAAAACGTTTTGGCTATTGCTGCCGGTATCGCCGATGGCTTGGGTTTTGGCGCAAATACCAGGGCGGCTTTAATTACGCGGGGTCTTAACGAGATTATTCGCTTGGGCGTGAAATTGGGCGGCAAGCAGGAAACTTTTATGGGTTTGGCGGGTTTGGGAGACCTTATTTTAACCTGCACCGACAACCAATCCAGAAACCGGCGCTTTGGTCTGGCGTTGGGACTGGGCAAAGATAGAGCCACAACCATACTGGGAATTGGTCAGGAAATTGAAGGCATTTTCGCCGCCAAGGAGACCTTTTTACTGGCAAAAAAATACGCCATCGATATGCCCATCACTGAACAAACCTATAAAGTGCTCTACGAAGGCTTGACGCCACGAACAGCCGTGCAAAATCTATTGGCGCGTGTGCAGAAGGCGGAATCGTAAAGCGCTATGTGAAATTGAGCGGGTAAGAAAGTTAGCTGCATTCCTTAATCCTGAACGGGTGTATCAGAAAAGCCCGTACGTGTTTCAATTGGCCGTGATGACTCTTTTTTAGCCAATTCCTTTTGCTGGTTAGACAAGTAAGTCCCGCCGAGAACAAATGCCATGATTAAAAGATAAACAACCGACGCCACGCGTCTGGCCTTTTTGCTGTTTTCGTAATGGTTCACATTAAAATCCTGTTATTGAAAAATTAACCGGTAGGGCAGTTTCACTTCGTGCTCTTATGGGTCGCGATAGCAAATCGCCAAAGTCAACGCATAACATCAAAGGCAGTTGGATATATAAAACTCCTTGGGAAAATGTGAGCAGGATTCAGGTTCAAAGTTCCATTTAAGGCGGATTGCTAACGCGAATCCGATTTACAGCTTTACAGCTTTGAACAAAGCTACGCAGCTATAACTTGGGCAACTCTCTTGCCAGCTTCAGCGGGTGATTGTGTACGCAACATCTGGAAATTCCTAACAAGCAATGGTACTTGACTAATATCAATATCTCCCGCTAACACTGGGATGATTCTTTTCTTATCAGCTACAGCAGCACCAAGCTCAAAAAATGTCCAAGGGCTATTTACATTGCTTTGGCTTAAAACCAGAACTAACGTATTGCTTTCCCTCAGTGCTTGTTCAATGGCTTGCTGCCAGTTTTCTCCGGGTTTGATGTCGTTATCATCGAACCAAGTCGTGACACCACAGTTTTTTAGCGTAGTGGCGAACTCTTTAACCCATGCCATATCCTTATGTGAATACGACAGAAACACGTCATAGTGTTCTTTTTCATTTATCATTAGAATACCCCATTCACGCACCGTACTTCCAATTCTTGGAAGTAACGATCAATATCATTGAGTCGGATCATATCTCTCTTCTTTAGAAACACTGGTGCATGAGGTTGAGACTGGAACTCATGTTGCGAGAGACCGTGAAGCACTACCATAATCGGAATTCGCCGAATCCATGCCGCACCAATCTCTGCCCAGACGTATGGACGCTGTAGTGATCAAGGCGTAAAAAGAACAAGAAATTCGTCCGCCTTATCGAGAAAGTTGCGTATATCTTCTTCAAACTCGGCTCCAACCTCAACATCTGCCTCGTCCAAGAAGGGCATAGCCCCTTTGGACTCAATACATTTGGCGATCTGTTTCGCTACCCATGTATCTTCACCAGAGTGACTTACGAAGACCAATCTAAAATTATCTACTGGCTCCATTAGCTATTTTTCCAATAGCAAATTGTAAACAAACATTTCATAAGTTTTCCCTGAAATTTAACTGTACACGCACACCACGGAGAGATGATACGCCCAAGCCGAAACCGAAACAGAAACAGAAACAGTAACAAGACCGAGAAACCTAACGTAAAGTAGACGCCTATTAGGTATATATTAAATTTCAATAGCCGGTGTAATCACTATACGACAATATGTCGAACCGGATACTATAAGACCCCGTCATTGATGGCAAGCTTTATATGCAGACCTATATGGGAAATAACAATACACCGCCAAAGTCTCTGGATCAAACTCGATAAGTTGCAATAACATAGGGCGCAATAGGTGATAGCCGTATTGCAGCGCATGAGTTTAACGACGTTCCCCTTCAACATCAAGCAAGGGTATTGTAGTTACCCAGTTAATCGGATAAACCCCCCTCGCCACATCCCGGTGAAATGTCGAATAAGGCCAGTCCGCCACCTGTTTAACCAAGCCCTATTTTAGCGGGTTGATATGGCAATAATCGACATGTGCCGCATAATCGGCATCATCAACAATCAAGTGCTCCCAAAATCGCCGTTGCCAAATTCCTCGCTAGCCTCGGGCAACACGCACGACAGAACGCCGTTCGATCATGGGCAATGCCTTGGAGAACGTTTGTTTAATGACTCGCCAGCGGTTATCATCATCGCCTTCAGGTAGTGTCCAATTTCAACGCACAACATCAAAGGCAATCGGACACAAAAAACGCTTGGAAGAATCCGGGCAGGAGTTTAGTTTCAAAGCGCCATTTGTGGCGGATTGCTAACGCGAATCCGCCTTACAGCTTTACAGCTTTAACGGGTTGCGGGCGAATCGACTTACTGCTTTTGTAGTATGTGCAGACGAAGAAGGCGTATCAATCTCGAACGTTGGGTTTCCTGACATCAGCCCAACTTACGAGCTCTAAGCAGGCGTAACGTAAGCAATGCTTCGCTTGAACGTTGAGATAGGCGCAATTTGTTCGTATAAAAATTCAGGAGCAAAATCTGCACCGTTACTCCAAGATAAAGTGTGTCCTTCTAATTTAAAGGATTTAAAAAACTCTTTATCTGTTAAAGGTTCAAATACCTGGCCATAAAGTTCTGAGGCTAAATCAACTTCACCTTCTGTACCATCATTAAATGACAGCCAAACTTTGTATTCGCCACAATATTCTGCATTTGTAACATGAATAAACATAACACTATTCCAAAGGTTCAATTTTAGACAAAGGTTTTCTATCAATAGCGGCTTGCCAATTCGCCATTAATTCCTATTGATGAAGTACATACCAATCAAGGACAGCATTTAATGCTCTTCTTGGAAACCTACCTGTAACAACTCCCGTTATAATATCTACGGTAATTTCGTATTCGCCATATTCTGCGTGAAAATGCGGTGGGGCGTGTTCACGAAGCTACATGCGTATGACTATTCCAAGAAAGCGACTAATTTCAGGCATTGGCTATTTTCAAATTTTTTGCGGTTAAATAAAATCACCCATAAATTAAAATTAAAAATCAATAAAATTTGACCCCATTGATTCGCTCATTATGCCCACATTGCAACAAAGTAGTGAAGGACAATTATGCCTTTCATGCGGCGCAATACGGCTATTGCCTATTGCGCCTTACCGGGTTGGTTTTATTTTTTAGTCAACGTATTCCCGCAAGCTGAATTAGGCGAATGGTTATTAGAAATAACAGAAATTACAATCTGGCTACCATTGGTCTTGGCGCCAATTGCTGTGCCCGGTTCAAAGTAAAAACCATTATCTTCATTATTGCATAATCCTAAATACAATCTACCATTTGTTACAATTCCCCATGTCTGAGTGGCAACATCTGTCCGCAAGTTTACTTTTTTAAGTTTCAATTCATCAAGGTAGGGATGGCCGGCAGTGATAGGGCCGGTTGCCACGGAAAATTCAAACACAGAGGCTGCGTTTGTACACGTGAAAAAACTTTGGATGCGACCATTCGTCAACGTCATATTAACGACCTTGCAGGTGTCTGTGCCACCCGCTTCCTGATAGGTGCCGGGCGCTATAACCCCTGTAGTAACCGACGGTGACGGATTAGAACTGACATTCGCAGTCGGGCTGATCGTTCCATTCGTATTGACCGTAAGATCAATAATTACGTCATAGAATTTGATCTTACCCAGGTTGTCTACGGTTGGCACCCTAAACGCATGCACAGAATCGTTCAGCGCATAGGTGGCGCTCTTTTCCAACATGGCGCGCGGTACAGCCGCTTGAGCAATGACAGGCACGAGCGCCGATAACAAGGTGAGTACTGCAAATTTACGATAGCAAATTTTCATAAATAATATCACTTACATAATGCGACAAAAAAAGTGCTGCCGCTCCACTTTATACACCATAGACGGCTACAGCAATCACTGTCAGCCTGTTTTTATTAGTAATATTCTTTAATGAATTGCCATTAGGTGATTGATAAACAGTCTAGCCCACTACGATTCACATAGTTCGTAGGATGGGCTAAGCAACGCGCAGCCCATTATTCGCGAACGATGGGCTTCCTGGCATCTGCCCATCCTACGGTCCTGCATGCCGAAGGACATCAATATGGCGGATCAATAGGTCATTAGGATACCTCTCCAACAGATTGACGGTAAAAAAATAAGTGCCGCCTGGAATGCGGTAACGGCGATAGTCAGGCATTGTTAATCCTCATTATCCCCAAATTGTAACAAAGAAACAAAGTAGTGGAG
>JAQTPT010000008.1 GCA_028712795.1 Methylococcales bacterium
CCACCAATGACGAATCGAATCACAGGAAAATTCGCTGGTGTCACGGCTTGTCCCAATGTTGACGTAGGCTTCATTGCGTTCCATGTCATAAAGCGTATGAGGCACGGCGACACCTTCGGCTAAGGAACGAGCATGAAATAAGTTGAGCAACTTGGAACTCACATACCAATAATGCCGGGTTTATCGAAGCATGAACTTGATCAGGTTATTTCATGCTCGTTCCTAATCATCGGATTTTTCAATTACTAAAATTGGCTAATTATCACTCAAACTGACAAACTCTGCGACAGCACCTGTCCAGATGCTCCTTAGAGCGTAAAGCGGAAGGCCCGGAGGAGACCCCCTGGGATATTGCGCCCGCCCAACGCCCGGCGATGATAGGTGTCGGTTGCGGGAATGATATGGGTTTCCCGAGTCAGAGACTCAAGCTCTGTACCGAAAATGCGATAGAGGCTTTCGTCAAAGCGCAGATCCTGAATAGGCTCCACGGGCTCGCCGTTTTCCACCCAGAAGCAGGCATAACGGGTCATGCCGGTGATCCGGGCGTTCTGGACATCACTCCAGTTGGGGTAATGCAGATTGCCGACATAAAGGCCGGTATCCAGAGATTTCAGGACATCGGCCTCGGGTAGGTTACCTGCCGCAACTTCCGCCGAACGTAAGTGTTCTCCGAACCAGCCGCCAGGATCCGCAGCATTCGATGACGTGAGGCCATATTCCTTTGCGGAGCGGGAACTCACGAGCAGGTTATTCAACAGTCCCTTCTCGATGATGGGCACCTCCACCGGGGGGAGCTCTCCCAGACTGTTAAACTGAGGCGTCAGCCCCAACTTGAAGTTCTCCTTCAGGCTGAACTTTTCCGAGAAACAGGCCTCACCCTCGATCAGTCTTCGGAGGGCAGAATCTCCTTTTTTCCAGGCGTTGTAACTGACGGCACCCCAGGAAAACATGGAAATGATTTCGGCTATTGCGGGTGGGGCTAGGTAAACCCGGTATTCTCCGGGAGAAATCGGGCGTGCGGGGCTTTTTAATAGGGAAAGCTGGTTTCTGCTCGCGTCAATCGAGGTCAGGAACCGTTCCTGGTCCCAGGCCTTGTCAGCGTATAAACCTTTGACCGCCTTGTTTTCTCCTGAGGCATTGACCGTGAATAGCGAGTAATCCAGGAACAACGTTTCGGTCGAGAACCAGTGATCCTGGCCCACTGAATTGCGGACGGCGCGAATTTGCGGTCCACAGGCAAAAAGTCCCGTCAAATCCGTGCCTGCTGTCAATGTGGCGATGCATTCGATGACATCTTCGGTACTGGGCAGTTCGCCCGCATGATGGCTGTTGCTTTTTCCATTGTTTTGCATGGGGACCACGAACGGATCCTCCGGCAGCACCAGTGCCTCCAACCGGGCCCGCTCCATCAAAGAACGGAGGGACGCAAGATCCCAGTTTATTTGTCCAGTGAGGTCAAAGGAAAACTCTATTTTGCGTCCGCAACACTGCATGGTAACTGCCAGGTTTCTTTGAATAACGTCCGTAGCCTGCCGGACTTTGGAATTGTTAAAGCGCACGTAAGTCTGATCCTCGGCGCTAAGGTTAAGGTTCAGTTCCTCTCCTTGTTTCAGATCGGTAAAAGCGGCTTCAGCCAGATAGTCAAAAACATCACGGGTTTCCGGGAGAAAACTCACTTGCCGCCTCCAAAGACTTCAACTTTTGAGAACAGGCAGGGCGGAGAGGCGTGTCCCACATGAATCATTTGATTGGGTTCGCCTTTGCCACAGTAGCGCGAGCCAAGTACCTCGAATGTTTCGCGGTGACCAACCTCCATCAGCGAATTCCAAAAGGGGACCGTGACGCCTCGGTAGTTGGGGTTCTTGAGGACTTTCGTGAGTTTGCCATTTTCTATGAGGCGGGCATATTCGCAGCCAAACTGAAACTTGTTGCGGTAGTCGTCGATCGACCAGGAAATATTGGATTCCATGTAAACCCCACGTTCGACCGAAGCAAGCATGTTGGCCAGAGAGCTGTCGCCGGGTTCCAGATTGATATTGGCTATGCGATCGATCGGGGCTCGGTTCCAGCCAGCCGAACGGAAATTGGCGACGCCGGGAAGACCCAAACGAGACTGGCTTTCCAGGCTGCCGAGGCCACGGAGTAGTATGCCGTCCTTGATCAGATACTCGCGGGTGGCTGGATGCCCGCAATCGTCGAAGGCATAGGAGGCAAATTCGCCCGCAACAGTAGGATCGAAAGTGACGTTCATGAGTTTTGAGCCATATTGGAGGCGGCCAAAATCCTCGGGCTTTACGAAGCTCCATCCGGCATAGTTGCGTTCATCGCCGAGGATCCGGTCGAGTTCCAGCGGATGTCCGATCGACTCGTGAATCTGTAGCAGCATCTGGTCTGGCGCGAGAACCAGATCGAGCGTTTCATCCGGACAATTGCCGGCGTCGAGCAATTCCAATGCCTGCCGGCCAACCCGTTCGCAGTCGACAAAGAGCACTTCGAAATCGAAGAATTCTAGACCAGCCTGTCGGCAACGCGCCACCGGGCCATTCATGGATCGCCGCTGACTTTCAGTTCCGTCCTGGGCGGTCGCTGTAAAATTGTTAAAGACCAGCAGAAAGCTCTCATCGATATCCGCTCCATTCGAGGACACATAGCGGAGCCAGGTTTCTATCAGCGTGGCTTCGGCGGACGTATTGACGATCTTGTCCGAAACTTTCAGATGGCTGCTGGCGGTTACCAACCTGTCGGTGAATTCACCCAGGGTCTGGGTATCAAGACCTTCAACATGCTGGCTCATAAAACGGCCCCGAGTCTTGGGTCTGTGCTTTTCGGAGAAATGCATGATTTTGAATGGAGCGCTGACCCGGGCAAGACGCGAGGCCCGGCGGGCAGCCTCGCACAAGCCCTGTTCGGACAGATCGCTAGTGCCAGCATAGGCAAGCTGGCCATCCACCATGGCTTCGATCATTACGCCCCGATCGAAAGTAACGGAGTTATTTTCCGGGCGATGGTTGCGAACAGTGCGTTGATGGGTATGCTCCTGAACGAAGCGCAGGCTCATCCAGTCGGCCTCGTTTTTGATCCAGGACAAGGCCCTGTAAATGTCAAATTCGGGGAATTCGGGTCGAATGGCGAGTGTGGTTTTCATGCGTCACGGTTTATAGGGGGTAAGAGTTAATTAGGCGCAAGCACAGGTATAAGCTTGAATGTTCAGGTTCTGTCGCAAAATGAAAGATTAATTGGACAAAAAAGAAGCCCATAAAATCAATAAATCCTTACGTTTAGCCAGTATTGTCCATGATTATTGTACAATTTTTCCTAATGCTGTGTTGCCGACAAATTGAATTGCCGCCTGTCTTGCCTTGAGCATTGCCTCAATATCGTAATTTCATTATTGGCATCTTCTAACCTGATTGTTAACTACAATATTGTCTCTTTGGCATGTTCTAGTTGCAGAAGTAATTGTTTATGAGCATCACTCATCATCGTCAACTCCAATTTCAATAACTTATAAGTTAATAAACTGTCTTCGTGGTTATCGTTTGTCATAACTTGTCTTTATCAAAAATATTGAGGTACAAATAACAACTTCGTCGGGGTAAAAGTCATTCATTTTTATGTACCTCATTAATTATAATAAGTGGTCAGAGTAATGAGAATGAATGTAAATGCAAATTGGTATAAGTACCTATAACGGCTATCCACTTTTAAATTACCGTTAAAGTATTACCTGATTACCCATAAGCCTCAGCTAATTTCAAAAGCCGACCTGGCATGGCCATGGCATTGTTGAATAAATCAGTTTCTTAGCATTGAAGTTGGCTTTCTGGCATTATCTGAGTTTCGCTATTGCCATTTCAAAACACTCAACTCATGCCGTACAAACACAAAGAGAGCCGCCGCCATAAAATCAAAAAATCTTGTTATAAAGTGACGAACTGGCATGACTACAACGGGTGCTGATTTCAATTGATGTATCAGTTGGCTATACTGATCCGATATATAAAGCACCGGTAAAGAAATGATGGCGGAAGTTATAGCACATGATGGCGACGAGTTAACAATACAAGTCAAAGTCAAAATAACGGGCTCACTCCTTGAAGCAGAACATATAATTCTGGATGCCTGTAATGAAGTTGGGCAACTGGCAACCTCGCATGCCATCAAAAAATTTGATACGGAGGGTAGTCCCATTCAAATAGCGGGGACTAAACTGACCGCAAAAGCGGCTACGCCCAAGCAGTATGAAACACCTTATGGCTGTGTGGAAGTGTCGCGTTATGTTTATCAAAGTTCTCAAGGAGGCTGTACTTACTGCCCGTTAGAACAGGATGCCAGAATCATTGGCAGTGCAACCCCCCGATTTGCACAACACGTTTCGCATAAGTATGCAAACTTGAATGCACCGGCGATTTGCCTCGATTTAGAAGCTAATCATCATCGAAAAATCGCCCATTCGTATGTGCAAGCGGTTGCCGATTTAGTGGGGACTATTGCCAGCGCCAAGGAAGCGCTCTGGTCATATACGACGCCGTTGCTTGATGAAGCGATCACCAGCGTGGTGGTTAGTATGGATGGCGCCTACGTTTTGATGCGCGAAGACGGCTATCGAGAAGCCAGGGTGGGCGCTATTTCGCTCTATGATGCCAAGGGCGACCGTCAGCATAGCATTTATATCGGCGAAGCTCCTGAATATGGCAAAGCCACTTTCACCGAACGACTGGAACGTGAAATTGCTCAGGTTAAAAAACAATACCCTGCCGCGCTTTATTTAGGTATCGCGGATGGCGCAAAAAATAACTGGCCTTTTTTAGAAAAACACACCGGGCGACAGCTTCCGGACTTTTTCCATGCTACCGAATATCTGGCTGATGTAGCGCACACCGCTTTCCCTGGTAAAACCGACAAACCCAAACGCGAAGCCTGGTTGCATGAACGTTGCCGGCAGCTAAAACACGACGTAGGGGCGGTTGATGCCATTATCGCTGAGATGGAAAAACTCGCCAACCGCAAAAAACTGACCAAGGGTACGCAAGAAAACCTGGCCGCCGCACAGACGTACTTTGCCAACAACCGCCAGCGCATGAACTATGCAGAGCACGTCCAGCATAACTTACCGATAGGTTCTGGTGTCACTGAGGCCGCCTGTAAAACCCTGGTTAAGCAGCGGCTTTGTTGTTCAGGAATTCGCTGGAAACCACAAGGGGCAAAAGTGATTTTATCTTTGTGGGCATTGATTCAATTAAAGGATCGATGGCAGCAGTTCTGGGACAAGATTGATCAATTTGGTGCTCAGGTTTGCTCTTAAGTTCATCAATTAAAATCAGCACCCAAATCAGTCGATTTACTATAGCTTGTGGGCCAGCAGAAATAATTAACACCGCGCCATGTGTAGGAATTAGCGCCAGAGTTCCGGGAAAATGACCTTCCTATCGGTTACCCTTATCCAGCTCTTGCAAGTGCCTTAATTTTTCCTTGATCTTAATTTCCAGGCCTCGATCGACTGGCTGGTAATAACGGGTGCCTGTTAGCTGCTCTGGAAAATAATTTTCACCGGCGGCGTAGGCTTCCGGCTCATCATGGGCGTAGCGGTATTGTTTGCCGTAATCCAGGGATTTCATCAGTTTGGTTGGCGCATTTCTTAAATGTATCGGCACACCCAAGCTGCCGCTTTGTTTGGCATCTTGCATCGCGGCATTGTAAGCTTTATAAACGGCATTGCTTTTAGGCGCGCAAGCCAGATAAACAACGGCCTGCGCGAGGGCCAGCTCACCTTCCGGGCTGCCCAGACGTTCCTGCGCTTCCCACGCATTAATGGCTATTTGTAAAGCTCTGGGGTCGGCATTGCCGATGTCTTCAGAGGCCATTCTGACGATGCGCCGGGCTAAATAGGCCAGGTCACAACCGCCATCCATCATCCGGCACAGCCAATAAAGCGAGGCATCAGGCGAGCTGCCCCGCACTGATTTATGCAGCGCTGAAATTTGATTATAAAATTCTTCACCCTGATTATCAAAGCGCCTAACGCCGCCGGATAGCACTTCCCGGGCGCACGCATCATTAATAACGTTGCTGTTTTTTGCGGCGGCAAGCTCCGCCGCAATTTCCAGTAAATTCAAAAGCCTTCGGGCATCGCCATCAGCGGCCTCGGCAAATTGCCGTTTTATGTCATCGGTCATTTCAATGCCAAGACTTCCCAGGCCTCTATTCTGATCGCTTAGCGCTTTTTCCAGTACGTTTCGTAAGTCTTCGCCCGTTAACGCATTGAGAACATAAACGCGGGCGCGTGACAACAGCGCGTTATTGAGTGCAAAGGAGGGGTTTTCTGTGGTCGCGCCGACAAAATAAACGGTGCCATCTTCAACATGCGGCAGGAAAGCATCCTGTTGGGATTTATTAAAACGATGGACTTCGTCGACAAATAAAATGGTTCGCCGGTGCTGTTCAAGCTGGATTTTTTTTGCCTCGCTAACGGCGGCCCGGATTTCCTTTACCCCGGATAACACTGCGGAAATGGGCATAAATTCGGCATTAGAATGCTGGGCAATCAGCCTAGCCAGCGTGGTTTTGCCAGTGCCTGGCGGACCCCAGAAAATCATGGAATGTAAGCGCCCGGATACCACGGCTTCATAGAGTGGCTTGCCGGGCTTTAGAATATGGTGCTGGCCCACGTAATCGTCCAGCGATTTTGGCCGCATCCTGTCGGCCAGGGGTTTGGTTAAATCATCAAACATGAAAGGCGCGAGCTAGGTTAAAGAGACTAAAACGAAAATTTGCATATCAAGCTATTCGCGCCTTAAACCCGTTTAATCAGAAAACACATCTGCGCCTTTGGGTGTTTTGAATTCAAATACCGTCGGCTTTATCGGCGGGTTAAGCAGTACATTGGAGAAATAGATACGTGTCAGTTGGCCAAAATTATCGCTTAACTCCATGCCGCCTAGCGTGCCTTTATTCAAGCCTATTAAAATGTATTTAAAACTGCTTTCCTGGTTTTTGGGCAATAATTTGATCCACTTCATGTCTCCGTCAACACCTTGATCTTGCATGGTGAAATTATCCTCTAGCGATATATTGCCGCTTAACAGTAAAGCAGGTGTTGAGCCAACAGATTCATCAAGCTTTTTGACGGTGACTTGTTCTAAATCGCTATCATAAAACCAGACTTTTCCGGAAGTTGATACAATCTGTTGCTGAAATGGTTTTAGATAATCCCATCGGAACTTTCCAGGCCGTTGCAGGTAAAAAATCCCGTAGCTGGTTTGGTATGGATTGCCAGCCTCATTAATTAATACTTGCTTAAAGTCAGCGGTAAGTGATTTTGAGGCTTTTAAAAATGCCTGCAATTGCTTGACAGGTTCCTCTGCAGCATAACTGACGCTATTAACAAGAAAGGCGGCCAAGAAAATCAGGCGAAAAATAGAAGATTTATTCATGGTTGCTTATAATCCTGGTTCAGGTTCAGGTTCAGGTTCACTTTGACTGGGCTCACTTTCTTTAGGCTCATTTTGATTGGGGTCATTGTCGAAAAAGTCATCAAACCATGACTTATCTTGTTCAAAAACGTTTTGTCCGCACGATGAATAGGCCGTGGGTTCCGAGCCTGAAATATAGGGATATTGCTTGCTACTTCCGCAGCCTTTTCGAGTTAATAAACCGCTGCCAGGGTCAACCCAGAGCAATTTAACATTATCAGGTGGAATCAAATTCACCGGTTGGGTTGAAA
The DNA here is from genome assembly GCA_028712795.1 of Methylococcales bacterium. GTDB lineage: Bacteria > Pseudomonadota > Gammaproteobacteria > Methylococcales > Methylomonadaceae > Methylobacter_C. The sequence goes on from JAQTPT010000008.1 coordinate 7,724, forward strand.
TTTGCTGCATTAACGCTGTCCAGAGAGGCAAGGCCCCGGTTGAGCCGGTTAAACCGATAGGCTTGTTATCGTCCCGGCCTATCCAGACCACGGATAAATAATCGCCCGTGTATCCGGCAAACCAGCTATCTTTGCCATCATTTGTGGTGCCTGTTTTACCCACTAAGCCATAGTCTTTAGGGAAAGACTCATAAGCCGTCCGCCCGGTACCCTCGTGCATAACCTCTTGCAACATGGTATTGACGATATAAGTTGCAGCGGGATCTATCGCCTGTCTGACGGTAAATGGGTAGCTTTGCAATTGTTTGTCATCTGTACCGACAACAGCTCTAATGGTTTTAATAGGCGTTAAAAAACCATCTCCGGCTAAGGTTTGATACATTTGGGTAACTTCTATGGGTGTGAGCGATGCGGCCCCCAGTAGTAAGGAAGGGAACAGGTCAAGCTCACGGGTGACGCCCATGCTTTTTAATGTGTTAGCGGTTTTGGCAACGCCAATATCCATGCCCACGCGGACGGTGGCTAAATTGTAGGACTTCGCCAATGCAGTATGCAAAGCGACATTTCCATGATGTTTATGATCATAATTTTTAGGAATCCAGTCCGTGCCATTCTGTCCTTTAACTACAATGGTCGAATCGCTTACTCGCGTGGTAATAGTGTATTTGTCCGGCTGTTCCAGAGCAGTCAGATAAACCGCCGGTTTCATTAAGGAGCCTATAGGACGGATTGCGTCCAATGCACGATTGAAACCACCTGCCAAATTTTCGCGGCCACCGGTTAATGCGGCAACTTCGCCACTATCACGGCGAGTGACTATGACGGCGGCTTCAAGGTTTTTGGCGTGAGGCGCCTTTTCCAGTTTTTGCAGTTTTGCGGCAACTGTCTTTTCCAGAATATCTTGAATTTGAGTGTCAAGTGTGGTGAAAATCCTTAACCCCTGAGAGGTCAAATCTTCCTCCCGGTAATCTTGTCTTAATTGCCGTTTGACCAGATCAAGAAAGCCGGGATAGCGGTTAGATGAGCGCTGTTGGCGTGGAATGACGCTTAAAGGTTTAGCTATTGCTTGATTCGCCTGGTCCAGTGTGATGTAGCCCTCCATCACCATTTCATTAAGTACCAGATTACGACGATCTAAAGCGCGATCAGGGTAACGTCTCGGATCGTATTCAGAGGGGCCGCGCACCAGTGCGACCAGGGAAGCGACCTGTTCCAGGGGGAGATCCTTTAAGGTGCTGCCAAAGTAGAATTCACTGGCCAAGCCAAAGCCATGAACGGCGCTCGAACCGTTTTGACCTAAATAGATTTCATTCAAATAAGCTTCCAGAATCTCATTTTTGGTGTAGCGATATTCTAAAATCAGGGCCATTAAGGCCTCTTTTACTTTACGGGACAAACGCCGTTCATTGGTTAAATAAAAGTTTTTGACCAATTGCTGGGTAATGGTGCTGCCACCCTGCACCATGCCGCCTGCACGGACATTGGTCCATAACGCTCTGGCAATGCCCCGCATTGAAACGCCATAATGCTGGTAAAAATCCCTGTCTTCCGAGGCAAGCAGGCCTTTAACCAAGGTATCTGGAGCCTCTTCCAGCTTGATTAGCACTCTGTCTTCTTTGATGGTGGGATAAAAACTGCCGATTTGGACTGGATCCATTCGGATAATGGCAACATCCTCAGATGTCGTTATGTCAGTAATGGATTCTATGCCTATATCGGTAAAGCTCAGTGAGATAGACATGCTGGGTTGACGTTGATCCCAAAACGCAAATATCCGGGTTTTTACACTGATTTGCGAGGCATTTTTAAAGTAGGTTCCTTCAGCGCTTAAAGCCGGATCTTGCCGGTAATGCAGCATAATTAATAAGGCTTCAAAATTTTCAGCTGTTAGGGCGTAGCCAGCATACAGCTCAACCGGACTGGCATAAACCCGGGCAGGTATGGCCCAGCGATCGCCTTCGAATTGTTTACGGACGTTATAATCCAGATAGCCCAGGTAACTGAAAAGCATAAATAAACCACCTGCCAATGAGATCAGGAATAGATTTCTAAACCAATGGGAAGTGGATTTTTTTTTCGGTTTTTTTATATTGTATCTGGAGTAGCGACCGCTTGTTTTTTCTGCCATAGCCTTTTATAGTGTCATATTCTCAATCATCATCCGTGACTTGCTTTACCTATTATACATAAATAAAGGTTGCCGGAATCAGCAAGTATGAATGTACCGTTATAAAATGAATTTCAAGTGAACAGTGCTACAAAGTGTTTTTTATACAGATAAAACAATTTTTCCGCAGGTGTGTCCGGCTTCGATCAATTTATGCGCTTCAGCTGCTTCTTGAAGAGGTAACTGTTTACTGACATGCAGCTTTAACAGTCCTTTATCAGCCCATTGGGCACATTGCTTTAAAATTTCAATATGCTTGTCCCTTGCATCAGGTAAGTCTCTGAGCATCGGTGTCAACATCAGTTCAAAACCAATCAATAAATTACGCAACCTGGCTTCGCTTAAATTTAATTCACCCGGATCCAGCAACGTTACCAGTCGCCCAAAATGTGCAGTCACTGCGATACTTTCTTTAAATACAGCGGCGCCTACCGTATCAAAAACCAGATCAGCGCCTTTGCCTCCAGTCAGTTCGTTTACCGCATTAGCAAAACTGTTTTGGGTATAAATAATGGCTTTATCTGCGCCCAGACTTTTGACAAAGTCCGCTTTTTGTGCGGAACTCACGGTAGTAATAACCTTGGCGCCTTTTAGCTTTGCCAATTGTATTGCAACGTGTCCGACTCCTCCGGCTCCCGCATGAATCAGTACGGTTTGACCTGCCTGCAAACCGCCACGCTCAAACAAAGCGCCCCACGCGGTAATCAATACCAAAGGAGCCGCGGCAGCTTCAATAAATGAAAATGTCTTAGGACTCAAGCTAACCCAGCGCTGATCGAGCACCGTATATTCAGCATAATTACCCTGCTCTCGCCCCAGCCCGCCATGACAAAACCAGACGTTATCGCCAACTTTAAATTGACTGACGTCTTTTCCGGTTTCAACAACGACGCCTGCGCCGTCACAGCCCAATACTGCGGGTAATGGTTGGTTATAAAACACGCCGTTACGCCGGATCTTGGTGTCGACAGGATTAATGCCTGAGGCTTGCAGTTTGACTTTAAGCTGTGTTGCTTCTGAAATTTCAGGCTCTTGAATGTCCTGATATTTTAAAACATCAGGATCGCCGGCCGCTGTCATTAGTATTGCTTTCATGGTTACACTCCCGTTATGTTTACTGTGAATGGAGCGGTCTTTAGCCGCGATTAGCAAAGCTAAAGACCACTCCTACAGCCAGGTTTTCATTAATGAGTCAGCCATTGCTGACGATAATCCTGATAGTTGTACTGTTTCAATTTTTTCAGCTGCTGGTCTTGAAATAGATAAATATCAGGCAGATTGTAGCCATTAAAGCGGTTGGCTTTAACCAAACTGTAAGCTCCAACCTCTTTAAAAACCAATTTATCACCAATGGCCAGTGGCTTGTTAAAACGATATTCCCCGAACACATCACCCGCCAAACAGGTGCAGCCCGCTAAAATGGCCGGGTAGTTTCCTTTAACATCGTGTTCATGCAATTCAGGCTGGCGCTGATATTCAAACACTTCGGGGTTATGATTGACCGATGTATCCAGTATGGCAATGGTTTTGCCGTCACTGACAAAACTATCAATGACAGTAGTCAATAAATATCCGGCGCTGCCTACTACTGCCTTGCCAGGTTCAATATATATGTCAAGTTCAAACTCATTTTTTAGCTTGCTCACCAATTCCATAAAGGGACGGTGATCATTAATCTGATTAAACAAATAACCGCCACCCAGATTCAGCCAGTCAAGTTGAGCAAGGCTTTTGCCAAAATAACCGCGCAGTTTTTCAATGGTTTTAATAAGGGGCATAAAGTCAGTTGCTGAATAAACGTTATGGATATGCAGTCCTTTAACTTGATGCAGGCAAGACGATTGCCATAACTCGTCAATATCCACGCCCAGTTTTGAATAGGTACGACATGGATCAAACCTATCATCATTAAGAAATGATAATTTGGGATTGACGCGTAAGCCCATGGATGATTTTGCAGGATTGGCAGAAGCAAAGCGCTGATACTGTGTCAACGAATTAAAGCTGATGAGCGTAACCAAACGCGCAATGTCATCCCATTCATCGGGTCTTATTCCGGGCGTTGTTAAATGAATGCCGCCTTGCCCTGTTAAAACCTCATCGGCCAACCGCGCTTCAAACAAAGAGCTGACCGAGAAACCGTCAACAAAGGGTTTAACGAGTTCCAGAACGGAGTATAAAGGCAATGACTTGATTGAGTATAAAACCTTGCAGCGACACCGGTGACGTAAGGTGTTTAAAACTTTTAAGGCGCTAATAATCTCATCTGCATGCAGAACAAACGCCGGTGAGGAGGGAATGCTGTCTTTTATGAGCTGAAAATCCATTGCGCTATGTGTGTCTTACAATGATTGAGAAATTACCCAGGCCGAGCTTCATTGTCAGCACTAATATATTCACTCCAGGTTGTAAATTAAATTAAAAAAAGTCCTGATTATCAAGATGCTTAAGCTAATGGGTTCGTCGCTCCGGCATGGATTGCCGAACCCAGGCGCCAGGCAAGGTATGTAAACATTACATCCATATAATCTGGATACCGGCAATTCATGTCGGTATGACGTTGCTGCTGAAGAATCTTTATAGTCAGGAAAAACGTTCCACCTAAATCCTGCAAGCCCTAAAAACCAGGCAGTAATCCATGCCTTTTTATGCTCAAATTTTATTTTTTTTAATCCGCCGACGCAGCTCTGCCCATGTACTTATGTTTGCAAAAACATCCGCATCCCACGCCACAAAACCTTCAAAGATGTTGCGGGGCGCGGCAAGGCGTCAACGGGGCTGGTTTGATGACTTTAAGCTTCATCTGATGGTCGATGATTGCGGGGCAATCCTTTCATTTTCAATAACAAGCGGCAATGTCGATGACCGAGCCCCCGTTCCCAAAATGACCAAAAATTTTATTGGCAAGCTGTTCGGCGACAAAGGTTACATTTCAAAAAAGCTCACTGAAATTTTAGCCATGAACGATGTTGAGCTGGTCACCAAACTCAAAAAGAACATGAAGCTCAAGATCATTGCGTTGTTTGATAAAATATTGCTGAGAAAACGCAGCATCATTGAAACTATTAATGACCAGCTCAAAAACATTTCCCAAATTAAGCATTCGCGACACCGGTCTTTGACCAATTGCGTGATTAAAGTCGTAGCAGGCTTGCTCGCTTATTCCTATCAGGAAAAGCGCCCTTCACTTAATATTAGGGTAGATGATCTCTTCCCTTACTTTGCTGTGAGTGACGCTTATCCCGAACTCTGGTTAATTAAGGACTTCCTTGTTAAACTTTACGATTTGCTATCTTAAATTTGAATAATAATAGCATTAATTTGAATAGGGCAGCGTTTTATTGATATCCGGTTGCCCAGGACAACGGGCTTGAAATTTAAGCCGAATAGCCGCAAATGTTGGCTTGGAACAGCATCAACCCAATCAACCTTGCTGCGTAACATCAGTTACTTGTATCTAATCTCTACGGCGTTTGGCCCGAATAAAGATTTCAAGCGCGAAATCAACTCATCAGTTGGGTGTATCCGCCATTCATCACCCAGTTGAACAGTGGCTCGTGCTTGAGTTGATGTATAGTTGATGCTAATAGGACAGCTGCCACCTTTAAAGGGGTTGAGCGCATCACTCAATTTTTCAAGGATATTAACTGATCCCGGCATATTCAAACTTAAATTGATACCCCTGGCAAAACTCTCCCTCGCCTGATCTATGTCAAATAATTTTTCTATCGTCAGCCGTAACGCGCCGGAAAAGTTATCAATAGCCAAAGCTCCTTCGGCAATTAAAAGGCTATCACGCGTAAAAATTCCACGATATCTTTCATAGACCTCGCCAAAAGCGGCACATTCAAGTCTGCCGGTTTTATCATCCAGGGTGGCGAAGCCCATGGTTTTCCCGTTTTTGGTTTGACGTGTGCGCACTTCCACCACCAAGCCCGCAATTCGCGCTTCCATAGTGCCGCGCGAGACCTGCAAGGATGCTATCTTTCCGTGGGTAAAGTGCTTTAATTCCGGTTCATATTGGTCTATCGGATGCCCCGTCAAAAACAACCCTAAGGTTAATTTTTCCGCAGCCAGGCGTTCATTGTCCGACCAGGGTTCAACATTTGCAGAATAAGCGCCTGTAACTGTTGCGTCACCGTTATTATCCGTTTCTGAATCGGAGCTGGGGAGCGAAAACAAATCATTCTGTCCTGTTCGCGCCATTCTTCCGTGCTGCTCGGCCACTCTCAATGCGGTGGGCAACTCCGCCAAATGACCCGCCCGGTTGTTATCAAATTCATCAAAAGCACCGGCACGAATTAAGGCTTCCAGCACCCGCTTGTTAAATTTGCGTAAGTCGACCCGCTTGCATAAATCATATAAGCCGGAAAATGGGCCATTATCGTCCCGTTCCTTAAGCATTTCTTCAATCGCTGATTGCCCCACACCCTTGATTGCGCCAAGGCCATAAACGATATGATCACCCTTGTTAACCGTAAAACGAAAGGTGGACACATTGATAGTCGGCGGAAGGATGACCAGCTTCATTTGCCTGCATTCTTCTACTAATACAACGACCTTGTCGGTGTTATCCATGTCAGAAGACAACACGGCGGCCATAAAAGCCGCCGGGTAATGGGCTTTTAGCCAAGCGGTTTGATAGGCGACCAGCGCGTAGGCGGCGGAGTGGGACTTGTTAAACCCGTAGCCTGCGAATTTTTCCATTAAATCGAAAACATAGGTGGCTATGGATTCTTCAACCTGATTGGCAACAGCGCCAACGGTAAATTTTTCCCGTTCTTTGGCCATCTCTTCCGCTTTCTTTTTGCCCATCGCTCGCCTGAGCATATCTGCCCCGCCCAAGGTATAAAGAGCAAGCTCCCGCGCAATTTGCATCACCTGTTCCTGATACAAAATAACGCCATTGGTCGGTCTGAGGATGGGCTCCAGCAAAGGATGCGCATATTCTGCTTTCGCGCCATGCTTAACATTGATGTAATCATCGACCATGCCCGATTCCAAGGGGCCGGGCCGGAACAGCGCCACCAGCGCGATAATATCGTCAAAGCAGTCGGGCTTGAGCTTCTTAATCAGCTCCTTCATGCCTCTGGATTCCAGCTGAAATACGGCGGTGGTCTGACCATTTTTTAACAGCGCATAAGAGGCGGCATCATCCCGGGGGATAGTGGTAATATCAACCAGGGCTTCACCGGTTTGCTGTTTTTTATGATTAATGGTTTGCAGCGCCCAATCGATAATGGTCAGCGTACGCAGTCCTAAAAAGTCGAACTTGACCAGTCCGACGGCCTCCACGTCATCTTTATCAAACTGGGTCACCAGATTACCGCCGCCCTGTTCGCAATACAGCGGCGTAAAGTCCGTCAGTTTGGTCGGCGAGATTACCACGCCACCCGCGTGTTTGCCCGCATTTCTGGCAGTGCCTTCTAATGACAGCGCCATATCAATCAGCGCTTTGACTTCTTCTTCGGTGTCATAAAGCTGTTTAAGATCAGGACTCTCTTTTAAAGCTTTGGTCAGCGTCATGCCGATTTCAAAGGGGATCAGCTTGGCTAGCCGGTCGACAAAGCCATAGGCAAATCCTAGCACCCGTCCTACATCACGAATAACCGCCTTGGCAGCCATCGAACCGTAGGTGATAATCTGAGCGACATGATCCCGGCCATAATGACGGGCGACATAATCGATCACTTCATCACGCCGGTCCATGCAAAAGTCAATATCAAAGTCAGGCATGGAGACCCGCTCGGGATTTAAAAACCGCTCGAACAGTAAATCAAATTCGATGGGATCCAAGTCCGTGATTTTGAGCGCATAAGCAACCAATGAGCCCGCACCGGAACCGCGTCCCGGACCGACTGGAATATGTTCATTTTTTGCCCATTGGATAAAATCAGCCACAATCATAAAATAACCGGGGAAACCCATTTCCGTGATCACCTTCAATTCGGTTTCCAAACGCTCATAGTAAACATTACGGTTTTCCTCATCCGTGCCTTTACCGGCCGCCGGATATTGCAGCAACCGCTCTTCCAAGCCTTTTTTGGACTCGCTGGCCATCAGTTCACCCAGCGTCATGCCCTCCGGCACTGGAAAATCCGGTAGAAAGTTTTCTCCCAGCGTCAGCTTTAAATTGCAGCGTTTGGCAATTTCCACGGTGTTTTCCAAGGCTTCGGGAATATCGGCAAACAACGCCAGCATTTCCTCGCTACTGCGTAAATACTGTTGGTCGGTGTAATCCTTGGGACGACGCGTATCATCCAATACCCGCCCCTGATTAATACAGACCCGCACTTCATGAGCGGCAAAATCCTTTTGATGCATAAAGCGCACATCATTGGTGGCAACCACAGGCAGTCCGGTTGCCAGCGCCAGATCAACCGCAGCGGCAATATAACGCTCTTCGTCAGGCTTGCCGACTCGCTGCAATTCAAGATAAAACCGTTGCTCAAACAATGCGGCCCACTGCTCCGCCAAGCGTTTGCCCTCGTCATGGTTTTCTGCCAGCAAGGCCTTGCCTATGTCTCCGCTCATCGCGCCGGACAAGGCAATCAAGCCGCTGTTGTTATCTTCTATCCATTCTTGTCTAAGCATAGGCACGCCTTGATGCTGACCTTCCTGATACGCTTTTGAGATGAGTTCTGTCAGCGTGATGTAGCCCGTGTGATTATTGACCAGTAAAGTTAAACGATAGGGCGTGGCGGGTTCTTCAGGATTAAAAACCAACACATCAGCCCCGGCTATCGGCTTGATGCCTTGTCCCAGCGAAGCCTTATAAAACTTGACCAGCGAAAACAAATTGGCGTGATCGGTGACCGCAACGGCGGGCATATTTAACTCTGCCAACCGCTTAACCAGGGGTTTAATTTTAACGATACCGTCAACCAGGGAGAATTCGGTGTGCAGTCTTAAGTGGATGAAAGAGGGTTGCATGAGGCGTTATTTGTATTGGCTTCTGGAAATGTTATTGTGCGCGGTCACGAATGCGTATAATGATATCAACATCCCACATACCAAGCCTTTTGACAGAAGACTTTTGCTTATTTATTGGTAAATATTTTCTCACATTACCGGTCGTACCCAAAGAAATCAATAACTACACTAATAAGGCATCAACAATGAGCGGTTATCAACATATTTTATTGGCAGTAGGTTACTCAGAACACGGCGATTATGTTGCAAAAAAAGCCAAATCGTTGGCATCCATCTATCAGGCCAAATTGAGCATTATCCATGTCTTGGACAACATTCCCATGCCGGATACAAACTATGGCACCGTGATTCCCTTGAATCAACATTCATCAGACGAATTGCTAGAAGCGGAAAAAGCCAAATTGATGCAGGTTGGCGATCAATTGGCTGTTGATTTGGCCAATCGCTGGATGCTATGGGGGGTTCCCAAGCAGGAAATTATTCATATTGCCGAGCAGGAGAAGGTCGACTTAATTGTAGTTGGCTCGCATGGACGGCATGGATTGGCTCTGTTAATGGGATCAACTGCAAACAGTATTTTGCATCATGCAAGGTGCGACGTGATGGCGGTTAGATTGCAGGATGGCATGCGCTGAAAGTCTTTGAAATGCAGCATAAATTGTATTGACGCCGAGTTTTCTCAACATTTGATTCGGCGGGCTGAAATCAACGCCATTGACCAAGATAGCGCTCAATTAGAAAGTGGCGTAGAGCAGAGTGTTGTCAAAAAGTTACTGAATATTGTAGAGCGATTAGCCTCAGAAAATGAATGTCTGAAAAGTGAAGCTCAGAACCTTAAAGATGAGAACAACCGGCTGAAAGGTGAGTAGGGAAAACCACTACCAAATAAATCACAGTACCCGGTTTCAGAAAAGCGGTGCTTTCCTTTTCCGCAGTTAAACATTTGCCGAACGACCCCATCATTTTTGGTCGTGTAGACACCATCCTTGGTTATATTGTTTTCCAATGATTGGTAGCAAGGACTGTCGCGTAATTTAGGGGTTTTCATAGCGCTCCATTTTCTATAATAATAACTGAATTTCTGCCTGAAGATCTCCCTCAGCCACATCAAAAATCAAAGGGCTATCGCTATTCCCCAAGTTTATTGCACCAAAATGAATAACATTGACACTTTGAAACATTCCTGAAATAGCTTACAGACCTCTTGCAGTAAAAATGGGTGACTTGCTTCAGCCTTTTTATAAAAAGCCAAGTATTTATTTTTTTTCTCGTTAAAATCCGTGTCAATCGGGAATAATCCTGTGCTTCAAATTGATCAGGTATTTTCACATTGATTTCAGATTTCCAAAGCGCTTTGGTCGCTTCCTCAATAGCTTTTTCCGGTAGCCAACCCTGATCTGGGCAGAAAGCCATTTTCACCCAGTTTAACCAGACGCTCCCCGGCAATTTCACTTGCATCGGATAGTTTGGGCAGGTTAACGGTTATTGTATCCCGATTACACGCAGTACAAAGCTCAATGCCCGTGACATATCGTAAAGGAATGTCAGGATAAGGATTTTTTTCGCCATGATGCGTTCATTCAGCTCTTCATAGTCTGTGGTCGTTGCAAAGAGTTCATCAAAGCGCTTGGAAAGCTCTTCTTTTTTATCCGGTGCCGGCTCAAGCTTATACTTGAGTGACTCGGTGTAGTAAGCCCAATACAGACTTCGAAAGTCGGCTAAAACTTGTTGGTGTAGGGATATGAAGGGTGTTTGAGTTTTTTATGGTGCCGGGCGTCGTGAATCCAGCACAGACAGAGAAATAGAGTGAGCAGTTTGAATTGCGGGGCATCATCAGCCAGCAATCTTGCAATGATGGGAAAGTCGGTTTGTTGCTGGTAAAAAGCAATGGCGCAGGCTTCGGTAAGATGAACGCGTTCGCGACTACCCAAGGTGTCGATGCGTGTCAACTGCGGGTTGAATTCGCTTTCATTCATCACCACATCAGCCGGTAACTGCGCGTCTATCGCAACACGGGCTTTGCCGGCCAACCTAAAGGTATCGGGCAGCCGTTTGGCCGGTTCATTATAAAGATAGTGAGGGGGCATGAAATCAGTCAACACGGACAATGACGTCAGACGGTCTTGCTTCGGCGTGGTGAAATAGGCGGTAAACAGCGGACTACAGACAATCTGGCAATACTGGTTGGTGCCGTTGACGCGCGCACGGGTGTCATCGATTTGGACATAGTCGCTCGCGGTAATGCCGCTGCGGTAAAGATCGCTTTTTTCCTGGTGAAAAAGATCATAGCCGCCCGTCCATTGCTGGGAGATATAGGTGGCTGAAACTTCAATGCCAAAGTTTTGAAAAAAGCCTAATATCCGCTTTCCGACATGGAATTTTCGGTTCACGCTGGCGTTTCTTTTTCCCTTCTGAATTCTCACCTGATTCGTTATTGTCTTTATTGGCATTCGCTATTGTCTTTATTGGCATTGGCCTCGGCTTCCTTGCGCTCGGCATCGGACGATAGTTTGCCGTCTTTCTGTTTATTAGCCTTAATATCAGGTTTGCCCTGCTCGCCTTTCAGTCGATTAATCTCGTCACGAAGCTGTTGGCGCTCAGTTAACAGCGTATGATTTTCTTTAACGACCCGCTCGATGAGGTTTAGTAGTTTTTTGACAAGTGTCTGCGACGCGTTATTTTTCCAGTTGCGCGATTTCTTGGTCAATGGCAATAATTTCAGCCTGCAAGTCTTGGATGTTCAAGGTGGGGAAGAATCAATTTTATTGGGCTTTCTGTCAAGATATTTCTGTAAATTTTATATTTACCGTGGTTTTTAAAGTAGATACCTTTCGACCTCCTACTTACAATTTCTCTTTAAGCGTTATTGATTAGTTTTAACCCTGGAGGCAAGGCTTCGCCAAAAATCTGCTTCTCTTCTTTTTCATCCAATTCCTTAACTTGCTCGACCAACTCAATCCAGGATGAAGGCGCTTTACTGAGTTTAAGTTTTGCTATGATTTGCAGGCGTACCGATTCATCAATGTCCCGCGCACGATCTCCGCTCATACGGGCAATCAACGTAGCGGCAAATCCGGCATGAGGCGTTTTCTTCCAGTCTTCTGATAGAATTTGGGCCAGCCAGCCACAGACAATTTCAGCAGGAATTACATTATGGCTGCTGCCATGAAAGGGCATGCGCGCACCGATACGACCGACAGCCCACCAGGATTGTGTGGGTTCACTGGATTTTTGCAAACGTTTCAACAGCCACTCGCCGAGTTGTATTTTTTTCTCGACAGGCAGCCGCTCCAATACAGCGGCAAGTCGCACCATATCATCATAACCGCGATTTTTGATTTGTTTGACTAGGCCGGGCTGTCTTGCTGCTGCGGGATTTATATACTTGGCAATGTCCGCAAAAATCTGTTCCTGCGCGGATACCGTCAAACCACCGGCAACACGCCGCCAGAGCGTCCACCATTCCGTCCAGTTTTGGGTTTCATTCACAAACTGTATGCCTTGGGGGTAGAGCTTCCAAAGCTGTTCTACGCGCCATTCATCCAGTGGATAACCAAAACCGGGGCGCAAACAAAATCCGGCCAGACTTAGCCAAACCCTTTCGTGATTCTCCGAGCGACGATGATATTTAGAGCCCTCCAGTAATGTAGTAAACATGGCCCTTAGTAACGGCGTTTCCCATTCAGTACGCGCACACCCCAACTGCTTTTCCAAATCAGCGCGTAGATTTTTTACAGCTTTAGGATCTATATGTCTGGATTTGGAGCCAAAAATGCTTTGTATCTTTTCTACAGCGCCATTAAATTGGGGCGGCAAAGCAACATTCATTTGCAAACCCGCCATACCTTTCTTTCTGATTTGGAATTCAACATCCCAGCGTTGATCGTTGTTTTCAATGGAAACGCACTGGATTTTAAGTGTACCCACTTCCGTTTGAGTGACAGCCAACTGAACGATTACTTCAGTATTCGGCCTATCCTTATCGCCTTCAAATGCCACCGCCAGCGGCGGCAATAAATGGAAGAGTTCTGTTATTTCCGCTACATCACCGGGCTTGAATTCCGTATCACCTGTCGTTGAAGCCAGGTGAAAACGTACCGGCATACCCAATCGCAAGGCAAATTGCCGGTCTTTTAAGAGAATCTCATCACCTTCTTCACTGCCTCTGGGCAAAATACAGATACCTTGTTGCTCCGTTGAATGATCCGTATCGACCAACAAAAAATAACTGCGTGCCGCGCCGCCGCCAATTTTCAGCTTTTTATCCCGTCTGGCGATGGCATAACTGACTGCTCCAAATGCGACGGCCAGTTCAGGGTATTTATTTTCCAGCAAAACAGGCGGCTTGGCGCTCCATGAATTAAGCAAGCTCACCAGCCGTTGAGTGATCGGCTGGCTACGGAAAACGCCGCCATTAAGCAACAGCGCATCAGGTACTCTGCCCTCACCCTTTAACGCTTCAGCGGAAGCAGCGGCATGCAGTTTTAAAAACGCAGCGATATGTTTGCTTATTGCTGGCTCTGCTGCATAGGGTAGGCCAAACTCCACCACTCCGCTGCGTTTTCTATCGGGCAACTCATCCAGTCCTGATAAGGGGAAAAAACCATCCAAGGCAAGGTTTCTGACTTCTTCCCGGGACAGCTCAACTGAACGAGAACTGCCGATCAGCCTGGAACCTCCGCCCAGCAAGGTAACAGTGGTCTGCTCGGGGGCATCCTCTGCCAGCAGGCGCTCTTTAGCAAGCCGGCATTGCTCAATCAGCTGAGACAAGTCGGCGGCAGACAGGCGTTTTTCACCATCAGTCAGGCGGTTTTCTGCCAAATGAGCCAGCGCAAGATCAATATTATCACCGCCCAACATTAAATGATCGCCAACACCGATTCGAGTCAGTTTGGGTTCTTGTGTACCCGGCTCCACTTTGATCAGTGTCAAATCGGTGGTGCCGCCGCCCACGTCGCAAACCAGCAATAAATGTACGTTAGCAAGTGCCTGTTTAATATTTTCCGCATTTCGTCTTAACCAGTCGTAACAGACGGCCTGAGGTTCTTCGAGCAATCGGACATGAGCAAGCCCCGCAATACGGGCCGCTTCGAGAGTCAATGAGCGTGCGGCCTCATCAAAGGAAGCCGGGACGGTAATGACAATATCCTGTTGTTCCAACGGCGCATCCGGAAACTTATGGCCCCATACCGTGCGGATATGAGCCAGATAACTGGCGCTGGCCTCAATAGGCGAAACCTTGCTAATCTCATCGTTACTGCCCCAAGGCAGAATTTCGGCAGCGTGATCCACCGAAGGATGCGATAGCCAGCTTTTGGCACTGGTGACAAACCGGCCTTTGCTCTTGGCGCCTAACAATCGCGCCGCTTCGCCAATTACGGCTGCTTCACTAGCCGACCGGGATTCCATGGCATAGCTTGGGAATGCAACATCAGCCGCTGATAACTCACCCGGCGCGGGATGATAACGTACAGATGGCAACAATGGCCTTGCCGCCACTTGCCCTGGCGCAATCAACTGTTCAATTTGTAATAATTGTAATTCTTGAGGCGTTTTTTTAGATTCTGCGTAAGCGACAACCGTATGGGTCGTACCCAAATCGATACCGACTAAATAAGGTGGTGATTGTTTTTTCACAGTGAGCGTAATATTTAATGATTGACTTCACGATTAAAGCAACGTGGTGAAAAGGGAAATCCCTTCAAAAGTCTGTTCAGCATTCCTTTGCCGTAGACTTCGACTAGTGTAAAGTTTTTTCGAAAACAAGGTTTAAGTTTATTTATAATGGCCCAGTTAACTTAGTGACTTATAGCCTCAAATCGGCCTACTTAAGTAACCGTTCAAAAGTTATTTAACATTTTTAGGGACGTTTTACTTTCAAGCAATATTTACGGTGTAATATTTTCCGATATTTGCCAAGATTTCGAATAGAGATTCTTTCAAATTTTGAAACGATTCATAGGCTGAGAAAGGCATCCATTCATATTTAATTTTTCGTCTGAGGATTTCAATAACATTAAGCTCAGGCGAATAAGGGGCAATGTTTACTATGGTAAAACCTTAGTTGTTGCCACCGCATTATTTTCTTGAAACTCGAAACTGTTATGAATTGAAGTAATGTCCATGACCAGTGTAGTCTGTCGTTGTAGTGTTGGGATAAGATGATCAATACTACAGCAATTCTCATTATGACCAAAACCTATCCGATTCCAGGCTTGGGAGGCGAACGATTTGGCTTTCCGGCGTATAAAACCAACCGTCCAGCATGAAATTAAGCAGGTGCTCCCAACTATCAAAGCACAAGTAGGTCGTAAGCGCTTTCATATCATCGAACAAACGTTTGTGCGAAGGAAGTATTCGACGAAGCAGGTATCTTGTCGTCCATTAAATCCAGCAGCGTATGCAACAAGCAGGCGAGCATGACGAGCGTCGCCAGCAAAGAAGACGAGAACTGTTGGCCATGACCGAAGTTATGCTCGAAGTGATAGCCCTTGGTCTTGAGTGTATTATTGTTTTCATTTTCTATCTTCCACCTGGCGCGTCCAGAAGCAATGATCTCAGTGACGCTGGCATCGTCAACTGTCAAGGACATGGCGAACGCATTTCGGTATGGTACCTTACCGTCTGCCGCGCGGCTGATGGTGATCTCGCACCAATTCACGGCCTTCACGGCCAAGGCCTCATCGGCACAGCGCAAGGGCACTGCGCTGACATAACGATAGTTGTCTGTTTCGTGTTGCTTGCCGGTCCAGCGTGTGCGCACCCTTGCGTCTCCTGCATCGTCCGCTGAAAATCCAAAAAAGAGGGGCTTTGCAGAAAAAAATACTGAAAACGCACTCAGTCCTGCATCAGTCATCGTATAGTTGGTACTTTTTCCGGTTCGTCGATCGCGGAAAGCTTCAAAAGTTGTACGCAATTGCTTGACTACATCACTAAAGGTCAAGGCATTTTTTCCAAAGGGGGCGCTCATATTCTGGTCTCATGGGGAAATCGATCTATCATTTTAGGCGATAGCTGTCATAATGAGAATTGCTGGCCAACTACGGTGTAAATGTATATCGGAATTCTTCAGCAGGTGTTTGATAGGGCAAATTCAACTCATAAATGCAACAATCAGAAAATTACCGGTTCAGGATTAAAAGGGTATACGAACTGCCGGACAAGCATGACGGCCGGCGTATCCTCGTGGACAGGCTCTGGCCGCGCGGTTTGACAAAGGAAAAAGCAAGCATTGATCTGTGGCTCAAAGATATCGCTCCCAGCACGGAGCTCCGGAAGTGGTTTGGCCACAATCCGGACAGGTGGGAAGAATTCAAGGAACGATACCTCGCTGAACTCAAGGGTAATAGCGGGCAAATCCGGATCTTAAAGCAAGAGTTGGACAAAGGTATCGTGACGCTCGTCTATGGCGCAAAGGACGAGAAACATAACCAGGCAGTTGTGATCCTGGAAAACAGCGAATTATTCCGCTAGTTGGAGAGAAAGTGTAATGTACAAGAAAAGACGGGAGATGGAAGCAGCTAATTCGAGAGGGGGTCGGCGACCATCGGGATTAAAACTGCTTGCATGATTGGATAGGGACAGCTTTTTGAAAAAAAGACCGGCTTAGGAACGTGCATGATTTAACTTGAGCAAGTTTACCATTGAAAAGCACGTCATTAAAGGAACCAGCGTTTCAAGTTGCTCAACTTATTTCATGCACGTTCCTTATAACCGGTTTATGGCTTTAGCAGGATAATTCTGTTCGCAAATTGGTGCGGCTTAATGACTTTGAACATTTGCGACAGAACTACCCCATTGGTACACCCTCAGCAAGAATATTTTATTGATTCTCGCCGATAGCTACCAGAGCTGTGGAGCAGAGGTATTGCCTAGCTTCTGAGACGAGCCTTTCACGGGCCAATCCATAGATGGAGGCGGACAGGCTACATTTTTAAAATGCAAAAGTATTCTGAGCTTTTGTCGCATTTGATGGAGTTAGGATATGGCTGCTTCCTTAGTTTATTCAGCGTGCGAGTATAATTGTGGTATTCCACAACTTATGATTTAATAACAAAAGCAGTGAACAAAATATTTCGTATCAAACTTAAAATTATGCTTGCTGGCCGCAATAATACGCGTCAACATTCAGAGAACGAAATAAAAATAGCCCGTTTCCAGGGAACCCGTATTGCGAAAATGGCAAAAAAACAATCCACCTGACAACCGTTTGGAGAGAAGGTCGCGCCTGACTTATGAACGCTTCAGAACCCAGATTACGCCATAGTATTGCATTCAATTACGCAATTTTTTTGTGTGTCCTCACTACCGCGCCCACTGCATTGGCAGAAACTGAAAACGAAATCGCTCCGCTTAACTATTTTTTACACAGTTACGGCCCGGCCTCAACGCCCACAATGTACTTGGGATGGGCGTTTGTCGGGCTTATGGTTGCAATCTTCGTCATCATCGCACTGCTTCTGGCTTGGGCCATTCTCCGTAAACGCCCCGCTGAAGATTTCCGTTCAATTGGCCGCGATGATAAGGGGATGCCATGGATCTATATTGGAACCGGCGTATCCACCTGCATTTTGTTTGCGCTGGCTATTTATTCGCTGGTTACGCTCAATGTGATCGCAAAACCCACGCATGCGCCGGCGTTAACGCTGACTGTCACCGGGTACGATTGGTGGTGGAAGGTCGAGTATGAAGATGATGATCCCGCTCGCCGCTTTGTCACTGCAAACGAAATACATATCCCCGCCGGATTGCCCGTCCTCGTCAAACTGAAAAGCGCAGATGTAATTCACGCCTTTTGGGTCCCGATGCTTGCCGGCAAAACACAAATGATTCCAGGCCTGACCAATCAGCAATGGATCGAAGCCGATACGGAGGGCGTCTATCGTGGGCAATGCACACAGTATTGCGGGGTCCAGCATGCGCACATGGGATTGGAAGTTGTTGCGCAAAGTGATGCTGAATTCAGGAAATGGCAAGATGCCCAACGCAAGTCGGCCGCAACGGCTTCCTCAACCGGCATTGATGCGGGGAAGAAGCTTTTTCTGGATCGCTGCGCAGGTTGTCATACAATCCGGGGAACCGAGGCCGTAGGCGCCCACGCACCCGATTTGACGCATTTGAAATCACGCCGCCTGATTGCAGCCGGATTATTAACCAACACGCCAGATCATTTGGTGAAATGGATAACCCATGCCCAGGACCTCAAACCGGGTACGCGTATGCCCAGCATGGTGTTAACGGCGACAGAGGTTGCCTCGCTGTCAGCATTTTTATCGACACTTAACTAGGAACGCTGCTTATGACCGATGCCGCTGAAAGTTCGCCTAACCTCAATCTCACTCGCGTTCCCGAGGTGGGCTGCGCCCCAATCGGTTCGGCAGCCGAGATGCATCTTGCCCATCTATGGGAATCGGCTCCCGGATGGCGCGGCTGGTTGTCAACGGTTGACCATAAAGAAATAGGACTGCGTTACCTGGTCACAGCGTTTATATTTTTGCTGATGGGCGGAATCGAAGCGCTGATCATGCGTTTGCAACTCGCGCGCCCGGATCAAACCCTGCTGACGCCGGAACAGTACAGCCAGCTCTTCACGATGCACGGTGTGACAATGATTTTTCTGTACTCATTGCCGATACTGTCGGGGTTTTCCAATTATTTATGGCCGCTGATGCTGGGTTCGCGGGACATGGCGTTCCCGCGTCTCAATGCCCTCTCTTATTGGGTTTTTCTGTTTGCCGGTATTTTTCTATACGCCAGCTTTCCTCTGGGCGAAGCGCCAAACGCCGGCTGGTTTAACTACGTGCCGTTTGCAGGACTGGAGTACAACACCGGTCCCAACATTGATGTCTACGCGCTGGGCATGGTGTTATTGGGGATTTCCACAACCGTCGGAGCCATCAATTTCGTTGTCACTTTATTTCGAATGCGTGCACCGGGCATGTCGATCGACCGGGTGCCCATCCTAGTTTGGGGAACGCTAACGGCATCGGTCGCCAATATTTTTGCTATTCCCTCAGTCAGCCTCGCTTTTTTTCTTCTGTGGCTGGACCGTCAAACCGGTACGCATTTCTTCGATGTGGTCAACGGAGGAAAACCCCTGCTATGGCAACATTTGTTCTGGATGTTTGGACATCCCTGGGTTTATGCGGTCGTGCTGCCCGCCATGGGCATCGTTTCAGACGCGCTGCCTACTTTTTGCCGCCGCCCACTGGTGGGCTACTCGGCAGTCGCGCTGTCAACGATGGCGACCATGCTGCTCGGCTTCGGGGTATGGATACATCACATGTTCGCTGCGGGCTTGCCGACGCTTGCGCTATCGTTTTTCGGCGCCGCCAGCATGGTGATTTCCATCCCGAGCGCCGTCGCTGTCTTCGCATGGATAGCCACCATCTGGCTGGGACGCCCGGTCTTCAATACGCCGTTTCTGTTTTTCGCCGGCTTTGTCATTCTTTTTGTCATCGGCGGACTTTCAGGTGTGATGACGGCCGCCGTGCCTCTGGATTTTCAGCTAAACGAAACCTACTTCATCGTCGCGCACCTGCACTACGTTTTGCTTGGCATCAATGTGTTCCCTGTCGTTGGCGGAATCTATTACTGGTTTCCCAAATTCTTTGGCCGCATGATGAATGAAACGCTCGGAAAATGGAGTTTCTGGGTCATGTTCATCGGATTTAATGCGGGCTTCTTTCCGATGCACCTGGCTGGCCTGTTGGGTATGCCGCGCCGGATTTACACCTACGCGCCCAACATGGGCTGGAGTACGGTCAACATGGTCACGTCGGTTGGCTCATTTGTTTTTGCCGCCGGTATTTTGCTATTTCTTGTCAACGTTGTTATCAGTCTGAAGCGGGGCGCCCTGGCGGCTCCGAATCCCTGGGATGCGCCGACGCTTGAGTGGGCAATGCCATCGCCGCCGCCGGCTTACAACTTTGCGGTTATTCCGTTTGTCGCCAGCCGCCATCCGTTATGGGAGGACCGGCTTGATGAAGGCGCTGGCCGCTCCAGCCTTGACCAAGGTTATTTGCTCATGGAAGGGCGGGAAACAATAGGGACGACGCCGCTCGATGCCATACCGGACATCATTCTCAAAATGCCGGAAGATTCCTATACCCCCTTCTTTCTCGGCTTGTTCAGTGCACTGGCCTTCACCGGTTTGCTGCTGCACTGGGGGGGATTTACGGTTCTAATGGCGTTGGCTTGCAGCCTGTCGCTGATCGCATGGATGTGGCCAAGGAAAGCCCTGGTCCAGCGTGTGCCGGACATTAAACAAAATACGGGAGCAGTTCATGGCTGAGGCGATGCAGCAGGACAAACCTTTGCCGGTAGGCAGCGAGGGCAAACGGTCCGGCGGCTGGTGGGGTGTACTGGCGCTGATTGTCACCGAAGGCTCCCTGTTCGGCTATTTATTGTTTACCTACTTCTACCTGGCATCTCAAACGGAGCAGCACTGGCCGCCTGAAGGCCTGCCCGCCTTGGCCGTGCCGGGCATGAATACCTTGATATTACTCTCCAGCAGCGTATTCGTTTGGGCCTGCGAGCGCTGCATTAAGTACAGGCAGCTGCGTTGGAGCCTTGCGTCGATGGCGTTGGCATTCATTCTTGGCGTTTGCTTCGTCGTTATCCAGCTTAATGAATGGAGCAAAAAAACCTACGATATGACTTCAGATCTGTATGGCTCGCTGTACTTCACGATAACCGGCTTTCATTTGCTTCATGTCGTCGTGGGGCTGATCATCCTGCTGATGCTTTTGCTTTGGATTGCACTCGGTTATTTTGATGACAGACGCTACGCCGCCGTGACTATTGGCGGACTTTACTGGCATTTTGTCGATGTGGTCTGGCTGTTTGTATTTACAACCTTGTATCTGTCGCCATACCTTTACTAGAGCAGACTATGAACCGTTCCCATAACCGCTCACCCTCCGTTGAATCTCCTGATCCTCATCGCGGGCAGGTGCGCATGTTACGAATAGGGGTCGGTCTATTCGGCGCGCCGGTCGCTTGGCTGGCGCAATTTTCTTTGAGCGAGCCGCTTGCAGCCCATGCCTGCTATCCCCATCAGGCGCCTTTGTCAGCGCCGGTATGGGAAGGGTTGCCTGTAATGCTGGCGGCAATCAGCATTGCCTGCCTGGCGGCTGCTCTCCTGTCCGGGTATATTGCATGGACCTCATGGCGGCAGTCTGAAAATAAGCTACCAGGAGAGGAAGGGAGTATCACTGTGGCAGGCGAAAACAGAAACCGTTGGCTAATAAAATTAAGCGCCATGTCGAGCTTCATCTTTCTCGTTGCAATACTATTCAACATCTGTGCAATTTTTCTGGTGTCGCCATGCAGCTCATGGTTTTAATGGTCAGGCCATTTAAAATGATTTTAAGGGACATCCTGGACCGGGTGGCAGTCAGGGCTGTTGCTTTCGCATGCATGGCATTATTATCCAGCCTTGCCATGGCGCAGCAAGTTGACCCGGCAGACATTCGCCGGGGTGCCTATCTTGCCAGGGTAGGAGACTGTGTAGCCTGCCACACGGCCGGACCGCAATCCCCTCCGTTTGCGGGCGGACTGCCGATCAACTCGCCTTTCGGCATCATTTACTCGACGAACATTACGCCGGATCCCGACAATGGTATTGGCCGCTATACATTGGCTGATTTTAGCCGCGCGGTTCGAAATGGCGTTGCCAAGGACGGCAAGCGCCTTTATCCGGCGATGCCTTATGCGTCTTTTACCGAGATTACTAATGACGATATTCGTGCGCTTTACGCCTATTTCATGCATGAGGTAAAGCCTGTCAACTATAAGCCGCCCGAAACAAAGCTGCCGTTCCCTTTCAATATACGTTTGAGCCTAATGTTCTGGGATGCGCTTTTTGCCAAAGACGAACGTTATAAGTCCCATGATGACCGTGATGCGCAATGGAATCGCGGCGCCTACCTCGTCCAGTCTCTCGGACATTGCGGCGCCTGCCATACGCCCCGCGGCCTTGCCTTCCAGGAAACAGCCTATAACGAATCATCTCCGGAGTATCTAAGCGGGGCCGTGGTGGACAATTGGTATGCGGCGAATCTGACAGGAGACTCCGCTTCCGGGTTGGGCCGCTGGTCTGAAGCAGACATCGCCGAATTCCTGAAAACAGGTCACGGCGGGCAGATAGCCGCGTTTGGCAGCATGACCGATGTCATCGGAAACAGTACGCAATATTTGCATAAAGACGATCTGAATGCGATCGCACACTATCTGAAGTCCCTTACCCCTCACGGCGAAAAGGCCTCGTATAAACCGGGCACGTCTGCCGTTACCCTGGACTTGGCGGCAATCGTAACAGGTGAAATGGAGCGTCCCGGCGCAGGTCTGTTTCAGGCGTTCTGCGTGAAATGCCATAAGATAACCGGAGATGGCGAACCGGGCAAATTTCCCAAGCTCGCCGGAAATTCGATCGTTCTCTCCAAAAACCCTGCCTCGCTGATCCGTCTGCTACTGGAAGGAAGCAAGACGGCGCAAACTAGAGGAGGCCCCGGACCTCAGGAAATGCCTGGTTTTGCGAAAAAATTCTCCGACCGGCAGATCGCCGAGGTGCTTAGCTTTATCCGTAATAGCTGGGGCAATAAAGCATCTCCGGTCACGACGAGAGAGGTGTCATTATTGCGGCAGGCACTGCAAAAGCAACCGTAATCAGAGCTGTAGGCTATGATTTGCATTAATCCAGTGACTTTTTTGCGGCCAGGGCGCTCTTCAAAATAGATTCCGGTGATTGCAATTCCTTATGGATTACGATTAATATACCGATCACGCTCATCATTGCCGCATTCATCCAGAGAATCAAGCCGCCGATTTGCTGGTCCGTTATTGAACTCATGCCGGTGAATGCCCGCCCGCACAAGGTGTAAATCGGGTAAAGCTCATGCGGCGTGAAAAAAATTAATGCGCCGATGAGGATTTGCGGCGGAATTACAGCAAGCATCATGACGATACGGCTGCCGGGAGACCACTTGGAATGTGAATCAAGAACAATCCCCCAAAACATCAGTCCGTTTAGAACCATACTCCAGTTCATCAGGCGATAAATGCGCCAGTCGAGCATTGCAATAAAATGGATGGGCGGAAGAAGCCAAAAGGCTATCAACCCGACGAACACTGTCACTGCGGCGGCCGGATGGAATAATACCTTTACCAGACATTGCAACGGTTTCCACCCTGACACCATCCGAATCAAGCGCCTGCCTGCCACCGGTAAACCCGCTGACAACGCCTCTTTAGGGCAACTCAATACGATCAAAAAAGGCCCCAAATGATGAAGCACAAGACTCTGGAGTTGGTGAACGAAAAACTCATGCTCGGAGTAATAATCGATCTGGGTATGGGAGACGACATAAAGGGATAAAAGTCCTGTCCAAAAGCATAATTTTTGTCGAAAGAGCAGCTTGCATTTTAGGGAGCCTCTGATAAATAGCATGGCTGCAACGGCCGTTACCATGAGAACGGCAAAGGAAAACTCCCACGGGACCAGCCATTGCAGCGGGTTCATTTACCCGCAACCGCTATGGCAGTTCATTGTTCCGGCCAAAAATCCATCTGCAAAATAGCCTGATTTTGATCCAGGCTCGAATAAGTTATTCATAGGTGATGAAAAAGCCATCATGATGAAGCCAGCAGACGCCGCAAAACGTCCGCGACCGTTTCAATCGGGTCATCCGGTGTCACCAGGAAACGCGCGCGGCCTTGCGGGTCAAAAACATAAACTGCCGCACTGTGACTGAGTTCGTCAGAATCTGATTTCCTGGGGCGGTATGCAGCCCGATAACGTTTGGTGAGGTCTTCTATTTCAGTTTCATTGCCTGTCAGCCCAATCACTTGTCCGGCTTCAAATGCCGCCACATAGCGATGCAAAACCTGCGGGCTATCGCGGCCGGGATCCAGGGTGACAAATAGAATACGGGTGCGATTCGCATTATCCCCCAAATTTCGCATTATTTTTGCCAACCGGAACAGCGTGAATGGGCACTCTGCCTGACAGCCTGTGAAACCGAAAAACAACATGATCAGGTAGCCTTGATAGGTTTGATTGGTTACCGGTTGTCCAGTGTCTGACATCAGCGAGAATCGCAAATCCGGAAGATGACCTGTAATTTCAGGCAGTTGCTGCTGTCTTCCTGTATCGCAGCCGTTCAGTGCCAACGTCAAGGCTGTGTAAAGAATAATTCGGCCAAATTTCAGACGGCGTGTTCCAAATAATCTGTTATGCATTTGAGATAGCTTATTAAAATGGCGGATTGATATTTGACACGCTATTCTGGATCTGTGAGGGCTGTTGGGCAACTGGCTGTCTACCTCGATCGTTGTGTGAGGGCGTGGAGGTGAAATTCCCCTGCGCTGCTCGACCACCTAGGCGCGAGATACCCCTACACGTCGTAGCAGGTCGAAGGTAAACCCAGCAAAAACCGCCGTCCACGCGATAAACCCTAGGTACAGAAAGACCAGCGGCAGGAAACCGATGAAATCGAATCCCATCGCATCGATCATCCGGTCAGTGCTGGCCGCATACATGCCAAGGGGAAAAACCGCGCCCCAATAGAGCGGATCGTATTTCATCGGGAAGCGCTTGTACACGTAACGCCACAAGAAAAGAATCACCAGCATGGGTATCCACCAGGTGCCCGTTGCCCAGTAAAAGATCGTGAACCCCTTGATAAAGGGCAACATTGAAAGCAAAAAGGGTGCGTCTGGCGCGTTGATGATGAGCAGTGACCCGGCCAAGGTCGAAATCGCCATTGCGCCCATATTGATCCAGTATGGTGGCGACAGATCGCCGGGAGAAAGTGAAAAGAAGGTATAGCGGTAGAAGATTAGCGACATCATCCAGATGTACAGCATGCCGCCCCATAGCCACATCAAGAGCGCGAGGAAGTTAATTTCCAGTTTGTAAGGCTGGCTGATGTCCGGAGCGAGCAGCGCACTGAGGACCGCGATCGATTGCGTTGCCACGACTGCAAGCAGCCAGGCACCGTTGATCCCCTTATCGAGGGTGGGCTTGTGCTTCTTGATGGTGAAGCCCGAAAATATCGTGTAGGTCAGTCCGATCCAGAGCATGATCGCCACAATCCAGAGCGCAGTGCCTGCACGATGATCAGCTGCGAGCACCACGAACTGGCTCCCGAGGATGCTCGTCCCGGCCACGGTGGTGAAGAACCCGGGGCCACACTGATGATCTAGCATGTCACCGAAGAACCTGCGCGAGTGGCAAGCCATGCGCAGCAAGGTCAGAAAGCACAGCGCGGAGTAGACGACGATATTGAGTTGAAACAACGCTTGCGCTATGGCAGGCATGAGCAGCAGATGAGCGGCGAGAGAAACGATGCCTGTTGCCATGACCATGCCAAAGTAGGCAGGCGACAGGTCGGCCAGTCCGGCAAGCACGCGCCTGCCCGGCGGCACAGGTCGAACCGATGTATCGCGTTCGTCGAGGGTAGTTTTCATCGTATGAAGATCGGCATCAGCAAAGCACAAGTCACGTATAACGTTTGAGATAAGAGGCGCATGGTAGCGCGTTCTGCTTGATCGGTGGGCTGGACGGCAATACCTCGTTGGAACGAAGAATAGACCGCGTAATAGCTTCCCTCTTCTGAAGATCGGTCATTCTATTTGCCGTATAAATAATAGTTTTTGGCCACAATGCATTAAAAGCAATACCATCGTCTCTGAATTCACCCACTATTCCCAAAACACAAAGACTCATGCCATACTCGGCCATGGATAAGCGAGGTGCGGTGCAAACCGGCTTGATTCCAAATTTTGAGCGGAGGCGACAAATTGAGCGCCACATAAGAGTTTTGAGCCTTTTTAAGATGTGGAATACACAGCTTGGAACAAAGAAATGAACCACGTTATTAACCTGATTCATCAAATCAAAACGCTTTAATTCAGTGTCAAGCGTTCCCGTCAGACTAATCGCACCGGCGTCGTCAACTAGAATATCAATTCCGCCAAAAACTTCAACGACTTTATCTACAGCGGCTTGCACTTAACTTCAAAGCGGATATCGTTAGTATTCACAGACCATCTTTTTTTTCGTTGCTTTGAAGATGCAATTTCTAGATATACTCCGGCTAAGTTTTTCGAAATCAGGGACAATGCACGGTTTTTAGCAATTGAAAAACCCGATGATTAGTTTTAAAGGTGTTCATTTTCCTAAAGAAGTCGCTCTATAACTCAATGTTCAAGTTTTTTTAGCTTGACTGAGTCGACGCCAGATAAATCAAGGTGTTTTCACCAACGCGTCCGGGTGCTACATGATAGTACTTATGGCTGTATGGCCCGATTTAGCAAGATTCTTCAAAATCAAGAATTAAAAACTCGAACTTCGAGTATAAGCTATATCTTTCTACGTCCGATATGGCATATCTTATCGTGACCTGGAAGGAATCATGGAGGAGCGTGGCGTTCAACTGGATAATCCCACCCTGAATCCCCGGGTTATTATACGCCGCGCGGTCATTATTTCGGTTTTTTACTTACTGAAACCCAATTAGTATAAGAGCTGTGATGAGGTAATAATCGAATCTTGACAGCGCGGATTATAACTATTATCCGTTGATCTCATCTGAAGCTACCCGTCTTACCCCACATTGCCATATCATTGAGACGGGGAATGAATCATTCGGATTTATACAAAGCAGCGCCAATGCCAAAGAACTAATCAAGTCCACTCATGAACAGGCTGATTTTATCTCTATCCCAAAACAGCCCAACTAAAAAAGGAGTTCAAAACCATCTTAGTTTGGTCGGCTAATTCGATGCGGTGTAGTACGCTGCACCGCTAAATCCCTAGGCCGATTTTCAATCGGCACAGACGGTCAGTTTTCAATCGGGCCAACATTGTACTTTTATCGTGGAATTTAAGGCTTATCCGTTCGTGTGGTGTACTTTTTTTATAAATTGCCTACATACACCGAAGGTTCAGTTTTTGGAATTAAGAGCAGAATGTGAAAAATGCCCGGTTTCCCGGGCATTTAAAACGATATCTGTAAGCTCAGAGTTAGCGCGCCCCTATTGCACATTCTCTTTAAGCATAGCTTTGGTCAGGTTCTAATGAGCGGTTGTTATCCATTTCATTAGAGCTTGATTCCGGGGCTTTTCGTTCTTTCGCTAAACCGTATTCCATAGGCGGTCGCGCTTCCTTTCCCGCCATCAAATCATCAATTTGCAACCGGTCGATTGTTTCCCATTTCATGAGTGCGTCCGCCATGAGGTGCAGAATAGCCATATTTTCCTGTAAAATTTTCTCCGCGCGATAATAGTTACGATCGATGACCGAACGGATTTCTTCATCAATCATTTGCGCGACGTTACTGGAGACAGCACTACCATGCACGCCCGGCTGACCGAAGATTGCCTGGCCAGCTTCTTCTCCGTAAGTCAGCGGTCCGAGCTTATCCGACAAGCCCCAGCGGGTCACCATTTTTCTCGCTAATTCAGTTGCTCTTTCAATATCATTGGAAGCGCCAGTTGTAACCCGGTCATCACCGAAAATAAGCAGTTCAGCAAGCCGTCCGCCAAACAAACAGGCTATTTGGCCTTCCAGTTTTCGTTTACTGGCGCTGTATTGATCATTTTCCGGCAGGAACATGGTAATACCCAGCGCCCGGCCTCTGGGCATAATACTCACTTTGTAGACAGGATCATGGTCGGGCATAATCCGGCCAACAATACAGTGTCCTGCTTCATGATAAGCCGTCAAGCGCTTGTCATCTTCGCTCATTACCATAGTGTGTTTTTCCACGCCCATCAAAATTTTGTCCTTGGCTTTTTCAAGATCTGCCATTGAGACTTCAATCTGATCGGAACGAGCTGCCAGCAAGGCGGCCTCATTGACTAAATTAGCCAGTTCCGCGCCAGAAAACCCAGGGGTGCCACGGGCAATATAGCTAATTTCAACATCTTCCGCTGTAGGCACTTTTTGCAAGTGCACGGTTAATATTTGTTCCCGGCCACGAACATCAGGCAAGCCAACATTAATTTGGCGGTCAAAACGGCCGGGTCTTAATAATGCGTCATCAAGCACATCCGCACGGTTAGTCGCGGCAATCACAATAATGCCTTCATTGCCTTCAAACCCGTCCATTTCAACCAATAACTGATTAAGGGTTTGTTCCCGCTCTTCATTGCCGCCGCTCATTCCAGAGCTACTCCTTTTTCTGCCAACAGCATCTATTTCATCGATAAAAATAATACAAGGCGAATGTTCTTTAGCCTGGGCAAATAAATCCCGTACCCTTGAAGCCCCAACACCAACATACATCTCAACAAAATCAGATCCGGAAATAGAGAAGAATTTAACTTTTGCCTCGCCAGCAACCGCTCGGGCAATGAGGGTCTTTCCGGTGCCTGGGGGGCCTACCATTAATACGCCACGAGGAATTTTGCCTCCGAGTTTTTGGAACTTTTGCGGCGCTTTTAGAAAATCAACCAGCTCTACAACATCTTCTTTGGCCTCTTCACAGCCAGCAACATCGGCAAAAGTTATTTTTACCTGATCTTCACTAAACATTTTTGCCTTGTTTTTTTGAAAACCGAAGTTGACTGAACCGTTGCTGTTTTTTTGCATTTTATGCATAAAAAATGAACAGATGACAATCAGAATCAGCATCGGAAACCAGGAAATGAAAATTTCTTTCAGCAAGGAGGGTTCTTCGGGGGGAGTGGTTCTGATTTGAGCCCCGGCTGTCAGTAAATCATCAATTAAATTCGGGTCACCCGGATTATAGGTTTCAAAATCCTCACCTTTAGACGTCCGGAATTTTATGACCCTGCCTGTGATTTCTGCCCGTTCAATCTGGCCTGCCTTAACTTGTTTGATGAACGATGAATAAGCTAAATCCGCCTTATATTCAGGGGCTGAATTTAACCGGTCATATATTAAAATTGCGCTACCCAGCAACACTCCCAACAGCGCGATCGTCAATAGATATTTCTTCATGATATTTCTCCAAGCCGGAAACTGCTGCGTTCAGCTAAAGCAAACTTCAAACTGAAGCACTGTATAAAGCTACGAAGCAGTTAACCATACATATAAGAAATCTGCACAGGTCAGTTCCGACGGGGCATTAGTGATTCATAATGCGTATATTCCTTCATCGGCACAATAGAACATGCATTTTAAATGCCAGCCTTATATGAAAGGTAGGTTATTAATAATAAGGAACGTGTAGAAAGAACTTTAGCATCCTATCCCCCAAGTCCTCCCCGGCGACTGCATGGATGCAGAAGGTAGAGCAACACATGAAGAGTTGCCGAAAGGTTTGTGGATGGAATAGGAAAGTTAATTCGGGCATTTTACTAAGCGAGAAAAAAAGATATCGGCTGGCTTAATATTAAGAACTATTAGGGTACTCTCGTCAATTTGCACCATTTTGGCGCTATAAATGAACTAATTTTGAGCTTAATAAAGGGAATTGCGCCACATTAGTGCCGCCCACAGGTTTTTGGGGCCTGGTTTAGCGATTTATCAGATTTAAATGGATAGATTAAACTTTGCCTTGTCCATAAAGAGGCGCACAAAGCAATTTGGAATATTAATGTTCCAGGAAGCTGGCTGGTAAGCTACCCATTAGTAACGTTTAATAAGCTGCTG
Organism: Methylococcales bacterium; assembly: GCA_028712795.1. Taxonomy (GTDB): domain Bacteria; phylum Pseudomonadota; class Gammaproteobacteria; order Methylococcales; family Methylomonadaceae; genus Methylobacter_C. The sequence goes on from JAQTPT010000008.1 coordinate 37,447, forward strand.
GTAATATTGTGCTTCATCTGTTTTTCCGCGTTTTGTGACACCATGAAGATAAATTTCTGCTTTTTTTAATAACATGCTTACTGCGGCTTGCTGATTCCCGTTGGATAATTGACCGGTTTCAATTATTTTTTGCAGAGCATTGATTCGAAATCTGTCCATGCCCCAGAGCTTTTGCGATAGCTGATCTCCATGTCCGCCGTATTTTCTGATTTGGGGTTCTTCAATCAATAAAACCGGATAGTTGGCCGTGATTCTAAGCCATAAGTCATAGTCTTCACAGACAGGCAAGCTAGTATCAAATAGCCCAATATGAGAAAAAACCGAGCGATGTATCATGACAGTAGACGGCGACATTGCACATAAAGGCAAACACTGTGTAAATATCCAGCCCGCACTTTTAGCATATTTTTTAGCGGGATTGACGCGAACGCCATTACGTATCCATAGCTCTTCAGTGTGGCAAACCTTGGCTTCAGGATCCGTAGATAATGCGGCTTTTTGCCGAGCCAGCTTTTCAGGAAGCCATTCATCATCTGAGTCCAAAAAGGCAAGCCAGTCACCTGATGCGTGGAGTATACCCAGATTTCTCGCGCTGCTTACACCGCTGTTATCCTGGCGGTAATATTTTACCCCTGGAAATTCTTTGCGAATCATATCGCTTGTACCGTCGGTTGAGCCGTCATCAATAACGGATACTTCAGTGGGCAGTAAGGTTTGAGAGAATACGGATAATAATGCCCTTTTCAGCAATTCACAGCGATTATAGGTGGGGATGACAACTGAAATGTTCATAAAACGGCTTCGAATTCTTTAATTAACTATTGCGCTGCCTGGACAACTGACATAAATTGATGCAACTAACAACAATAATTAGGAGTTTTATTATGCCTGTAGCAACGCCAATCAATACAGAAAGAAGACAGCAATCTTATGAGCTAATAGCCAAACTACAAAAAGAAAGACAGGAGGTTTTGTCTTTGTATTGTAAATTTGCCGGGCTAAAGCCTTTTTCAGTTAATGATACAGTAAAAAGTTTATTGACTCGGTTTTCGCAACTACTGGTAGATTATGTTTCTCTTGGTCATTTTGGTGTTTACGAGCGTGTGCTTTCGGGAACCGAGCGCCGAGGCAGGGTGCTGTCGGTCGCAAAAGCTATTTATCCGGAATTTTCGGCCATTACGGACGCTGCAATTTCATTTAATGATAAATATGAAAATGTCGAAAAAACAGAGGTTTTTGAAGACCTGGAGCAGGATTTATCTGTTTTAGGTGAAAATCTGGCAAAAAGAATCGATCTGGAAGACAAGCTTTGTGAGGTAATGAAATAATAAGCGATCACCGCGGATTGTAACCTGACACGGCGGGCGAATTTATATCACGCCGCGTCATGTTCAGTTAAACCAAGGCGTTAATTTTCCCCCTGAGCCGCAATGGCTTTAAACGTAGGGGAGCCGTCGCTGTTGGCGGCACGTTTAGCGTAAATTTGTTTTAACCGATTAAAAGCCGACCATAGGGTTCTGTCCATAACAACCTCGTTGCCAATAGAAACAATCACCCTGATTAACTGCGGTATTTGGTTTTTGGTTGAGGCTATATAGACTGGTTGTACATAAAGAATGTTATTGCCCATCGGCAGGGTAATCATGCGTCCCATTTCAATTCTTGAGCCACCCGCATCCCATAAGGTGAATTGCTCGGAAATTAATGGATCCTGGTTAACCAGCGCTTCTATCTGGGCAGGACCATTGACTTGAACATTTCTGCCAAACTTGTAAACGGTAATGCCGGGTTTGTAATCAAGTCCGCATTTAGACTTATCCATTATGCCGGCGATGCCTATCATACTGAGATTGTCTCTGTTTACAGGCGTCATTGGGTCAATCATGACGAATTCCTCCTGGTTATTACAGTTGCCAAAATCCATGGTCTGGTAATAAGGCAATACCGGCTTGCCACGGACATGGGCTTGTGCCCAGGTTTCTGCCTGTTCGTAGAATAATGAAGGATCCAGCTGATGATATTTTGCATAAACTCTCATCTGAAGATAATAAAGGTCCCGCGGATAGCGCAAGTGTTTACGCAATTCAACAGGCATTTCATCCAGCGATTTGAATAAGCCTGGATAAGCGCGGGAGTATGCTTGAATAATGGCATCTGAGGGGTCAGCAATATAAAAATCAACATCGCCATCATACGCGTCAACAATAATTTTAACTGAATTACGGATGTAGTTGAATTGTTGATGGCCTTCCAGAAAATCATCTTCAGCAGGTTTTGAGATGGGGTATTGATTGGATAGCGTATAAGCGTCCTGTATCCAATAAAGCCTGTCCTTGATGATGGCAAGATAGGGGTCTTTATCAAGATGCAGGAATGGCGTCAAGATGCTAATACGCTCGGTGATATTTCTGCGTATCTTGAGCTTACTCTCTCTGGATATATTGGTTGAAAAGAATATTTTTTCATCCTTTAAATAAATTGCAAATAGCGCTTTTTTGAACAGGGATGCAATGGGAATGCCTCCTTCTCCATGGTAAGCTTTTGCCATGCCGGGATCGGTGCCGGCAATGTCCATAATCTTAAGGTTATTAGGGACAATGGCATAGCCGTATTGTCCTTCGCCGTAGTAAATATCCGGATAGGTGACGGTGAAGCCAACATTGGAATCCATGTTTAAATTATGTAAAAACCAGAGCAGCGGGGTGTCGGCATCTTGTGCGGCCGGCGAAACCACAGCGCCAAAGCCGTGTGTATAGCGCAGGTGTCTGTTCTCCCAGTTTTGGGCTTCACGCGGCAGTTTCGTAATATCCACTTCCCGGGCTGCCAGATTAACCTGCCGGGTATGGTCAATAACAAAGTAACGGTCTTCATCAACAGACAGAATTTTGTAATAAGGTCTTATTTCCTGTAATTGTTTATAGACGTCAATCAGTACGCCACTATCCCATACGGGAATATTCTCAAAATGCTGCTGCGTACCCCAGGCCTCAATATCTTGGGTCGCATCCGGTTTAATAGTCATATCAACGGTCTTGATATTCTTCAGATCGTAAGCATCCAAAGTCGCATCAATATTGTGCTGCATAAAGGGCCCATCGGCTTTTACAGGATTGGGATTGACAATAAATTTCTGTATCAAGTCAGGAATAAATTGAACCTTGGGCAACCCTAAAACACAGAGAAAAGCGACAAAGGATATTAAAAATGGCGCTTTGATGCGGTGTTTTTCTGAAAAAATAAACAGGATAGCGGTTATCGCTGTTGCCAGAAAGGTCACTATTCCCAGCCAAATAAGTGGCAGTTTATAACGTATATCCACAAATCCCGGACCATAGAATACCGGTTCGTGGGTGCCGGTATAAAGGAGTGAAAATCGTTGCAGCATGAATCCCCAGACCACAAATGCAACAACGAAGCCGATTAAAACAGTTAAATGAACTTTAGAGCCTAAGGGAAATTCTTTATTTTGATCGGGTACGAAGATATGTTCCAGCCAATAAAGAATGCCAACCATTGAGAAAATTAGAATAGCGGTTATCAGCAGTTCTTTCTGAATTAGCATGAAGATCGGATAAGACAGCATATAAAAGCTGGTGTCATTTCCATAAATTGTTTCGGTAACACCTGAGTTACGGCCAAAAAAGAACAGTAATGATGTTTCCCACTGGTTATAAAAAGGTATGGCGACAAAAATGGCCAACGCTAACGATATGGGCGTATAAACTTTTACCGAGCCGCTCATAAAAACATCGGCAAAACGCTGGAACCGGCGCCGCTTATCGTCATTTTCGAGGACATCATCAGGCGGATTTAAGCCTAAATAACGGGACGCGATCCAGAAATGAAAAAAGAAAATGGCAAAGAAAACCAGCGTGACACCGCCTGCGAGAAAAAACTTATAAAGCAGTCTTAGCCAGAAATAGAACTCAAGCTTGAGCGACTGATACCACCAAAGGTCAACAAACAGATCAAGAAATATAAAGTGGAAGGCAACAAATGAAATGAATGCGATGACAATTGTCGCTCCAATTATCGCGGGTATAAACTTCAGGTTCCGCATAGCGTCCTCTTAAAATAGATAGTATTGTTAACGATGCCGGTTGTCTTCATTTTGAATGGTCAATGAACAGCTAAACCATAACTGATCGTATTCTAACACCCAATAACTTAAGAGTAATGCTTTAGTCGTTGAGATTCCTTTCGCCTGATTAAATTTAAATGCGTGCCGTAATCGCCCGAATCCAATTTAGTTTTATTAACCGGCTTTTTGAATAGTCTCGTAGGCTTTGCTGATTTTTTGAGTCTTTTCTTTGGCTAACCGCATCATTTCTTCGGGCAGCCCTTTGGCGACCAGCTTATCCGGGTGATTTTGGCTCATTAACCGCCGATAGGCCTTTTTGACTTCGGCCTTGCTGGCAGAAGGCGTTAAACCTAAAACGCCATAAGCATCTTGCAGGCTAGTTTTTTGTGGAGTATTTCTGGTGTAAGAACCGCGCCCTTGAAAACGAAGTTGAGCTAGCAGTTGTAACTTCAAGCGCTCATAGTCAAAACGGGAAACCCTAAGCTTACTACAAATATGCAAAAGCAGCCTTTCTTCACTAGCAGATAAAATACCGTCAGCAAAAGCCGCCTTCAGCTGGATTTCAAGAAACATGCGAATTAAATCGGTACGACGATGACATTCTTTGTAGAATTGAGCCAAGACATCGTCCAGCGGAAAATCAACCTGTTTGCCTTGCTGAAAAAGATTTATCGCCGTTGTTCGCAAGTCGCTTGTCAGTGACATTTCATTCATGACACGGTTAGCCAGCGAAATTTCGGCGGGTGACACATGCCCGTCAGCCTTGGCAATGTGACCCATGACTGAAAAGGTGGCGGTAAAAAACGCCATTTGTACCCGATGCTGAGCGCCGGGATCAAGCGTTTCACTGAATTCTAACCCAGCCAAACCTTTACCAAACTGATGGCCGACCGACGCACCTAAAATGGCGCCTAAAGGCCCACCAAGAAAGAACCCGAATGCTCCGCCCACAACTGCGCTAAACCAGCTCATTGTTATCAATCCTGTCCCGTAAAGAATAGTGGTAAAATTATAACATCAGGCCATTTCCTTCGTAGGAAATCACCTTAACCCCATAAAACTTAGCGAGGACTTATGAACGCTCCAGAAGCTCTATACCAATCGGCACTGTCTTCACTAAAGCTCCGCGCTCGCGGAAAAGTGCGCGACATTTACGATATTGATGATAAGCACATGCTAATTGTGACAACAGATAGGCTTTCGGCCTTTGATGTGATTTTGCCTGACCCTATTCCCGGCAAAGGATGTGTTTTAACCCGCATCTCCAATTTCTGGTTTAAAAAGTTGCAGGCTATTATGCCCAATCATTTAGCGAATATTCCGCTGGAACAAGTTGTGCCTGATGCCGCTGAGCGCGCTCAAATTGAAGGGCGGGCTATTGTGGTAAAAATTTTAAAGCCGCTGCCGGTAGAGGCAATAGTGCGAGGCTATCTTATCGGTTCCGGCTGGAAGGACTACCAAAAATCAGGGACTGTTTGCGGCATCAAATTACCTGCTGGTTTGCAGCAAGCGCAGCAATTGCCCGAAGCCATTTATACGCCATCGACAAAAGCCGCTGTTGACCATCATGATGAAAACGTCTCTTTTGAAGATACCGTTACGTTGTTAGGGCAGGATCTGGCAGAACAAGTGCGGGACGCCAGTTTAAAACTGTACAAAGAAGCAGCAACTTATGCCAAAGAAAGGGGCATTATTATCGCCGACACCAAATTTGAATTCGGGGTTGACGATGCCGGGGTTTTATATCTCATTGACGAAGCATTAACCCCTGATTCATCGAGATTCTGGCCTGCCGATCAGTATCAGGTGGGCACCAGTCCGCCTAGTTTTGACAAGCAGTATATTCGTGATTATCTGGAAACCCTGGACTGGAATAAAACCGCGCCAGGCCCTTCATTACCAACGGAAGTGGCAGCGTTCTGCGCGAAAAAATACCGCGAAGCGGAAATTAGACTCACTCAAGATTCATTCAAATACGAAAAATAATATCACCAGAGCCGCCTTTGCCTGATTAGAGCAATGGAGACACCGTGATGCTGTGCCGCTATTGCTCTTTCAGGTGATCACTCTCAGCTTCTGTGATAATACTAATGGCGATATTATCGTACCGATGAATCAGGCTTTTGATAATGGTAGTTTGTAAGTTTTAGGCCAACCGCTTTATGTTGGCAACAAGTAGAAATGTCCGGTTTTGTAGTAAGTGAATTGTCCGCTTTTTCATGCGCCGGGAAACGGCGGATTAATTTGCAAGGAGGTAAGACGCGTTGGGTTAACGATGAAATTGCCAACCTACGCTGCTACCCATTTGATATGGCTATCGCCTATTACGACTTACGCTGCCCCGTTGTTCAAGCGGCTTGTCTCGGCAAAGGAAGTTGAAATTGCCCGTTAATTATGCCACTCACGGTTAAATCTTCATCCAATCCTTCCCATCTTAATGCGTAGCCCCTCACTACAATTTGAACGGCTTTAAGTTGATTTTCAGATGCTTGGCTGAGAATTCGAAAACGATCAGCAGGAAAGCCCAGTATCCGCCCATCTGTTAGTTCAAGATAAATCATGCGTTTTTCGACCCAGGCTTTAAGGGCAACGGGTTCTGTTTTAAAGACGGTGGTATTCATGATAGCTATCCAGTAGGATTGGTTTATTTTCAAATACAAGTCGTTCGATTTCGCGTAAATCGTGAGGCGCTATACCGCGATTGCTCGCTAAAACAACCGGTTCAAGCCAAAAACCTACATTCACCATCCGAACAGCGCACATGGATATGTGGCGGCTCATTGCCTTCATTTGAATAGAAATGAAAACGAAAGTTTGCGATTCCCAAAATGGTTGGCATAGCTTGTGAATTAACGTGGGTATGGTGAATTTTGGGTCAATCCATACACAGCAGGTAGCAAGTATAGAGCTTGCGGAATACAATGGGAGCCAACATGCGGCGTAATTAGGCTATCGCCTATTACGCCCTACGTATTACTGCACCTTACGCGTTATTTTGGTTGTCAGGGTTTCCGTAATTTTGTAGGGTACGCATCGCGTACCATTTTCAAAGCATCCCGGTTGTTCAAGCTCCTAAAAGGTACGCGGTGCGTACCCTACAAGGGTAACGCGTTATGGTGGTGCAAATCAGCGAAACCCCTTACGTGTTCTCAGGCGCATAGAGGCTATCATCAGAATCCAGTCTTCGCGCGACAATTCCAAGTGCACCACTTTGTATAGCAGAACAAACCGGGCTAAAATATCCGTCCATTCGATTACTTCGTTCCACCCTCAATAATGTGTGAACGTAATGACGCAATTCCTTAAATGGCACTCTTCTAAGAGTCTCACCGCAGATCTCATTCGCTTGATCAATCGGGTAAGTCGGTGCGAGGTCTTTGCAAACAAAGCCACAGGCGTAGGCTGCGTCGTGAAATACCTCATACTCAGGCAATGCCCAAAAACGGGCAGAGTCTCCTCCATCTGGATTATATGGCTTATCAAAATGTCGACGGTACGCTTCTTCTAGCCGACAAATACAGCCTGCAAGGAAACGCGCCTGCGATTCATAAACAGATGTGCGCATTGATGGCGGTTTTTTTTTGATGTACATCTAAATCCTCAAGTGGAAATATTCTTGCTACTTATCATTGAGCTTTTGCTCAATTGCACGAAGCTCGTAGGATAGCCTTCTTAGCATCAGCCTATCCTACGATCCTTATTGGATATGCCACAACAAGGTACGCGGTGCGCACCCTGGCTCCTTAGTTTTTAAACCGAAATCCTTCCCAATTTGAAATACAACCACCGTCCATTTTTGATGTGAGTCCACCAGAAGGTTTGCCTTCATCAAGAGCCTCATCCAGGGGAAGAATTAACCATTCCTTATCTCGATTTGCCTTCGACATTGCCTTGCCAAGGTTTGAATTCGTTGAGATTTTCGACCTGATGTAAGTAACTGTGTCAACGAGCATAATTGACACAATTCGTTCTCTATTACTATTACCATGATTCTTCACGTCAGACAGAATATTTTCAATTTGGTCAGAACTTGTAGTTCGATAAAGATATGCGCGATATTTTCCAATATATATTCCGCACTCCAAGCACTTTAGAGACAATAGATGGCTTGTATCAATTTCAAATATTACGGCATCCCAATGATCGCCATTTATCTTTTCAAAATCTCTATTAGACGCCCCACTTAGATACTTAACTGCCACATCATAATCCGCAGAAAAAGATAGGAAATGGGTGTGTTGCCATCCATCATCGATATGTTTATCGATAGAACTCAGCAATTCATAATTGAAAATATCGTATGGATTTCCTCCTTTGCTTAAATTCGACATGAGAAACCGCTCAGCATTCCATGTTTCCTTAAGCCTTCTAGTGCCATAAGGATCAGAATCCCCTCGATAAAGAAATTTTTGTAATTCCATGCTATTTAAAAATGCTACCTATAATCAGCTCGTAGGATGGGCAAAGCAACGCGCTGCCCATCCTACGATCCCCTTTTTCATTGGATATTCCTTAAAAGGTACGCGGTGCGTACCCTACGTGGCTACCTGGCTAACCTGCCCTAATCCTCCCAACAGACCCGCGTAAGGCGGAACGCGAAAGCGGTTCCGCCGAATGATGGCGTGAGCAATCAATAGGGTCAGACTCGATTGATTTTGCCCCGTTGATTTTAAGACCCGAATAGGTTAAGTTTTTCCGTGGAATTGTGAATTTGGCAATGCTAATAAAATAGCTCTTAACGCCCTATTAACCGCTTCTGAATCTTTAAAAACTTCCGCTATATCAGCGTCCAATGTTACAGTAACCGGCGCTTGCTTGATAGCAAATCTGTTAATTTTCGCCTTTAAATAGTCGAAACTATACTCGGGCAACATATCTTGTTCAGGTTCTTCTGTTTTTTTCATAATCTTTTCGTTCTTTAGTTGTGGCGGGCCGAGAGCTGATTATTCGGATGACTCCTTGCGTTTGTTCTGTAAAAGACACGACCAAAAGCCTTCAATTGTTTGAATGACCAATAATTAATTCTCTACGTTCTCCAAATGAATTCCACTCGTCATTAAAAATAGTTGCCAGTGAATCATCAAAGATTGTTTGAGCTTCATCAAAGCTCACATTATGTTTCTTCTGATTGTTCCGAGCTTTTTCGGAATCCCATTCAAATTTCATTATTTAACACGATGATAAATATAATCCTAAACCTTAGCTACCGCTAAAGTCTTTATCCTCTCAACCAAAACCTTCATTTCCCCCGCTTCTACTTCCAACTCACCCAGCAAAACCCCTATCAACTCATCATCTTCAAGGGTTAACAGTTCAGCAAACAGCGCCTTCTCTTCCTCATCGGCCAGCAAATACCCCGAATCCAGATAGTGCAGCAACAAAAAATCGAGTTCCTTGGTGCCGCGCCGACATTGCCAACGCAGCTTGGCGAGTTGATGCATTAACCCAGTTTTCTCTGTACCAGCAGTTTTTTGGTTTCAGCGATGGCTTTGGCGGGATTCAAGCCTTTAGGACATGTATCGGTGCAGTTCATGATGGTGTGGCAGCGGTACAATTTGAACGGGTCTTCCAGTTCATCTAGACGCTCTCCCGTGTTTTCATCACGGCTATCGGCTAACCAGCGATAGGCTTGCAGCAATACTGCGGGGCCTAAATAACGCTCGCTGTTCCACCAGTAACTAGGGCAACTGGTTGAGCAACAGGCGCACAGGACGCATTCATATAAGCCATCCAGTTTTTCGCGGTCTTCCTTGCTTTGCAGGCGCTCGGCATCTGCCGGCGCAGGCGTTTGCGTTTCTATCCACGGTTTGATGGAAGCGTACTGTGCAAAAAAATGTGTCATGTCCGGCACCAGGTCTTTAATTACCGACATGTGCGGAAGAGGGAAGATCTTGATGGTGTCGGGATAGGAATCAATGGCTTTGGTACAGGCCAAGGTATTTTTTCCATTAACCGTCATCGCACACGATCCACAGACCCCTTCACGGCACGAGCGCCTGAAGGTTAAGGTGCTATCGACTTCATTTTTAATTTTCAGGATTGCGTCCAGCACCATGGGTCCGCAGTGATCCATATCCAGTTCATAATTATCGATACGGGGATTTTCGCCGGAATCGGGATCCCAACGGTAGACTTCAAAACGGCGGATATTTTTTGCGCCAGCCGGTGCTTTAAAGGTTTTGCCTTCGGTCAATACCGAATTTTTTGGCAAGGTGAACTCAGCCATTAGTAAACCCTCTCTTTGGGTGGAATCACGTCAACTTCATCAGTTAAAGTATATAAATGCACAGGTCGATAATCGATCTTTATGTTATCGTCAATCAACCATGTCAGTGTATGTTTCATCCAGTTGGCATCATCACGCATGGGGTAATCTTCCCGCGCGTGTCCGCCACGGCTTTCGTGCCTGTTACCTGCGGCATTAATGGCTACGCTGGCTTGACCAAGCAGGTTATCCAGCTCCAGGGTTTCAACCAGATCGGTGTTCCAGATCAGGGATTTATCTTTGACGCCCACATCGGCAAACGATTGAGTGATTTCTTTCATGGCGGCAATACCTTCATCCAGTGTCGATTGCGTTCTGAATACCGCTGCTTTGGTTTGCATGGTTTTCTGCATATCCAAACGAATATCCGAGGTACTGCGGCTACCATTGGCGTTGCGAATTTTATCAAAACGGGCCACCGCTTTATCACAGGCCGTCTTGGCAAGCGGTTTTTGGGCCGTGCCGGGTTTGATCAGTTCTGCGCAGCGGATAGCGGCTGACCTGCCAAAGACAACCAAATCCAATAACGAATTTGAACCCAGCCGATTCGCCCCGTGGACTGAAACACATGCGGCCTCACCGATAGCCATCAAGCCCGGCACAACTTTATCGGGATTTTCGCCATCCAGCGTCACCACCTCCGCCTTATAGTTGGTAGGAATGCCACCCATGTTGTAATGCACGGTCGGTAAAACGGGAATAGGATCTTTAGTGACATCAACGCCGGCAAAGATTTTCGAGGTTTCAGCGATGCCGGGTAAGCGTTCGTTAATAAGGGCAGGATCCAAATGTTCAATGTGCAAATAAATATGATCTTTCAATTTGCCTACGCCACGCCCTTCCTGAATTTCAATGGTCATGGCACGGCTGACGACGTCGCGTGAAGCCAAATCCTTGGCCGATGGCGCATACCTTTCCATGAAGCGCTCACCCTCCGAATTGGTCAGATAACCGCCCTCGCCTCTTACTCCTTCGGTAATTAAACAGCCTGCGCCATAAATTCCGGTCGGATGAAACTGGATAAATTCCATATCCTGCAAGGGCAGACCCGCGCGTAATACCATCGCATTGCCATCACCCGTTACAGTATGCGCCGATGTACAGGAAAAATAACTGCGCCCATAACCGCCGGTTGCCAAAACGGTGACATGCGCTTTGAATAAATGCAGGGAGCCATCATCAAGACACCACGCCAACACGCCGCGACATTCATCATTTTCCATAATCAAGTCGAGGACGATGTATTCAACAAAAAACTCGGCATTATGTTTTAACGCTTGTTGATACAAGGTATGCAAAATCGCATGCCCGGTTTTATCAGCCGCCGCGCAAGTTCGTTGCGCTGTGCCTTTGCCATAATGCGTTGTCATGCCGCCAAACGCGCGTTGATATATTTTGCCTTCGGGCGTTCTGGAAAAAGGGACGCCGTAATGTTCCAGCTCGATCACCGCCGCCATGGCTTCCCGGCACATGTATTCAATGGCATCCTGGTCTCCCAGCCAGTCAGAGCCTTTAACGGTATCGTACATGTGAAAGCGCCAGTCATCTTCACCCATATTGCCTAAAGCCGCACTGATGCCGCCCTGGGCCGCAACGGTGTGGCTGCGGGTGGGAAATACTTTAGTGAGACAGGCCGTTTTCAAGCCTTTTTCCGCCATGCCAAAAGTGGCGCGAAGACCTGCCCCGCCAGCACCCACTACAACCACATCATACGCATGTTCAATAATTTTATAATCTGCCGACATAAGCTACCCTATTAATAGTGTACGAAACACCGCAATCAACGCCGCCAGTGCCAGTAACAGGAAACTTAAGTTTACCGCCCAGACTGCAACAATTTTGACACCTTCAACGGCAATATAATCTTCAATGACCACTTGCAACCCTAAAGCGGCGTGATAAAAAACCGCGAGTATCCATGCGACGATGCACACGGTATTAAATGGGGATGCCAGCCACGCTACCGTTTCCTGATAGGGCGCGTTTAAGCTCAAATCGAGAAAAATGATTAACGAAAAAGATAAGGGAATCAGCGCCACTGCGGTGACGCGCTGCATCCACCAATGAGATGTTCCGGTTTTTGCGGAACCCAATCCGCGAACCCGGGCTAAAGGCGATCGGTAATCCATAAACATTCCTTACTCAGACAAATATAAATGTAAATAGGGTAAGCCCTAATGAACAACCCAGTTCAATCTTTGCGTAGTGGTCCAGTGTATCGTTGTCAAAACTCTTGCCTGAATCCCATATTAAATGACGCACGCCGTGGCACAAATGGAAAAAAAGCGCGTAAATAAAGCCCCAATACAACAATCTTATCAGCCATACACTCATTAAGTCTTGCATCGACGCATATGAAGTTGCACCACCGGCAACCGATGAAACGATATAAACGAAAAAAACCAATCCGGCAGATAACATCACGCCGGTCATGCGGTGGGTAATTGAAATAATGCCGGTTAAGGGCAATCTGTACACTTGCAGGTGGGGCGAGGTAGGTCTGTTTGTATTAGTTGCCATCGTGTTATCCCGTTGTTGTTTTATCAAAAATCAACGCAACGGCCATTCTTTTCCCAATCGCCATAGCGAGTGGGCTCAAGTCCTTTTACTCCCCCTATTTCTTCATTAAGCGGTTGGGTAGAAGCCGAATCAGGCGCTGGTTGTTCTGGTTGAACCGCATTTAAAGTGTTTTCTATCATGAGCTCTTAAAATATTATTTTACAATAAAACCGCTACCGAGTCTCCAACTCTATTGTTCTTGACGATTTTTCGCAACCCACTTTTTTTTGCCCTTAAAAAACGGGGTGCCAAAACACAAACCTTACGGCCAGCAAAAAATCGTTACAAGATCTAAGGCGATTTCCGGCGAAGAATATACCCACCCTGCTGGTCTTTTTGTCCATTTTCTGCGTTGTAAAAAGAGTTACATAGCTCGCTATGCGCCTCTTTTTACGCCTTGAGAATGAACAAAAATCCTGCGCAATTTGGGTATATTCATTCTTGGAAATCGCCTAATCACGTTCTTTTTGGGTTATGTTTCCGGTATGATCAACTATAACGCTCCAATCATTGCCTGATACGTTAACTGTCAAATCATATTCTTCGCCAACACCATTAGGGTTTACGACCAATATCGCATCCTTTATGGTATAAGTGCCGAAAGCAGCCTTTAAATTATCATAAGCAATAGCGGGCATCATATTAGATGTCGTAACATTATCGCCGTTAATAAAAAAACGTCCATTGCTCCTATACAGTTCGATTATCGCTTCTTTATCCTTTTCTTCTTTAAAAGTAATTTCGTACAAAGCTTGCTTGAAATGGGTTTTCTTTTCGGCAGAAACATCAATAGCATTCGGATGTCTTTTATAAAATTGCTCCAATATTTGGGGGGGGATAGCGTCTTTAGCCAAAATTTCAGCATAAGCGGAAACTGATGACAATGCCAATACTAAAAAGCCCAGATTAAAAAAATTGTTACGCATTACTGAGGTTACCTGTATGTGATTGTTAAAAAATTGGTTATATTGTTGAGTTCTACTTATATGTTTTGAAGCACTTTTCTAGCCGGAAAAGTATCATAGTAAGTTAAAAATGAATGCGGTAAATTAATGCAATGTATCCGCTTTTATTGAAACAGCCCTAACAATCTCAATATAACTTACAATTCCTAAACACCAAAAATAAACATACGGCCCGGAAAAATACGATAATTTTCCTTTAAATATATTCCGCTCATTTTAAAATCAACCATCATCCAAGCGCTTTAAATTGGGTAGAGTTTATTATTTATTGTATTCCCGCCTGTTTTTTCATCACTATTATTAAGAAAACCTAAGGGACGATCATTGCAACAGGGCTGAAAGTTACAGGATTGACTACAAATGGTTCATATCTTACTCGACCAAGCCATACTTTCCAACTTTTCAAATGTAGCAATTAACTCAGTTGACCTAACTTTTTAATTTCGATATCAGAAGCTGTTTAAGTTTTTTAAAAAATCATGGCGCCTTGTCTTGTATTATAATTTTTTTTCAACGATAATAGCGATCCTTTAGCCAGTTCGGCTGAAGCGTAATGGTGATCGTGTCGGTCCTCTCGCAACGATACGCTGTAAACCCCGCCAGGTCCGGAAGGAAGCAACGGTAGCAGCAGATTCGTGTGCCGGGATGTGGCTGGTACGATTACCGCCCAACACCTTCACTACAATCGAGCCTGCAATGAACTATCAGGTTCTTGCCAGAAAATGGCGCCCTCATAATTTCACAGAAGTCGTCGGACAAGAACATGTCGTTAAATCGTTAATCAACGCTTTACAACATAACCGGCTTCATCATGCATACTTGTTCACCGGAACACGGGGTGTAGGCAAAACCACCATCGCCAGAATTTTAGCCAAAGCCATCAATTGCGAAAATCTCCAGGAATTTAATCCTTGCGGCGTGTGCAGCGTTTGCCGTGATCTTGATGAAGGCCGGTTTTTAGATTTGATAGAAGTTGATGCAGCGTCCCGCACTAAAGTTGAAGATACCCGCGATTTACTGGACAACGCGCAATACGCGCCCAATCATGGCCGCTATAAAGTCTATCTGATCGATGAAGTTCACATGCTGTCCGGGCATAGCTTCAATGCGTTATTAAAAACACTGGAAGAGCCCCCGCCGCATGTAAAATTTCTGTTAGCCACTACGGATCCACACAAAATTCCTGTTACCGTGCTGTCGCGTTGCTTGCAATTTAATCTAAAGCGCTTGCTGCCCGCTCAGATTTTTACCCAGATGGTATTTATACTTCACCAGGAAAATATTGAATTTGAAGCAGGCGCCTTGAAACTATTGTCCCGCGCAGCAGATGGCAGTATGCGCGATGGTTTAAGTTTGTTGGATCAAGCCATCGTCTATGGCAATGGTAAAGTGCCCGCCGACGATGTCAGAGCCATGCTGGGCACTGTTGCACAACAACCGGTTGACGACCTGTTAAGCGCCTTAGCTCAGGGCGATGCAGCGGCTATTTTGGAAAACATCAATGAAATCGCTAACTTGACCCCGGATTTTAGCGATATATTGCAACAATTGCTCCAAGTCCTGCATCGCGTCGCCCTGGTTCAACAATTACCTACAGCCATTGATCACGATTTTGATGCGGACATGATTGCGGCATTATCTTCCCGTCTTACCCCCGAAGATGTCCAGCTTTTCTATCAAATTGGCCTGGTAGGACAACGGGACCTGGACTTAGCGCCCGACCCACGTAGTGGCTTTGAAATGGTCATGTTACGTATGCTGGCATTTAGACCCGCAAGACTGGAACAACCCGCCATAATATCCGTTCCAATTCAGCAACCCGAGACTAAGCCTCAGATAAAATCCCCCCAACCCGATGAGAGAAATGCACCCCGCAAGGAACCCCCTTTCAATAAGGAGGCGCGTGACTGGCTGTCAATGATTGTTGCCATGAAGCTTGCTGGCCCGACCCGTGAGTTCGCGAACAATTGCGCCCTGGAAAATATTGATGATAAGGTTTGCACCTTGATAATAAACCCGAACTACATCAAGAGTGCCCGAGCAGAAGAAACTTTACAAAAAGCATTACAAACCTATCTGGGCATACCGGTCAAGTTGGTCATAAAAGCTAAAAAAACCACCCTTGACACACCTGCCGTGCAATTGGCGAAAGAACGCGAAGACAAACAGCAGGCCGCTGTTGAAGCCATTAATTCAGATCAGAACATTCAGGATTTAAAAGACCATTTTGGTGCGCGGGTGTTGCCCGGCACTATAGAGCCCTTATAACACTAGAGAGGAAATAAAATGAAAAATGCATTAGGCAATATTATGCAGCAAGCTCAAAAAATGCAGGAAGACTTCAAAAAAGCCCAGGAAGAACTGGAAATGATGCAAGTGCTGGGTGAATCGGGCGGTGGTTTAGTGACTATCGTAATGACCGGTAAACGCGAAGCCAGAAAAGTGACGATTGACGATTCGTTGCTGGGCGAAGATAAGGACATGCTCGAAGACTTGGTTGCTGCGGCCATTAACGATGCCGTTAATAAAGTAGGCAAAATGAAAAAAGAAAAAATGTCTGATGTAACCGCTGGAATTCCTTTGCCTCCCGGATTCCAACTGCCTTTTTAACATGCAAAAAAAAGGTTTGCTAGGGCAGTTGATACAAAACCTGTGCTGCTTGCCGGGCGTTGGCCCCAAGTCGGCGCAACGCATGGCATTTTATCTCCTTCAGCGCGACCGCAATGGTGCAAAAGCATTAGCTGAAACACTGCTTCGCGCAATCGATAACATTGGTCATTGCCAGCAGTGCCGCACGCTCACCGAGCATGCTGTTTGTGAAATATGCACCGACACATCAAGGGACAGCTCACTGATTTGCATAGTAGAAAGCCCCGCTGATGTCTGGATTATCAATCAGGCGACCGTGTTCAAAGGACACTATTTTGTCCTGCATGGCCGACTATCGCCGCTGGATGGCATAGGCCCAGATGAACTCGGCCTGGACTTGCTGGAACAACGCCTTGCTGCAGGTGCTATTAAAGAGCTTATTCTGGCCACCAATTCAACAGTTGAAGGTGAAGCCACGGCCTATTTCATTGGCGAAATAGCAAGGAAACATCAGGTGCAGGCCAGCAGAATAGCGCATGGTGTTCCGATGGGCGGCGAACTTGAGTTTATTGATAGCGGAACATTATTACATGCGTTTAATGGTCGAAAAGAAATTTAACAGGGTAAACTGGCTTGAAGACTAGCTTTTTCAGCCTCTCGCCATGCCTCTTTCGCTTAATCCTCAATTCCGGCTTAGTGATGAATAGTTACCGGATAAATATATAAGGGTGAAAATATGACTTTATGTTTGTTTTGCAAAATGGTTGAAGGTGTCATAAAACCGGATGTGGTTTTTGAAGATGACACTGTTCTGGCATTTAGAGACATTAATCCTCAAGCCCCTGTTCATATTCTGATTATTCCCAAGGTTCATATTGCCACCTTGAATGATCTGGACGACACCTTACTGGCGGGGCAATTACTACAAACTGCGGTAATGCTGGCCAAACAGGAAGGATTGTCTAAAGGCGGCTATCGAACTGTGTTTAACTGCAACAAAAAAGGGGGGCAGGAAGTTTACCACCTGCACCTGCATTTACTGGGTGGACGCCAAATGTACTGGCCACCGGGTTAATCTGAAGATACATGTTGCCTTAAAAATTCGGGAATGCGTCGCTCTAACCAATAGTCCGGTTTAAAAGGGTTTTCCCCGGCAATGAAGCCAACATGCCCTCCCCCTCGGGTAATTTCCAGATGAATGCTTGAGGATAGCTTCTCCAAATCAGGAAGAACGTCTTCTGTCATAAATGGATCATCAAGTGCTTGAATCAATAAAGTACTCACCGCTATGGATTTAAGAAATTGCCGGGAACTGGATCGCTGGTAATAGTCTTGTACATTTTTGAAACCATGCAGCCTTGCCACTACCCGGTCGTCATATTGCCAGAAAGATTTAATGCGGGACAGGTTACCTAGCTGTTCAATTTTGTTGGCCTCATGATGCTTGCCAAGCTGTTCCAAGTACCTTTGCTTTGCCTGGACATAATGTTTTAGGTCACGAAGTAATTTTGCACGATAGATTTTAGAAAAGCCATTATCCAATTTTGTCGCACAGGCGCTCAATACCAACGGAACAGAAACAGCTATCGCTGCAAATAGCGATAGATTATTACCCTGTTCTCCGAGCCATTTTAAAAGCACATTGCCACCCAAAGAAAAGCCGACAGCCGCAAAAGGCGTATCAGGTTCCCGCTGACGCAGTGTTTGATAAAGGAAATGTATGTCTTCAGTCTCTCCGGAATGATAACACCGCGCCGAATGGTTATATTCACCGCTGCAACCGCGAAAATTTAGCGTGACACTGCGAAACCCTTGTTTTAGCAAAGAGCATTGCAGGCCTTTAATGTATCCCGACCGGGAACTGCCTGTTAAGCCATGCAATAAAATAATTAACGGTTGACTGCCCTCACCGCACCAATCAATATCGATAAAATCAAGATCTGGCGTTATCAAGCGTTCGCGCCTTAACCCATTTGGCGGCGGCATCTTACGAATTAAAGCGGGATATAAGGTTTGTAAATGGGCGTTATTTAACCACCAGGCTGTTTTAAATGTCGTTTCGATTAACATAAAACTTAAGGTTATCGGGGTATTCAGAATTAAATCGGTTAAGAGTGGAATGCGGGTAAACAGGCGATTAAAAATCTTTTATTCACCACGAAGACACGAAGGGCACGAAGAAATAAAACTTCGTGTCCTTCGTGTCTTCGTGGTGATAATCTTTTAAGTTTTTTAACCCATTTACCTGTTTTATTAATGAGAAGTTACGATTTAGCTGCGATTGTGGCGACTAAATCTTACTGAATAAGGGCTACTTTATCAGTGCGCCAGCGTAAGACAACTGCCGCCACGCCTCATAAAGGACAATGGCAACGGTATTTGATAAATTAAGACTTCGACTCTCCGCCTGCATGGGCAAATACAAACATCGACTGTCACCCAACTCTGTTAAAATGTTTCCAGGCAGGCCTCTGGTTTCAGGGCCAAACAAAAAAGCATCCCGAGCCTGAAAAGTCACATCACTGACTATTTGCCTGGCCTTAGTGGTCAGGGCAAAAATCCGTTCCGGTTTAACCGTTTCATTAAAAGCGCTTAACGAGGAATGCTCTTTGACAGCGACCCATTCATGATAATCCAAGCCCGCTCTCCGCAATTTCTTGTCATCCAGTTCGAAACCCAAAGGCTTGATTAAATGCAATTGCGTCCCTGCATTGGCGCATAAACGGATAATGTTGCCAGTATTTGCCGGAATTTCAGGCTCATACAAAACAATATGAAACATTACCGGCGGCTATTGGTCCACTCTTACCGGCGTAAGCTTCCACAACTCATTATTGTATTCAGAAATCGTCCTGTCAGTTGAAAACTTACCACTGTTCGCGCAATTTATAATGCTCATTTTCGTCCAGCGATCTTTATCCTGATAAGCCGCTTCCACACGTTTTTGGGCATCAACAAAGCTGCGGAAATCAGCAATAGTCACCCAGGGATCGTGCGGACTTTTCAGTGAACTAATCACGCCATCGAAAATACCGGGCTCAAATTGGTTAAAATGCCCGCACTCAAGCAGATTCATCACCCTTTGCAGGTCTTCATCCTGATTAATCATTGAAACCGGATCATAGTGGTCGCGCAATTTTTCAACCTGATCTTCAGTCAACCCAAACAGGAAAAAATTGTCATCGCCGACCTCTTCGCGAATTTCGATATTCGCCCCATCCAGGGTGCCAATAGTCAACGCGCCATTCATCATGAATTTCATATTACCGGTGCCCGAAGCTTCTTTTCCGGCTGTTGAAATTTGCTCTGAAAGATCGGCGCCAGGGCAAATTTTTTCCATCGCGGATACACGATAATTGGGCAAAAAGACAAGTTTTAACTTCTCACCCACATCGGGATCGTGATTAATAACATTGCCAACATTATTGATCAGCTTGATGATTTTTTTCGCCATGTGGTAACCGGGCGCCGCTTTACCGCCAATCAGTACACAACGATCCGTCCAGTTTGCCGTATCGCCACGCTTGATACGGTCATAAAGATGAATAACATGCAGGACATTTAACAACTGGCGCTTGTATTCGTGAATTCGCTTAACCTGCACATCAAACAAGGCGTTGACATTCAAATCAACGCCCAATTCCTGTTTTTTAAAATCAATCAGCTTTTGCTTTGCGCCTTGCTGAACACTATGCCAGCGTTCACAGAACAGTTTATCGTCAACATGCAGCTCCAGCTTTTTTAGTAAGAATAAATTTGTTAACCAGCCATCGCCTATGGTTTCCGTGATCAACTCGGCCAATTCCGGATTACAGCTGGCCAACCAGCGTCGTGGTGTGACACCATTGGTCTTGTTATTAAATTTTTCTGGCCATAACTCATAGAAATCGTGAAACAAGCCTTGTTCCAGCAATTTTGAATGCAATTCTGCAACACCGTTGACGGAATAACTGCCAACGATAGCCAAATAGGCCATTCTTACGTGTTGATCACGACCCTCTTCAATCAGAGACATGCGAGCGATGCGATCTTTGTCACCGGGCCAGTGTGCTGATACTTCCGCCAGAAAGTGGGCGTTAATCTCAAAAATGATCTCCATCAATCTTGGCAATAACTGCCTAAAAAGATTGACTGACCACCGTTCCAGGGCTTCCGGCAACAGCGTATGGTTGGTATAGGCCATGGTGTTACAGGTTATTACCCAAGCCTCATCCCATCCCAGCCCATATATATCCATTAACAAGCGCATCATTTCAGCAACGGCAATGCTAGGGTGCGTATCATTTAACTGAAAGCAATTTTTCGCTGCAAATTCAGAAAAATCATTGCCATGCCGACCGACCCAAAGTTCAAACACATCCTGCAAGCTGGCGGAAGCCAGCAAATATTGTTGGCGTAAACGCAAGGCCTTGCCGTTTTCATTGGCATCGTTCGGATACAGCACCATGGTGATATTTTCAGCCGTGTTCTGTGCAGCCACTGATTCCGGATAATCACCGGCATTAAACTCCTGCAAATCAAATTCTTCGGTTGCCGTGGCTTTCCATAAACGCAAGGTGTTCACGGTGCCGTTTTTATAGCCGGGAATGGGTGTGTCATAAGGAACTGCGAGGACGTCGTGGGTATCTACCCAACTGATGTGCGTCTTACCGTTTTCATCAGTACGGTTCTCCGTCCGTCCACCAAATTTAATGCGCTGCTTGTACTCAAGGCGCTCAATTTCCCATACGTTGCCATTGCGCAACCAATGATCCGGCTCCTCAACCTGTTCGCCATTAACAATAGTCTGGCAGAACATACCATATTCATAACGCAACCCGTAACCTATCACAGGCAACTGCAACGTTGCGCAACTATCGATAAAACAGGCCGCTAAACGGCCTAAACCACCATTGCCAAGACCTGCATCCGGCTCCACTTCAATTAATTCTTCCAGATCTAGCCCCAAATCATAAGTTGCCTGTGTAACGGCATCATTGACTCCCAGATTCAGCATGGCATTGCTAAGTGTCCGCCCCATTAAAAACTCCATCGACAAATAATGGGCTCTTCTACAATCCTGTTCCTTGTAAGCGTTATATGTTTTTTTCCAACGTTCTGTAAGCCTGTCACTAATGGCCATGGATAAAGCCTCATAGACATAATGGATTGAGTTACAGTTTTCGTCCCTGCCGAGTCTGTGAGCGTAATAGCGCTTTAAATCGGACTCAATATCCTTTATGTTGAGACCTAAGTGTGGAAGTGTGGCAATTGAAGATATGGGTTGACTTTTTTTGAAACGTCTATGAGGCATTGTTTTATCACTGGATTAGTTAAGATATAATTTGCTTAAATATTTTATCCTATTCAGGTAAAAACATCGCCTTTAAGATTCAATTAATTGAAATTTCAAAAATTAAAACGATCGCAGATGAATCTTAAGTTTTTATTGGGCGTTAACGACAAAAATTTATATCATAAAACCAAGCTGTTTATTAAATTCGGTAGGGGTCCATATAAATGGATTCAACCCGGCGACCCAGCATCAATACAGTCCCGTTATAACGATCTTCCCCAGTCGATGAAAACTCAAACATAAATAATCGCCGCAAATGAATTTTTCTTAGCTTATCTCTTTTCAACCAGATGCCGTTTAAAGCAACATAGTCATCCAGCATTTGCACCCCCATTGCCAAACAATGAGCCCTGGCTGTTCCAAGCGCAATTTCTTTGGCTTTCTGCGCATTAAACCAATACACACAGGCCATACACAAAAAACATATTAAAATAATATCGTTTAACATAGTCAGAATTTAGTATAAACAGCTACAATCATCCATCGGATTAAGTTTTTGTATTTGTAGCCATACAAGAGATGAAGTTTCAACTAACATCCATAATGCAAAAAAATTCATCAACCGTTACTTATCTAGCCATTACAATAAAGCTACAACCCTACGGGATACTCAAACCTTTCAGCAAGTAGCAATATTCAGTACAGCGTTTTAGACCTGAATACATAGCCTCGTTGGTTGGTAAAAAACAGCACTTTATTATCTTTCTGGAAAAAACTATGCGTTCTGAACTAAGCACAATTGAAATTCAGCCTAAATCAATCCACAAATATTCTATAATATGGCTGCATGGTTTGGGTGCGGATGGGCACGATTTTGAAGG
The DNA here is from genome assembly GCA_028712795.1 of Methylococcales bacterium. GTDB lineage: Bacteria > Pseudomonadota > Gammaproteobacteria > Methylococcales > Methylomonadaceae > Methylobacter_C. The sequence goes on from JAQTPT010000008.1 coordinate 60,062, forward strand.
CATTGCCCGTGAACTGCATTTAAACGCAGAACCTGACATCCATTTTATTTTTCCTAATGCGCCTATTCAGCCTATCACCGTTAATGGCGGAATGGAAATGCGTGCCTGGTATGACATCTTGGAAATGTCACTGGATCACAAAGTTGATATAGCAGGAATTTACCAATCAGCAAAATCAGTTGGGCAGCTCATTCAGCAGGAAATGGATAAAGGCATTTCATCTGAACATATTTTACTTGCTGGATTTTCTCAAGGCGGTGTTATTGCGCTTCATGTCGGCCTCACCTTTCCCCATAAACTGGCGGGAATTGTTGGGCTGTCAACTTATTTACCGACCCTTGAACAATTAAAAACTGGTCTTTCAAACATCAACAGCGCCACCCCAATATTTATGGGTCACGGCATACTGGATTCAATTGTTGCTATTGAATCGGGAAAAGCTGTATTTCATGCGCTTAATGTTATGGAATATAAGGTTGAATGGCATGATTATCTAATGGAGCACACTGTTTGCATTGAAGAAATAGGACATATTTCAACTTTCATTAATGGTATTTTCAGTTAGCGCTTTTAAAAAAAATGCTACGAAGTCTTGCCAGGTGCGCTAAATCAATTTCCTGAAATCCATGTAAGCTTTATTTAAACAACAAAAAAGGGTGTGTCAAAACCAACACACCCTTTATTAATAATTAATGTAACTTAAGCTTTCACTGCATCAACCATTTCATTAAATGCTTCAACTTTTAATTTACCAGTCTTTACCAGATCAATACCCGTATCAACAACCATTTTGCAAAGCCCGGGGGTTTTGTACACAATCAAGCATAAATAACCGACAGCCGGAATGGCAATCAGAGCCCCGATAAAACCATGAAGACCAATAACACCCATCAGTTTTATTAGCATTGCAATAGCATCGAGAGGCAGCAAAACCATAGCGCCAAAATAGGCTATTACCATAAATGTAAACAGTACAAAAACTACAAACTGAAGCAGCCTTACCAAGGCAACATTAATTTTTTTCATATATTTCAATCCGCTCCCGGCGATAAGACAGGGGCATATATCCCCACTTTTTAAATTGAAAAATTATACCTTAAAGCTATCACAATAATTCATTTTTCTTATCTCTTAAGAAAAACCGATACAAAACAGACCCGGCAACAAAACCGCCTAAATGAGCCCACCAAGCGACATCTATCGTAGTGCCTTCAAAAATAATTGAGGTCGTTGCATTGTGCAGTTGTAACAAAACCCACAATCCTAAAAAACTTATGGCAGGTACGTGAAACAGCACCGGCGGAAAAAACACGATTACACGTTCAAACGGGTATAGAAAAAAATAAGCCGCCAAGACGCCCGCTATTGCGCCTGAAGCGCCAATAACCGGAATATCAAGCATTGGATCAAAATACCATTGCAGTAGAGTCGCAAAAGCCCCGCACACTAAATAAAAAATCAAAAAAGGGAGACGCCCCATTCTGTCTTCGACATTATCGGAAAAAATCCACAAAAACCACATATTTACGATCAGATGCGTCCAACTTGCATGTAAGAATAAATTAGTTACAAACGATAAATAACCATCAAATGGCAAGCCGGCATGGAGACTTGAATAACGGATAGGCACCATGCCATAACGATTTAACAGAATGATAGCCGATTGGTCGGGCATTAATTTCATAGCTATAAAAATGCAAATGCAAGCCGCCATTATCCCCCAGGTTACATAAGGCCTTGAAAAGCAGGGCGCAGTATCTCTAATTGGTATCATTTTTTTCTAACCTTTTGCGTGTTGAAAAACATTTTAGATAAGCTTAACAGCTAAAACCCGATTAGCAATGCCGGGGAGGTTTCCTGTGAAGAATATACCTAAGTGATTTAAATCATAACCCCGGTAACAAAAAGTTTATAATAGCCGTCAATATTCGCACTTCATCAGCCGGTATCCGTAGCGACCACTCAAGATTCATGCACCCCAATTCAACTGACACCACCCAGCCATCATTTTCAAGCTTGTCTCTCGCCAGACCCCTGCTCCTGGCAGTCAGAAAGCTAGGCTTTGAGCAACCCACGCCTGTGCAGCAACAGGCCATCCCGTTAGCTTTAGAGCACAAAGACTTACTGGTCAGCGCCGAAACAGGCAGTGGTAAGACTGCCGCATTTCTATTGCCTACGCTGCATCATCTGCTCACTTTACCTTCCAGAAAATTCGGCACGCGTTCGCTTATCCTTGCGCCAACCCGGGAATTGGCGCAACAAATCTTTAAGCAATGCCAACAGCTTGCCGAATTCACTGACCTTAAAGCCGGCATCATTACCGGCGGCGATGATTTCAGACTTCAGCAAAACATGCTCCGAAGAAATACAGAAATAGTTATTGCGACCCCAGGCCGCCTTCTGGAACTGATGGAACAGGAAACGCCAAACTTCAGTAACCTTGAAGTCCTGATTCTGGATGAAGCGGATCGGATGCTGGATATGGGCTTCAGTGAAGATGTATTAACCATTGCCAAAAGCTGCAATTCACAAAGACAAACCCTGCTGTTTTCTGCAACGCTAACCCATTTTGGCGTTATAAAAATGGCTGACAAAGTCCTGCAAAATCATGAGATTGTTGCCTTAAATACGTTACATGACGGGCATAAAAATATCGAGCAGCAAATTGTAGTGGCAGACGATAATGACCATAAAGAAAAATTATTAGCCTGGCTGCTACTCAATGAGTCCTACGACAAAGCGCTGGTATTCACCAATAGCAGAATTCAAGCGGACGCTCTTCGCGGCCCTCTACGGGGGCAAAAACTCCGTGTCGGCGTCCTCCATGGCGAAATGGATCAAAAAGACCGCAACCGAATGATGGATTTATACCGTGAAGGTGAAATTAACATCATGATTGCCACTGACCTTGCCGCCAGAGGATTGGATATCAAAGGCATCAATCTGGTTATCAATTTTGATGTGCCCAGAAATGGCATCAATTATATTCACCGCATAGGCCGCACAGGTCGAGTCGATGAACTGGGTCTAGCAATAGCCCTGGTAAAAAGCACTGAATGGAATTTAATGTCAGGCATTGAGCGTTTTTTGAAGCAGAAATTTAAACGCCGTACTATTAAAGAGCTGGAAGGTAAATATAACGGCCCTAAAAAAATTAAAGCCTCTGGAAAAGCGGCGGGTATTAAGAAGAAAATAGAACCCAAAAAAGTAGCGAAGGAAAAAGTTAAAATCCGTCAACGGGACAAGAAAAATGTTGGCAAACGTCGTGCGCCAACCAGTCAACCACCTTCAGGTTCTCAAGAACAATAAAACTAATTCATTAGCCAATAACGCTTTCACAACTCAAATAACTTGCGTTTACTGGTTCTCACAGAGCTATTCTGATACTTTCTTTTACCGCCCTAATAATTAATTTATGCCACTAATGCGATTGCCCTGGTGATTTGGGTGACTGGAAAGGCAATCAACACCACGAAAATATTTCCCGGCGGACCGCATCAATAAGACTTTGTTCCATAGTAGGGCAAACCTTCGAAAATGCACATCCATTGATCGCAAATTCACCCCTATTTTTTATGAGCTGCAATTAGTAACCGAACCAATTGTTTGTTAAGTGACTGATAATTATATGCAAATAAAATTTAATTATGGAATTAAAAGAGATGGCCTGGTAATTGCTTTTTTAATTTTGTAAGAAACAACTGACAACGCTTTTAAACTAATCACTAAGGTGGTGCATTATGAATACTCAAGTAAAAAAAATTGTGCCTTTAATGCTACTGCTATTTTTTGGTAGCGCTCAGGCCAAATTAGTCAATAGCAATGTCGATATTTTAAGTAATGAAAGCAATTTGAAGCGCATTTCAAGGACGCCGGCAGTCATTGGGGACCAGTCATTTTTGACACAAGCAGTATTTGTTTCAAAAGCAATCGATACCAACAATCTTGACACTAGACATACAACCCCAATCGTTGAAGCTACTGCATTTAATGCTGACGCAATAGATACAAACGATCTTACTAAAGAAAGCGAGTATTTCAACGAGAGGCGCGTTGCTATGGAAAATATTTTAGAGTTATCAAGCAATGCTTTTGGCGGCCTTCTCCTTATTGCAAAGAAAGCGATAATTTTAAGCCTACCCTCTGCATCTCTTATTCCCTCTGTATCTTTAACAACAACCGTATGGATGTTCGGCATTGCTTTAATGGGTTTCTTGGCTTATTGTAAGCGGAATAATGCAATTTAAAGGCTTACGTAGCCCTATTACCCAAGTCCTAACTCAAAGCTTCGGCGACCCCGCCAAATTCACGCCGATGAGCTTTGTGTTAGGCACATGCCTGCCCCCCCCATGAACATTTCATTTTACAATATAGATTAATGGATTCTGTAACTCCATAACTTATCGGCCATTGCCTTTTTGTGTCGTCCGTTACAAAAGCTAAACCGAAACCCATCAGAAAAAACTCATGCAGTACATATCCAATATTTATTTTTCAGAATCAAGTGTGAAAATCCCAACTCCAAATATTTTTGGATCCTTCCTATAAAAATTGGCTTTAACACCCAGCCCATCATTTTTTAAAACTTTATTTTCTATAGAACAGATCTTTAAAATTTATCCACTATACCGGCAACCACTCACATTTGCAGGCCGCTCGAACTAAAACACCTTGCGACTGAGTCTATAAGCAATGAAAACGTTGTTTGAATAAACAATAGGTAGTAGGATTTTACCCAATATCCGTCAGTCGCAGTGAATTCGACCCGATTGGATTATCGCCGGATTTTGGGGTGGGCAGGCCTTCCCAACAATACACTATGCTAGGGGAAGATCATGTCGGAAAATAAAAAACCGGATAGTAATGGCCTGAATGGCGCTGTGCCGGTAACGGTAGTGCTGGCGATGCTGGCCGGCTTGGCCTTTACGCATTTATCGCCTTATCAAGATGAGCGGCCATCTAACCAATCCTTGCAAGCGCACTATGAAGTCGCACAAGATGTCGATGCACGCCTGTGGCAGGATCCGTTTGCCGCGGTGGATGGCGCAAGCGAGGAAGCACAGACAGAAATACTTGTTATCGGGGTAAATCAAGATCGTAAAACACTGGAATTGGAGGCTAGGCCAAGCGCTAAATCGCCATCCCACGAGCCGGATCAGATTTATAAAGGCAATAAGCCAGTTGCAAGGGACGACATTACCGTAATCGCTGTCACCTTATCTGGAGGTTCGTATCAAGAGGAGGTGGAAGACCGGATGCGGCGGCGTTATGCGGTGCTTTCGGCTTTGGCTAATCAGGGTGCGACACCTAGGGATGAGCAGCATATCGGCTACTTTCACCCGATGCCAGATATGGGTTTGCAAAAAAGAGTGGCTTTTGAGTGGTGGTCATGGGCAGAAAGTAACAACAAGAAGGTATTGCTGTTATGGGTCGATGAATCAAGCCTGCTTGGATGTCCGGCGGCTAAGATAAAAGACCTGTTGTTACAAACAATCCCAAAAAATGCACAGACAAAGGAAATCGCGTTTCACTATACGGTCATCGGCCCGAACACCTCAACCCTGTTGCGGGATATGTTGAAAGATGTTGAGGCCGCCAGGCATAAAACTAATGTTGCCGAATGCCCTGAAAGACCAAGCGCTAAAGCGACCAAACCCGAGTTGGGGGAAATTAATGCCAAGCCCATTGTGTATTACTCCGCTGGGGCTACTGCATCGGATTATCGCCTGCTAAAGGATGTCTTAGGACACGCGGAGGCAGGTGATACTATTTCTGCATACCTGAGTGAACAAGGAATAACACTCTATCGGACTACCGCAAACGATTTAGATATGATGGACATAGTGGTCAATGAACTTCTATTGCGCCAGGTCGAAAAAACCGATCATGTCGTCATACTGTCAGAATGGGACACCTACTATGGCCGTACGATGCCCAATGCTTTCAAATTTGTCTGGAATCCTTATGATCAAGAAGTCAGTGAAACCGTAAAAATCTTTGGATACATGCGTGGGTTGGACGGTAAACTGCCAGATAAGGGCGACAAGCCGGCAAGTGTGGCCGAGAAAAAAAACGACAGCAAGGACAAGGAAAAATCCGAATCCGCTGCACTGATTGAATTCCCTGAGGGACAAAACCAGAAGGATTATTTACGCCGGATGGCGGACAATATCCATGATCTTGATCAGGATTTGAAAGATCAGGGTGACAAGAAAGGTGTTTCCGCCATAGGTGTATTGGGTTCGGACGTACATGACAAATTGTTGATTCTTGAAGCCTTGCGTCAGTATTTTCCCCATAAGCTGTTTTTTACCACTGATCTGGATGCGGCTTACTTTCATCCGGCTAAATGGCGTCAAACACACAATTTGTTGGTAGCTTCAGCTTTTGACCTGAAGCTTCGCCCCGAATTACAGGGTGATATTCCCCCTTTCCGTGATTCCTATCAAACCGCATTTTTTCTTGCGGCACAACTTGCCCTAAAGAATGGGATGGATAATGCAGACCCAATACTTCCACGCCTGTTCGACGAAACGTCGATCCCTCAGCTATTTATTTCCATTGATCCTGATGCCGATTTTTTTCATCCTGCTAAATGGCTTCAAACACGCAAATTGTTGGAGGAAGCCTCGGCTTATGATCCGATTCGTGACAGCAGCTACCAGGAGTGGATTTATTTTGTGACACAAATGATGCTTAAGGATGGCGCGGTTAACCCCAGCCAGATAAAAAATCCCCCACGCCTGTTCGAGATCGGACGTAGCCGCCAGGTATCTCTACCCACGAATACGAAAACATACACGGATACGGTTTCAGAGAAGTATAGGGATGACAGCAATAAACCCAAATGCTCATCGTCTAATTGGTCGCAGTGTTTCGTCAACATGATAGGTAAGCTACACGCCTACTCACGCCGATTCCAAAATAAGCAAGACCATCCTCCAATATGGCCCGCACGTGACGATAAGGTTTTACTCACGGACGACAAGTGGTGTTCCTGGGCTAATATGCTCGCGTGTAACACTGTGCAACCTCGAATTTTTGCCACTTCTCAGTTGTACTGGTCGAAGCTAGGCATCTTCGTTGTTGTGTTTTTAATAATGATACCCCCTCTCGTTAACTGGAGAGTGCGAAAGAGCAATTGGTATCCCAATTGCGTTGCCTTGGTGCTGCTTCTGTTTTTTTTGTTCATGCCGTTGTGGAACACTTATATGTTTCAGAACGACGTAGAGCCATTTTACTGGCTTGAAGGCATGAGCATCTGGCCCAGTGAATTGTTGCGGCTAACGATTATTCCCTTTGTGATAGGGTTTTTGATATGGGTGAATAAGCGCCTCAAAACTATGCAAGATAAATTGCAAGCCCAGCGGGGAAGCGAGATTGATCCGTCATTTGCCTTGCCAAAAGAACCGGAAAAGCTTGGGTGGCGTGAAGTGCTTTTTATCGGGAATTGGAAAGAGGACAACAGGGCGCTAAAAGCTTTACCGGATGATCTGTGGAGGAGGTATCTAGGCTACTTTAAGTTTCCAGGCTCCTTGTTACGGGTGTTGTTGCATGTGCTGGTGTTCTTATTAGCGACAGTTTTTTTTATGAATTTGGGTGATCTGCCCAATGTGCCTGCGCGTGGTGATTTACCCAAATGGGTAAACATGGGCATAATTATTCTGGCGGTTTTCTCTACCCTATTTTTAATTACATGGGTAGTTGAAAATGCCCGCCTATGTGAGCGTCTGATCACTCATTTGTCCGCGAAACCGAGCCGATGGAATTTAAAAGCCAAGAATTGGGCCATCCACGAAAAAAAAATCGCCCCGGAATGTGTAGAAGATTGGCTGGATATTAATCTGGTTACACAACTAACGGAGACAATGCAGCCGCTTATCTTTGGGCCAGTGGTGTGTATTGCTCTGTTGGTATCGGCACGTAGCCCGCTTATAGATAACTGGGATTTACCGTGGAGGCTGGAGATAGTGCTTTTGGCCATGCTGCTCTATGCCATCTCTACCGAAGTATTTTTACAACGCGGCGCAAATAATGCCCGAAAAAAAGCGATAGATCAGTTGACTATGAAAATTAGCGGACAGCGTAGCCAGAATCCGTACAATGAAGTTGTCATCAAACGCATAGAGGATCAGATTGAACGTATCAGGGACTTGCGCGATGGGGCCTTCAGCCCATGGTATGAGTGGCCTCTATTGCAATCATTTGGTGGCCTGGGCACTTTATGGGTTGCGCTGCAATACTTTGCCGGAGTATGGGGGAACGGCACTTTGTGAATAAAAATCCGAAAAACAAATTAAGGAAACAATGTTTCAAATGGCGAACTTATTTTAGGCACTTTCCTGGCCAAATGGATAAATTTCGTCTGATGCTTGTTAAATCGCTGCAACATAAAACAACCACTTTTATTTTATACAGACGCCCTTAATTCTTAGATACGCCTGGAGATCAATCCGATGAGGCTTGCATGTTTAATATGGCTACAAAACCAACATTCAAATCCATTAACCTTAATCCTGTTAAAATATATAATTTTTCACGAAAATATAACCCATCCATGGAAAAAACTTACGCCCCGCACTCAATCGAACAACGCTGGTATCAAACCTGGGAAGAAAATGGCTATTTTGCAGCCAAGCCGGAAGGTGAATCCTATTGCATCATGATTCCGCCGCCCAACGTAACAGGCAGCTTGCACATGGGCCATGCGTTTCAGGACACCATCATGGATGCTCTCACCCGTTATCACCGGATGAAAGGTTTTAGTACCTTGTGGCAAGCCGGAACTGACCACGCGGGTATTGCGACGCAAATGGTGGTGGAACGGTTGTGTAACACTGAAGGAAAAACCCGCCATGACTATGGGCGTGAAAAATTCCTTGAAAAAGTATGGCAATGGAAGGAAGAATCAGGCGGTACGATTACCCGCCAGCTTCGGCGCATGGGTTCGTCCCTGGACTGGAGCAGGGAACGCTTCACCATGGATGAAGGCATGTCAAATGCCGTTCAGGAAGTTTTTATACGCTTGTATGAAGAAGGCCTGATATATCGCGGCAAGCGCCTGGTTAACTGGGATCCGGTTTTGCATACCGCCGTATCGGATCTGGAAGTGCTGTCTGAGGAAGAAAACGGCTCGATGTGGCATATTCGTTATCCGCTATCCAATGGCCAAGGGCATCTGATTGTCGCGACAACCCGGCCTGAAACTCTGCTGGGTGACGCAGCGGTGGCGATACATCCCAACGATGACCGCTACAAGCATCTGCTGGGAGAATTCGTGGAACTGCCGTTAACCGGGCGCCGGATTCCAATCATTGCCGATGAGTATGTTGACCCTGAATTTGGCACGGGCTGCGTCAAGATTACTCCAGCGCATGATTTTAATGACTACGAAGTCTGGACACGTCACCGCAATACGTCGGTTATCCAGGATTTACCGCATGGCGGCTTGATAAATATTTTTACGGTTGATGCGGCAATTCGCAGTAATGATGCTGGTGAAAATAATCTGATCCCGGCAAGCTATTGCGGTCTTGACCGCTTTGAAGCGCGTAAACAAATGATCGCCGATCTGGGAGCAGCCGGTTTACTGGAAAAAATCGTTGATCACAAGTTGATGGTTCCCAGAGGCGATCGTACTCACAGCGTCATTGAACCGTTACTAACTGATCAATGGTACGTCAAAGTCGCGCCGCTGGCTGAACCCGCGATTGCCGCCGTCGAAAATGGCGATATCAAATTTGTCCCCGACAACTGGAAAAACACCTATTTTGACTGGATGCGCAATATTCAGGACTGGTGTATTTCGCGGCAAATCTGGTGGGGTCATCGCATCCCCGCCTGGTATGACGATAAAGGCAATATTTATGTGGCGCGCTCCGAACAGGAAGTCCGCGACCAACACAACCTGCCCGCCGGCTATCCGCTTAATCAGGATGAAGATGTACTGGATACCTGGTTTTCCTCCGCGTTATGGCCTTTTTCAACACTGGGTTGGCCGGAGAACACCGAAGAACTGGCTAAACATTACCCGACCAGCGTATTGGTGACGGGTTTTGACATTATTTTCTTCTGGGTGGCGCGGATGATAATGATGGGTCTGAAATTCCGGGGTGCAGTGCCGTTTAAAGAAGTGTATATACATGGCTTGGTGCGTGATGCGGAAGGCCAAAAAATGTCCAAATCCAAAGGCAACGTCCTTGATCCGATTGATATCATCGACGGCATTGATCTGGATGCGTTGGTTGCCAAACGCACTTCCGGCATGATGCAGCCGCATCTGGCTAAAAAAATCGAGCAGGATACCCGTAAACACTTTCCGGACGGCATCCAGTCTTTCGGAACGGATGCCTTGCGCTTTACCTTTGCCTCGTTGGCATCAACGGGGCGGGATATTCGTTTTGACCTTGCCAGAACAGAAGGTTATCGTAACTTCTGTAACAAACTCTGGAATGCTGCGCGTTATGTGCTGATGAACACCGAAGAACAGGATAACGGTTTGTCTGACGCCCCTTGTGAATTCACCCAAGTTGATCGCTGGATTACTGCCCGACTGCATCAGGTAACGGCTGTGACCAACAACGCCATCGACAATTACCGTTTTGATTTGGCGGCTCAAGCGATTTATGAATTTACCTGGAATGAATACTGCGACTGGTATCTGGAGCTGGCTAAAATTTCGCTGCAATCCGATAATGAAGCCCTGCAACGTGGTACGCGCAAAACGCTGTTGACGGTTTTGGAGTCCATTTTGCGTTTGGCGCATCCCATCATGCCGTTTATCACTGAAGAAATCTGGCAGCGAGTTGCACCGTTGGCGGGTATAATCGCCAGGGATGGTGCGTATGCCGCAAGCCAGTCTGGATCTGGCGTGGCGCATGCCGAGACCATCATGCTGCAGCCCTATCCGGCAGCCGATGAAACGCAAATCGACGCCAGCGCCATCTCTGAGACCAACTGGCTAATGAGCTTTATTTTAGGCGTACGCCGTATTCGTGGTGAAATGAACATCGCCCCAGGTAAACCGTTACCGGTTTTACTACAAAATGGTTCGGCCGCTGACCAGGATTACTTAACCAACAACACGATTTATTTACATAAACTGGGGCGTTTGGAATCGATAACATGGTTAAATAAAGATGATGCAACACCTGAATCTGCGATTGCCTTAGTTGGCGATTTGAAAATTCTGATTCCAATGGCGGGCTTGATAGACAAAGTGGCTGAGTTGGCGCGATTGGAAAAAGAAATACAAAAAATTAAAAATGATCTGCCGAGAGTTGAAGGCAAATTAAGCAACCCAACGTTTATTAATAAAGCGCCACCCGAAGTGATTGATAAAGAAAAAACCAAACTGGCTGATTTATGCTCAACTCTTAACAACCTTGAACAACAGCAAGCCAGGATTCAGTCGCTATAAAAAACTTATCCTGATTAGCAAGATGTTTCAGCCAACGGAAAAAGTCCGTCATTCCGGCAAAGATGCCGGAATCCAGCCACAAGGATGTCAAACAATGCCTGACACCGCGTCCTGTAATGCCTTGGTGTTGCCGGGCACAAACCATCCAGGCCGCTATGACAGTGCTGGCTGAGGCTCCTTGCTAAACGGGTTTAATGTTGTTCCGCATTGTTTATAAACCACCAACCAGTTAATCATGACATGCCCATACTGACAGACTTTCAATTTAGCGGTTTTACAAAATACTTGATTCAGGAAGGCTTGCTAACTGAGAGTGACGCCACGATTCATAGCCAGGAAGCCCAAAAAAAGAACATCCCGTTATTAAGTTATCTTGTTACCAATAAGATTGTCGACAGTAAAACTGTCGCAACAAAAGCCTCAATGGGATATGGCGTGCCATTCCTGGATCTCGATGCTATTGATCTACGCAGCCTTCCAACCAATTTGATCAGCGAAAAACTGATTCGCAAGCACCGGGTACTCCCTCTTTTTATCCGGGGCAAAACGCTATTTATTGCCCAGTCCGATCCAACCAACCTTCTGGCGATAGATGAGATCAATTTCCAAATCCGGCTTCATCCGGAAACCATTCTGGTCGAAGAAAACAAGCTGGCTAAAGCCATTGAAATAGCCCTGGAAGCGGTTGATACCTCAATGGCCGATCTTCTTGATGAAGATCTTGAGAATCTTGACATTAGTGGAGGTGTTGACGATGCGGCTATAGCCACTGTCGACACCGACATTGATGACGCGCCCATCGTGCGCTTTGTAAACAAAATTTTGTTAGATGCAATAAAAAAAGGGGCTTCGGATATACACATGGAACCTTATGAAAAAAACTTCCGTATCCGTTTCAGGGCGGATGGCATGCTCTATCAGGTAGCCAGCCCGCCTTCAAACATCTCAAGCAGAATCATTTCGAGAGTCAAAGTGATGGCTAAAATGGATATTGCAGAACGCCGGGTGCCGCAGGATGGGCGCATAAAAATGAGCCTATCCAAGCACCGCGCGATTGATTTTCGCGTAAATAGCTGTCCCACGCTTTTTGGGGAGAAGGTGGTTCTGCGTATTTTAGACCCTACCAGCGCCCAAATAGGTATCGAAAAGCTGGGGTTTGAACCCGAACAAGAACAGCTTTTTCTCCATGCCATTAACAGGCCTTACGGCATGGTTCTAGTGACAGGCCCCACCGGTAGTGGAAAAACAGTTACACTGTATACCGGTTTAAACCTGCTCAACAGTATCGAATGCAATATTTGTACCGCCGAAGATCCCGTAGAAATCACCGTAGAAGGCATCAATCAGGTCAATATGAATGTTAAGGCAGGTCTGACATTCGCTAATGCCTTAAGGGCTTTCCTGCGTCAGGATCCCGACATTATCATGGTGGGTGAGATCAGGGATTTGGAAACTGCGGAAATTGCCGTAAAAGCCGCGCAAACCGGTCACTTGGTGTTATCAACGCTCCATACCAATGATGCCCCGCAAACTTTAAACCGGCTCATGCAAATGGGGGTTGAGCCCTTTAACATTGTCTCTGCCGTAATTTTGATAATGGCTCAGCGCTTGGCGCGCCGTTTATGCGAGCATTGCAAAAAACCCGCTAATTTCCCTGATAACATTCTTCTCTCGGCAGGGTTTAAAGAAGAAGAGTTGAGAACGCTTAAAATATTCAGCCCTGGAAGCTGTGAGCACTGCACCAATGGCTATAAAGGCCGGGTCGGCATTTATCAGGTAATGACGATAAGTGAGAATATGCGTTCGCTGATACTGGAAGGCGGCAATGCCATGCAATTGGCGGAATTGTCCAAGTCTGAAGGCATCAATGACTTGCGCGCATCGGGTCTGAATAAAATCCGCATGGGCATCACGAGCCTGGAAGAAATTGATCGCGTAACCAAGGAATAACAATGGCAGACCAAACTGAACAAATTGATTTTATCTGGGAAGGCGTAGACAAAAACAGAAAAAAAATCAACGGGGTTATTGCCGCTAAAAGTGAACAGATAGCGAAAACGGAATTAAGAAGGCAAGGCTATCACGTCACTAAAATCAGGAAAAAAACCAAACCGATATTTAGCCCAAGGTTAAAAGCCATTAAGCCGGGCGATATAGCGGTTTTCGCCAGACAACTGTCCACTATGCTGGCCGCCGGCATTCCATTGGTGCAATCATTTGATATCGTCGGCAAAGGCCATGAAAACCCCAGTATGCAGGTTATGTTATTGAGCATAAAAGCGGATATTGAAGGCGGCGACACCCTGGCCGAGGCACTTAAGAAAAAACCACTGTATTTTGATGAATTATTCTGTAATTTGGTTGATGCGGGCGAACATGCCGGGGTGCTGGAAACACTGCTGGATAAGATTGCGACTTATAAAGAAAAAACCGAGTCCATGAAGAAGAAGATCAAAAAGGCTCTGGGCTACCCCATCGCCGTGATTGTTGTCGCTTTTATTGTCACCGCCATTCTTCTGTTGTTTGTAGTGCCTGTATTTGAAGATATGTTCAAGAGCTTTGGCGCGGATTTACCCGCTTTCACCCGGATGGTTGTGACTATGTCTCAATGGCTAAAAGAATGGTGGTGGGTTGTTCTTGGCATCATTATTTTTGCTGTTTATGTGTTTGGTTATTTCAAAAAGCGCTCGCGGCCCTTTAATCACTTTCTGGATAAAACATTACTGAAAATGCCTGTGGTTGGTTTGATTTTAACCAAGTCCGCAATTGCCCGCTTTGCCAGAACCTTATCAACCATGTCGGCTGCGGGCGTTCCTTTGGTCGATGCGTTACAATCCGTTGCCGGAGCTTGTGGCAATATTATCTACGCCGAAGCTGTTTTGAAAATGCGTGAAGAGGTGGCAACGGGTCAACGGCTTCAGTATGCCATGCTACAGACCAACTTGTTTCCGCACATGGTGCAGCAAATGGTTGCCATAGGGGAGGAGTCCGGCTCCATGGATGCCATGCTGGCTAAAGTAGCTGATTTTTTCGAAGAGGAAGTTGACAATCTCGTCGATAATTTAAGCAGCTTAATGGAACCCATTATCATGGTTATTTTAGGTATTTTGATAGGTGGCCTGGTTGTCGCCATGTATTTGCCCATCTTTAAAATGGGGGCCGCTGTTAGCTAAAAAGTAGAATGCCGGCAAGCGCAAAGCCGTTTTCTTCGCATCTTCATCGTTGAGAAGTCACCCGCAACACCCATTTTTTAAAATATACAATGATGCAACAACTGGATACTTTATTAAATTCGCCCTATTTTCTGGTAACCCTGGCGGGTCTTACAGGTTTGTTGGTCGGTAGCTTTCTCAACGTTGTTATCTATCGATTACCCATCATGATGCAACAAAACTGGCGCCGGGAATGCACCGAATACCTTCAAATCGAAGCAACCGAAACTGCCATGCCAGAAGAACCCTTCAACCTGGTTTTACCCTTGTCACGCTGCCCCAGTTGCAAGACGCCCATCAAGCCCCACCAAAACATACCCGTTATCAGTTACCTTTTTCTAAAGGGCCAGTGCGCAAACTGCGGCAGTCCCATTTCTTCACGCTATCCGGTGATAGAAGCGTTCACGGCCATAACATCCGCCATCGTGGCCTGGCATTTTGGTTATACGCCGCAAACCGTTTTTGCCCTGCTGCTAACCTGGTCACTGATTGCGCTGAGTTTTATTGACATAGACCACCAGTTGTTACCCGACAACATAATACTTCCGTTACTTTGGCTGGGTCTATTTTTGAGCCTGTTCGGTATTTTTACCGATTCCCATGCCAGCATTATCGGCGTAATTGCCGGTTATATAAGCCTTTGGACTGTCTATCAATTATTCAAACTGGCGACGGGCAAAGAGGGCATGGGCCATGGTGACTTTAAATTGCTGGCTTTATTCGGCGCCTGGCTGGGCTGGCAATATTTACCGGTTATTATCTTATTATCCTCATTGGTGGGCGCAGTTATTGGAATATCCATGATTGTTTTTGCCAAGCGCGATCATAATACCCCCATTCCTTTTGGCCCCTATTTGGCAGCCGCTGGATGGCTGGCGCTGCTGTGGGGCAATGAACTTAACCGGTTTTATTTAACGGCGGCAGGTTTATAGAATCATGCTTAAAATTGGCCTCACCGGTGGCATAGGCTGCGGTAAAAGCACCGTTGCCGAAATCTTCGGAAAATTTAAAATACCTGTTATTGATGCGGACGAAATAGCGCATCGGTTGGTTGCCATCGGGCAGCCTGCGCTCGCTCAGATACAGCGGAAATTTGGCACGGACGCGCTCAACCCGGATGGCTCGCTGAATAGAGAGCTACTCAGGGAACTCATTTTTTCCGATGGTAAACAAAAGCAAAAATTGGAGGCCATCCTGCATCCATTGGTGTATCAAACCATTCAAGCAGAAGTTAAACGATTGGACGCGCCTTACTGCATCATTTGCATTCCGCTATTGTTCGAAACTAATATGGCCCACCTTGTAGACCGGACGCTGGTAGTCGACTGTTCTATTGAAACCCAAATCGAACGGTTAAAGAAACGGGATAATATGACTGTAGAAAGGATTCAATCAATAATTGACAGCCAGGTATCACGCGACTTTAGAAAAGCGCATGCCAATGATCTCATCGATAACTCAGAAACCAACGATAGACTTGCAGAAGCCGTCAAAAAACTGCACAATTTCTATCTTTCATTAAGCACTTGCCAGGATAAACTCGTCTGTGAATAATACTACTACTTATGAATTTCCACTTAATGAACGTATCCGTGTTTTCATAAGACTGGAACAACTGTTTCAACAATTTATCCACTTTTCAATGGGTGAAACCATTTCCGACAAACGCGCTGCGATAAGCGTCCTGCTAGATATCATGTCTATTTTCAGGCGCAACGATTTAAAGTCGGAAGTTCTGAAAGAGCTTGATCGGCAGGCATCGGTGCTGGGCAAAATTGCTGACAGCGACGGTGTTGATAAAGAAAAACTGCAAAATATCCTTGACCAACTCGCCCAAATCAGTAAAAAACTTTATGCTGTCAATGGAAAAATTGGTATCGATATCATGGAGAGCGACTTATTTCAAAGCATTGCCCAACGCAGCTCTATCCCCGGCGGCACCTGTTCTTTTGATTTACCGGAATACCATTATTGGCTGGAACAAGATGAACCCCTTCGCGCAAAAGATCTGCAACACTGGAGCAATCCATTTATCGATATCCATACAGCCATTGATTTCATTCTAAATTTCATACGCAACAGCCGGTCAGCCAGCCATGAAGTGGCGGCTGCGGGCTTTTTTCAGATTTCTCTCGATAAAAACCAGCCTTTCCAGCTAATCAAGGTGAGCCTGGATAAATCGATACCCTGTTTTGCAGAGATCAGTGGCGGCAAACATCGCTGCACCATCCGGTTTATGGAGCTATCCGCTGATGACAATCGTCAGGTACAAAGCACTGGCGACATACCCTTTACATTAACCTGCTGTTTATTCTAATGTCATCACCCGGCAACCCCATCAATGTCAAATGTCCTACTTGTAAGCGTCCAGTTGCCTGGACACCTGAACAGGTATTTAAACCTTTTTGCTCTGAACGTTGCAAATTAATTGACTTGGGCGAATGGGTAATGGAAGAGAAAAGAATTCCCGGCGAATCGCTGGAATTGGAAAACGATAGGGACGAGGATGCATTTTTTCAATGAAGCGAGGGCTTTATAAATATTTAGAAACCAAAGGGTAGCGATGCGGGTATAGGCTAACTCCGTACAGTAAACTTGAAAGCCCCGATAAGTTACAAAATATGGGGACGGGATTATAAGTACCGTCATCCTCAAACCCAAGCATCATAATCCAAATCCCACACTTTACAATGTCAAATCACTACCCGATCGGCCCAGTCATGCTGGATGTTGAAGGCTTAACTCTGGCTCAACATGAACATGAGAAGATAAACCATCCCAACACCGGAGCGGTTATCCTTTTTTCGCGCAACTATCAAGATCCTGAACAGGTCACCGAGCTAATTAATAGCATTCGTGCGGCACGGAGTGGCGACATTCTGATTGCTGTGGATCAGGAAGGCGGCCGGGTGCAACGGTTTCAAAATGGTTTTACGCGCTTACCGCCAGCCTCTTATTATGCTCAAGCCCCGGAACTTGCAGAACCGGCAGGTTGGTTAATGGCCGCAGAGCTATTGGCCGTCGGCGTTGACTTCAGTTTTGCGCCAGTGCTCGATATTGATTGCGGTTTTAGTCAAATAATCGGCGACCGCTCCTTTTCAATTGATACTGAACTGGCGGCACACCTTGCCAGTTCATTTAGAAAAGGCATGAATGCGGCAGGTATGGCGGCGACGGGCAAACATTTTCCCGGCCATGGGGCTGTAGCCCTGGATTCACATCTGACCTTGCCCATTGACGAAAGGGATCTGGACAGTATCCGGTCAAAAGACCTGCTGCCCTTTAAACGGCTTATCGCAGAAGGCCTGGAAGGCGTAATGCCTGCGCATGTTGTTTATCCGAATATTGACCCTGATCCAGCCGGTTTTTCACGCTTTTGGATACAAAATATTTTACGCCAGGAATTAAACTTTAGCGGCACTGTTTTCAGTGATGATTTGAGCATGGCAGGCGCGGCATCGGCGGGGGATTTTCCTGAACGCGCCAAACTGGCGCAACTGGCGGGATGTGATATGTTACTGGTTTGTAATAACCCAATTGCGGCCGAACAAGTTCTTGAGGCATTGCCCATCACGCAAGACCCTCTCAGGGAACAACGGCTTCAGCTAATGCAAGGAAAGCCGTTTATGAGCCGTGAGGAATTAATGAACAGCCCAAAATGGCTGCAAACCGCCAATCTTATTAACCAACTCAATCAAAATCATGCTTAAAGAAATCAGGCACATTCAGGCAACTGCCGATTTGCTCTACAGCGAAAAGGAAGTAGAAGCCGCCCTGGACATAATGGCTGAACAAATTAACGGGTTGTTGGCTGACCGCAACCCGTTATTACTCTGCGTTATGAATGGCGGCATAGTCGTTGCCGGTAAATTGATAACCCGTTTAAGCATCCCTCTGACCATAGACGCTATTAACGCAAGCCGCTATCAAAACCAAACCGCAGGCGGCAGCATCGAATGGATACTTAAACCAGGGACGCCCCTTAAAAACAGGACGGTGCTGATCATTGATGACATACTGGATGAAGGCTTTACCCTGGCGGCGATTTACTACTACTGCCTGGAACAGGGCGCGACATCCGTCTACAGCGCGGTGCTAGTGAATAAAATGCTGGATCATGAAAAACCGGTAACCGCTGATTTCGTTGGCCTGGAAGTAGAAAACCGCTATTTGTTCGGCTATGGCATGGATTACAAAGGCTATTTACGCAACGCAGCCGGTATTTATGCCTGCAAAGATTACGACAAGGAAACACTATCATGACCAAACTTGCAATTATTGGCGGCACTGGCCTCACCCAACTCAGTGATTTAACCATTATCAAGCGTGACAAACTCAATACCCCTTATGGCCCGCCTTCAGCCGACTTCATCACTGGAGAGCTTAACCAGAATGAAGTCATATTTTTGGCCCGTCATGGGAATCCCCACACCATTGCCCCACACAAAATAAATTATCGCGCCAATATCTGGGGGCTTAAACACCTGGGTGTTGAACAGATTGTTGCAGTTGCCGCAGTGGGCGGCATTACTGAAAAAATGGTTCCTGCGCACATAGCCGTCCCCGATCAGATTATTGATTACAGCCATGACCGCTTTCATACTTTTTTTGAAGATGGAAATTATCCCGTCACGCATATAGACTTTACCTATCCGTATAGTCAAAAACTGCGTTCCGCTTTAATTTCTGCCGCTGCCAACGCCAATGTCAATATCAGCCCGATAGGCACCTATGGCTGCACCCAAGGCCCACGCCTGGAAACCGCCGCGGAAATTAAACGCATGGAAAGAGATGGTTGCGATGTAGTTGGCATGACCGGCATGCCGGAAGCCGCCTTGGCTAAAGAACTCGGTATGGATTACGCCACACTTTCTGTCGTTGCCAACTGGGGGGCGGGTAAAACAGACGGTGAAATTACCATGGAAGAAATAGAACAGCATCTCCGTGTAGGCATGGCAAATATAATGAAATTACTTAAAATCATTATTGCGTGTACATAGAAAGAGTTTTTATTGTTTAATGACGAAGCCTTGGGTTAACAATCCTTTATAATCGCTTCAAGCAGTTATTCATGAAGATCGTGTTAAGGAATTATAATGAAACAATTTGTTCAGGATCTCGCGAAAACAAATCACTTTCAGGCAACGCATTTGTTGCATATTCTAAGGGGCGTTCAATCACGCTATCATTACATTCCTGAACAAGCGATAGAGCAGATAGCTGATTTATTAAGCATATCCCGCACCCACATTATTGGCGTTGTTGAATTCTACAGCTTTTTTCACCTGACGCCCCGTGGGCAATACGAACTTTATATAAGCGATTCCATTACCGATCACATGCTAGGCAAGCAAAGCCTGACCGGCTATTTGTCTGAAAAATTGCACGTAGGGGTTGGCGAAGTCCGGCAAGATGGATTGGTGAGCCTTGATAACACTTCTTGCACCGGTATGTGTGACCAAGGCCCTGCGGGTTTGGTTAATGGTTATGCCTTGACGCGCCTGGATCGTCCTCGAATAGACCGGATCACCGATTTGATTAATCAACAAACACCGCTGGATCAATGGCCCAGGGAATTTTTTAAGGTAGACGACAATGTCATCAAACCAGGTTTATTGTTAAGTCAGCCGATCATTCAAGGTTCCGCCCTGCAAGCAACCTTTAAACGAGGCCTTAAAGAGACCTTAACGGAGATTGATATATCAGGTTTGCGCGGACGCGGTGGCGCTGGCTATAACACAGGCTGGAAATGCCATTTATGTTATGAAGGGCCTGAAGAGGATGCCTTTTGTGATGTTGCCACGCAAAATCTGCCACAACGCTATGTAATCTGCAATGCTGATGAAGGCGAACCTGGCACTTTTAAAGATAGGGTTTTGTTAAACTCTTATGCGCATCAGGTTTTTGAAGGCATGACCTTATGTGCTGCGATTATCGGTGCAGAGCAAGGCTTCTTGTATTTACGCGGCGAATATCTGCATCTTTACGAGAAGCTGAAAAGTATATTGGAGGAGCGCCGGCTGGCCGGATTATTGGGTAAAAATATCCTCAATGAAGGCTTCAATTTTGATATTGAAATCTGTCTGGGAGCGGGCGCCTATATCTGCGGCGAAGAATCTGCATTAATAGAATCACTGGAAGGGAAAATGGGTATTCCCCGTAATCGTCCACCATATCCAGTCACTCATGGCTATTTAGGTAAACCCACAGTCGTTAATAACGTTGAAACCTTTATGGCGGCGGCGAATATCGCTATAAACGGGGGTGACGGGTTTGCCAGCATCGGCACGGAAAAATCAAAAGGCACCAAAATTCTGAGTATTTGCGGGGACTGTTCCCGCCCCGGCATCTACGAATATCCTTTTGGCACATCAATCCAGTCCGTCTTAAATGATTGCGGGGCAAGCGATGTGCTTGGCGTTCAAATAGGCGGGCCATCGGGAACGTTCATTTCTAATGAGGAATTCGACCGGCAACTGGCTTATGAAGACCTGGCCACTGGCGGCTCTTTTATTGTGTTCAATAACAGTCGAAATATTCTCGATATAGTAAATAATTTCACCCATTTTTTTGCCCACGAAAGCTGTGGATTCTGTACACCCTGCCGTGTAGGCACCTCGTTGTTGAAAAAACAGCTTGATAAAATTATTGAAGGCCATGGTTCAGCGGGTGACGTGATCGCTCTTGAAGAAATCTGTCAGCTGGTTAAAAACCATAGCCACTGTGGCTTGGGGCAGACTGCAGCGAATCCTGTGTTAACAACTTTGGCACGCTATCCCGAGCTCTATCAAAGCCGGTTGAAAAAAATCAGTTATGAACCCGGATTTAATCTGGATGGCGCGTTGGAAACGGCCCGGCGATTGGCGAAACGAAGCGATGCCGGTGCGCATTTAGCTCAGGTCGACTACATGGATGTAGAAGGTAGAGCAGCGCAGGGAGCAGTTGCCGAGGAGGAAGACTCATGAGTAAAACAATCACCATTGATGGCAGCACTATCCCTTTTGAAGACGGGCAGACCATCATGGAAGCTGCAACAGCGGCCAGTGTTTATATTCCGCATTTGTGCCATCATCCTGAATACACCCCGCATGGCAGTTGCAAACTATGCACGGTAAAAGTGAATGGACGCATCTGTTCGGCCTGTACCTTTCCGGCAATAGAAGGTCAGGATGTGCTTAATAACACCAAAGAGTTAACGGATGACCGGCAAAGAATCACACAAATGCTGTTTGTTGAAGGCAATCATTTGTGCCCCGGCTGCGAAAAAACCGGTAGCTGCCAATTGCAGGCTGTTGCCTATCATTTGAATATGCTCGACAACCATTTCCCGCTTTTTTATCCCAAGCGGGAAGTCGACGCGTCTCATCCTGATGTAATGATTGATCACAATCGCTGTATTTTTTGTACGCTATGCGTCAGGGCAAGCCAGGAAAAAGACAGTAAGGATGTATTTGCCATCAGCGGACGCGGTATTAATAAGCATCTAATTGTTAATGCTCAAAGCGGGTTGTTAAAAGATACGGATTTAGAGGCCACTGATCACGCCGCGCACATTTGCCCCACCGGAGCGATCCTGATTAAACGCACCGGCTATCAAGTACCGATTGGTGAACGAATTTACGACCATGAACAAATCGATCAGGTCAGTTTGGCCGCATCCGGTTCCCGACCGATTGCGGCACTTCCACCATCCCTGGCAGTCGAAACGGAGCATCATCAGCATGGCGAATAAAATTAGAGTGGCAACCACGTCACTGGCAGGCTGTTTCGGCTGTCACATGTCGTTTCTCGACATGGATGAACGCATATTGGAGTTGGCGGAGGTTGTTGAATTTGACCGCTCACCCCTGACCGACATTGAACACTGCACCCGCTGCGACATCGGTTTAATCGAAGGCGGGGTGTGCAATTCCGAAAATGTCCATGTGCTGCGCGAGTTTCGAAAAAACTGCAAGATATTGGTTGCCGTAGGCGCATGCGCGATTAACGGCGGCTTACCCGCCATGCGTAATTTCATTTCTCTGGAAGAATGCCTGAGTGAATCTTATCTCGATGGTATAGGAATCGAAAACGGGCAAATCCCCAACGACCCTGAGCTGCCCTTATTGCTGGATAAAGTGCGCCCGATTCATGAAGTCGTGAAAATAGATTATTTTTTACCCGGCTGTCCACCATCAGCGGATGTGTTCTGGAAATTTCTGACCGATTTGATTGATGGGCGCGAGCCTTCCTTGCCTTATGAGCTGGTTCATTATGATTGAGGGTGTATTCCATGCACCGATCATCCAGTTCTGTAGGATGTGCCGACGAATGAGGCGATTCGTACCTCAGCGCATCCTACGGGCTCGATCAAGACAGCAAAATAAATGGCATTCCGCTTTGCCCAGACTGTCATCGAGCATTTGACGAAGTGCTTCGCCCTTACTTATATCGTGCGCTGGACAAGTTCGGTACATCCGGTCTACCGGCATCCTGGAAAAAGAGCAAAAAATTACCGTAACCGAACAAGATTTTAGCCTTGACAACAATGACTCGTAGCCCTACGCTCAACACGGAAGCGAGCGCTTCGGTGATATGTCGACTTTATTCCTGTGGTCACGTAAAACGTGTGACCCACCTGGGCTTTTGAATTGATGGAGAAAAGCGTGAAAACAAAAAAACTGATTGCTGAAGCTGTTTCCTTACCGGTAGAAGAACGAGCCTTGCTTGTGGACTCTTTGCTTAGGAGCTTAAACGCGCCTGAACCCGCTATTGATATAAAATGGGTCGCAGTTGCGAAAGAGCGCCTTCAACAATTAAGAGCCGGTGAGGTCGCTACAATTTCCAGTGAAGAGGTGTTTAAAAAAATAGCAACTCGATTTCAGCAATGAATGTTTTGTTCCATCCTGATGCGGAACTGGAATTCAATGCAGCCATTGATTATTACGAAGCAATTGAAAATGGATTGGGTTACGATTTTTCCCTGGAGATTGCCTCTACCGTTGCAAGAATTATTGATTTTCCAAAGGCATGGCTTGTCATTGACGGCGAGTTAAGAAGAGCTTTGGTCAAGCGGTTTCCGTATGGTATTTTGTATTCTGAAGATCAGGACAACATTTATATAGTTGCAGTCATGCACCTTCACCGCGACCCCGAGTATTGGAAACATAGGATTTAGGTTTTGAATAGTTTCGAGCGTTTAGGTTAGGCAGGAACTTTGGGGGAATAGCGCAATTCGGCGTTGTTGAGCCAATAACTCATTATTGCACCGCTCCCCAAAGAAACAGTGAGAACGATATATCAGTGGAATTTGGCTAAATAGACTATGACAGAATTAATTTTTGAATCAATAATCCAATGTCCCGAATGCGGTTTTAAAAAACAAGAGACCATGCCGACCGATGCCTGCATCTATTTTTACCAATGCACCCATTGCCAAACTTTATTAAAGCCTAAACAGGGTGACTGTTGTGTTTTTTGTTCCTATGGAACCGTCCCTTGCCCTCCGATACAAGCTGGACAGTCTTGTTGTTCCAACTAACTTTGGCGATTTATCATGTACGAACATTTAGAAACCGCCGAAAACAGAGAAAACCTGAAACGTGTCGTCGTTGATCCTGTCTCTCGCGTCGAAGGGCATGGCAAAGTCACTTTATTGCTGGACGCAGACAATAAAATCCAGCAAGCCAGACTGCATATCGTAGAGTTTCGAGGCTTTGAGCGCTTCATTCAAGGCAGGCCCTATTGGGAGTTGCCGGTGCTAGTGCAGCGTTTATGCGGCATTTGCCCCGTCAGCCATCATTTAGCCGCAGCCAAAGCCATAGACCAACTGGTCGGCATTGATCCTGAGAACTTACCCGTTTCAGCGGACAAATTGAGACGGCTGCTGCATTTTGGGCAACTATTTCAATCCCACTCGCTGCATTTCTTTCATTTAGCCAGCCCTGATTTATTGTTTGGTTTTGAAAGCGACATCAGCAAGCGTTCCATAATTGCCATACTGGGTGAATTTCCAGAACTTGGTCTGCAGGGCGTAAAGATGCGCAAATACGGGCAGGAAGTGATTCGCATGGTGTCGGGCAAACGTATTCACGGGACTGGCGCAATTGCGGGCGGCATGAATAAATCGTTGACTAAAGCCGAGCGCGACACTTTGCTGGAAGACATAGATCAGATGATCGAGTGGTCTGCCGCATCGGTCAGACTTATCAAAAAAGTGCATTGCTCCAACCTGCCCTATTACGATGATTTCGCCACCATACGCTCCAATTATCTGAGTTTAACCAAGTCCGATGGCGCATTGGAGCTTTATCACGGCGGCCTGCGCGCCAAAAATGATAAGGGCGAAACCATCATGGATCATGTCGATTATTGTCAATATAACGATTATATCCATGAAGAAGTCCGCTCATGGACTTACATGAAATTCCCTTACCTGTTGTCCATGGGCAAGGAAAATGGCTGGTATCGTGTCGGACCGCTCGCCAGAGTAAACAACTGTGACTACATTGACACACCTTTGGCAGAAGCCGCCCGCGTCGAATTTAAAGCCCACGGCGAGGAAGAGATGGTGCATAGTACACTTGCGTTTCACTGGGCGCGCTTGATTGAAGCCCTGCATTGCGCCGAAAGCATTAAAATCCTGCTCAATGATCCTGACATCATGGGCCATGATTTGGTGGCGCAAGGCGAAAAACGTTATGAAGGCATAGGCGTCATTGAAGCGCCGCGCGGCACGCTTTTCCATCATTATCAAGTCGATGGGGATGACATGGTTACTAAAGCCAATTTAATTGTCGCGACTACCCACAATAATATGGGGATGAATGAATCCGTCCGGCAAGTAGCGGCAAAATATTTATCAGGCCGGGAATTGACTGAGCCCTTATTGAATAATCTGGAAGTGGCGATTCGCGCTTACGACCCTTGTTTGTCCTGCGCAACCCATGCAATGGGAAAAATGCCGTTGCAGCTTGAATTGATTGATGTCGAGGGCAAGCTGATTGATAAACTGGTCAAGCACAGCAGCGGTCAAATCGAACGAAATAGTAATGGTTAAAACGGTTCTGTTGTTTGGCTATGGCAATCTCAGTCGTGGCGATGATGCATTGGGGCCGTTATTGCTGGAATACGTCGAAAGCCACTGCAATCTGGAACAGATTGAAATACTGAGCGACTTTCAGTTGCAAATCGAGCACGCGCTGGACTTAGAAGATAGGTCATTAGTATTATTTGTTGATGCTTCTGTTTCCTGTGCCGGCGCATTCGACTTTGCCGCGATTGAGCCAAGCAGGGACAAAAGTTATACTACTCACGCCATGAGCCCCGCTGCGGTATTGGATGTATATCAATCGATAAAAAAACAAATGCCGCCGCCTTGTTTTCTATTGAGCATCAAAGCCGAAAAACTTGAGCTTGGAGAAGGCTTAAGCCCTCAAGCTAAACACAACCTGGACCAGGCCAGTCATTTTGCAGCACGATTATTGCAGCAACCTGATATTAAAGTTTGGCTGCAACAAGCAAGCCATGGCCGGTGACATAAAGAGCTATTTGGAATGGGAAATACTACATTTCGTAAAACGACCGGCAACCAATCAAGTTGAATAGCTTCCAATTTAACTTTCTTGAAAATCCAGACGTGTTGAATTTTTATGAAAAAATAGGTTCGAATCGGTATTAAGCATAAAATATACGCAATTAACAGCAAACCCGTAAATTTCTTATCTTTCATTTTTGATTGCACTTTCGATGCGTCGAAGATGCGTCCGTCCAGCCTCTAGCGAAGCGGTTTAAAAAATTTAAATCTGATTAAATACACTATGTAAGGAGAACACTCCATGAATACAGCCATAAATACAGTCATGAATACAGTATCCACGACAACCCATAAAGAACCTATTCGTAACGGAAACGAATATATCGAAAGCCTTCGCGGGCGCAAGCTAAAGGTTTTCCTTTTCGGTGAATTAGTTCCGGAGCCGGTGGATCATCCGATGATAAGGCCGTCTATCAATGCACTTGCGGAAACTTACGATCTTGCAGTCAACAACCCGGAGCTCGCCACCGCTCTGTCTCCATTCACTGGGGAGCGGGTGAACCGGTTTCTTCACATTGCGCAAAGCCCGGAAGAGCTAGTCATGCAGAACAAGATGCAACGCCGGCTCGGCCAACTCACTGGAACCTGCTTCCAGCGTTGCGTGGGCATGGACACTCTCAACACGCTGCACTCCGTGACCTACGAAATGGATGAAAAAAACGGCACAACTTATCACAGCCGTTTCCTGAATTTCGTGGGCATGGCGCAACGGGCGAACATCGTCATCGCAGGCGCCATGACTGATGTTAAAGGAGATCGCAGCAAAACGCCCAGTGAGCAGGCTGATCCAGATCTGTTTGTCCATGTTACCCGCCGGACTGATAAGGGGCTTTACATCAAGGGAGCCAAAGGTCACCAGACCGGATGTTTAAACTCGCACTGGCTGGTCGTCATGCCGACCATGCGATTGGGACCCGCTGATCGGGATTACGCGATTGTCGGCGCACTACCTGTCGATGCGCCCGGTATCACGTACATTTATGGCCGCCAGTCATGCGACACGCGCAGTATGGACGAGGGAGACATCGACGCAGGTAATGCCCGCTTCGCCGGCCAAGAAGCGATGATTGTGTTCGATGACGTGTTCATTCCATGGGAACGGGTGTTTATGGACGGCGAAAGCGAATTCGCCTCAATGTTGGTGGAAAGGTTCACCTGTTATCACAGACGCAGCTATGTTTGCAAAACAGGCGTTGGGGATGTGCTGATCGGAGCTGCCGCCACTGTCGCGGATTATAACGGCGTTGAGAAGGTCTCGCACATTCGCGACAAGCTCGTCGAGATGACACACCTGAATGAAACGATCTATGGCACAGGGGTGGCCGCAAGCTACCAGGGTGAGCCAATGAAATCGGGCGTATATCTGCCTGACGAGATGCTGGCCAACGTTTGCAAGCATCATGTCACTAAGCTCCCCTACGAAATCGGCCGTCTGGCTCAAGATCTTGCCGGTGGCCTGGTGGTCACCATGCCGTCGGAAAAAGAATTCCGGCACCCTGAATTGGGGCCGCTAATTGAAAAATATTTAAAAGGCAGGGCGGAAATATCTACAGAAGACCGGATGCGCATCCTTCGCCTGATTGAGAACATGACTTTGGGCCGCAACGCAGTCGGGTACCTCACTGAATCCTTGCACGGCGCGGGGTCGCCTCAGGCGCAACGCATCCAGATTTCACGCGCAATGCAAATCGGGTTCAAAAAGCAACTGGCAAAGACGCTTGCGGGTATTGTGCCGGATTCGCACGAGGAAGTTGCGGGGGATCTGTCGGCTTACATGGCAAGAGTGTTCGCACCTGTCTCGGGTGACGCTCAATAGAGCGCGTAACTAAGGAGGTCGGCAGACTAAGTTGGTGCTGTGAAATACCCGCCTTTATCTTCGTTTTACTTTGTAAGAATATAGCATAGCGGTTTTGGGATTTAGGGTATGCCGTTTAGTTATCTGAATTTGTAAGCACTAACTACTGGCGCGATGAACGGGGGTATGTTGGGCGTACTGATTGGCATGCTGTTCCTCTGAATCCGCTACTGGGCTTTGCCGTGGGCGCATCAGCAGGCGCGGTTTCAGGCAGCCTTACCGATGTTGGTATCTCTGACCAGTTCATGAAGGAACCGGCAGCCACTATGACGCCCAATAGTTCGTCACTGTTCGTTCTGCTGAGAAGTGAAACATCTGGGCCCGATAAAGTACTTGAGGAGTTAAAGGGAACTGGCGGAACAATCCTCAAAACATCCCTTTCCAAGGAGGGAGAAGCCAGACTCCAGGCAGCGTTGGATGGCAATCTAACTTCATAACACGTTGGGCCAAGGTAAAGCAAACCCCAACGAATAAGGATAGATTGTGTGAGCGTAGCGAACCACAATCTATCCTTACTCGTTAGATCGGATCACTCACCACTGTGATATTTTGGAAACAGGTAATGATTCCTATCGACTTAAGCAGCGTAAAAAGGAGCTAAAAACAGAATAACCTTACAAACTTGCTGGACATTATTCGACGCTGTTAGGTGGATACTTTTCAACGCTGATTGACACTCACGGTTCGTCTTAAGGACTTTTGCGGCATTGGCCTTTTCGGGCGTGCAACTGGTCACTCCGTAAACGACTTCGTGAGAGTGTTCACCGGTTTTCTTTTCAATGGACTCCCGTTCAATCACGAAGGCTTTGCCGACATGGGGGAAATCCAGGTACGAGTTGAGCGCTGTGGTTGTCCAGATTTTGCGGGTTTCGATGCGACCGTGATCGGGTGGGGCGATGTCGGTGAAGTCCGGCTCTTGCCGGTTCTCGAAGAAAAGGGCACTATCCTGGCGTAACGTGGGCTGGTTATTTTTGACGGTGAAGTGATACTCGGTCTCGCGATTGACCACATAGTCAGCGAATTTGCGCTGGGTCAGTAATGCGTCGACGGTGATGGTCTTGCCCTGGATAGCGATGGCATCCAGTAGCGGAATGACCATGCCGATTTCGTTGGTTTGTTTTTGTTCCTCGCTACCGCCTGCTACGGGCAGAGTACCGACTTTTTTTGGGTGTAGCAGGCCTTGGTCTGATGGCCAACGGCGCTCATGATGTGGGTTTGACGGCCCTCCTTATCTATCGCGTTCTTCATGGTTTTACCGTCTATGGCAAGGCTTTCGTCGTCCTGTCCATGAACGGCATGCCACTGTTGCAGGGCCAGATCGAGTTGCTCCGGTTCCACGCGGATAAGCACATCACGAAAGATGGATTCACTGGGTACCTGAA
>JAQTPT010000009.1 GCA_028712795.1 Methylococcales bacterium
AGTTCTTATTTCTCTTCTATCCAAAAAGATATTTGCTTATCTATTAAGCCTCACAAGTACTGCCGGGCTCGTCCAACAACCGGATAAGATTGTGGTTCGCTACGCTCACACAATCTATCCTTATTCGATATATTTGTCCGGCATGGTACTCGGTTATAGCCTTTACGCTACTCAAGGGTATAACGATACCATAATATTCCTGTAATTTTTGGTTTGTTTTTGTAGTCCGTTATCGCCTGCTAGGGGCAGAGTATCGGCTTTTTTGGATGTAGAAGGCTTTGGACAGATGGCCGGTGGTGCTGATGATGTGGGTTTGACGGCCCTCCTTTTCAGTCGCATTTTTCTCAGGTTTCCGTCAATAGCAAGACTTTCTTCGAATCTGTCCGTGTGCGTTATGCCACTGTTGCGGTAGCCTCCAGCAACTGAGCTACCGTAGATATTTAAGCATTCGCGGAAATTCTATTATTTTCGGGAACCGCCCAATAACGATCCCATAATACCCCGGATAAGCTGCCGCCCTACCGCACTTCCTGCAGCGCGGGCCATGCTCTTTAACAATGTTTCACCAACACTTTGCCGGTTACTTGCTTTACTGTTATATTTTTCTATCTGGTGCTCGTCGGCCTGATTTTCAGTCTTTTTCTTGAGCAATTCATAGGCAGATTCCCGATCCACTTCTTGCTCATATCGTCCGTTAAAAGGTGATCGCCGTATAATTTCATCGCGTTGTTGCGGGGTGACCGGGCCAATCTGAGACTCAGGCGGGCAAATGAAAACCCGTTGAACCGGCGCGGGGCTGCCATCCTTGTGCAGCACGGAAACTAAAGCTTCCCCCGTCTTCAATTCCTGGATAGCGGCTTCTGTATTTATTTTTGGATTACTACGGAAAGTCGAGGCAACACTTTTGACTACTTGTTGATCTTTGGGGGTGTAAGCCCTTAAGGCATGTTGAATTTTCAGGCCCAACTGACCCAGAATATTTTCCGGGATATCCAGCGGACTCTGGCTTATGAAATACACGCCAACCCCTTTGGAGCGGATCAATCTGACGATTTGCTCTATTTTGTCCACTAACACCTTGGGTGCCTGATCAAAAAGCAGATGCGCTTCATCAAAAAACAACACCAGCTTGGGGCGATCGGCATCACCGACTTCAGGCAAGGTTTCGAATAAATCGGATAGCAACCAGAGTAAAAAAGTGGCATATAAGCGCGGTGATTTTGTAGTCAATTCGGTCGCATCAAGAATACTGATTACCCCATTACCTGAAAAATCAGTCTTGCGGAAATCTTCAAGTTGAATGGCAGGTTCTCCAAAAAAGTGTTCCGCACCCTGCTCTTCGAGCACCAATAATTGTCTTTGGATTGCGCCAAGACTCGCACCAGCAATATTGCCATACTCTGCCTGCAATGCTTTAGAATCATCGCCCATCCACTGCAACATGGCGCGTAAATCTTTTAAATCCAACAGCAATAAGCCGTTTTCATCAGCAATCTTAAAACAACTGTAAAGAACGCCCGTTTGTGTATCGTTCAATTCCAGCAGATTGCTGAGCAACAAAGGCCCCATTTCTGAAATGGTAGTGCGTACTGGATGTCCGGTTTTCCCAAAAATATCCCAGAAAACAGAGGGATTACCGTGATGCTGAAAATTAGTGATGCCAATCTGTTGAACACGCTCGGAAATCTTCTCATGTGGCTGTCCAGGTATAGTTATTCCCGACAAATCGCCTTTGATATCGGCTAAAAATACAGGGACACCTATTTTTGAAAAACCCTCTGCCAAAATTTGCAGGGTAATCGTTTTACCCGTTCCAGTCGCGCCTGATATCATTCCATGCCGATTGCCCATGGCTGCATCCATAATGACTTGAGTGCCGTCATGGCCACCGATTAATATTTCTTGCATCTTAAATGCTCCTAATCAGATAAAGATTGTTTTAAGCTTAAGTTAAAGAATTAACAGACCGATTGTGAATAAACCACTCAGGCTTAACGGGCTGGTTAAGAAAGGCTTTTGGCGTCATTCCAATTTATGTCAACCTGGTACAGAACACCCTTGCAAAAGCCCCTCTTTCGATACATGCTAAATTTGAAGAAAACGGTTATTTTTTACCACCCAATGGGCAAAAACGGGTTCAATCACGCTATATACAGAAGGATAGATCTCATGAATATCTTTGAGCTCAGGCCTGTTAGGCGGCTAAAGTCACTTGTGGACAGTTGGATTGAGAGCGCCACCCGCACTGTGCGCAACCAAGCCTGTAAAGAAAATGCCGCTTGCTAAAAGTGACATAACAAGCAAGGCAATGCCTAAACCAACAACCTGAATAAATTTTTTAACGAAACCGTCTGTTTTTTTATATTTGTTCATTAAAATGTTTAGCTCAAGCAATTTCAGAGACATTAACGAACGCTGATTTTAGCTTACAAGTTTTTAATGGCGGTATTGATCCGCAAACAGTATTAGAGAAATCATACAGTTATTTTCTATCATCTGGTATATATGGCATAAGTCCTTTTTCAAAAGCTATTTCTTGCACTTCTCTTGGCATGCGTCGAACATCCACCAGCATACCGTTGACCAATAGCATCCAGGCCATCGGGTTGCTTTGTAGCCTGCTGGGTAATGACCAATTCGGATCCATTTGATACATCCCCAACATATCACGAACGGCTTTTGATTTTGCCTGTCCCGTGCTTTCACTTACGCCGAATTTTTTATACAACTCACCGGTTTTAATATGAGGCGCCTGGCTTTTATCAAATACAAAATTCACGGATCCAATTGCATGGGTTATCCCTCATGCCCAGGTGCTTGCTTTCCGAGTTGCCATTGGAGAGGGACGATTTCTGCAGAGTGCGGCAACCCCATAACGTATCAATTGGGCATATTCCTCGTTTAGATTGTCCCTAGATTCAACGACCGCCCAATATTTTTCCTGCATGAGTTTCGGAACATTCTCCGATTTTGTCGTCTGTGCCATTGATGCTCACCACTATATGATGAAAAATCAAACTTATAAACGATCTAATAATGCCTGTTTGATACCTTTTTAATTGCCTAATTAATCGCCAACATATTATCCAATGCCCGCTTGGCCAGTCTTGCCTCTTCAACAGGCACTGAAATCTGATTAATCACCTGTCCCGCCGCCAGATTTTCCAGTACCCAAGCCAAATGCTGTGGGTCGGTTCTGAACATGGTTGAACACATGCACAGTGTCGGCGACATAAAATGGACATTTTTGCCCTGAGCTTTGCATTCTTCATGCAAGCGATTGACCAAATTTAATTCCGTCGCAACAAGCCAGCGAGTATTGGGTTCGGCTTCACGAACGGTTTTTAGAATATATTCAGTTGATCCAACATAATCGGCTTTTTCACACACTTCAAAACAGGCTTCCGGGTGTGAAATTACTTTGGTTTCCGGGTAACGTTCAAGAAAATTATCTATCTGTTCGGGCTTAAAAACTTGGTGGACGGAACAATAGCCGTTCCAGAGAATGATTTTGGCATTGCGGATTTGTTCTTGAGTCAAGCCGCCCATGGGTTTATTAAAATCCCAGGTAACCATCTCTTCCAGAGGAATCCCCATGCGGTAACCGGTATTACGCCCTAAATGCTGGTCCGGAAAAAACAGCACCTTCGATCGCTTGGCGAAACTCCATTCCAGTATTTTTTGAGCATTGGATGAAGTACAGACTATACCATCATGCTTGCCGCAAAACGCTTTCAAATCGGCGGCAGAATTGATGTAAGTGACAGGTGTCACTTCATTTTCAACATCGATGATTTGTGCCAATTCCTGCCAGCATTTCTGAACCTTTATCAAATTCGCCATGTCCGCCATTGAGCAGCCCGCCGCCAAATCAGGCAAGATGGCTATTTGTTCCGGACGAGACAATATATCGGCGACTTCCGCCATGAAATGCACGCCGCAAAACACGATGTATTCAGCCTCCGATTGCGCGGCATCTCTGGACAATTTTAAGGAATCTCCAGTGAAATCGGCATGTTTAAAAACTTCATCGCGTTGATAGTGGTGTCCGAGTATTACACAACGCCTGCCCAGTTTGGCTTTGGCGGCAATAATGCGGGCATCGCATTCTTCATCATCGAGCAATGCGTAATCTTGAATGGGGAAGGGTGTTGAAGTCATATTTTTACCATTATTGACAGGCATTAAAAGGTCTGGAGGTTTAAGTTTCTGCCACATTCAAATCCAAGGCAATATATTTGCCTGTGAATGCCCCATAAATTGGTCGTTTAACGTGTTCATGACGTTAGACGTGCAATAACCGGTGGCAATTTTTTGGGTGCCTTGATACGCAATTGCTTGTTGATATTCATGCGCCCAAAGACAACGGCAATATCAGCTACAGCAACGTCAAACTCCTTGGCTAAAAAGCGCACCATGTGATCAGTTGCCCTGCCAGCACGCGGCGCTTCTGTAACACTGATTTTGAGTTGGTTACCCTTAACCTTACCAATTGCATCCTGTTTTGCGCCGGGCGTACCCAGCACATTCAGAATCAGTGTATCGCCATCCCATGCAAAAAAAGAACTCATTTTTTTTGGATTGGCCGATAAATTCTTGGCTGTTTTTTCTATGCCCGTTTTTTTTATCGCCATAATTCCAATTTTACTTTATTCTTACCTGCATGTTAGTCGTCGGGTTAGGCGATAGCCGTATCACAACATGCTACACATTTAATCCTGCTTAACCTTCTCTTTCCCTGCGGGTTTAATCAACCGAATCCCCAGCTCTTTCAATTGCTCATCGGTAACAACTGCAGGCGCACTGACCAATGGACAGGCGGCTGATTGGGTTTTGGGGAAGGCTATCACATCACGAATAGACGTTGAACCTGTCATCAACATAACCAAACGATCCAAGCCAAACGCCAAGCCACCATGCGGAGGTGCGCCGTATTTCAGAGCATCCAACAGGAAGCCGAATTTTTCTCTGGCTTCTTCTTCGCCAATGCCTAAAATTCCAAACACGGTTTGTTGCATGGACGTGCGGTTGATACGGATTGAGCCTCCGCCTACTTCCGTGCCGTTCAAGACCAAGTCGTAAGCGCGTGATAACGCAGCCCCGGGATTGGCCACCAAGTCTTCGACCGAACAACTGGGCGCGGTGAAAGGATGATGAATGGCATTAAAGCGGCCGCTTTTCTCGTCCCAGTCAAACATCGGGAAATCAACCACCCAAACAGGCTTCCATTCACCGGACAGCAAGTTAAGGTCGTGCCCCAACTTAACACGCAATGCACCCATTGCCTCATTAACGATACTGGCCTTGTCCGCGCCAAAGAATAGCAAATCTCCGTTTTGTGCGCCGGTTTTAGTCAGCACGCTGTCCCAAACTGCTTTGGGGGCAAACTTAACGATTGGGGATTGCAAGCCCTCAAGTCCGGCAGTCAGGTCATTGACCTTAATATAAGCCAAGCCCTTCGCGCCATAAATACTTACAAACTTGGTAAGGTCATCAATGTCTTTACGGCTTAAATCACCCGCATTTGGCACACGCATGGCCACTACGCGACCTTTCGGATCATTCGCGGGCGCTGAGAAAACTTTAAAATCGACTTCTTTCATATCCTCGGCAATATCGACCAGCTCCAGCGGAATCCGCAAATCAGGGCGGTCAATACCGTAGCGCGACACGGCTTCCTGGTAACTCATACGTGGAAATTTGGCGTCCAGCTCGACATTAATCACTTTCGCGAATAATTGACGAATCATTTCTTCCATGACTTCCATGATTTCGTTTTCATCCATGAAGGAGGTTTCTATATCCAATTGAGTAAATTCGGGCTGTCTGTCAGCACGCAAATCTTCGTCGCGGAAACAACGCACGACCTGGTAATATCTATCCATGCCTGCAATCATCAACATTTGTTTATAAAGTTGGGGCGATTGCGGCAGGGCAAAGAAAGCGTTTTCATGAGTACGGCTGGGGACGATGTAATCACGGGCGCCTTCGGGCGTGGCTTTGGTCAAATAAGGCGTTTCTATTTCAAAAAACTCGTTATCATCCAGGAAGTTTCTTAAAACCCGCGTGACATCCCGGCGGACTTTCATTTTTTCCTGCATCGCCGTCCGGCGCAAATCAATATAACGATAACGCAAACGCAGCTCTTCGTTGACTTCTATATCGCTTTCAACCGGAAACGGCGGGGTTTCGGATTCGTTCAGTACCTCAATAGCCTTGGCCAGTATTTCAATCGCGCCGGAGTGCATGTTGGCGTTGATTGTTCCTGCCGGACGGTCACGGACAAGGCCCGTTACTTTTAATACATATTCACTGCGGACATGTTCTGCAATAGCAAAAGTTTCGGCTACGTCGGGATCAACCACGACTTGCACCAAACCGGCACGGTCTCTAAGATCGATAAAAATTACACCGCCGTGGTCGCGTCGTCTATGCACCCAACCGCAGATTGAAACGGTTTCGCCTAGCTGTTGTGTATTTAATTCTCCGCACTTGTGAGTACGCATAGATTTTCCCTGTGTATTTTAAAAAAGTTGTTTATTGTGAGACAAAAAACGCCAAGCGCAAGGCAAAATCAAGAGCTGATTTGGTCTTGCGACGGCTTCATTAACTGCTTTTACAGCCGTCAGCAGGACAACTGCTGGCTTTTGGAGCAGTGCTAACCGGAGTTGGCGAGGCTTCGCCTGCAACATTTTTCTTGGCTCCGCTCTTAAAGTCGGTTTCGTACCAGCCACTGCCTTTTAACCGGAATCCGGCGGCAGAGATTTTTTTCATTAGCTCAGGCTTCGTGCAAGCCGGGCAGATAAGTATGGGGTCAGCGCCCAGTTTTTGTAACGCTTCGTGTTCATGACCACAAGATTGGCATTGATATTCGTAAATTGGCATTAACCACTCCGATAACAAAAAATAATAACTACAATAGGGACTGAATTTAGCTTTTCCAAGTGCTTACTATAGAATAACCGTCCATTTTACAGATTCACCGCCAACAATGAAATTATTAACCATAACCCGCCCCGATGACTGGCACCTGCATGTGCGAAACGGCGCTGTTTTAAAAACCGTGTTGCCGCATACTTCCCGCCAATTTGCACGCGCCATTATCATGCCTAATCTTAAGCCTCCCGTGACTACCGTGGCTCAAGCGCTGTTGTACCGGGAAGAGATTTTGCAAGCGGTGCCTGCCGATGTGGATTTTACACCCTTGATGACGCTGTATTTGACGGGTTCAACTACAGTGGCTGAAATCAAAAAAGCAGCCGAGTCTGATCATATCCATGCGTTTAAGTTGTATCCGGCGGGCGCTACAACCCATTCGGATTCTGGCGTTTCCGATATAAAAGCTATTTATTTTCTACTGGCGGCGATGGAAAAGCAGGACATTCCCTTACTGATTCATGGGGAAGTTACCGGCGAACACTATGATATCTTTGACCGTGAACGCGTGTTTGTTGACACCACATTGTCCGATATTGCGGATAAATTCCCCGCCTTACGGATTGTGGTCGAACATGTCACCACCTCAGAAGCCGTTCAGTTTGTGCAAGCGGCCGGAGCCAATATTGCCGCCACCATCACGCCCCAGCATCTCCTGTTTAACCGCAATGCCATACTCGCAGGCGGTATACGACCCCATTATTATTGCTTGCCGATACTTAAGCGCGAACCGCACCGCCTGGCCTTGGTTAGAGCCGCGACCAGTGGCAACTCAAAATTCTTTTTAGGTACAGACAGCGCGCCGCACCTGACGTCATTAAAAGAATCCGCGTGTGGTTGCGCAGGCTGTTACAGCGCTCACGCCGCATTGGAACTTTATGCGGAAGCATTTGAACGGGCAGGCGCATTGGACAAACTGGAAGGCTTCGCCAGTTTTTATGGCGCTGATTTTTACCGCTTACCCCGAAATTCAGGCACCGTTACATTAGAAAAAACCACCTGGAAAATTCCATCCAGTTACGGGGAAACCGGCAATACCATCACGCCGCTCAAAGCGGGTGAAGAGCTAAGTTGGAAAATGCTGTAGAGACGCAAAATATTGCGTCTCTACGCCCAAGATGGCGTAACATGATTTATTTTTCGACACCTTTGGATTGAACCCGACATAATGGAAACACCTGCAATTCCTTTAGCTCAACGCTTTAGAGGCTACCTCCCTGTAATCGTCGACATTGAAACATCCGGGTTTAACCCCAAAAAAAATGCCTTACTGGAAATTGCTGCCGTTATTGTTGAGTTTAACAGTAACCATGATTTGGAAATCACCGAACGTTATACAACCCATGTTGTCCCCTTTAAAAATGCCGAACTGGATGCTGCCGCCCTCAAGTTCAACGGTATCGATCCTCACCATCCTTTCCGCATGGCCATTGATGAAAAAGATGCACTGGACATGCTCTTTAAACCCATTAGACATGCCGTAAAGCGCAACAATTGCACACGGGCGATTCTGGTGGGCCATAATCCCGCATTTGACATCGGCTTCTTAAATGCCGCCATCCAGCGGACTCAAATAAAACGCAGCCCTTTCCATCCGTTCAGCACCTTCGATACAGCCACACTTGGGGGATTAGCTTATCAACAGACGGTACTGGCAAAAATTGCCCAGACTGCGGGTCTGGAATGGGACAACGACAAAGCGCATTCGGCGTTATATGATGCTGAAATGACCGCAGAGTTGTTTTGTATGATAGTAAACCGCTGGCGCTCTTTGAGTGAGCAACAGATTACAATCAATTAATTAATGAACTCTATTGGAAAAGATTATATTGTGCACCACCTGACTCTGCCATTCTGTGGCTTGTCCATTGTCCAGGATATTGATTAAAATCAGTCATGCTTCTTTTTGGTGTTGACACACGACAACCCTGCAGGCTATTTTAACGAAATGAGAATTCTCAATTAACAGACCGTATTATGACCACCTTGACATTTTACGGAGTGATAAAAGCATCTACATGACCGTTAAGTTGGTGTAGTTGAATTTCCTGTCTATACTGCTTTTTTTCCAGTGAATCTGGCAAGCGTTACCGCGCAAATGCCTCTGAATCCATGAAACCGGTTTCCGAATAATTAGGAGGCTATCCTAATCAGCGCAATCATTCGGACACACAACAAAAATAAGCTATTTTTGAGAAAAACTACTATGCAACCTTTTACCAATATTCGCGCGCTCATCATCGATATGGATGGTGTTTTATGGCATGGCACGCACCCAATACCAGGTTTGACAGATTTTTTTCAAACGCTAAGTGACCTGCAAATCCGCTTTATTCTGGCGACCAACAATGCCAGCTTAACGCCGGAACAATATGTAAGCAAGCTGGCGCAAATGGGCGTGACAGTGGCTCGAAACCAAATTCTTACCTCAGGCATTGCCACTGCTCTATACCTGAGTGAACAGGTGAATCCGGCTGAAACCCGTGTGTTTGTTATCGGAGTGGACGGAGCTACGCAACCGCTTATTGATCGTGGTTTTACGCTAACAGGCCTTTATGAAGTCAAAAAAAGCAATGACTCCGTCAAAAAAAGCAATGACTCCGTCAAAAAAGGCGCAGATATTGTCGTCTGCGGCAAAGATGAAACCCTGACCTGGGATAAGCTGGCAACAGCCACACTGAATATTCGTGCTGGTGCAAAATTCATTGGCACTAATGCCGACACGACACTACCAACAGAACATGGTATAACCCACGGCAATGGCGCAATACTGGCGGCCCTTGAGGTTGCCACTGGCGTAGCACCGACTATTATCGGCAAACCGGAACCCATTATCTATCAACAGGCTCTCGCCTTGCTGGGCGCCGAACCCGATGAAACCGTCGCCATCGGCGACCGTTTGGAGACCGACATCCTCGGCGCGATCCGCACGGGCATTCGCAGTATCATGGTATTGACGGGGATATCTTCTGAAGATGATTTACAAGCATCGGAATATCAGCCTACCTGGGTCATGCCGGATCTTCGCGCCGTAACGCAAGCCTTGCGAAATCAGGTTATATCGTAACTATCGCTCAGCCCTCTGGCTGAATTACTCGCATTGTGGGAGCGTCGCCCACAAATAATGGATTCACATAACGCATTACACCAGCAATATTCGGAGCCGCCATGAAAAAATTCATCAATTCCATCGATACGCTGCTTGACGAAAGCCTGCTCGGCTTTGCCAAAGCCCATGCCGATATTATCCAACTCAACGACCAACCGCACTTTGTCAAACGTATTAACACCACTATGCATGGCAAGGTCGCTTTAATTTCCGGCGGCGGTTCGGGGCATGAACCCTTGCACACAGGCTTTGTCGGCTCGGGCATGCTGGATGCAGCTTGTCCTGGTCAGATATTTACCTCTCCTACCCCCGACCAAATGCTGGCCGCCGCGCAAGCGGTCGAAAATGGCGGCGGCGTATTATTCATCGTCAAGAATTATGCCGGTGACGTGATGAATTTTGAAATCGCCGCCGAGATGCTGGATTGCCCCAATGCGACAGTCCTGGTGAGCGATGACGTTTCCTTGCCGAAAGCGCATAGCACGGGGCGACGCGGAGTTGCGGGCACGTTAATTGTAGAAAAAATTGTCGGCGCGGCAGCGGAGAAAGGTGCCGATTTAGCAAGCTGCAAACAATTAGGTAACAAAGTTAATCAGGCCACCGCCTCAATGGGAGTCGCCCTGAGCAGTTGCACCGTACCCGCCTTGGGAAAACCCACTTTCGACATCAGCGACACCGAGATGGAAATGGGTGTGGGCATTCATGGCGAGCGTGGGCGTGAAACCTTGCCTTTAACCCCCGCCACCGAAATTGTGGACCACTTGGCCAGCCTTATCGATGATGAGTTAAAACCGAAAAAAGGCCAGCCAGTGTTGCTGCATGTTAACGGATTCGGCGCAACGCCATTGATGGAGTTATATTTGATTTATTATCTGGCTGCGCAGTTCTGGGAAAAACGCGGCATCACTATCGCCCGCTCACTGGTTGGCAACTACACCACGTCAATCGATATGGCGGGCTGTTCAATAACCTTGAGCCTGCTTGACGATGAACTGCTGGAACTATGGGATGCTCCTGTGCATACAGCGGCCTTACGCTGGGGTTGTTAGTTGTTTAGACAGAATATCAACGATGGCGCAAATCATTAATTGACCGGTTTTAGCGCCTGCATCAACGTGACCACGGGAGCGCTCTTCCAGAAAAGAAGCGCGGCCCTTGGTAGCCACCATATCGCGGGTTGACTCCATGCCCTCTATGGCAACCTGCGGGACAGTTGCCAAAACTTCGGGGAAAGCAACGGAATTCGCTGCTGCTGTCCGCAAGTACTCGGCCACGGGAATGTAAACATCGAGCATGGTTTTTTCCCCTGCCTCCGCCTTGCCCCTTTGCTTAACAGCATCCACCCCTTTGGAAAAAATATCGGCAAAGCTTTGCTGATCCAACGGTTGTTCACGCGCCGCTTTACTTAAAGCGATAAACAATGTTCCGTACAACGAACCGGACGCGCCGCCAATTGATGACATTAAAGTCATGCCGATTTTCTGCCAGGCCAACACCCAGTCCATTTGACTTAATTCGTCACGTTGCGCCATGAGCGCATTAATGCCACGTTGTAAATTAATGACATGGTCGCCGTCGCCAATGGCTTGATCCAAAGCAGTCACTTCTTCTGCGTTTTTTTCGATCACATCGTCTATAGCCTCTATCAGAGACGGCAATAAGGCAGGAGTAAGTTTCATGACACACCCATTCAGCAAGTATTAAATATTTGACGATTTAGAGAATATCGCGTGATTGGCACAACTGTCCAGAATTAATTAGTGCTAAACAAAACGCACAATTTTTCAAAAAAATTGTTTAAAAAAAACCGAAAAGTTGACCGCGAAATGTAAAGGAATCAGCGGGTAGTCATCACGAACCAGACCATGTTTAGCTTCCAGAGTTGCGATCATATCACGGTCCGGCAGATGATCACGAACCAAATAAAAACGTTCCAGGTCCGAACGGGCTTCGTTGGCATCCAAAGCAAATAATGGGCGGCTATCTGAGTCAAAAAATACAAAAACTAGCTTTATTATCAATTGGCAAATTATAACATGGCCCGCTATTATCGGCTGGATAAATTGCATCTTTTAAATAATGTGAATATGTCAAACATTATATTTAATCCTTACTCTATTTAAGTTTTAAAAGTGTTCTATACTCTGGCATAAGCCTAATTTGTATATTAAGAAGGCTTGATCAGTTTTTAATCAGTTACAGGAAATGCAGATGTCGCTGACTCACTGCGTCCGAGGGTCTGATATAAAACAAATTTATCTGAAAAAGGCAAAACCATCGAAAGGTGGTGACGCAAAATTTCCAGTCTAAAGGATCTTTCCTATGACAGTGGGATTGCCAGAATCAGAGGGTAGTTTTGGGAGCTTCTATAAATTCCCTTCTCCTCAGTTTGAAGGTTGGCATGAGATATATAAGTTAATTCTTATGCAGCCTTTCGTCCAGAGGACGATGGGAGCTTTATTGATTTTGTAGAAGTCATAATCGTTATTGCCTGCTGATAGTAATACACTCATCAAGGAACTCCTCAGACCTAATTTATTTAGGAGAAGAGTTGTGAAAACTAACACCCAAAAATCGTTGAATCTAAAGCGAGCTCGTAATTCGAGCGCTTTGAATCAATGCCAATCCATCGATCCCTCGTACAGTCCAATTACCGGCTTTATGCGGATCGTTTTATTAACTGTTTTAGCTTTGTGGCTAATAAGTAACCCTTATTTTGCCCATGCAGAAACAAACGCAGTTACTTCATATTTACAAGAAGTTGCTAAATCAAACGCCCAGGAATTAGGGGGCGTAATGGCGGATACGCACTGGACACGAATTGAATTCAGTAAGACTTATATAGATCCAATCGTGGTAGTTGAAGGATCGGTCGCCAACGCACGTAACACTTATGTGGTAGGTATTCGTAATGTAGGTGCGATGGGTTTTGAAATCAGCCTTCAAAACTGTAACAACGCGACTGGCATCCCCGTTCAGGAAAACGTTAATTTTTCCGTTATTGAGAAAAGTCAATTGCCAGCAGTAGAAGGCACTAACACTAAAATCAGACAGCAATTTTCATGGGGCGAATGCCCAGCCACAGCTGTAAAAACGGGGGTGGTGTCATGAAAAAGATTAGCTTTATACCCCTGATCATGGCGTTTTTAACAGCCAGTATGGCATTCGCCGCTGATGAAATTCACTGGACCTTTACGGGCCAGAATTCGGTCGCTTTTAACTGGAGAGGAACAACTACAGAAAATACAATTGGCTATGGACTTGCTTCCGGCGTTTATACGCAGGTAACTGCAACGACGCCTAATCCGGCGCCTATATCATCGAGTGGTCCTTTCTGGGAAGCAAAGCTGACCGGTTTGTCAGCAAATACCCTTTATTATTACAAAATAGGCACCGAGCCTGAAAAGACCTTTCGTACGCCTCCAGCTCCGGGCAGTAACAATTTTAACGTTTATGCCTTGGGTAATATGGGCAGTAGTTCGACTTACTTCAACACCGGTGCAGTTCAGGATATTATTGCCAATGACCTGCCTGCCTTTGTGGTCGGATTAGGCGATCTTTCGCTCGGCAGCATCAATGGAGCCGCTACCATTGATCAACACTTCAACGATGTGATGGCATGGTCTAAAGTGGCCGCCTACCTGCCAGTATGGGGCGATCTGGAGTGGATCAGTTCCAGCACGGATAGTTTTAAAAACTATAAAGGCCGCTTTAATGTGCCTAATGCGCAAACATCCCCCGTTTCTCCCTTAGCGGGAGGCAAAGACTGGTATTGGTTTGATTATGGGAATACCCGCTTTATTACCTTACCGGAGCCCTGGTCTGGCGCATGGCCTGCTTGGAATACCGCCGCAGGTGATCTCATGGCGCAGGCGCAGGCTGATCCGAACATCAAATTTATCGCTACTTTCGGGCATCGACCCGCCTATTCATCCGGCCATTATAGTGGCTCGGCTACCCTTAAGGGCATGCTGGACAAATTAGGGGACACTTATAGCAAGTACACGTTAAATATCAATGGCCATAGTAATAATTACGAGCGCAGTAGCCCGCAGCATGGTGTAACGCACATCACTGTCGGTACGGGCGGTGCAAATCTTACCCAGGATGGCACCTGTTTGTGGTTAACCTGCGCAAAACCTGACTGGTCTGCCTTTCGTGCCATGCATCTGGGCGCCTTGAAATTACGTTTTACCGGATCAGGTATAGAAGGGTCATTTATTTGTGGTCCCGCAGGTGGAGGAAAAAATGATGTGAACTGCAAGAAAGGCAGCGTTGCGGACAAATTCACGATCGCTTCACCTACGGTTACGGTTGGTTCTTCGGCTATCGTTGCTCCGATGGCTATCGTTGCTCCCGACGTCATTGTCACTTCGCTCTCTTATGCCAATGGCATCTTCACGAGTACGGTAAAAAACCAGGGTACCGCAGCGACACCGGCAGGCGTAGTTGTCGGCGTAAGATATTCGGTGGATGGTACCTATAAAACCTGGGGTTCCGTAATGGGGCCCTTGGCTACCGGAGCATCCTTCACTATCGGCACCAATGGTGGATCCTATGTCATTCCGACCGGCACCCACACGGTTACAGCTTGGGTCGATGATGTCAATCGCTTTGCTGAGTTAAATGAAACCAACAACACACTGTCTAAAACTGTTACTGATATTGACACCCAAGCACCGACAGTGCCGAATGGCCTTGTAGCAAAGACCGCATCTTCCTCGCAAATCAATTTATCCTGGGCGGCCAGCACCGATAATGTCGGAGTAACTGGTTATAAAATTTTCCGTAACGGAACTCAGATAGCGACATCTGTCACAACGAGCTATTCAAATACGGGTTTGGCTGCGGGTACAACTTACAGTTATACCGTGGCAGCCTATGATGCCGCAGGTAATAACTCAGGAAAATCAACCGCTGTATCAGCAACAACAACTACTACTACCCCACCCCCACCCCCACCCCCACCCCCGCCTAGCGACTCAGTGATACAGGGCTTTGCAGCCGTGGCAAAAGTAACCGGAGGTGCTGGGGGACAAAACATCGTTGTAACTAATTGCAATGGGGATTCAAGTGCCGGATCATTAAAAGCGGCAATAGCGGTTAATGCTACTCGAACCATAACATTTAAACAAGGGATGACTTGTACAATCAATTGGACAGGTCCCTATGTAGTCTATGTTAACTACCCAAACATGACTATTGATGGGAAAGGTGCTAACATCACTATCTCAGGAATGTCGCTAAGTGTATTTAAAAGCAACGGGACTCCAATAAATAACATAATCATACGCAACTTG
Organism: Methylococcales bacterium; assembly: GCA_028712795.1. Lineage (GTDB taxonomy): Bacteria > Pseudomonadota > Gammaproteobacteria > Methylococcales > Methylomonadaceae > Methylobacter_C. The sequence goes on from JAQTPT010000009.1 coordinate 15,346, forward strand.
ACGTTTGCCAATACCACCCCTGATAGAAATGCGCTTCTGGTTGATTATGGTTCATCGGGAGTTTGGATTGACCATAACACTTTCTACAATAACAGTCAGGGCGCGACAGGTCAAGGCGTAGCAGTAAACCACCAAGGCACTACTTATGATGGGCTAGCACCAAAGGGCATTACCATAAGCTGGAATTATTTTAAAGCGCCAAACATAAAAGCCATACTCATTCAATCCAATAATGATTTAATATCAACGCCTATGCGTGTTAGTATTCACCATAACAGGTTCGAGTCTGTTGTTTCGCGTATGCCACGTATACATGGTAAAGATATTGTTGTTCATGCCTGGAATAATTATCTTCATGCATGGTCTGATCAGGCTATGGGGCCTAGTAATTATGCTAATTTGTTAGCTGAAAACAACTACTTTGAAAACACTAGCGCGACAAGACCGCATGCTATACAAGATGTTGGCAATCCTCCTAGGACTGGTTATTGGCTTGCTGCGAGTATAGCGGGATCAGGAAACTTTTTAGGAAAATCAGGCTCAGGAATTACACCAACAGTAGAATTTCATGGAACATTCCCACGTAATCTTATAACTTATACCGCAACTCTTGAAGCGGCTGATGCTGCGTTAAAAGCCAAAATTATACTGGGGGCAGGAGCGCACTAATGAACCCTTGTGGGTGATCGGAAAATCAGGATTAGACATCTGCCACGCTTCCCTTAGACGGGTGCAAAGGAGGGGCGAGTCGCTCACGAGACTCTGAAACAATTCAAAATGCCGGAAGCTAGCTCTATAGTTACTTCCGGCATTTTTTATGAAAAATGGCCAACACTTTAAGTGCTAAAGTTTCTCAACAAATGTAAAGCCACCATACGTAGCAATTCGGCTACAAGAAAGTTTTTCGGGGGATTGCGGTGTTGTCAGGAATTTAGAGCATATCAATCCACCATAAAGAAAAAACAGCTTACGACGAAATAAAATTTGATTAATCCGTTGATTTAAGTGAGAGTGGAAAATTTGCGATATAGGGCTTACAACCTCGTAAGCTAACGAGTGAACTAAAACATGAAGCGGCCAAGTTAAACATACAAAGGTAAAAAAATGAAAATTAATATGGAGCACTCATAATGACGCCGGAAACATTAAGCCGTATTACTCCGATTCTCGGGACAGATAACCATTCCAAAATCAACCAAAATACTTGATTTTGGTTGTGATGAGGGAGGCACAGTTTATGAGTTGCTCGATCAGGGATATTCGGAAACTGTTGGATACGATATAAAAGACTACTTAAAGCTACGTGATCCAACAGATCGTTCACGGTTTACTATTGGCTCACCACTTGGATCGCATAATCTACCGTACGATGACAACACTTTTGATCTTATCCTGTCTGATGTGGTATTTGAGCATGTAATGGATCAAGTACCTATTTTCCTCGAACTGTATCGAGTTACAAAGCCTGACGGTATAGCATTCCATCTGATACCGGGAAGATATAATCCAATAGAGAGCCACATGTTTGTACCATCCGGTAGTGTTATAGCTCATCGTTGGTGGTTCAAGTTATGGGCTGTTTTGGGCATACGAAACGAATTTCAAAAAGGTTTATCTGCAGATGAAACTGCAGACATGAACGCGTTTTATTGTGTTGAAGCGCTCAACTATGTGCCCACGTCTCTCTACAAGGTGGTATGGAAAAAACTGGGTTTCGATTACAGATTTCTTTATCAAGAATTTTTTGATAGTAACAAAAAGCCCTTGTTACGTACTATCGGAAAACTGAATCGTGTACTTCCAATTTTTGGTTGGATGTATGGCCTAGTCAAATACCGGATCGTGTATTTGAGAAAGCGGGGGTGCTTAGACTAGATTGTTACCTTCGGTAAGGCGCAACTCTAAGTCAGCAATAGGCGTTAGCTGTATTACCCTGTCAAACAGCGTCGAATAATGTCCAGCAAATAAGTAAATTTATTCCGTTTTTAGCTCTTTTTTACGCTGCTTAAGTCGATAGGAATTCGTTACCCGTTTCCAGAATGTCACATTGGTGAGTGATCCGATCTAACAATGCCGTAGTCATCTTGCCATCGGTGAATGCTTGCACCCATTCACCAAAGCTCAGGTTGGCAGTAATGAGGATCAAGGTTTTTTCATACAGTTGGCTGATTAGGTGAAAATGCAAGGCTCCATTGGACTCAGGGAACGGCAGATAACCCGATTCATCGACAATTACCGCATTCAACCTGTATCAGCGTGCGTGCCATGCGCCCTGTTTTACCGGCCTGCTTTTCTCTTTCCAGTTCATTAACCAGATCGACGTCATTGTAACAACGCACGCGCTTACCTTGGTGGATGGCGGTGGCCAAGTATGTCTTTCCGGTACCGGCGCCACCGGCCAAGATAAGATTATGGGCTTCCTCCATAAAGGCGGCGCTGGCCAGTTGCTGAATCTGTGCTTGAGCTAGCGGTGATTCCTGCCAGACAAAGCCAACCAAATCCCGATGCATCGGAAATTTTGCGGCACTCAACTGATAGCAAAGACTGCGGGCCTGACTATAAGCTATTTCAGCGTCGATGAGCCGGTGTAAATAACCGTCTAGCGTCAGTGCCAGCCTGGGTGCTTCGACTTGTATCTCCGCTAATGCCGCGGCCATGCCGAACAAATTCAGGGCCTTCAGTTGAGCTAGATTATCAATGGACATAACGGCCTCCCATTAAGCACTCGTAACGACTACAGTCCTCCGTGGGCTCAGCGCGAGGCGTCGTAGTTCATTGATGACCACACTGGCGCTGATAGTCCCCGTCTCAAGTGTGAGTTCGCAAGCCGTTTCCATCGCCCCCAAGTCAGCTTCTTTCGCCATTAATAGCAGGTCAACAATGGCTTTGTCTCCTTTCGGCTGGTTCATGAGCCGATCACGAACCACTTGTATCGATATGGGCAAATCCCAATCTTGAAAGGGGGCTCCATGTCTTAACGCACCTGGTTTTCTCTCCAGTACCGGCAAGGTGTGCCAGGAATTAAAGATGAATTTGTCGCGGCCAAAATAACGGGTATGCTCAGCAATGATGTCGCCATCGGCAACGAGGCACAGGCGATCTGCGGTCACTCTAACCGAAACGACTTTACCTACCCAAGCCGCAGGCGCACTGTAGTGATTGTGATCCAGCCGAATCAGGCAAGTACTGGAAACGCGTAACATGTGCTCCTTGTAACCATCAAACTGAACCATTATTGGGCGTAACAAGGGGGTGCTCGTCGCTAAAACATTCAGCGATGGTGCGTGTCTTTTGACTTGGATGTTGTCGTCCAGCCAGCTTTTCACAGCGCATTTCCAGCCAGGCATTCAACTCCTTAAAATCAGCAAACCGGGCTCGCGGCGTAAATAACCATTCACGGACATTGCCGACCTGATTCTCAACCCGGCCTTTCTCCCAGCCAGCAGCCGGTGTACAGGCAACCGGTTCGAATAAATAATGATTGGCCAGAGTTAAAAAACGGCAATTAAACTTACGTTCCTTGCCCACAAATATAGTGTCAACGTATCTACTTTAAATTCCATGGAAAAACGCCGGAAGTACAGGCGCTTTACCGCAATTGGGACGATGTCGAATTGTTGTACACGGAGGACATCCTTGATAAGGAACCTGGGTGGCGTCCTTCCAGCCGGAGTTGGTGGTCATGGAAAGTACCGGAATTTACTGGAAAAGCCCTTATGCCGCGTTAGAAAAACAGGGGTTAATGATCTGGGTTGTGAATGCACGTCATGTTAAACAAGTTCCAGGCCGCAAAACCGGTTTTGCCGATGCCCAATGGTTAGCGATACTGGCTCGGAATGGGTTATTACGGGGTGGCTTTGTGCCGCCGGCGGTGTTCCGGGAATTACGCTTGATTGCCCGGCAGATGTAAAAACTCACGGGAATTTTGTCAGGTGAAAAGAATCGTCTGCACAAAATCCTGAGCGATGGCGGTATCCGCTTGGGGGTTGTGGTCAGTGATATACATGGCAAATCAGCAAAGGCAATGATTAAAGGCCTGTTAGCCGGAGAATCGCCGAAGCAGGTGTTCCAGTATGCGAGTAACCGTCTTAAAGCCGGCGAAGAAGAGCTTCAGGATGCGTTAGCGGGTGACTTAAGCCCCTCTCATCATTTCGTACTCACCGAACTGATGGCGCACAGTGACGAACTTGAAGCCCGGATTGAGACTTTCCGTCAAGCGCTATTGCAAGGACTTGCGCCTTATCAAGCTATTTTGCGGAGTCTACAAACCATCCCCGGGCTGGATGAAACCGGAGCCGCTTTGTTGTTGGTGGAAATTGGTGATGATATGAGCGCTTTTGGCACGCCTGAACGTTTAGCTTCTTGGGCAGGTGTTAGCCCAGGCAATAATGAATCAGCGGGCAAGAAGAAAACCGGCAAAACCCGCAAAGGTAACCCTTATGTACGCCGCATATTATGTGAGGCATCCAATGCGGCGAGTCGAACGCAATGCCGGCTACAGGATATGTTCAAAGGATTATTGATTCGACGAGGGCGAAAGCGAGCAATCTTTGCATTAGCTCACAAAATTTTAAAGATTACCTTTTTGTTGATCGAACGAGGCGATTATTACCGGGATGCCACCGTTGATTATGAAAAACTCTCTGTCCAGCGTAACGCTCCCCGCTGGATTAAAACACTTAAAAAATACGGCTATATTGCCGCATAAACGGATTTTACCATCCTGTTTTTTTTAGGCCCGATTAAGGCCAGGGGTTTGTTTGCCTCCTGCGCAAGGTATTTTTCATGGTAACTTTCGCGACAAGGGTGTGAGCCGGATGCAGGAACAAGTCTACGCACTTAAAGTTGTTGCCCCTGTAAGAACCGCAAGCCCGATACTGTAAGCTGTTGCAGTAAAGCAGGCGGGCTTGCACGCAGACGGAATTTATCAGTAGCCATCCTATCGTAAAGTATATTTACGGCAATGATCCAAATAACCGGGCTCGTTACTGGCTATTAGCTGCGCTACCTTTTTTCATAACCATGCGGGTGTGGCCAGTGGCGGGGCAAGCCGTACTCAATGCTCAAGATAAACTTCCAAGCGCCCTTTCTGTACAGCTTGCACCAAGGCCTTATAATCCAGCTCGTTTTGGTCGGCATAGCTTTCTGCAAAATCCGCCAGCGCCACATCAAAATCTTCTTTTTTGCCCAGGTAGCCTGCGATTTTCGCGGCATCACCGGAACGGGCATGGGCGCGCGCCAGCGCCCATGCGCAAAATTCGGCGTATTGGTTCATCACGGATGGGCCGAACAACTCGACTTGCGGCTTCATCTTCATATCGCGCATTTGCCGGATATAGAAGTGTCCTTTTACAGTCTCTGTCCAGCCGAGAAAGATGTCGCTCGCCGACTGCATCAGCCGTTGTCCCATAACCACACGCTGCCCATGGTTAGGATACGGACTAACTCCGACAAAAGGCTCCAGGACCGAGGCGCCCGCTTCTTTCACCTGCAGGAACAACGGATCGTCCGCACCTCCCATCAGGAGCAAAATGGCACAGCGGGAGCCGACGCTGCCGATCCCAACTACTTTCGCGGCCATATCTTTCAATTCATAGCGATCCAGCAATAGCCGCTTGTCCTCCGACAAGGTTGCGCGATAGCGCTCAAACGCTTCGTGTACGCGAGCTTTCACTACCGCCTCTTCCTCATCCTGAAGATGGTAGATCAACGGGGGATTGTCGCGAATGCGATGCTCACCGCCCTCGAAGGTGACTAGCTCAGGAAAATCCTCATCCAGCACATCGCGGTCATGGGCTTTAGCGGCACGCTTTCTGGCACGCGCTCTGGTGGTATCGTCCTCGATCTGCTCGATCATCGCGTCACCGCTGATGCTGAAGTACCACACATCGAGCACCCCCATCTTGGAGAATTCCCGCATGCGCTCACGATAGCTGCGAACGCAAGTCCGTGCCGCCTCGCGCGCTTCGCCGTCACTGAAGCCGTTGTGCCGTCCGGCAATCACAAAGCTGGCGGCGAGGCGTTTGATATCCCATTCCCATGGGGCCGGCATTGTTTCATCGAAGTCGTTGATAGCGAAAATCAGCTTCCGTTCCGGCGTGCCAAAGCCGCCGAAGTTGAGCAGATGGCAATCGCCGCAGGCTTGCACGTGAATACCGGTGGATGGCAATGCGGCGAGATCGGCCGCCATAATCGATGCCGTCCCCCGGTAGAAAGCAAAGGGCGATTGCATCATACGGCCGTAGCGGATCGGCAGCAGTTTGGGTTCCCGGCCGGCGCTTGATTCGATCAATAGATCAATGGGATCGCGGCGACTGGCCGGGGCCTGCCACTGTGCGTGGCTCGCCAACGGCACAGCAAGGCGCATCGCTTTGCCTTCGTCCTTGCGATCTGTTCGCGAGCGCCGGTCTACTGTGACCGGTTCGGCGATTTTAATGGGGGTGCTCTCTTTATTTTTATGATCGTGTTTTTTGGGAGTATCTTTTTTCATTTTTATTTCCCTCGTTTGATATTACAGATAAGGGCTTCTCGATTAAGCCCGGTTGCTACACGGATCAAAACGGTATGTTTGGTTTTAAGCGCCTATCTAGTGCGTATCCCAAAAGGAGAGCACTTATTCAGTCTTTCCTTGCGTTGAATCCATGTTGCATTTCTTTAACTTCATCATAATAAAATCCCAAGCAAGCGTTTAACAATGTCCTCCAGGGAAATCATTGTCAATGCCAGCGGCAGCACCGGTAACAGTGCCGCGATAGCGGTTTGAAGCACAACAGTCTTGCCGAACGGAAACGGCCGCATACTGTAAACTACTTCAAAACTGCCGGCCAGGTCGTTCAAGGATTGAATATCCCCGGTTCCGACCAGTTGTTCATCAAGCGGCGCTCCGCCACGCAACCATTTTTGGTCGAACCCTTCAACGTAGCGGCTTGCCAGTGCGCCATACTCAAGTAAGCCTTGTCGTTTGGCTTGCGCCAGTCGGGGCGCAAACACGCATAAAGGGCCGAGTACGAGTAGCAAAGAAAAGATGGTGAAGACGGCGATCTCGGGTTTAAAGTACAGCAATGTTTCGCCCGCATAAAAAATATGGTTGGCGATATTGCCGGCAAGCAAAGCGCCTTGAGCCAGCAGCAACGGCATAAATGCAGCCGCGCTGCCCCCGAGAAAACCGAGTCCCGCAGCGCGGTCGGGATGCGTCGGCACGAGGTGCAAATCCAGCCGGGAAACTTGCCATAGAAACCGCGCCCAGATAATAATACGAAAATACCAGCGCAATAACAGAAACTGAAAAACCGGAATGCTTACATAGGCGTACCAATACCCTGCCGGAGAAGAATGGCGGTGCCCATCGACGATGGCCGCATACCAGGTGGCCGATTCCAGCGTCTGACTCAACCATAGGTAATGTCCAACCGTCAACACCAGGATAATTAGCAAAACCTCGATCACGACTGAATTACGCAAACGCATCGCGGAGACGATAAGGGCTTCAAACTGCGGGTGGACTTGCGGCGGAACGATCCCGCGCTCCACAAATTGTTTGACAATCAGCCTGATTCGCTGATGAACCACAAGTTCCGCCACCAACAGCAATGGCAAGGCCACCAGAAAGCGGACGTGTACATCCACGTCATAAAAAAAAGGGACTTTAATAGCGCCGCCTAACGCCTGTCCGGACAACACCGAAAGCACCAGCAAGGGCAACCAGGTCAACAGGGAAATGACGATCACTCGGCGCTTAACCAAATTCATCGTATTGGTGGTTAGCCGCGTGCGGATTAAAAGTTGAAAAAGCGGGCCGCCCAGTACCAGGGAAAAGTCATCGGGTTGTTTGCTGTCAGGCGGTTGAATCATAGTATTTTTAACACCTAAAATAGATTGGTTTTTTTTAAAAGTGATCTGAAAAAAACATCTTAATCCGGGTTGATCGAATGGGGCCTGCTGCTTTCGTCCGTTCGCGATCGATCGTTCAGAGTTTACGTGTAGCCGTACATAAATAGCTAATCTACGCTTTACCCACCGCATTAAAATAAACCATTCCAGACAAAACACAATACGTATAAATACCAATAAACACTAGCTCTAAAAATAAACTTTTTTGGTATGAAATGGTTTAAACAACCAGGACACGTCTAATGACAGATTTATAATGTCATTAGACGTGAAATAAGAGTCATCAAGCTAAACAATAAAGATCTAATCCGGACAAGCCTGAACCAGGAAGGCGACGTATTTTTGGGCAACAAGAAATTCCTGGCTGTACGGGGAAATTTGGACGATCCGCCGATTCACATCCCCCAGAATGTTCCTGCCTTGGCGGGTTTAAATGAAATATAACTAAAAGGCGGATCGCTTGACTGATGAGCTGAGAAACCCTATAGTCTAACGGCTTCATTTTGTTTTATTATCTCCTTCACCGATTCCTGTCAAAAAAGGGAACAAAAACATGTTTTCAGTTGATATTGTCAATCTTGTTGTTTTAGTCGTTGTGGTTTTAGCTTTCATGTCGCTCCGCATCGTAAAGGAATATGACCGTGGCGTCATTTTCTTTCTCGGTAAAGTTGTCGGCGTACGCGGCCCCGGCCTCATTATACTCATACCTTTTTTTGAACTGATGACGAAGGTCACCCTCCGTACAATCACTATGAACATCCCGTCGCAGAAGATCATCACCAAGGACAACGTATCTATCGACATTGCCGCCGTGGCGTACTACAAAATTATTGACCCTCAAAAGTCGGTCGTCGCAATTGAGGACATTACCAGCGCAGTTAACCAGATCAGCCAGACCACTGTGCGAAACGTTGTCGGTCAGTTCTCGCTTGACCAGTTGCTCTCCCAGACAAGCGACATTAACTTGCAGATTAAGAACGTGATTGATGGACATACAGAACCCTGGGGAGCCGAGGTGACAGCCGTCGAGATAAAAGACATCACGCTTCCTGAAAATATGCAGCGTGCCATGGCTAAGGAGGCGGAGGCGGAGCGCGAACGCCGCGCCAAGATTGTTGCCGCGGAAGGGGAGTTCCAGGCGGCTGTTAAGCTCGGTCAGGCCGCAGACATTATCGCGCTGCATCCGGTTGCACTTCAGCTACGCACGCTCCAGACCATGGCCGAAATTGCTACCGAGAAAAATTCCACGATCATATTCCCGGCGCAGTTCATGACAACTGTGCATGAGGCGATTTCTACGATCAAGCAAGACACTAGCAACAATTAGCCGCCAAAACATACTAAAAGTCCATCTGTATCAACGAATTCAGTCGCTTCGCGCAAAGATGCCCCTTGGGTTGAGGTCATCATTGAGATTGCACGAGGAAGTTTTTTAAAGCGGGGCTCTGCAGAAAAATTGGATTTTATTTCGCCTTTATCTTGTTTTTTCAACTATGGCACGATTCCAGCATTCATCGGAAAAGACGGTGATTTGCTGGATGGGCCGGTGCTTTGTTCGCGTCCGTCTTTGGGCGCAACAATAAGAGTTTCTGCTTGGGGTAATTTTTGGAATGATCGACAGGGGTATGAAGACAAGCTGATATGCGGTCATTCCCCTGTTTCTCCATGGAATCAACGGTTGAATCTTCTGTTTTTTTACGATCTACGCTAAGGCCAAAAGTCTACTTAATTTGATTAGATGTCGAAGCGAATGCAGCTTTCGTGAGGGCTGGCTTGAGGCCGGGGATGCCTTGGCAAGGGCAACACCTCCGAGCTTGCGCTGACTAGAAAGGGCCAAGTGCTATTGATGCCACACAACCAGACTTGCTATAACTTACCATCAAATAACCTATTTTTTTCTCACTTTATGGTAAAGACATCCTCATTGTTCTATATAATACTCTCTGCGACTCCTCTATTTACCATCTAAAGAAATTCGAAAATGCCCTTATTACGTTTAACGAACATCTCCATCGCTTATGGAACTCACGCTTTATTAAAAAATGCCGATTTTCAGCTGGATGCAGGTGAAAGAGTTGGCTTGTTAGGCCGTAATGGCGAAGGCAAATCAACTTTGATGAAAATTATCGCTGGAAATGTGCTTCCCGATCACGGTGATATTTGGCGGCAACCTGAATTAAGACTCGCATGGCTGGAGCAATCACCCGACTTACCAGAGGAAGCAACTATTTATGACGCCGTTGCGGGGGGCCTGGGTGAACTGGGGGAATGGATCACCCGTTACCATGCGCTGACGTTATCCATGGATTATGATGATGACAAGGCGTTAAACGAGCTGGGTGATTTGCAGCATCAGTTGGAAGCGCATAATGGCTGGCACTTTCAACAACGGGTTGAAACAACATTAACCAAGCTTGATTTACCGGGCGAATTAAAAATCAGTGGCTTATCGGGCGGCTGGAAGCGGAGAGTTGCGCTGGCAAGAGCCCTGGTCATAGAACCGGAAGTGCTACTGCTGGACGAACCCACCAACCATCTGGATTTTGAGAGTATCACCTGGCTGGAAGAACAGCTGCTTAACTTTCAGGGCGCGGTGTTATTTGTCACCCACGACCGGGCATTTTTGCAAAAACTGGCGACCCGGATTGTTGACTTGGATCGCGGCAATCTGGTGTCCTGGGCAGGCAATTATGACGATTATTTGACCCGTAAAGCCGCCGCACTTGAAGACGAAGCAAACCAAAATGCGGAGTTTGATAAGAAACTGGCAGATGAAGAAGTATGGATCAGGCAGGGCGTCAAAGCACGGCGCACACGTAATGAAGGGCGTGTAAGAGCCTTGGAAAAACTGCGTAATGAACGCGCCCAACGGCGGCTCCAGCAAGGCACAGCCAGGTTGGCTCTGGAAAAAGGCGACGCGTCTGGTAAAAAAGTCATTGAAGTTGATGATATTTGTTTTGGCTATGGCGACAGGCAAATTATCAACCATTTTTCAACACTGATTCAACGCGGTGACAAAATTGGCTTGATTGGCGCCAACGGCGCAGGCAAATCAACCTTGTTGAAGTTATTGCTAAAGCAGTTGGAGCCGGCCATCGGCACGGTAGAGCAGGGCACAAAGCTGGAAATCGCCTACTTTGACCAATTGCGTGACCAGCTCGACCCTAATACAACCGTTGCCGACACCGTTGCGGATGGCAATGATTTTGTCGAAATAGCGGGCAACAAACGCCATGTAATGTCTTACTTAGGTGATTTTTTGTTTGCGCCGACAAGAGCGCGTTCGCCGGTAAAAAGCTTGTCGGGCGGCGAAAAAAATCGCCTGTTATTGGCGCGATTATTTACCAAACCGGCAAACCTTATCGTAATGGACGAGCCGACCAATGATCTGGATTTGGAAACCCTGGAATTACTGGAAGAAAAACTGGTGAATTACGACGGCACTTTATTACTGGTAAGCCATGACCGGGCTTTTCTTGATAATGTAGTGACCAGCGTATTTGTTCTTGATGGTTCAGGCAATGTCGATGAGTTTGTTGGCGGTTATACGGATTGGATGGGATATGTCACACAAGCAAAACAGGACAAACCCACTGTCGCGCTAAAAAAGAAGGAAGATGTGGTAGGCCAAGAAAAACCAGCCGCCGCTAAAAAGAAAAAATTAAGCTTTAAAGACCAGCAAGAACTCAATAAATTGCCGGAAATGATTGATGAGCTGGAAGCCAAGCAAGTGGAGCTAACCCAGCAAATCAGCTCATCCGCTTTTTATAAAAAAGATCCATTGGCTATTGCCAAGACCCTGGATGAATTGAAAGCAATACAAGCCAAACTTGAACAAGTCTATGCGCGTTGGAATGAGCTGGAAGCACTGACTGAAGAAGGCGTCAGTTAAAAGTCATTGCATCATGATTCAATCTGTATTATTCTTCTCGATTCTCATGCGTTGTGTGGGATGATAAGCAGGAGAGATGGCCGAGTGGTCGAAGGCGCACGCCTGGAAAGTGTGTATACGGCAACGTATCGAGGGTTCGAACCCCTCTCTCTCCGCCAATAATTATTCGGGGTGTTAGCTCAGTTGGTAGAGCAGTGGACTCTTAATCCATCGGTCGCGGGTTCGAATCCCTCACACCCCACCAATAAAATCAAGCATTGTAGCGTTTTTTCGTTTCAAGGCTTTTTATTTGCGGTGCCTTTTGCGGTGCTTCTGTAAAAAATAATCAGCGTTTGATATTTTATTCATTGCTTCTGAAAAATTCGCACCTTGCCCTCTTTGATCCGCATTTAAAACAGCATGGCATAATTTCATATTTCTTTAGCTCGTCTAATATAAAAAAAGCTGATTATCATCTACTATTTCTGCAGCAAATTCATCACCAAGAATTTCAAGCCTTTCTTGCTCTAAAATTGCCATCGCGTCTTTTAATCTTTTTATTTGTGGGATTTTTCACTCCGCACCATCCAAAAAATTATTAATCTGGTCTAGTCTCCACCGCATTGGCCGCTGAATTGCTGGCTTAACAAACTTTCCGGCCTTTCTCATTTTGTAAAACCAGTTGCGGCTAACCTTAAGCATTGCAACAACCTCATCCAGCTTTAGATATTTATGTTCTATCATTTTGTCATAACCTTTTGTTATTAATATGTTCACATAATTTTTTTGCTTCTTCAATGACAGCATGTTCAGCATAGTAATAATTCTTTTTTGTGGTTTTTTGCTTTTTTCATAATTACCTCAAAAGTGCTTAATTAAGTGGATTGTCGACCTTGCCATCCGAATTCAGCATACTTTCGATGGTTTTTAAACCGGCGAGAGCCGCCAAAATTTCCGGGCCAAGATCACGTTCCAGTTTGATTGTGGCGCGTGCTTTTACAGAGCTAATTGATTTGTTTTGATGATGTAGTTTTGGCATAGATTAATTGCATCGATAAAATAATTCGATGCGATATTATACTATATATCGAATGTAAAATATCATTATATTAATATAATGATATTATTTTATGAACAAAATGAATATTATTTTTCTCATTTATTGATTTGTAGTTTTCGTGGATTTATTTCGTTACTGCTTTTTGTTTCTTCAGTTTTTCCATGGCCTCCTTTGTCCATGGTCAGGTGATGAAGGTTTGATGTGACGGCAGTATTAAAGATACGCGCTCATAGCTTTCTGCTATTCCTCTGAGCTTGCCACCCGTTAAGGCCTCTAATAATTTACTGCCCAAGTCTGTTTCTTCGAGAGACTCGGCTAAAGGCTTATCCAGCGCATCTGCAATCCGTTCCATAATCCGTAAAAATGGATTACCTTTTCCGTTGGATAAATCAGAAATAAATGATATAGATACCACTGACATTTTCGAGAGTTGTTCTCTCGTGTCCCCCCATTCTCGTCAACTATTCGAAGGATATTGGTAAAGAATATGTGGTTATACATTAGCAATTTATTGACCGATAAATTAAGCAGCTAAATTTTTTGGTGATTTTTTCCTGGCATTTGATGGATTGTATGAATTGAATGTACGATACTGGACCTTAAAATTGATAATCTTTATATCGAATACAAATTAACCATCATTGCCCTATTATAAACTGGAGAAAGTGACGATCTTCACGCCAATCTATAAGCGATAGGCATTCGATGACCGATCATTCCTAACCGAATAATTAATCCATAGCCAACGAATTGTTGCGCTGCTGTTATACAATTGTTTAGTTTAAATCAAAGGTGATAGGGTTGACGGAGGTAAGTATTACGAATTCTCTTACCACCCAGTTGCTCTTAGACATAGATAAGTTTCGTTGATAACCAAAGAAGGGTTAAATGCAGTGGGTAGAAATAATAAAATAGCCACTGATAACGGGGCACCGGAATAGTGACGGCGGTGCTGGTGATCAAAATGGGTAGGGCGGCGAAAGCCCAATAATTGCCGTTAATAATACGGAGTAATAGCAAGGCTAGCAGGGCTATTATCAAGGGTTCGATTCGCGGCGATTTGCAGTACCACCAGAGTGCGATCCCAAACGCTAAAACAAGCCACCAGAACTCTACTGAGGAACCGCCTACAATAAATACAGCGCCAGCGATGAGATAGCCACTGATCGTCTGTTGCTCAAGGAAATAAATAGTGGCCGTCATCGCCAATAAAGCAAATAGAATGTTCAGCGGCCACCAGCCTGCTAACAAGCCGCCCAAGGCGATGAATGGCGGTGTTGCCAGGGTACCAAATAGTGCCAGGCGTTTCATGGTTCGGCTATGTGCGCCGCGCTTATATGCATCTGACCGAGCCAAATTATATGCCAGCACAAAAACGAAGAGTGGCATGGCTATGCGACCGGCGTTAAATAAGGTGTGCGATGCATCGTGTAGCAGATATTTATTGGTATGATCCGCTACCATAAGTAGTAGAGCCAGCCATTTAAGGGCTTCAAGTGTGCCATCCGATACTACTACGCGAGGTAATTGCATAGTCATTTACTGCTGGCTGCTAACGACGATACTACGTGGAACATAGGCTGTTTTTATTGCCTGTACTACGTGGATTGCTTGACTGGCCTGTTTAACTTCTTCGGGCTTTGTCGTGTAGGCATTGATCGTCGCACTATGGGACGGCATGAATTTATCTAACCAGTTAGCCCATCGGTTAGCTTTTACCATCAGATCAGACCGGTATAGCTGATTGTAGTAAGGTGTCCGGGAGTGATAATTTGCTGCCCGTGTCCATATATCGCCTTGGTCTCTGGTCAAATGCCCATGAATGCGCCATGCGGCCAGCTCATAGGCATAACAACCGCCGCTGGCTACATCCTCAGGTGAAATGCCGTACCTCCCGAGTGTTTTGAGGTAATCGGTATTAAATTGCATGGCGCCAACGTCGTGGGTTCCGTTGGTATTTTTCACCCAAACACCGGGCTTGCCATTTTCTTTTTCGGCTATCGCAAGCAGAATGTTCGCTGGAACTGCAAATTTTTCAGCGGCGGTGATCGAGCAAACAATCCGCTCCTGTTGATGGTGTGACGGTGGTAAATCAGGCATTGCCGCCATGTTGCCTCCTTATTCCAAGATTCGATAAACTAATGGTTTTCTCAAGTGCCCAATTTTTTGATAGGGTTTTCCGGGAAATTTTGTTGCTTTTTTCGTTTTTTCATGGATACATCTTTTAGATGTCCTGGTTTTTTACGTTTCTGCTAGCCATCACGGAATGCGGCGATTTCATCCGCCCTTGAGTCCCCGGTACCAGTTGTTTCACCAGACAGGCTATTGTTATCGAATGTTGGGCTTGAGGCTTTGTTAGTGTGCGCTTGCGTTTCTGTCGACTGATTGATGGCTGAGGCGACTTGCCCACCAACGGTTTGATTGATCCGTGATTGGATTTTTTCACTCAAAACCTGTTTGATTCCTGATGCTAGGTGTGCGGCCGTACTGCTGGATTGTCTGCCCTGGTTTGTCGTACCTGATGAGCTACTGGATACATTATTACTTGCCAAGCTATCCCCCATTGCCGCTGCAAGCGGGCTTGATGTTGATGCGGACGATGAGGGGCTAGCGGTATTACTATCTAATGCGCCACTGACTATACCGCTCATCCTCGAAACAAGATCAGAGGCGCTTGATGAGTTTTGTGAGGCCTGTTTAGCTGCTGCCATAACAGCCTGAGCGCCACCCGCCATATTTGTGGCACCGGCGACAGCCGTACTGCCAGCCATTGCAGCGGCAGCCCCTGCTACCCCGGCAGCGGCTATTGCTGAACCCGCGCCAAACCCGCCACCCAGCGCATGGGTTCCCCCGCCTTGGGCAATATGCCCGATCATCGGCGGAATTTTGTTAACGAGCACCAGTAGAACAACCGCAGCCACCAACATCGCAGCCATGTCGTTCAGGTTCATGTTGGCATCCATCTGGGCGTAATAGGCATTGATAAACTGTTGTCCAATGCCCACCAGCAGAACCATCGTCATCAGTTGGACGCCAATATTGAGGACAGTTTTGAAGTAGCTGATTGCCATATCCGAAGTCCATCGGCAGCCACCAAAACCCAGGTAAAAAACTCCTGCATACGCGAGTATCCAGGATGATACTAGCAGAATAAGCATGTTTGCTGCGATCAATGCAAGAATGGTGATAACTATGATGGCCATGATGATTCCGGCGGTGCTCATAACCGGGCTCGCGATTGATGATTGTTGCACTACTGTATTAAATATTTTAAAGCCAACATCGACAATGCCAGACGGGGTGGTTCCGCTGATTCCCGATGCTGTATCTCCGAGCATCTGCATTGAGTCTATTACGTCGATTGCCATTGCCGGACCGTTGGTAAGCAGCCACCAGAAAAACCCGGTGAAGACAATAAAACGGATGAATTCACCATAAAATTCCGTAAGGTCGGCTTTTCGAAACAATAACATGCCGTGAGTCCACACCATAGAAATCAGGGCGAGAACCCAGAACAACCAGGATGCTCTGGCTGTTAGGGTTGAAGCCCAACCAGAGGCGGTGGTTTGAAATTGGTTTTGTACATTGTCAAGGATGCCTTGGCCATTGATTGCCGCAAAAGCTTCAGGCGTTTGAATAATTAGGCAAACAACAAGTAATGTGATGATTTTTTTCACTGTGTTTTCCTATGGCGTCGTCAAAAAACCCAGGGCTTATGTTTAGTTGGCTTAACTGTTGTGTTGCGGCGAGCACAGTTATCGGCCAGTGTTTGCTGAATATGCTTATCTTTAATAGATTTCATATATTCAAACTTGCAATTCGCATCATTGACTTCCGGTACGGCATTCGGTTGTGCAGGTGGATTTGCTGCATTTTCCATATTAACCGTGTTTTTCGGTGGTTCTGGTATTTCCTGAGTACAAGCAGTTAAAGATGCAAGAAATGCGAATATCATGTATTTTTTCATTATAGACCTCTATTAATATTGCCAATTACTATGTGTGACAGGTGTTAATGTATCCTTGCGCCAACTTTGGTCAGCGGCGGCTTGTTGTGCCTC
This sequence comes from Methylococcales bacterium, assembly GCA_028712795.1. Taxonomy (GTDB): domain Bacteria; phylum Pseudomonadota; class Gammaproteobacteria; order Methylococcales; family Methylomonadaceae; genus Methylobacter_C. The sequence continues at coordinate 32,227 of JAQTPT010000009.1, forward strand.
ACGATCTGCGATGACTTGATTGCGCGTGGCCTCTGCGGTTTGTTGGGCTATCAGTAGAGCCCTTAACTGCAATAGCTGGTTCGCCTGATTGCTGGCAAGCTGATTGGCATAACCAATGGCTTGCATCTGTCCTGATGCGGTTTGTGCGTTTGCTTGCAGCCTTTGCAGCGTCGCCGCGTCGGTTTGCAAGGCGGTTTGTTGGCTGTCGATGGCTTGTATTTCTGCTGCATTCGCTTTTTGCTGCGCTTGTGATCCCAGTTTAAGCGTGTTGTTCAGATTGGCTAACGCGCCGGGGGTACACGCAATACTATTGAAACAGGCAGAATTCGCATAGTGGTTTAGATTTTGGTAGTGATTCACATAATTGGCTAGCGAACCAAATTGGCTCTGGAAGCCTGACAAGGTATTGAGGGTGTTGGTCAATCCGGATATGGTTTGCGATGCGTTAGCCCAAGTAAATGAGCTTGGCGCAGCGGTATTTTGCATCATATTTGAGTATTGCTGCAATTGCGTAGAATACTGCGACAGCTGTGTGGAGTATTGCTGTACCTGCTTAAGCGTCTGCGCAATTTCTTCTGTTGCCGACAACACATTTTGCGATAGATTGGACCCATCAATAACGGGGATTCCGGCAAAGGATGGCGTCGGTGTCGTTATGCTGACTAAGAGAGCAATAACCACTTTAGTCACTGACAATTTTAGCTTTTTCAATTTATTCTCCTTTAATAATCAAATGCTTCGTAAGGTTTGCTGAGCGTTAAATCTTTGGTCACCAGGATGTTAAACCGATAACCCGGTCTAATTTCCAGCGTGGGTGCAATATTCATATTTTTGGTAATCATTTGCACTGTCGCTTGCCCAAGTTGTTGGCCTAATGCACTGCTCAACGTGCTTTGTGCGTTGGGTGCAAACACGCTGCCGGTATTTTGGTTTTGTTGGCTATAAGCTACCCCTGCGGTGATGGCCGACATTAACAACGCGGAACCAAAGATGCGTACATAGTGGTTGTCTACTTGATCTTTGAAGCCTGCGAAGCCAGCGCCGTCAGCGCCTGGCATGGCGCCGATGTCCATGGCTTTGCCATCGGGGAAGACAATACGTTGCCACGCAATCAATACCCGCGCTTGCCCGTAAGCGACTTCGCTGGAATAGGTGCCTACCAGGCGGGAGCCTTGTGGAAACAATTTGTATTTTCCTGTGGCGGTATCGAAAACATCCTGCGACGTTTGCGCCATTATCTGGCCTGGTAATTGTGAATTGACCCCGGATATCAGCGTACCCGGTATGACAAAGCCAGCTCTTAATTCATACGGCGAATGGGGAGGTTCCGGTTTCGAGTCCAATCGCCAGCGATCGCCTTGTCCATTGTTGGCATACTGGTTGATGTTATTCTTTTCCTCTCCCGAGGCCACGGTTTTCATCAGGTGGGGTGCTTCCCCTGATCCGCCCATGCTATTGATAATACCAGCCTCTTTTATCTGCGCGAGACGTTTTTTGTAGGCGGTTATCGGATCGGTTTCTGCCGGCTGATTGGCTGCAATCTGTTGTGCCAGCAGCGCTTGTTGTTCCGATAATTTATCGGATGCAACGGGTGCTGATCCCGGGCTACGTGGCGCTACTACGCTGACCGTCGTTTTCGATTTAACCGCCTCTTCAAATTGTTGCAACTTAACTTGCCGGATACGAGCCGCTAAATCCTCTTCGGGTGTGGGCGGCTGGTTCGGTTGATTGGCTTGGTTCGGCGGTAGTGGCGGCGCATCCAGGCTGGCTGGCCTGACCACGGTCAAGGCCGGTGCTTCTGAAGCCATCGGTAGCGGGGGTATTTCCAAAGGCTTCGTCGCTATCGGTATGATGCCGCTGAGGTAGTCGCCCGCTATTTCATGAGCGGCCATACTGGTGTTAACAACCTTCTCTTGCTCAGTTTTGTCACCGGCTCTGTTCTGTTTAGCGGCTCGATCTGCCGCGACCAATACCATGATGACCAGGAAAGTGAGCGTGGCACCGCCGACCAGAAATAGGGGCAGGTTGTTGACGCGCCTGACACCGCTTTTTGCTGAGGCTTCGCCGGGTGACCTAGCTGGCGACATAACGTCTTCGTTTTCAATCTGTTGCTGCTGCATGCTTTACTCCATTTTTGCCCAGGCACCGGCGGGGATAGCCGTGTTATTTCCGGCCGTGTAGGCTCGGGTTAAGATGGCTTTGCCAACGGTCAACTGCACGCGATACAGTCCTGCGAACAAGCTGGATGCGGGCTTATCGACCGTGTAGTGGGTGCTCAATCCTTCTGCGGGTTGGGTGGGGTCGAGAGTTTGCACGGCGTAGCCATTTTCACGCATCTGCAACACTAGTGAAGTGCCGAAACTATCGGTTTTAGGCACCGGTTGACCGATGTTGAATTTCGTGTGTGCGGGCGGATACAGGGTTTGCAATTGTTTAATGGCATCGGCTGCCAGGCTTTTACCCAGTTCAACGGGAACCGGTGTTGTTGTAATATGATCGTTTCGAACAGTCGCGCAGCCTGACAAGCTACTTAGCAAGAAAAATGTGACGACTAAACGGTTCATTTTTTCACCCTTTTTATCGCCACGGCGTCTTGATTTCCCTCCACGCCGGCGATTAGGATGGCCGAATCAAAAACCGTATCGACAATATAGCGGTTGCCTTGGATGCGATAGTTAACCTGCACGGTTTCGTCATCCTCAAAAACCCCGCCTTCCCGACGCACAACCAGTAAAGTAGGCGCTTCTGATTGCGCCATGGCCTCGGGCATTTGGATGATGGTTTTTTGCTTATCATTAAAAACCCTGATGGGTGTCCAGGCTATAGAACCGTTGGGTGTTATTTCATACGCAAAATCGAGGTCGCCCAGGTATTCGCCGGTTTGTGGCAGGGTCTTGTCCTGGCGTTCCTTTAGGGAGTGGTTACGGTATACATCCCATTTGGCTTGGTCTTCATCCGGGTAGGCAAACATGACTTGCGGCATGTATTCGGTCCGGTGTGAGCGTAACCTGATATGATAGGCGCGGCGGTCGGTGGTCACCACTAACGAGGTTTCCAGACCGACATCCATCGGTTTGATGATAAGGTGTTGTACTTCATTCGTACCACTGCCGGTAATCGCAGGCTCAATGGTCCACCGGGCCGTATCCCCCAGGTTGATCGAATTCACCTGTTCTCCGGCCTGCAAGGCCACATCACAGACTTGCAACACGGCACAGACGACGCTGGGCTGTTGAACCCCAAACAGGTACGTTACCACGCCGTTTTTTCCTGATGCCGGGGCCATGCCGATTGCATTGTGGCCTTTCCACTTATTAGCAATCGCCATGGCCTGTTTTTCCTGCCGGGTTAAAACCGGGTTTTTATCCGAGAAATACAGCTCAGCCATATCCTGGTTAGCCGAGGCCTGCCCTGTGGCGAGCAGGCAGGTTACTAAGGTTGCGGTTAGGTGCTTATTCATACTGGCTTTCGTTACGTATTAATGAGTGGGTTGCTGTCTTGACCACGAAAAATCCCTAATGAAGATACCCATCGGGTTTTTTCGCAATTGCTCTTCGGTCGTGGCGGACGTGGGTGCAGCGATGAAAATAGTCATCATGGCACGCATGGGTACCGGCTGGCCTTTCATAACGCCTTGCCGGTCCCGTGTCGTTTCCAGCCAGTCGATTTGCCAGGTTTCCGGGGTCAGTGCCATGGCTGAGCTGATTTCAGTACTGACCATTTCCTTGGTGGCACGTTTGAACGGACTGGATTCCTCGGTGCCATTGTAAAATTCGGTCATTTTTTGTGTGGCCGGAGCGTTAGCCGGTAACATCGCGTAGACGTCAAATACCGCTTTGCGTTGCAACACCACATCGGGCGTCACCATGCGTGCATTCGCTATGCAGGCGGAGAGGGCTGAGGCTATCACCCGTTGGTCTGCGGGAGCGGCTTTATCGGCGACAGAGACAGCGGCGGTTGCCCCCAATTTATCGACCTGTACTATATAAGGTATGAATTTTGATTGCTGGCCGATGTGGATCATGCCGGCCACACCGACCAGCGCCACCAGTAAGGACAAGATGCCCATGATTTGCCAGGCTTGCCGTGACGACATCACCGTTTGCATGTGATCGTTCCAGGTGCGTCTTGCCGACAGATAGGGGTTGTCATTTTCACCCTGACGACGACCGCCCAGCAGTTGTTCGTGGCTACGCCGTGGATCACTGATTGCTGCTGTTTTCTTCTTCTTTAATATCATGTTGCTATACCTGGTAATCTTCAAGTCGTAAGTTTTTTAGAGCAAGCCATTCACTAACCCAACCATTGCCGTGAATCGACTCCAGCTGCCTGATGAGCGCTAAAGAGTCTTTGTCGGAGACCCCGACAAAGGCCATGGTCAGCGGGCCAATGGCCAGATCAAAAAGCCTGCGGCCAACTTCGGACAGATAGTAGTAATGACGTTTTGGAATGGCGGTCGCGAGCATTTCGATTTGCCGGGTATTAAGCCCCATACGTTTATACAGGTTGGCGGTGTCTTCATCCCTGGCGTAAACATTGGGCAACAGTAACTTGGTGGCCGTGGACTCAACAATGACATCAAAGATGCCTGAGTTGGCCGCGTCAGTAAGACTTTGTGTCGCCATCAGCACAAAGCAATTAGCCCGGCGTAACACTTTTAGCCATTCACGAATTTTCTCGCGGAAAACGGGATGGCCCAGCATGAGCCAGGCTTCGTCCAATAATATTGCCGCAGGTTGGCCTTGCAAGGACCGCTCAATGCGCCGGAATAAATACAGCAATACCGGCAGGGCGTAACGATCGCCTAAATTCATCAACTCCTCAATCTCAAAGACGGTAAAATCGGACAAACTCAAACCGTCGGTTTTAGCATCCAGGAGATGGCCCATGGCGCCATCCACCGTGTAATTTTTGATGGTTTCACGAATCTGTTCATCTTGAACGGTAACTGAAAACTCGGATAGCGTATACGCCTGGTTCTTTTCCATATTGACGATGGCGCTGGCGATGTCATTGCGCTGTGCGGCCGTGGTGACCAGACCGTTTAAGGCCAGAATGGTATTAATCCATTCCATCGCCCAGGCTCTGTCCGCGCGGGTGTCGAGAAATTGCAGCGGGCAAAAGGCGAGTTTGTCATCGTCACCGGCAACGGTGAAGTGTTGGCCGCTGACCCCCCGGGTACTGGCTCTGATGGCGGCAGTGAGCGGGTATAAAGACAGGCCTTTATCGAACGCATAGAGGGTCATATTGGGGTATCGCCGCAGTTGGGCGGCGATGAGCGCCAGTAAGGTCGATTTGCCTGAACCCGTGCGGCCAAACACCACGGAATGCGCCAGATCGTTAACGTGTAGATTTAAGCGGAAGGTGGTTGAGCCCTGGGTCACACAGTGCATCAGGGCGGGCGCTAAGGGCGGGTACATCGGACAAGGCGCGTCGACGCGCCCTGTCCAGATCGTGCTGGTCGGCACGAGATCGGCAAGGTTCATGGTATTAATCAGCGGCCGCCGCACGTTTTCAACACCGTGCCCAGGCAAGCTACCTAAATAGGCATCCATCGTATTGATGGTTTCAATGCGAGCCGTAAACCCGGTTGCGTTGATCGCTTTCTCGACGCGCCGGGCACAGTCCTGAACCACTTTCCTATCCTCGTTCATGAGGATGACCACGCTCGTGTAATAGCCTTGTGCAACCACGCCGCTATTGACTTCGGCCAGGGCGGCTTCGGCGTCCTCAACCATGGCTAACGCATCCTGGTCTATCGGCCCCGCGTGGGTGTTAAACACTTGGTCAAAAAATCCACGCACCTTCTGTTTCCATTTTTTCCTGAACACTTCCAGGTGCTTTAACGCTTCGTGGGGTTCCATAAAGATGAACCGTGACGACCAGCGGTATTCAATGGGTAATTCTCCCAGCGCTGTTAACATACCGGGCGTCGATTCTAACGGGAAGCCACCGAGAGCGACGACCTGGATATAGTGACGGCCTATTTTGGGTATGACCCCGGCCCACAGTTCCTGACCACCGATGAGGCAGTCTAAGTACATAGGGTTGGTGGGTAACTGGATGGGTTGATTGATGCCGGTAATGCAGTAGTGTAACCAGCGTAAAAAGTCATCGTGAGTCACGGTCGAACCGTCCTCGGTGGTAATTTTATTGCCTTTCAGGCGGGTCAATTTAAGTGCGGATGACAGGCGGGTTTCGATGTTCTGACACTCGCGGGTGAAATGGCCAAGCAGATCGCGGGTGTGGCTCTTGTTATTGGGTGACTCCGCATCATCCTCGAACATCAACTCAATAAATTTACGCTCGTTTAACAACGGTGGCAGATAAGTGATGGTCAACACAAAATAGCCTTCGTACATCGTCCCCAGTTCTTCAAATAGCCGCCGTCTTTCTTCGTCTATGGCAGCGGTAATGGCATCGGGGAAGGCGGACAAGCCGCGTTCAGCATAGGCGGGCGCGGGTCTTCGCACCGCATCGACATGGATCATCCAGCCGTTGCCAAGGACGGATAAGGCCTGGTTAATGCGCGCCGAAATCGACTCGCGATCTTGCTCTGTGCTGCTATCCTTGTCGTCTCCCGTGTAGAGCCAGGCGGCCATGAAGGAGCCATCTTTCCCAACGATGATGCCATCATCCACTTCGGCCGCATAATTGAGCAAGTCAGCAACGCTGGCCTCTTTTGAGCGATGCTTGCTTAACTTCCGGTCTTTATTCGCCTTGGCAATGAGCGACAGCAACATCACGACCAGCGCGATGCCAGAACCTGCAATAACCCAAGTCAATGTTTCTATCATCGGTACTGTTGCCCCTGACTGTTCGGATTTATTCTGAACGGCGTACTGTGTGCCGGGTAAAAGCGCTGGTAACGACGATGCCGAAGATAAACAAAGCGCATTTGGGGATCGGCTTTTGCCATCAGTCTTAGCAGGTAGAGCGAACCCAGCCACAGTCCCATGCCGTAGAGGGATGCCCTGAGTTCTTGGGCACTGAATACCAGGGCAAAGGCGATGAGCCCCGTGAACATCACTAACTCGCGATCCCCACCCATAAACAGATTGGTTCTATTACCTGCCCGCCGGATAGGTATCGTACGGAGCGCCATTAGTGGTTAACGCCGGTGCGGGTCATTACGACCGTATTGGCTGCATCACCTTTAGCCGACGGCGTAATGACGGCGCCTCTGGCAAATAAGGTTGACATAATGTTTTGTGCGCCTACCAGTAAGGCCATGACCAGGACAATAAATATCAAGGTTCTGAAAAAGCCATTGAGGTCGCCGCCAAAAATCAGCACGCCCCCGGCCACAACAATGCCGATGATAGAGAGCGTAAAGGCGACAGGTCCTGTCACCGAATTTTGCAAACTGGTGAGCCAGGTTTCGTAGGGCAATCCACCTCCCGCCCCAACTGCGGCCTCTGCGATTCCAGGGGTGATGACCCACAGCATTAACAGCAACAGCCACGATGCTTTATCAATATTGGCTAACTTCATTTTTTATGCTCCTACCGTTTGAGTGATGTATTTGCCGTCCTCATAGCCGAGAATTTCTACTATTTCCGCTATGCGACGGCCTTCTGGGGTTCTGGCGATATGAATAACGCATTGCACCGCTTCGCCAATCAGCGGTTCAATCTGTTTGGGGGAATCCGGGTGCATACTGATCAACAGTGCCAGTCGATCCAGCCCTGCCCGGGCATTATTGGCATGGAGGGTTGCCGCCCCACCTTCGTGACCGGTGTTCCAGGCCATCAGCAAGTCCAAGGCTTCCGGTCCGCGCACCTCACCCACCAGTATCCGGTCCGGGCGCATGCGGAGGGTTGTTCTGAGCAATAGCGTCATGGTGATGTCGAGCGTAGTGTGGTACTGGACAAAATTTTCAGCCGCGCACTGAATTTCACCGGTATCTTCGATGATGACGATGCGCTCGGTGGGGTCAATGACAACCATGCGGTTGATGATGGCGTTGACCAGGGTGGTTTTACCTGAGCCGGTACTTCCCGTCACTAAAATGTTCCGGTGCTTGTTGACGGCGTCTTCAATGACGGCTAACTGTGCCTGGGTCATGATGCCAGCCGCGACGTACTGGTCCAGGGTGAAGATGGCGACTGCTTTTTTTCGAATCGCAAAGGTGGGTGCTGGCACGATAGGCGGAAATTGCCCGGCAAAGCGAGAGCCATCGAGGGGCAGTTCGCATTCTATGAGGGGTCTGCCCTTGGTGATTTCTTTGCCGTGGAAACCTGCGATGGTCTTGATGATCGATTCGCTACGGCTCGCCGATAGTGCGCCTATCGGCCGCATCTTTTCGCCGAGCCGTTCCTGCCAGAGTCTGCCATCGGAATTGAGCATAATTTCGACGGTTTTAGGATCGGCAAGAGCCGCCATAATTTCCGGGCCGAGATCACGCTCCAGTTTGATTTTGGCGCGTGCCTTTACAGAGTCCTGCGCTTGATCGTCTTGATGATGTATGTTTGGCATATCGATGCAGCGCCCGGTGAGTAGTTTGATGCAATATTACACTATATATCGATATTATAATTTTTTTAATCTAAATATAATCTGAATTTAATCTTAATATAATGTAATGCCTATTTCTTAACGATTGATTGCTTTTTTTAGTGCAACAACTGCCCAGATGGACAAGCTCTGGCTAATATTGCGCTCCGGATAGATAACAACGCGCGCACGGCTGGCTCTATTGCTCATTTTTCGATTGGTTTCTGCATTTATCAAAGTTGCAGCTTGGGCTTGAATAAGTCCTTTGTTAGCCAGGATTTCTATGAATTCTTGTGGTTTTTAAGCGCTTCTTGAGCTTGTTCTATTTTTTAGATGTCTTGAGAGGCTTTTTATTGGGTTATACACCAATCCATCAACCTAAGCTGAACTCCCGCTGAATCAGATGGACGATTAGCTATCGCGCTGGATAACTGCGATCAAACACCAAGGAACCATTCCAGCAGGGGGGCAAGTGACTGGAAGCCAGCATCATAAAGCGCTAATTTAGATGCGCAAAAGTCCTATGAGAGAATTGTTTGTGCGCGTTGGAAAGATTTGGGCACTAGCATTGCGGGATAGATCGGCTTGATTGGCGAGATAAGCAAAAAAGCATTCAATTCAGTATGAACGCTGGCCTTGAAACCAGAAATCACGGTAACCGGCATGACGAGAAAACTCAAAACGCGCTGACGAATTGATTCGGTGGATTAAAGGCGTGATTGCTCTATGCATTCAGAGGTGCGGAGATAGTCAATAAAGTTGACCAATTTTGCATAGATTCAGACGGACATAATCCTACATTACACATCAATTGCCTCAAGTGAAATTCAAGCTATGATCGATTTATTGTGTAGGGCTTTCCTTTAAATTTATAGCGATTGAGTTATGCAGGTCTATTTTGATACGTTTTCTGCTTTTTGTTTTTTCAGATGCTCCTTTGCCTCCTTTGCCCATTGTCTAGCGATAAAGGCTTGATGAGACGGCAGTATTAAAGATACGCGATCATATCCTTCCGCTACACCTCTGAGTTTACCACCCGTTAAGGCCTCCAATGATTGTCTGTCCAGGTCTGTTTCTTCAAGAAGCGCAGGTAAGGCTGTATCCAGCGCATCGGCTATCTGTTCCATAATCCGTAAAGACGGATTACCTTTGCCGTTGGTTAAATCACAAATGAAGCCCATAGAGACTCCCGACATTTTTGAGAGTTGTTCTTTCGTGATCCCCTTCTCATCAATTAGCCGAAGGATATTGGTAAAAAATATGTGGTTATACATTAGTTAATTATTACCCGATAAGTTAAGCGGCTAAATTTTTTTGTCGTTTTTGATTAAACATTTCCCTTAGCATCACAATGGCGTTGACGACGTTCAATATTGACTCGCCAAGTAGTATAAATGATTTTTTGCTTATCTTGCAGAATGGTTTTTTCTGGCCTGTGGTTGACTCTATGATTCGAATAAACGATACTTGCAATTAATTTATTAAATCAATATACCGAGAATAATTAACTACGGTTGCTATAGCTGAATGTGAAGCAAGTAACGAGTCTCACCACCCATTAAATAAGGCGCATTCAATGACTGATAACCCCTGTCGGAATAACTAATGTGTTATTTGCAATCATTAATCAACTAACAATGGCCGTGCGGTGTCTCCATGAGCCTAAGTGACAACGCCTTTCAAAAACGGATCGCTGATTTAGGTAAGCATGCGTCTGGCCGATTAAAAGACAGCAAAGTTTATCAACTGCCCCTATGGCCGGAGCCAACGAGAGGGATACCCAACCCTGTTTTGCGCGGGGCATTATTTGCCGCCGTGCAAGGTAAAAGCAGGGCGGTTTTTCAGCGTGAGCTCTTAGCATGTCAGAAAGGGCTGCAAATTCGTTTCACAGGTATTCAGTTAGACCAGTCAGACCTGGATGTGTGGGAACAGGCTTTACATTTAGCCAGGCTCCATCCATTAGGCACGCGTTGTGAATTTTCCGCGTATAGTTTTTTAAAGGCGTTAGGCCGGAAAACCGGGAAAAGCGAACATGAGTGGTTAAAAAATGCGTTTGCACGGCTTATGGGTTGCGGGGTTGAATTAACCAATCAACAAGAACGGAAAACCTACGGCGGGAGTTTGTTAGAGTTTATGCGCGATGATGAAAGTGGCCGTTATGTGGTTATTTTCAATCCCAAGATACTCACTTTCTACGAGGGCGGCTGGACGGCCATTGATTGGCAAGACCGGCAGCTATTACGCGGAAAACCTCTAGCGCTCTGGCTGCACGGTTATTTGGCAACGCATGCTAAACCCTATCCTATCAAAATAGAGACAATCCGCTCGTTCAGCGGCAGCAGTAATAAGCAAATTATAGGCTTTAAAAGGAGCCTAATTGTCGCCTTAAACGAACTCAAAAAAATAGACTTCATCATGGGTTTTGATTTTGAGGGCGACAATGTCATCATCAACAAACCCCCCACACCAGCGCAACAGCGTTATCTTATAAGTCAATAAACACGGGATACAATACACCCTTTCACCCAGCCGTTAACTTAAGCTGTTGATGAGAATGCCACCACCCTTATGCGCCCAAGCGTTCTGTGTATTTTTTTTGTCAACAAATGTTTCTGGCGAGGGAAAACCTATAAGGCCCAGGTTCCACGAAGGTTTTAAACTCATCGCAACCGTGTTATCAACAGGTTACTTAACGGCTTGCAATATCACGGGATACGATACACAAAAGCACGGGATACGATACATAAAAGCACGGGATACGATACACCCTACACGGGATACGATACACCGAGTTCACGGGATGCGGTACACCATTTTCACGGGATACGATACACCAAGTTCACGGGATACGATACACAGAATAAATGTTTGAAATGGCTTGAAACCCTTACGCAGCAAGCGTTTCAGGATTACGAAAAAATTAACTAATCTTTTTCTAATCTTTTCTAATCTTTCTTTAATCCAAAGGCTTCTTTTTTTTGCGGTTTTACAGAAAATTGAATAGCGAAAAATAAAAACAGAGTAAATGATTGTGCCGAACGCATTAACAGGCTATTTATTATTGCTTTGTAAAAGAGGGATTGTAATACTGACAGGCTGTCAAATTTCTAATCTGAAGTTTCCTAAAAATTCATCAGGCGACCATGCGAAGCAACACAGCCACCAGAGAATTTTTCATGGGCTTGCCGGGTTTGGGGCAAACCCTATCAAAATCATCATTGAGTGCGGCCTCGGCGATAAGCCGCCGAACATCCGAAAAGGCAAAACTGGTTCGCCCCTTCACTTTATGCCGGCGTTCCGGGTCGGCTTTCAAGAGATCCGCATAAATCCAGGCGATCGTTGACGCCATCATACAAAATTGCAGATGGTTGTTTACCGCTTGAGCATTGCGCAGCAATTCAGAGCGTAGCAGTACTCTGCACAAATCAATCAGTTAATGAGCATTAAAATTTAATTTTTCCGGTTGTTTTAGTGAATAATGAGCGATTTTCCATCAGTTCCACACTTAAAAAGCCACTCCTAATGAAAAAACGCCAAAAACAAATCGACTCCTCACGCCCAGCGCCGAGCAAAAAAAGCTAAACAACGCGAGGTAGCAGCCAGGAAACAGACAGTCACCAACCAGCAGCAGAAGAAAAAGGAACTTGTGTATGAGATGTACAGTACCATTTGCCTTCACTTTCCTGAGTTGTTTGCCTGGATGCGGGAGGTGGAAGATTGCCGATGCCGCATGGCGACTCTGTCCAGAATATCATGGCCTTGTTGCATGTGTGCCAAATCGAACAGCTGAAACAAAAGATGGTTCAGATTCTGCTTCAGCGCAAGACATTCCATAGCAGCCGCTATCGTGGGCATTGGTTCCGGATTGCGGTTGATGCGAGCGGGGTGGGAAGTTACAACCATCAACGTGATGAGCAATGCCTGCACCGCACATCAAAAAACGGTAAAACCATCTACTTTCATTCAGTCTTGGAAGCCAGGCTCATCACCCCGAACGGATTCAGCATTTCCATCGCTACCGAGTGGATTGAAAACCCTGAAGGCGGTGAGTATGACAAACAAGATTGTGAGCGTAAAGCATTTACCCGTCTGGCAGCCACGCTGAAGAAAGTTTATCCACGCTTGCCCATAGTGATACTCGCGGACGGGTTGTACCCTTATGAAGGCTTTTTTGCCATCTGCAAGACCAACCAGTGGGCTTACTGTGTCACCTTTAAGGATGGCAACCTGCCCACCGTTTGGGAGGTCGTCCGGGAATTACATCCCCTGCAAAACCAGAATACCCGTCGGGAAGTGTGTTATAGGTCAGATGGCAAAACCGTGGAGCAAAAGTTCCAATGGGTGACGGATGCGGATTATCAAGGTCATACCGTGCATTGGTTGGCATGTGAAGAAACCATCAGGTCAACAAAACCGGAGGCATCAGAAGAGCAGTCAAAAACCACACGTTTTGTGCATATCACCAATTTACCCATCAATACCCACAACATTGCCGACACCAGTAAAACGGGGCGATTGAGATGGAAAATCGAGAATGAAGGCTTCAATACGCTCAAAAACGGGGGCTACGGCATGGAACACCAATATGCCCGGAAAAGTTACTCAGCGCTTAAAAATTACTTTCAATTTATGCAGATGGCACACATCATCCATCAATTGATGACGCTGAACACTCGCTTTCAGGAATGCTTCATGAAAGCCAAAAACCATCCAACACTGAAAAACCTTTGGCTCGATCTTGTTGCCGTCATGCAATGGGCTGAATTGGATACTCAGGAACTGGAGAGTATTAATAGCACACGTCGACAGTTTCGATTTACCACTTGACGAATAAAGGGAATTCCTCACCCCAGACGTGAGTTAACTCTACAAGCTTTCAGGGGACTACACACATTTTAACCAACTTGATAACGAAACGCTGCTGACTCTAGCCAGGATGGAGAGGAGAGCGTGTGCTCGACATAAACTAAGGTAGGCGTCCATTCCGTTGGATTTTCATAATGCTCTGAATTGCTGGCATTGCGACACTGACTGGTCCGGCTGCCGATGTCTTGTTTGAGCTCTTTAAAGCCGGATTCAATTTTCCATCGCGCGCCATAATACTCGATGATCTGTTTCACGGAAAGCTCCAGGTCCGTGCTGAGCATCGCTACCCACTGTGTTTTTCGGAACACCCAAACGACCCGGACGGAACGTTTGAGTGTCTTCAACATGACAACCTCATCATAAGCACAAACCTCTCTGCGTTTGCCGTAGAGATTGACGGTATAAGCCTTGGCTTTTTGCCGAACCTCGGCTGCTCTGTCAGTGACCGATCCCAAGCGCTTACCGTACTTACGGCGACGGCCTCGCTGTCCAGGCTGCGAGACGTCAGGTTGAGCATACAATACATTATTGCAGCGCAGTCGGGATAGCATATGAAAACGCTCCCCTAAGGCGTCCCGAACCGGTCGCCACAGACTCTCATTGCTTGCACCAGCTATCCGTAACAACGAGGAGTGGCGATGCGGCAAAATGGTTGCCGATGCCGATCAACATCTGTCCTGCTTGTTCCAATTTGGTTTGAAACGGCACGACGGTGCCTTTGATTTTGGCGTTATCCCTTTCCGCTTCAATAGTTTTCCTGGCGAGGTAAAAACGGAAATCTAAAAACAAACAGGCCCAGCGCCCTTTGACTTGCTTGAGCAAGCCGACCGAGACAATATTTTGTGTCCATGGATATTGGCTTTGATTGGCTTTGGCTGCATGATCAAAGATCTTCTCGCAACCGAAGATCCTTTTCCCTATCTTGGGATTGATATAGTCGTCTAAAGCCACCAACAGCCGACCCTCTGTTTCAGGGGAAGGTATCAATCCCCAAACAGTAAGCCAAAGCTTTTGCCAAGGCAATGTCGAAGAGGCCATAAAGGTGTAGAAGCGCTTCTTTTTGATTTCAATGCCGAACAAGGTAACCAAAGAGCGCAGTAAATTGGACGTCATGGACGATGTGAACGGGACGATGACTGCCAATAGTGTGTAGGCAAATAATGAGGATCGCTCACGGCCTAGATCGGTATCGGAAAAATGGGCTTGGAGTGGGCGTAAAAGATCGCGTAGAATGAACATGAATGAGGCCGTTTTATATGTATAATCAGTGGCTTAGAATCCTGTATTATACAATAAAACAAGGCCTCATTCATCAATAACTTGTTGTTTTTTAAAGAACAAACGGGTGATTCGCAAAAGAATATTAGGAATAGCTAATATTTTCGAAAAATTAGCATTCTCTAATATTCATGTTCCCGAAAAATTGGGAAACTTCAGATTTCTAATCTATAGGCGGCAAAAATGAAATCAGCGAAACTTTATCAGTTTCCTCAGCACGGCGGTCGAACCGAATCTACCCCTATCGGCCATTCTGAGGATGCTTTTAAAACCCAAAAGGGTCCATTAAAAACTAAAAGAATTGCAGTATGGAAAAGGATTATGCCCTGGACTATTGGGCTAATCTGGTTGTTTTTGGGCATGTGTTGGCCTTTGCTTAATTGGATAGCGGCAATGGATGTGGTTTTCCAATTTTTAAGGGCGCTTTATTATTCAAACACACCTGGAATGCACGCGACTCTTCAGGCATCGATACATGGCGTTTTGTATATTCTCCTATCACTCTTTTACTATTTGTATAGACCGAAGGTATTTTGAAAAAATTTAGCTGCTAAACTGATTGACTTGGTATAATACATGTTTAGCTAAATGGGTTCCTACCGGTGGGCCCCCTCTCTTTTTTAAAGGCTAGGAATGAAGTCATGGTTTATATAACCCCATGGAATTGTCAATGAAACGAATGACCCGAGATCAATTCATTCAAGTAACAAGCCGTTTAACGATGGGAGAAAGCACCCGGGAGATTGCCGAGGGTGTTTTAGTAGACGGAAAATCCCAATCAGATTACGCCAGAGCGAAGCAAATCACGCGGGGAGCCGTATCACAGATTGTGAATCGGGTTTGGAAAACACATCTAAAGGCAATCAACATCCCCGACAAGTTCGTGGAAGTGACGGCGGTTCTGCCAGAACACCAGGCATTCATCGTCAAGCAGTGGGAAAAAGAAGCCCAAAGAAGTGACAAACGAAAACCTTGGTAACCGTTAACCAAAAAGTTGGAGCAGGTAAAACCTTTACTTGAGTGTCGCTAGCATTTGATCTTGCTGATCGTGGGTTACGAACCCCCCGCCCCAAAGCCGTCACAGAAGTAAGGGCCTGAGCCGATTACCTCGATAACAAAATGAAGAGCAACACAATGCGAACTGCCAAAACAAAAGATAAACTCCAGCCCAATCCTGGCTTAAGCGCCCTCGGCGATCCATCCTCTCTGCCTGTTACGCCGACCGATTCCATGGCCACTCACAAAAAAGAACTGCTTGATTTAGAGCTCAGTCTGATTGATGAAGACCCCAATCAGCCGAGACGCGAAGATAATCCAGGCTTTACAGAAGAAAAATTAAACGAGCTGGTGAAATCAATTACCCGGCGAGGTGTAAAAACCCCCATTTCGGTGCACAATCATCCGGAAAAACCCGGCCGTTTCATCATAAATCACGGTGCACGTCGATTTAGAGCCTCGAAAATTGCCGGTAAAAAGACGATACCTGCACATATCGATAATGATTACACAAGAACAGATCAACTGACAGAAAATTTGCTTCGTGAGGGTAATACGCCATTAGAGATTGCCATGGCTATTGGTGAATTTCTTAAAAGAGGCATGAAGAAAAAAGAAATAGCCGAGAGCATTGGCAAAACAGCCGGGTATGTGACGCAATACTCCTCATTATTAAAATTGCCTAAGTCGATTGGTACGGCCTTTCGTAATAACCGAATTACGGATGTGACCATTATCTATGAATTGGTGCAGTTACATCATGATCATCCTGATGAAGTAGATACCTGGGTCAATGATGAAAGCCAGGAGTTTACCCGTGGTTCGATGAAGTATCTACGCACTTATCTGGCTCAAAAAGAGGAAGAAAGTGAACTCTACACTGACACGCCAGGTGGCGATATCGATTTAGTCACGGGTGGCGAAACTGAGAAGGGTCAGGATGCCAGTCACTCTATAGATCATCCCGCATCCTCTTCTTATGGTTCTGACACAGATGGGGAGCTTGGCTTAGCTGAGCTAAGCGGCAGTAAAAGCGCCGGACACCAAGCAGACCCGGGCAAGCTTAAAAAGGCAATTGTAAGGGTCTTACATAATAATCGGATTGCACGGTTAATGCTGGATCGCAGGCCACCGGCTGAGGGGTATGCGTGGATAAAATATGAAGATGATGGCTACGAATTTGAAGCGTCCTTACGCGATGTTCAACTGACTGCCATTTTAGAGGGTTAAGTGTGAATCAACGATTACTTATCATGAACGGCCAGTGCGTAATGCAGCAAGAGGACCAAGGTCAGTGGCGTAATGTTAAGGTTGAAAAGGCTAGAGGCGTTAAGCCAGGAATCTACAATGTTTATACGGCAAACAAGGCAGACAAAGCAAAAGCATATGCCGGCGTTATCTTGTATGCAGATAAAACAACGGTGTATCAACAAGTCGGGAAAGGGCAATATGTCACCCATGATCGGACAGATTTTGCAAAACCGCCGGAACCCGGAGAGACTAAGAGCATAAGCTATAGTGCTGATGGCAAAGCCGTTGTTTCTGAGGCTACACTTGGGCAAAAACAATCACGGAAAATTTAGCGACTAAGTTGCTGGTTTAACACCAGAAGGATAGGTTGGACTAGCAACAGCGGGAGCATATATTCACCTCACTTGAGAATTCCAACCAAAACAGCCACTCATTGTAATTAAAATCCGGCTATGCAAAATTACTCTAAAGCGGCCGCAGGCAATTATTCCTTTGAAATAGACCGACTATCAGGTATCTACCCCTTTGAGACATTCGGATATGGATTTAAGCTTCCCGATACCTGTCATTGGCAAAGTAGCACTATCGACCCATAACAGCCTTTTACATCAATAATTTGATTGGCTGGTTAGCAACACATAGCAGACTATCGTCGCGATATAGAGCCAAGTAATTTAACCTCGAAAGTATTTGTTAGCCATGCCATCGAAGACTGTTCAGCCGGCTATCAAAATCTGTTGAACAATAATCAGCGCATTTGCAGTATAAGCAAGAAAAGCGACTGTTACGATAATGCTGTCATGGATAGCTGGAATCCAACTTTAAGGTCGAAGCCATCAACGGTGAAGGTTCTCCACCCGAGCCAATGACAAACTGCAAGTCTTTGACTATTCGAAGTGTATAACAATCTAAAACGGTTTCATTCTAAATTGGGCTTTGAACCCGAAAGCCTCTGAAATTAAATATGTCGCTTAGAAAAATGTCTGTGGAAACCCGGGCAATATCAGTAATGGATTGTTGGAAATCATATACGGTTGAGTCAGTCAATCGGAGGTGATATATTAAAATTCAACTGTGAGAGTTTACTCAATTCGTGACAGGACAATAAAAATGAAATATGACCTTGTGTTTGAAGGCGGTGGGGCTAAAGGTATGGTCTTCGCGGGAGCTTGCGAGGAGTTCTTCAGCCGCGGACACACCTTTTGTCGTCTGCTCGGCACATCCGCTGGAGCCATTACTGCGACACTTCTTGCGGTGGGCTACACGCCTGCTGAGATGCTTGAGGCCCTGGTCGAAAAAGGAACGGACGGCAAGTCGGTGTTTGAGGGCTTCATGGGGCCGCCCGCACCGTTTAGCGACGAGGAACTGCGAACAAGCGCGACCCAACGCTTGCTCGATGGGGTCGATTTCACATTTCTACCGGATTTCGCGGAGAAAAAGCTCCACGAATTGCTCGTGAACGCACTCGCGACCAGCGAAACGTTCCGTCACGTTCTCGGACTGGTCGAACGCGGGGGGTGGTTCGCAGCGGATCGCTTTGTATCCTGGTTGAGTACGAAACTGGACTCAGGCACATGGAAGGACGGGGAACGCAAGTTCAGCGGCATGACGTTGGAACAACTCTTTGCTGCTACGGGTGTGGAACTGTCGGTCGTGGCCTCTGACACGATGGACGAGAGCATCCTCGTGCTGAACCACCGGACCTCACCGGATTGCCCAATTGTTTGGGCGGTACGGATGTCGATGAGCATCCCGCTTGTCTGGGACGAAGTCATTTGGCAGACGAGCTGGGGTCAGTACCGGGGCCGCGACGTCGCGGGCCACGCAATCGTCGACGGCGGCCTGCTGTCCAATTTCCCGATCGAGCTCTTTATCTCGGATGCGCCCCAGGTCACCAAGCTCATGGGACCGAAGAAGGACACGCCGGTCCTGGGCCTCCTTATTGATGAGAAACTGCCGGTCACAAAGGGGCTGTTCGTGCGCATCAATATCAAACCCGGCGAATTAAAGACAGTGCAGCGGTTACGGCGGCTCGTCGATACCGCGACCGGTGCGCACGACAAGATGGTGAGCGAGGAGCACAGTCATCTTGTCGCACGACTGCCTGCGCAGGGCTATGGGACGACTGAGTTTGACATGAGTGATGAGCGGCGCGCCGCGCTTGTAAAGGCTGGGCGCGAGGCGATGGCGTTCTATCTGGACACGCCCGCCGGCCTCGTGTTGCCGTCGAAGGCACCGTCTCGGCCCGGCGAACAGGTCGAGACCACCGCCGATCGCGTCGCCACGAACGTCCTGGAGCAAGGCCAGACTGAGGGAGAGGAGCCGCTCCGATGACCGACAGCTATCGCAATCGCACGAACGAGGATGCCGCCGCTCCGATGCGCGGGCAAAGGCTCGTTTTGCCGGGTGAGTCCGATGCATCCAAACTGCCGTTGCCACCTGACTCAACTGCTGCGGGGACAGTACCTGAGGAACTTAAGGCCGCCTGGACACAGTATATGGTCAACGGGTTCAAGCAGAACGAGCAGATGTTTCAAAGCACGCTCCAGGCTTTCATGAAACCGTACCGACTGACAGTGTGGCTCTATGCAACGCTCTTTGTCGTCGGGCTCGGACTTTTTCTCGTCGCCGCTGTGATCGGTTTGCGCAATGGCGACTCCGTAGTCGCCATTGCGTTCGCCGGCTTGGGTACAGCAGCATTTCTTGCCTTCTTCATTCGACAGCCGCTGCATGCCCTCGAAGAGAATCTCCAGTTCATCACATGGCTCGGCGTTGCGTTCAATACTTACTGGACGCGGCTGATGTACATGACCGACCCGAAGACGGTGCAGACCGAGCTCAAGGCGGCCGAGGATGATTTTCGTGCGTCAGTGGAGCGCCTGATCGTTCAGAACGCCGAGTTGCGTGGCAAGCGTCCCGGCGGCGCTGATAAGCCTAAGGGAGGTGGCAATGTCGAGCAAAGCTAAGTGGACGGTACTCACGTACATCGCCGCTCACAACAATCTCGATCAGTTTGGTAAAAAGAGTCTGATGGAGATTCTTGGCGTTGGTAGCACGTCCGACGTGGTGCAGAGTGCACTCTACGACGGCAAGGTAGGAGCGGGGCGTTACGTAATGGGCGATCCAGGCGGGGTCGAGTGGCAGCAGCAACTGGGAAGTTTCGATTCCGGCGATCCGGACGAGTTGATCGCCACGGCGAAGTGGCTCTTTAAGCAGTATCCGGCCGAGCGTTACGGTCTCGTGCTCTGGAGTCACGGTTCCGGGTGGGAGCCGAGTGAGATCGAAGAGGTTGCCAAAGAGGCGCGATCGGCGGCGCCAGCGAATTCCGCCGAGTCGAAGGAACGCTCGGCCGCACCGGGAAGCCGGGCCCTTTTCCGCACGACGCTGCGTTCGCTGCTGAAGCCTGAAAAGCGCGCCGAGCGGGCGATTCTTTTTGACGATGGTACCGGCCATTCGCTTGACACCATCGAGCTGGCCCGAGTGGTAGGGGCGATTGCCGAGGCGATCGGACAGCCGCTCGAGCTGCTCGGCATGGATGCCTGCCTGATGGGTAACCTTGAGGTGGCTTACGAGGTGCGCCACGCCGTGCGCTATCTCGTGGCTTCCGAGGAGCTGGTGCCAGGGCACAGCTGGCCTTACCCGGAGATCTTCGGCGCATTGCGCGCGAACCCCGACCTTGGCGGGGCCGAATTCGCGAAGCTGGCGGTAGACCGGTACCTGAGCTTTTATATCGCCAACCCGCCGGCAGGAGGTGATGTGACGAAGGTCGCACTCGATCTCGGACGGATTACTGAACTCGCGCACGGACTCGACGCCCTTGGGGTATCACTGCTGGCGAACATCGATTCGGAAGCGGATATTCTGTGGAAAGCACAGACGACAACTCTGCAGCGCGAGACGCGGAAGGGCTCGCGCAGAGATAACAAGTTCAACTATCACCTCTGGGATCTGGGTACGGTGGCGCGGCAGCTCTTGGCTGAATCGCAGGAGAACACGGTCAAGGGGGCGGCACAGGCGTTGCTGGATATGCTCTCTCCGGAAGTCAGCGCGGTTCTCGCTGAGGGCCATGTCGGTGACTGGTTTGACGGCCTCGCAGGAACTTCGGTTTACTTGGTTCGGCCACCTACTCGGATTTCGCCATATTACACGGAGCTCGCACTAGCTAAAGAAACGCATTGGGGTGAGCTCCTCTCGGCGTATCACCAAGTCTATGCATATGGGGATCAGGCATGAAGTACCTTGATGTTGTGATCGAAGCTTCAGAGGCGAAGGTCGAGCGAGACACCGACAAACGTTGGTGGCGGCGCTTCAAGGTCCGTATATTGGCCTCGCCAGCGGGGGACATGACGCCGGATCAGGCCGTGCTAGTTCAGTGCGACGAGAAGGACCTGCAAACCCAGCTTCGAGCCCTCGACCGGCGCGAGCTTGATCGGGATGCGCTAACATCGCTCGGCCGCCTACTGGGCCTGCTTTTGTTGCCACCGGCGCAGGATAACCTTGGCATCGGCGTACGCGAGCTTTTTTCCCGCAGTCTTGACTTGGCCGGACACGAGAACGCAAATTTGCGTATGCAGCTGCGGCTGCCGCCGGAGCTTTCGTCCGTGCCATGGGAATACCTGTATTTGGACCGAGTCGGAACGACCGACGGGATGGCCGGGTTTCTAGGGCTAGACCCGCGGGTAGCCATCGTTCGCCACGAGGCACTGCCGATCCCAGCGCCATTTCCGCGTGCGACCGGGGATATCACTGTGCTCGTGGCGCTGGCATCGCCACTCGATCTCGACCCCCTTGACCTTAATCGAGAGGAACGTGATCTGCGGCAGGCCCTGAGCCAGCAGGCCGGAATCCAGTTGAAGGTGCTGAAGGACGCGACCCTAGACGAGGTGCAGAAAGCCCTTCCCAGCACGCGCGTCTTTCACTTCGCCGGACATGGCATGTTTCAGCAGCAGCCGGGGGATGTGCCCGGCACTGTGACCGGGGCCGGGGCGCTCGCGCTCGACGACGGCATAGTCGATGCCGAAGTGCTCGCCACGCACCTTCGAGGCAATCAAGTGCAGCTTGTTGTCCTTGGCGGGTGTGAGACGGGACGCCGGGCCGGAGCATACGTATGGGGTGGTATAGCTCCGGCGCTGGTGCGATTCGAACTGCCCGCAGTTGTGGCCAATCAGTACTCGATCCGCGACGACTGCGCCATCGCCTTTAGCCGTCAGTTCTACTGTTCTTTGGCCGGTGGTCTCCCCATTGAGCGCGCGGTGAGTGCCGGGCGAATTGCTGCCTACAGCGTTGATCAGAATGGCCGCGATTGGGGCGTGCCGGTTCTGTACCTGCGTGCCGGGAATGGCGAGTTGTTTGAAGGGGCGGCAGACAAGGAGGTTCGCACCGCGGCGCTAACGAGCGTCGAGGCAGACGTGAATGTTCGGGTTAAGGAGGTCGCCGCGGGTGGGTTCCTTACCGGCGCCAAGGTCCAGGAATTCTTGAGTGGAAAGCTGCGCATCGAAGTCACTGTGGCGGGCAAAGTTTATGGAACCGTTATTGGGTTCGAGGCGAAATCATTCGGAGGCGGTGTCGCAAGTATAAAAGCGGAGGCCGATACGATCGGTCCAGGAGGTAGTCTGACCGGAGCCAAGATTGAGACGTTCGGTGGAGATCGCTAGTTACAGATCACGCAGACCATCGGCAACGTCCTTGCCGACCAAGTGATTGGCATGCAGCTCAATCAGTGCAATGGCGATAACGCCCATGGGAATCAGGTGCATGTCGCTTCAGAAGGAGAAGCGTCTATCAATACTGGACTCGGCGGCGAGAACGTGCAGATCCATGGCCCCGTCAACATCTATCAGGGACCGGGCCGGTTAAGGGGCCCGAGTCCAAGGTTCACGAGCATGCCATCAAAGAGAGGGTGCGATTGGACGTGGCGCTGCCAAAGATCTCTGATGTCAATGAGCCTTTCGATCTTGTCATCTCGGTTAAGCAGGTAGACGCTCCGCCACCCACCGTTGCAGATCTGGACCAGGTCGTGTCTGTTGAAGGCAGCATCTTTCGAAGTGAAAAACAGGAAGTCGTGAACTACCGCTTTGATGTGACCGGTGTAGATTTCCAGGTCACGCCGCCAAGTTATTTGCTCACGCTGTGTCCCAGTGCAAATTCGTGACCGATCGCTTTTCAGGTCATTTCGAGCAAGGCGGGTAAACGTTCTCTCGTGGTCAACGCCTACCAGGAGGATGGCGCTCTGGTGGCTAAAACCAAATTGAAGATTGAGGTCATGGTGCCCGTAAAACAAGGTTAACGTTGCTTGGCGCCCAATCGGCGCAGGCATCGGGTGCAATTCGGCGCGATCGATGACCAATTAAGAAAATAGCACGTTGACCACTACATGGGGAGATAATATAAAGATGAAGGATTTCGAACTCTCACACCTTGACTTCAGTAAACTTATCGAGGAACGGACACGCCAATTCACTGGTCGTGAATGGGTCTTCAATGCCATCAACTATTGGCTCAACGACGAAAAGGGTGCACGCGTCTTTTTGCTAGCGGGTGATCCAGGGACAGGCAAGACTGCCATTGCGGCTCGCGTCGTGAAAATTCATCTCGGCAAGACCTTGTCTGGCGCCTTCTCTGGCTTGTCGCAAGGCTTTCTGGCTTACTACCATTTCTGCCAAGCCGGACAGGAAACGACACTTTCGCCACTGACATTCGTCGAACAACTGTCTCAGGCGTTAGCCACGCGGTACCCAGCTTACCGAGGTGAGCTTGAGAAGCTGGGCTCACAGCAGTTCGTTATTAATTCAGTCGTAACAGTCAACGGGCCCGTTGACAAGAATGCGAAAGTGGTTGGCGCGGATATTGGCACTGTTCGCATCGAGATTCTGGGCGGTGACGCTCGCCCGCTATTCGACCAGATGGTAAGGCGCCCTTTACGCGCGTTTTGCGAGAGCCATCCCCAGGAGTCCATCGTGATCCTTGTGGACTCGCTAGACGAGGCCCTTTCGTTCAATCCCGAGAACAATATCGCTCAGCTTCTGCGTCTCGTGGGAGATTTCCCATCTCAAGTACGATTCCTCGTCACTTGCCGCTCAAAAATCCAGCGCGTATTTGATCTCGTCGGCAAGCCGGCCCTTGATCTGATCGCCGACGCACCTGCTGGCCTTGACGACGTAAGGGCATACGCTGCTTCGCGCTTGAATGCGGTTCCCGAGCCAGGGCGCAGCGCTGCAGCGGAACGTATTGCGGAAAAGAGCGAGGGCAATTTTCTATACGCCTACCACATCCTCAACGATCTCGAGCGCCTGGGCGCTGATCTTGACCGTGCCCTGCTCATCCTGCCTGACAAACTTGAGGGCGTATATCGGGAATTTCTTCAGCGTGAACTGGCGTCGACTCCGGCGCGCTGGAACGACGTGTATCGGCCAATCCTCGGTTTGATTGCCGTCGCCCTTGGGGAGGGGCTAACCAAGGCGCAGCTGATCGGGATTACAGGCTTGGGCGAAGACACGGCGACGGATGTGCTGACTACGTGTGAGCAATACCTCATTGGCGGGGAAACGGCGAGCCCTTACCGAATCTACCATCAATCGTTCCGTGACTTTCTCTTGTCCGACGAAAAATTCACGGTTTTCCCGGCGGAGCGGCACGCGGCGATTGCTCGATACCTTCAAGACGAATTTGGTGGAAACTGGAGCACATGCAAAGACAATTATGCATTGCGATACACACCGGCACATCTGGCGGAGGCTGCTGCTTTGTCTGAGGCAAAACGAGAAACAAGGACGCAAGCTCTCATCGAGCTAACCCAAAACCAGAAATACCAACGAAGGTTTGAGCATCGAGGCGAGAACATTCTCTTGCTTAAAGAATACTTGCACCGAACTGTGGAACTCGCGGCGCTGAACCAACGGGATGACATGCTGCCCTGGTTGATAAAGGCTACGCAAGGGCCAGCCGAATTTCACCGCAACTACCTCCAAGCTGGGATCGTCGTGAACTTGGCCGAACAAGGGAAGCTCGACCAGGCGCAAGCCAGGCTCCAATTGTTTTCCGGAATTGACGTGGACTGGAAGGTCGCGGCCCGCCTTATCATCGCCTGGCTTGGCGTGGAACAAAACCCGACTGCCGCCATGGAGATCTTCAGGGATGTCACAAAAACGGGCACTGCAGGGGACATATTGCTGCTGCTTTCGAATAGAGTCGGGGCTGCTCTCAATCATAAGTCGAGCTTTTCATTCGAGCCACGAGAGACGCTGTCGATCGCTGTTGCGCAAGAATTGGTAAAGCGTATTAACGGCCGGGCGTTTGATCGCGAGATCCTCCTATCGGTCAACCCCAGTCTGATCGTCGTTGGGCAATTAGGTTCTCAACTTGGAATAACCGGACTGCGGGGTTACGCGGCAGCAACGGACGCTCCCATCCTCGTCAACCTCG
This sequence comes from Methylococcales bacterium, assembly GCA_028712795.1. Classification (GTDB taxonomy): domain Bacteria; phylum Pseudomonadota; class Gammaproteobacteria; order Methylococcales; family Methylomonadaceae; genus Methylobacter_C. The sequence continues at coordinate 57,535 of JAQTPT010000009.1, forward strand.
CACGGGAGCAAGATATGGAAGGAACTCCCCTGGTTGACCAATACATCGATGCGCACGCCAGGTATAACTATGTCGAGTATCGCAACCGATCTTTATGGTTCGTTCTTCAGGCCGTTCTTCGTCATCATCCTGAACAGTACTGGGTGAAGGAACGCCTCGGTCGGATATTGAAGGCTGCTTTGACAGAAGGGAACGTCGATTTTCGCGAGATCTTACCTCTCACTGCGTTGTTGTTGTTGGAACGGGCGAGCAAACGCGACGCACGGCTCACGGCGGAACACTCGCTTGCCACTGCTATCCGCGGAGCTGATGAGCTCCAGAGCAGGCGCGGTGCCGATGACTCTTGGGGTAATCACAAGCGCAGGCTGACCGGCTTAATGGAGCTTTATCAGTTGCTCTTAAAAAATGGTTCTTCGGCAAACGAATTGTTGGCTCGTATTCTCGCATTGCCCGGTGGTTTCGCGGGATTCCAGGCGCCCGCCTTTTTGCGGCTCGCCGATGCGCTACGCGCTTGCGGCATTAATCGGCCCGGTTTGCTAGAAGCAGTCCTGGAAGACGCCTTACGCTCCGCACATCACATACAGGATTACCACTTCTGTGCCCGCGTCACCGCACGTTGTAATGCTCTCAAACGCTGGCACCAGAATGCGCTGACGGGGCAAGAACTTGCAAACACGATTCGCCGTCTTGCCGCATTGTCTGGTGATGCCGAGTTCGCAGCGGACCATCTCGTTCACGAGCCATATCAGTACCGCGAAGAGAACGACCCGGATACCCTTTCGATCGCGGAGGCACGAGGAGCCGAGAATTTAGAACAGTTGGCCGAGGTGTTTCAGCGCCCCGCAGTCGAGTTTCGTCGACTCAACCCGCAATACGGCTTGACACAAGCGCTTGACGAAAATACCCCAATCCGGGTACCCGACCCGGGCCTCGCGCCCCTGCTTGCGGTTCACTTTGCGGCGCGGGCTCTGGCGGATGACTCACTTGAAGAGGAACATGGAGAACTATTCCGCGCGCTGGTCCCTTTCGCGACCAGAGATCCGACCGCACTCGATTCACTGTTGAGTTATCTGTTGATTGCTAGTGACCCGGATGATCCTGAAGTTCTCGAGGACATCGTAAGAGAGGCTGGGCCCGTGGTCTTTAGTGACGTGACTCACTCAACAGCGCAAATCGGCCCAGATGCAGCGACACCAGTATAAGACAGTGTTCAGTCGTCATGACTAACCTCCCAGAGCTTGTCTCAAAGAACATCGACCGCTTTACGGGTCGCGCTTGGCTATTGCCGAAACTTCTGGGCTGGTGGGACAACAACGATGAGCGGCTGTTCCTGTTAACCGGCGACCCGGGGACTGGCAAGAGCATGATCCTCGCGTGGCTTGCGGGTTTTGGCTCGGAGCCAGAGGATCCGACCACCCATGCTCAGTTGGTGCGTCTTCGTGAAGTGGTAAAAGCAGCACATTTTTGTCAAGCATCGACCCGAAACACCTCCCCGCAAGCGTTTGCCGAGAACATTGCGAATCAGCTCACTAGCAGTGTGACGGGATTCGCAGACGCGCTAACTGCAACGCTTGCCGAACGAGTGCAAATAACCGCAACACAGGCTGTCGGAACCATCACGAACGGAGGCACTGCTACTAACGTTGCTATTGGTCGAATCGACCTTGCCGCGATGGGCGATGAGCTCAGTTTCGACAGGGCCTTCACGCTGCCGCTCAAAAAGATGTATGCCAGGGGCCATTCGGAACCGATGCTACTGATGGTCGATGCCTTGGACGAGGCGCTCGGATATAAGGGTGACAAAACCATCCCCGAACTGCTTTCGACCCTGGGCGACCTTCCACCGCAAGTCCGAATTCTCTTGACGACCCGTAACGATCCTCGCGTGCTCGCGTACTTTGATGAGATTGAGCCGTTTGATCTCATCAAGAACGCGCCGCCCGATGTCGATGACGTCCAGAATTATGTTTTTCACCGATTAAACGACAGCGCCGGGCTCACCAAGACACAGGAGACAGAGTTCTCGCGCCGCGTTGCGACGCAGGCCAAAGGCGTCTTCCTTTACGCCGCGATCGTGCTCGATGAGCTGTTGCCACGGCTTCCACAGATTCCGGATCTCGAGACCTACCCGTTGCCCGACGGCTTGAGTAAACTTTACCATAACTCCCTCATGCGAAAGCTCGGCACAGAGGATAATGGGCGCCGATGGCACAATATCTTCAAGCCGTTGCTCGGCTTGATCGCCGTGGCCCAAGGTGAGGGGTTGACTTCAGCGCAACTCAGTGTACTCATCGGTCAGGAGGTCGCAGAACCTCTGGACGCATGCAAGCAGTTCCTCAGTGGTGAGCTTCCCAACGGACCTTTCCGCCCCTTCCACAAATCCTTTACCGATTTCCTGCTCGAGGACAAGAAGAAACGCTACTCCATTGACGCGCAAGCTATGCACGGGCGCATCGCCGAGGGCTACTGGACAAATTACCGTAAGGATTGGTCGAAGTGCGATGACTATGGCCTTACCTATCTCGTGGGCCATTTATATCAGGGAAAGCAGTTTGACCGTCTCGCCGCACTCATCACCCAGGAGTGGATGCACGCACGGGTTGAGCACGACGAATATCGCTATGACGGGTTCATAGCTGACCTGACACTTGCCTGGCAGCATGCCACTGAAGATGCTCTGGCGAATATAAAAGTGGGCAAAGAACCGAGCAACTGGCCGGAATGCATCCGCTATGCACTAATTCGCTCGAGCATTACCTCCATTTCATCCCAATATCCGACGGAACTCGTGAAGCAGGCGATTAAGATTGGGTTCTGGTCGCTCGCGCGGGTATTAAGTATGGCGTCTAAGGTGCGACATCCAGTGCATCGAGCGAGATTGTTCCAAGCCGTTCTGGAGGCTGACTATCCTGCGGTAAGCAAAGCGGAGCGGTGCCGTCTTGCGAGGGATACTCTGCCGGTAGTGCTTGCAATCGAGGACCCTGAGTCGCGCACCATCGCGCTGTCTGCACTAGCGCCGAATTTGACCGAGTCCGATAAAGGCGTAGCCCTGAGTGAGGCACTATCCGCGGCCCACCACATCGAGGACGGTGCGCAGCGCGCCATAGCGATGGCAACGCTGGCGCCGCAGCTAGGCGACGTGGAGAAAGAAACGACTCTCCGTGAGGCGATTTCCGTGATATCGGCGGCGCTGGCGACGACCAGGATCGGGAGCGGGAGCGGACGACCAGGTCTTGGTTATCGCTTTGGGGAAACGGAACCATTGAAGGCGCTTGTCGCACTGGCGCCGCAGCTCACTGGGGCATTGCTTGCGGAGGCACTGTCGCTTACTTGTTGCTTCCAAGACCTCAAGGTACATGCAATGGCTGCGCTGGCGCCGCAGCTAGGCGACGTGGAAAAAGAGACGACACTGCGTGAGGCGATTTTAGCGACACGTCAGGTCAAGGATGATCAGGAATGTGCTAGTGCATTAGTGGCTTTGGCACCGAGTTTAACTGGCCCTCTAGTGAACGAAGCGTTATCAGCAGCGAGGGAGAGTATCAAGGATAATTTTTCTTTCGTGGAGGTTCTGAGTGCACTGGCTCAGCAATTTAGTGAGGCAGAGAAAAATGCAATCGCCCTTGAGGCGCTTTTAAAAGCAAAAGGCATCTCGGACGAGGAACTCCGGGCCAGTGCTTTGACTGCGATAGCGGGAATAAACCAGCTAAATAGACCAATACTTCTGGACGTACTTCGCTCAGCGCAAGAGATAATAAACCCTATGTCACGCAATCATGTGATTGTTGCATTGTCGTCGGGCTTGATTGGGCCAGAGTTGGAGGCATGCCTCAATGACGCACTGTTGGAAGCGATAGCAACCGAGGACGACCATCTACGCGTCTGGCTTCTGACTGAGTTGAGTCCGTGTCTGAGACCGCCGCTGCTAAATCTTGCACTTTCAGCAGCACGGGCGATCCCGGACGCATCGTCACGCGCAGAAATGTTGGCCGCACTGTTGAAGAAGGAGGGGGCGAGCCCGGAAAAGGAGGCTGTCCTCCGCGATGCCATAGATGCAGCACAGAAGTGTAATTGGAGGTTACGGGCTTTCATCCTAGCGGCACTCGCTCCGCACCTAAGCGGGCCACTGCTATCCGAGGCGATGTCGGCAGTGGCTTTCGAAGACGAATCCTATTGTGCCAGTGCGCTGATTGCCCTCGCAAGAGGATTGAATGGACGTCAGAAGAAAAGGATTCTTCTTCTCGCGATGGCGGCAGTGACAGCAATTACCGACGAAGGGGATCTTGGTGAGCAGCTAGCCGCATTAGCGCCACAGCTAAGCGGTCCTTTGCTGGCAGAGGCACTGACGACGGCACGCGCGATCTCTGACGAGCATCCACACGCCAAGGCCAAAGTCCTGACGGCATTGATGGGGTGTTTCAAGGGGGAGGAGCAAAAGGCAATACTTCAAGAAGCGCAGTCAGAAGCCAGAAACATCGGCCCTGACGCTTCACGTGGCGAGGTTCTAGCCACGCTGGTACCTCAATTGACAGGGACTGAGAAGGCGTCAACCCTGCGTGACGCGCTGTCAGCGGTCCGGGCGATCAAGTCGGTTTGGGCTGATGGGGGATACGGTGGGTACCTAGGAGACGAAGATATTCAAGCCAAACTGTTGGCCCAATTGGCTCCAGAGTTGAGCGGGACACTGTTAACGGAGGCACTTTCGGTGGCAAAGGATATGCAGTTTGGGCGTGCGCGCGCTAAGACTATGGCTGTGCTTGCCTGCCGGTTGCCTGCGCCGGACAAAGAATTGTGTCTTAGTGACGAATTGTCCGAGATGCAAAAGACAACATTCTCCCACGCATTAGGAGACGAAGTGGCTGGGCTTGCGTGTCAACTGCTCCCATCCCAGCTTGCCACGGCGCTATTGCTGGCGCGGCGGATCGACGCCAGAGATCCCCACGCTAAGGCTAAGGCTCTGACGGCGCTGGCTCAACGGTTGAGTGGGCCGGAAAAGGATGTCGCCATTGCTGAGGCGCTATCTACGGCTTACAGGATCGAAGACAAAGAATCATTTGCCGTGGCGTTAGCTGCACTGGCACAGCTTTTGACTGGGCCCGAGAAAGATTTGGCACTCACCAGAGCACTGGCGTCCGCGCGGGAAAGCAACGGCGAACTCCGCGCGACAATACTGGCCGCACTTGCACCACACCTCAACGGGCGGTTACTGGCCGAGGCATTGTCGGTGGCGAGAGAAATGAACGATGAACAATGCCTCGCACTGGCTGTTAACGCAATTGCCCAGAAAGCACGGGAAGGTGAGGAATTACTTGAAGAGCTTCGGCAGTACATCGTTAATCGACTAGAAAGCGGTTTTACCCGGGCTGAGCGACGCGAAGTTTATCAATTCTGCGCCAACGAGCATTTGTTACGGCCCCCGTACGTGAGCACAGAGTTCTTGGAAAAGATAGCGATACAGATTAGCGAGATCGGTATTGAATGGCACTGGCACTAGCAGATTAACGACCTAAGAGACGAAGGATTACCCCTGATGATTAACTTCCCTAAACGCATAGCTGAAAATATTTGTGGATTTACCGGGCGCGCTTGGCTGCTTCCCAAGCTTCTCGATTGGTGGGAACAAGACGATGTGCGGTTGTTCCTACTAACCGGCGACCCTGGTACGGGTAAGAGCATGATCCTTGGATGGCTTGCGGGTTTTGGACCGGTGCCAGCGGATCCGACTGACCATGCTCAGCTGGTGCGTCTTCGTGAAGTGGTCAAAGCGGCGCACTTTTGTCAGACATCAAGCCGTAACATTACGCCACAGGCGTTTGCCGAGAGCATTGCGAATCAACTTACTAGCAGTGTGGCAGGATTTGCAGACGCGCTTGCTACAACGCTTGCCGAACGAGTGCTAATCACTGCAACACAGACTGTCGGAACCATCGCGAACGGAGGCACTGCTACTAACGTTGCCATTGGTCGAATCGACTTTGCCGCGCTGGGCGATGAGCTCAGTTTCGATAGAGCCTTCACTCAACCGCTAATGAAGCTCTATGGGAGCGGGTATACAAAGCCGATGTTGTTGCTTGTCGATGCCTTGGACGAGGCGTTCGGATACAGCGGTGACAAAACCCTTCCAGAGCTACTTTCGACCTTGGGCAACCTTCCACCGCAAGTCCGAATTCTCATGACGACCCGTAACGATCCTCGCGTTCTCGCGTACTTTGATGAGAAGCCGTTCGATCTCATCAAGAACGCGCCGCCCAATGTCGATGACGTCCAGAATTATGTTTTTCACCGATTAAGCGACAGCGCCGGGCTCACCAAGACACAGGTGATAGAGTTCTCGCGCCGCGTTGCGACGCAGGCCAAAGGCGTCTTCCTTTACGCCGCGATCGTGCTCGACGAGCTGTTGCCACGGCTTCCACAGATTCCCGATCTCGAGACCTACCCGTTGCCCGACGGCTTGAGCGGACTGTACCATGCCTTCCTTAAGCGAGAGCTTGGCACCGAGAATAAGGGGCGGCGTTGGCACCAGATCTACAAGCCGTTGCTCGGGTTGATCGCCGTGTCCCAAGGCGAGGGATTGACTACAGAGCAACTCAGTGCGCTTATCGGCCAGGAGGTCGCAGAACCTCTGGATGCTTGCAAGCAGTATCTTTCAGGTGAGCTGCCCGACGGACCCTTCAGCCCCTTCCACAAGTCTTTTGCCGATTTCCTGCTTGAGGACAAGAAGAATGTTCACTACCGCATCAACGCACAAGCGATGCACGAACGCATCGCAAAAAGATACTGGACAAAGCACAGAAAGGATTGGTCGTCCTGTGACGAATACGGGCTGAATAACCTACCGACCCACTTGGCCTTCAGCGGAGACCACATCAGTTTGTCCCAGCTGCTGCTGGATCCCGCCTGGCTCCAAGCAAAACTGGATGCTGCAGGTTTGGTACCGCTATTAGCGGACTACGATTTAATACCTAATAATCCTGACATCTCTCTGGTGCAGAAGACTATCCGTCTGTCTTCAGACGTCTTGGCGAAAGATAGGACACAGCTCTTACCACAACTCTACGGAAGATTGATGTCCCAGCGCGAACAGCCCATTCAGGCCATGCTGAAACATCATCCGTCCGGTCCTTGGTTGCGTCCTTTGACTGCTACACTGATGCCCGCGGGAGGCGCCTGCCTGCAGAAAACTAGCCCCAACCATATAAGTGTCTTCCAATTAGCGCTCATGCCCGACGGTCGGCAGTTGATGTTAGCTTGCGATGATGGCCGCGTGGTATTTTGGGATTTGCAAAAATGGGAGAAGTTACGGGTGCTCTCCATCGACACCAGGTCTATGGCCCTGACCCAGGACGGGTCGCGTCTGGTCTACGCAACGACATCACAGCTCGTGGTGTGTGAAGTTCAAACTGGGCACACCTTGATCACATTGGATGCTGCCCCACCTTTTGCCATCACGGCTGATGGTCAATGCATTGTTGCGTCATCACTTTTAGGGCGCATCACATCGGATAATCAACTCGAGTATTTCCTTTCCGTGTGGGACTTGGTGAATGGTTGTAAGCTGTTTTCGTTGCCGGGACAAGATCGCGAAATCACGGCGCTGGCAATCATGCCGGACGAACGGTGTATTGTCTCAGGATCTTGCAATGGCGAGCTGAAGGTGTGGGATCTGAAGAACCGAACCGCGCTGGCCAAGCTGAAGCTTTACGATGCGCCAATCAATACGGTGGTGACGAATGGACGTCATGTCGCAGTGGCCGATAGCATTCTTGGACGTGTCTCTGTCTGGGACCTCGGTAGCGCCGAGGAACTGCTTGCTGGCTTTGCGCCTAAGCTGGTATGGGACCATGCGTTGAATTCGTCGATTCGGGCGATAACTCTGATTCCGGATGGGAAGAGCCTGGCCTTGGGACTGGGCAATGGTAAAGTGCTTATTCTGGACTGCCAGAACGGGGCCGAAATATGCCGCCTGCCCGGGCACGAATATGCGGTGACCGCCGTTGTGGGGATGCTGGACAACCGGCGATTGGTGTCTTCGTCCGAGGACGGAACCCTGATAATCTGGGATCTCGATCGGGCTGTTGTGCCCTTAAAGCTAGCTCCTGGCCATACTGCACCAGTAAACGCCGTGACCATCAGCAGCAACGGCCGCATCGCGGTCACCGCTGCGGGTGAGCTTGATCGCCAAGACAATACGCTGAAGGTTTGGGATCTGGGCACCGGCGCCGAACTGCATACTCTTTACGGTCATTCAAGTCCGGTAAGGGTGGTAATGTTCTTACCAGAGGACGGGCGTCGGGCGGTATCCTGTTCCACAGATACCGGACGCGGGGACGCCGACACGCGGCTTTGGAATGTTGAGACAGGTGATCTGGTCGGCGGCCCATTCTATTGGCGGGGGAAGCCAAAGGCATTGGCGATGACAACGGATGGACGTCGATTGATCGGTGCGTTCAGTAACTTTGCTAGTGTGCTCAATCTGGACGACGGCTCCGACCGGCTGTTGTGTTGTCGTCATACTACTGACGTTAGTGCCGTCGTTGTCACGCGCGATGGACGTTATGTGCTCACTGCGGACAGCGATGGTATGGTAGCCGCCTGGAGCTTGGAAACTGAAGAATGCGTCTCTTATTTCCGTTGCCACCCGCGATCCAACCATGTCACCCTAGGCATCGTCGCAAATGATCGGCTGATCATCGCGAGCGACAATGATTATGGTCCCAGTCTTTGGGATTGGCAAAACGCCAGTCTGGTGAAGTCATTTCAAGAGCATGAGCTTCCGGTCAATGCCCTTGCAGTAACACCAGACGGCCGGCGCTTCTTGTCAGGATCGAAAGATAGTACGATCTTTCATTGGGATGTAGAGACGTACAATTTATTGAACAAATTTGAATGTGGTGGTGCTGTACGAGACTTAGCCATCGCGGCTGACGGGCAGCATGCCATCTCGGTCAGTGATGATGAAGTGCTAACCGTTTGGGACCTGTCCGCCGGGTGCCGGCTGGCGAGTTACTACACAGACCGGCCCGTTAGGGCTTGTGCTATCACCCCGGATGGGCGCACCGTCGTCGCGGGCGATGAGGATGGTCGGGTCGCCATTCTGCGGCTGGAGAGCGGCTAATCGGGCCTTCTTGTGCTTCACCTTTCTTTTCGACGCAAAAAAGATGGAAAGAAAGTGCTGCTCGCTCAAGGCATACGCCGGATCCATATTCATAGCTGTAAAAAGTTCGCCAGCATTCCCGGGTTCAAGTTGGTGCGGTTTTTCCGTATTGTATTCGATGCTCCAAAACTGTTTGAAGAATTCCAGAAAGGCAGCGGCAGTGGTTCTCGATGCGGCGTTCCCTCGACAAGGAAAATCGGACCTGATGCCGGGGCGCCCCTTAGGAAGATGGCTTGACGGGTACGATTGAACTCCCGTATCCCTTCAGCCGCAGTCCGGCATGCGTCAGAGATGAACACAACATGCGAGATCCCGGAGTATCTTGCCAACAGCTCGCTGCCTTGGACGTTAACCGCCGCCTGGGTGTCCCCCGGCGCGTCGCTTAGTAGCCAGAATTCCCCATAGCGGATATTGACCCCGTGGCCGGCGAAGTAGATAACAATCTGGTCGATGTTGCTAGGCTCTACAATTTTCTTGATCGTTTTTTTGATGCTGACAATGTCCACGGAGCCGCTGTTTTCATCCGTCAAGACCTCGACAATGTCGAATTCTTGCGAGCGAGCCCATTGCTCCATCCTGCGTGCGCCTTTTGCCGCGTCTTTAAGCGTCGGCATTCCGTCCGCCCGGTCAACACCAATCAATACTGCCGCACGTTTCATAGCCCCCCCCTCTTTATGTAAAGATATATTCTTTTGTTCGATTTGGGAAATTCTGATTAAGTCCTTCGACAAGCACAGGACGAGCGGTAAATGGTTAATTCCGTTCTTCCTAAATATCAGGGCCACCAATGCCCAACAACACGGATTGCCTGTGTGATTCCACCGGCCGCTCGCTGTCCGCCCAATGCTTCGATAATAGGATATAAAGTTCTAAGTTGTTGGAGAAATACTTTCCGATCTAGCATGGCCATCTCCTTAATTGTGTCGCGAAAGGCGGGGTATAAATCGCTCGGGCTAAGCTTGGCGAAAATGTCGGGGTAGCGGGCCACGAGTCTAGCCAAAATCGCCTTTCCGCCTATCTCCTGTGCGGCCAGTAAGGCTTCAGGCAAAATCGACAGGGGTAAGCGTGGCACCAGAGTGAATAGCCATTCCTCGTTTTTGTGTGTCCTAGCCAACGCCAGAGCCTTGGGAAGAAGAGGCTCCGCTATATAATCAAGCACCACGCTCCATGGATAGATTGCCGACAGCCGATCCGCCGAAAAATAAAGCCCCAATATAGCCCATGGGTTGACCTGTAAATACTCTCCCCCTGACATCAACTGCGTATGCCCTCCTCCTGGCAAAAGATCATGGGAACATTCTAACGTTGCGGCCACGGCAACCGATAGTAGCGTTTCATCAAGCAATGCTCCATCCATATAAGTGAAAACCTTGGCAAGCGCCCCGACCCTGGCACTTGCCAGCCACTCACTATAGTTCCTACCCGCGCTTGTGTTTTTTGCCATGCCAATCAAGCGCAGGTATATGTCGCTACCTTCCTCGGCAGGAAGCATCCGGGCCAGCGTACATAAATTTTCGATATCGCTGGATAATTCGTAATAATCGGAGTCTCTTATTTCCTTCGCCACCTCATAGGCCTTTGTAAGCGCCGAATTCCGAAGTGGTTCCGGAACCAAATCGGAAAGCCGGAAAAAGAGTAAGATGCGAAGACTTTTAGGGCAGTACCAGTAAGAGCCGCTCTTTTCGAGTTCGAACGCTACAGTCAGCGCATCGGGCAACAGGGCCGACGGGAGATGGGGGGCCAAAGCGGTCAAAGCCCTCACTACGTACGAATATGAGGACCATCCAACTGCGCGTCCCATTTCGCGGATCCATTCTAGTGTTTCCCCAAGCAGATCGTTCGCAAGATAAGGTATCACGGCAGTTAGAACGTCAACCTGCCTTTCCGTAACGCCGAACCCGCGCGTCAAGGCCAGCGCCTCTGGCAGTAACAACGACGGGAGCTTGGGTACCAAGGCAACCAAGCCTACGGCCCTGATTTGGTCTTGTTCCATTTGTCCGACCCATGCAAGCGCTTGCTCCACTAGCGAATCCGGCAGATAGGGCAGCACAGCGGACAGGCACTCGATGCGCGTCTCGTCAGCGCCGAGGCTGCGCACCGTCGCCAACGCTTCCGACAGCAGCGTCTGCGGGATCCGAGGTGCTAAGGCGGTCAAGGCAGTTGCCTTGGCTTTGTCTTGACTCATTTGTCCGACCCATGCAAGCGCTTGCTCCACTAGCGAATCCGGCAGATAGGGCGACACGGTGGCCAGGGCCTCTGCGCGCGTCTCATCAGTGCCGAGGTTGCGTGCTATTGCCAGCACTTCCGGCAGCAGCGCCTGCGTAAGCCTGGGTGCCAAGACGGCCAAGCCAGCAACTTTGGATTTGTCTTGCCCCAGTTGGCCAACAAATGCGAGCGCCTCCGCCAACAGTGATTCCGGCAAGCATGGGGCCAATGCGGTCAGGGCGCTAACTTGTGCCCCCGTGTCGCTGAGGCTGCGGACGATTGCCAATGCATCTCGCAATAGAGGTGATGGGAGGTTCGGTGGCAAAGCGAGTAAGATTTCACACTTCGCCCAGTCCCAGTCCATTTTGCAAACCCATGAGAGCGTCTCACCCAACAGATCCACTGACAGATATGGAACTAAGGCGGTCAGAGCGTCACGTTGCTTCTGCCAATCGCTGAGGCTGCGGGTGATGGCCAAAGCCTCTTGCACTAGCGGCGTCAATACGGATGCCGTTTCGGCTAACAATGCTTCCGGTAAGCGCGGGATCAAGGCAATCAAAGCCTTGAGTCGCGCATGATCATTACCTAGGCCGCGCGCGATTTTCAGAGCCCTAAGCAGAAGCGGCACAGGCAGGCTAGGGGCCATGGCGCACAAAGCCTTCGCACGGCCCCAGTCTCCATCAATTTCGCCTACCACGGAGATCGCTTGGTCTAGGAATGGCTCGTTCATGGAAGGGGCGAAGCCAGCTAGCGCTTCGGCTGCCCTGCCATGCCCAATACTGGTAACGATGACCATTTCTTCATCTAGCAAGGATTCAGGGAGATAGGGGGCTAAACTACTCAGGGCTTTTGCTTTGCCGTCGTCATTCGCGATCCCTCTTACAATTGCCAACATCTCGACTGGTAATTTTTTCGCCACATATGGTGACAAACGTGTTATTGCCTCTGCTATTGCCTGCCCCATTTCATAGTCGTTATAGGTAGTACGACTAAGTGCTTGCAGCGCATCCCGTATGGCTGTGGCGCAAGATGAGTCTACGGAAGATTGCGAAAAGGCGATCAGGGTCCAAGCGCGTTCACATCCATCTTCGATGCAGATGGGTGCCAGAACTATCTCTACGAGCGTTTCACTCTGTTTCGAGTCGAGCAGCGTTGTAGTAAAGCCAGTTGCCTTTGGATCGTCATCGCCAAGCTGGTTACCTGTCCCAGTATCAGCAGAAAGCTCTGGGGACGATTTTGGCAGATGCGACAAAAAGTCGAACAGCCTTTGGGTGCGGGTTTTCTCATCTTCCCGATCACATGCGGCCTTAAATTGCTCCAATAGCGGGGAGCCGGGAGGCAACTGCGGAAAAAGAGCAACTAGCATCTCGCCCAGGGCGTGAAAGGCCTTGTTGCGGTTTTCTGTTTGGATAGTTGTCCAATGCGTGTAATTTCCTGTTTCGATAATTCTATTTTTGTTGGTTAATTTATTTGCCGCCACCACCGCATGAATGAAGGCTTCTGTCCGAAGAGTTTGCGGCACCTGTGGGCACAAACCTATCAAAATTTGGAAGGATTCTTCAGGATTTTCAAACTTTCTGGCGGCGGCCATCGCATGGCGAAAAGCTTCGCTGAGTTGTGGCTCGGACAGATGCGGAATAAGCCCAGCCAAGGCTTCGTACCTAGCCTTGCTATTGGGAATGTGGCGAGCATGCAAGAGTCCTTGAAAGGGAGTCCAAATACACTGGCTGACGAACTTGGCAATCTGGTCTGCCGAACTAGTGGCGACAAGGCTGTTGATACTGGCGAAGCACAACGCACAACGAACTTCTTCGGCTAAATGTGGCACCTTGCCGAGCCTTCCTCTCGGTTCACCGTTTTTGAGTTCGGCCAACCGCCACAGCAAATCGACGTCGGCTAAAAAGCCATCATAAGCATAGTTGCGGCGCTCATACCGAACCTGAATCCATTGTTCGTCGATAAGCGCATGCAACCGTCCCAGATCCTGGAGTTCGAATAGATGCGATGCAAGGTTATTTAATCCGTAATCATCGCAACGACGCCAGTCATCGCGGCAGGCGTTCCAATAGTAATTAATGATCTTGTCGTGCATCCTCGCCGCGTCAAGGCGGTAATCCATATTCCCTGTGTCGTCCAGCAGAAATTGGGCGAAAGATCGGTGGAATGGGCGGAACGGGCCGTCAGGAAGTTCGCCGTCTAAATACTGCACGCATTTCCTGAGCGTTTGCTCAACTTCCCGCCCAGTGATGCCTTCGAGTTGCGCCTTCGTGAACCCGACCCTTTGCGCGACGGCGATCAGCCCTAACACCGGCCCAAATTCCTGAGCCCACTTGTCCTCGTCCGCCCCTAACTCACGATTCAAGAAATCGCGAAAATAGCCCGTCAGGCCGACGGGAAACGAGACAGACTCCAAGTTGTCCAGAATTGGCAGACGCGTCGCTAGATCGGCAAGAACCAAGTGCACATACAAAAAATTGCCTTGGGCGGCGGCGGCAATCCGTGTTGCCAGTATTTCCCGCCGTTCGCCTTCAAGCCAAGCGAGCCGATCAAACGAATGGCTGCGCACGTCATCTACGGTAGGGGGCGCTTGTTCGATAAGGTCACAACGGCGGGCGCTTCCTAAATATTTCAACACGCGGCGATCGGGGCGGGTCGTCGCAATCACCCTGACTTGATCGGGCAAATCGTCGAGTTTCGCCAGTAAGCTGGCAAGATTGATCCCTTCTTCGCCGCCCGGTCTCGTGCGACCCAGGGTCTCGTCTAGAGCGTCAATGAGAAGGATCATCGGCTGTGAGTAGCCTTTGGCGTATAAGTTCTTAAGTGGGTTTCGCAAAGCGAGGTCGAAACTATCTTCTTGGCTAAGCGCCGCCAGATTGAGATTTTCAATGTGAACGCCGGTCACGGAGCTGCCCGCATTAATCTCGTTGGCATATACTGCGCCCATGATCTGCACGCGGTCTTTGAGACTGGCGGCAAGGGCATCCGCGAATCCAGGGACTTGGCGGGTCAACTGGTTCGCGATATTTTCGGCACACGCACTAGGGGCGGTACTGCCACTGGCCCAAACGCAAAAATGCACGGCCTTGATCGAAGCACGAATGTATGCAAGCTGCGTCTTGGAAGTCGAATCAGCAGGGACTGGGCCGTAACCCGCGAGCCAAGCAGCGACCATGCTCTTGCCAGCACCTGGCTCCCCGGTGAGCAGGAAAACACGCTCATGCGTGTGCTCAAACCACTCGCAAATTAAGGGAAGAAGCCATCTACGGCCAGTGAAGCTATCAACCGTAGCGACGAGACGCTGCGGCAACGAAGATTCTGATCTGAAACGACTTGACTCCATGGCGGCTCATGCCCCTCTCAATGCTCTTTTCTCAATCTCATAGACTCCGTCGTCAGTTCGGTGCCAGGGCAATCATGTAATGGTTTAATAAAACCGGACACTTCTAAAGACAGATTTATAATATCACTAGAGGTGAAAAATGAGTACTGAAAATAAACAGAAACGACCCAAATACACGCTTGAATTTAAAAAGGATACAGCAAAATTAGTTTTTGAAAAAGGCTATACCCAGGAACAAGCAGCTAATAATCTGGGCATATCAAAAAGCGCGCTTAGTCGTTGGGTTCGCGCTGAACGAGGCCCTACCAAAGGATCAACAGGAAAATCTGCAAGCATCAATTTAGATAGTCATGCCGAATTGCAGAAATTACGAAAGGAAAACGAACAGTTACACATGGAGCGAGAAATATTAAAAAAGGCGGCGGTCTTCTTTGCGAAAGAAGTCGAATAAAATACGGATTTATTCGAGAGCAACAGATGACCTATCCTGTAGCGGTATTATGCCGTGTCATGCAAGTGAGTACCAGTGCGTATTATGCCTGGGCTAAACAGCCTGAAACGACAGAAACAACCAAGAAAAATGAAAAGCTTGAAACTAAAATTCGTCAAATTTTCGATGAATTTAAACAGACTTATGGTTCTCGTCGTTTGGTAGGCGAATTACATAAAGCTGGCTTCAAAGTCGGACGTTATAAAGTACGTACATTAATGAAGAAATTGGGATTGAAACCACGCTACCCTAAACGATTTAAAGTGACTACAGATAGTAATCATAACGAAGCGATTTCTCCAAATATCCTTGATCGCAACTTTGATGTTGTAGCGCCTAATAAAGTCTGGACGACCGATATTACCTACGTCTGGACACTGGAAGGCTGGCTATATGTAGCAATTGTGCTGGATTTATTTTCGCGGCAAATCGTCGTCTGGTCAATTGCTGACCATATGCGGACTTCATTATGTACTAACGCACTACAGATGGCATTCTGGCGTAGAAAATCGGAACCGGGACTTCTACATCACTCAGATCGGGGAAGCCAATATGCCAGTGAAGAATACCGTAACCACCTAAATATCATGAAGATAGAACAAAGCATGAGCCGTAAAGGAAACTGCTGGGATAATGCACCGACAGAACGATTTTTTCGTAGCTTGAAACATGAACAATTAAATTACGAGAGATTTAGAACAAAAGAAGCTGCAAAGTTAAGTGTGATTGACTATGTGGCTTTTTATAATGGTAAACGGGCTCATTCAAAACTAGGCTACCAATCGCCATTAGATTTTGAGCGGGAATTTTATAAGAAAGTGGCTTAAGAAAGTGTCCGGTTTTGCTTGACCATAACATTTTATATTGGCACTTAGGGAAGAGAAGGAGCATCCTCTTTTATTGCTTCGAGTTGATACATAAAATTTTTAATTTAAATATGAGCTAAAAAGATAATCTCGCTGTTTCCTTTTGGTATGTGGCTACCAAAGAATGACGGTACATGTATGGCCGCTGTTCAACGTTAAGCGGACGTTGATTTACATTTACCGACTGGCAGAAGTTGGCAAACAGCCGAACCCCAAGTTGCTAAATTGTTTGCCGGAAAGCGGCCAGTCGTGACCGTCGCAAATTGGGACATAGCAATATAGATATGCAATTTCTTGTTAACTCCTTCGTATGTATTACTCAAATAGCGATATTCCTTCTGTTATATGTGTTGGCACCACATCGCAACATCGAAAAGAAAAACAAATCAAAGTATGACCAGATGGCATTACTTACAACAATTTTTCTTGGAGTAGCTTCCTATTCAGCTTATTCGTCAGGTTATGGTGATAGAAATTTAGCCTACGATACAGAACTAACTATCAACCTTTATCAACATTATCTTTTAGTTGCATATTGTTTTTGTAGTCTTTGGTCGTTTCACTACCGTACACTTTTCACCGTATAAAGATACATATTTAATATCAATTGTTACAACTTCATAATGGAAAACGAACAAAACGGGGGAAGCGGTATACCATTAGTTAAAAACCGTTTTAATAAGCGCTTACCTAATTCAAACAAACTTAAATCGCAGCGGTCTGTTCTGTGAATAGTCTTATGCCATCCCGTTTTCAGGGCATAAACGCCCAAATAAATCATCCACACATAAGCCAGAGAGAGGGCAATCAGCAGTCAAGAAACCCGCATGGGGCCAACTAACCCTGATTTTTGCAACTGAAACCCACGGCCTTTAAAATCCGAAAACATCGTTTCAATGCGGAAACGTTTTCGGTACCATCGACAGGCCTCTTCAGGCAGCGTAAAATTGCTGACCAGATGCTTACACGCTCGTGATTAATAGACGTTCAATTTTCGAAAAGCAGTCGTTCGGTTAGAACACCAAACTTTGGTTCTGACCAACGATATTCCAAAGCGGTAGTTCAAGAATAAGTCAATCGGATCGAACAAGTGCTACAATTGCCCAAAGGGTGACACCCAGTGCCGCTACCAGACCTGACACCTGAATGCCGTAGGCCCAAACGCGCAGGAGAGTTACATTGGTCGCGATATCCCTCGGCTTTTCAGGCGATGTCCCTTGAAGCTTGGCTTTTTTGGTTTTGGCGGAATCTGTCGGTATTGCCATTCCAGCCGGGCGGCCATCGGCCGGGCGATCGGGCAGGAAGGTAGCGATTTCCGCAGAAATACAGCTCTTGACCGTTTCAGCGATGGGACCAGCTACAAAAAAAGCTACACAAAGAGCCGCTCCAAGCTTGGCGATAGTGTTCGCCAATCGAAGCCAATACATCCAGGCGATTTTTTCATCTGCCGAGCCGTTCATGGACATCTCCTATTTTCTGGAAGCGATGGAATACAAATGTGAAATAAATACACCTAAGTGGAGAAAGCCGCTCATTATCGCCGTACATACCACGGCGACTTGCGGCCATCTCGGTGTATCGTTCTTGCAAGAAGCGGTGGACTGCGCGGCGATGGATACACAATCAGGATGCGGAATGGGTGTTCCAATGGAGAAAAATGACGAAATGGCATCCGATACACTCGCCTGCCAACATTCGTTGTAAGGCGTAGCCCAATAGAACAGCACGCTTAACCCAATGATCCAAACTGCCAAGGCAACCACAAACCCGGCGAAGGAGCGCAGCAGCCATTCCAGATAGCGCAGCAGTGGCTTGAATATCAGCCGATACCAGTGCTGTTTCATCCAGAGGGTGTGGTGCAGATGTCTGACGCGATCCATGCAAATCTGCTCCTCATCGTACTGATTGTAATCGCGCAGGATACGGACCAAATGGTTCACGACGCTCAACTGGATATTGAGGGATGCTGCCTCTCTTTCACTGGGTGAGAACCAACGAGCAATCGAGTAGGCATCACGCTCGATTTCCTTGAGACGGCCTCGCAAGGGAATGTGATATTCGACGCCGGTGAACTGGCATTCGGCATAGAGTTCGAACCGGTGCTTCAGCGACAGGGCATCCGCGGCGGTCGTGGGGGTCTTGCCCCCCAGGAGTTCCAGCGCGTCACCGGCAAGCACAGCGCCCTGCACGGTGGATTCTACCGAGAACACGCCATCGGCCAGCTTTTTTTCCGCGCGCTTGAGGAGGAACCGCGCGATTAGCAAGAAAATGCCCGGGCTGCTGTGGCCAGAACCTTCACCGTTCTGTGTCGTTTGCCGCCAATCGGGAGGCCAGATAAAGCCTTCCCCCGTGCCGCGATGGAGCTTGCCTGAAACGGGGGCCGTCCATTTAAGTCGGTCGTGGAGTTTCGATTCCTCCCATACTGAAAACAAGCCGGCATGGGGCTTGTGGAGTCGGCAAATCGTCCTGCCCATGGCCTTTTGGCCGTTGACATAAAACTTGTTCCTTGCCTGTTTGTCTTCATCGCCTGGCACCCTCTGGTCAGAGGTCACGAGAATGCGGTGTTCCGCCTCTTCGAGCCGAGGGAAGACCGCCTTGCGAGCCAAGAAATCCGAAAGTCCGCGCCCTCCGTCTGGAAAATTGAGAAAAACGTCCTCCAGGGCGAGGGTGATTCCGGGCTTTTTCCACGCGGAATCCGCGCGCTGTCCAAGAACCGTTTCGGAGGCCGCACGTTCCGAGAGCGGCAGGGTACGGAAACCGAACCGGTAGGCGGCATAGGCGTGCAAATACGCGTAATCGGTTTCTTCGTCCAGGGCAATGGCCAAGGCTTTACGGCGTGGCAGGTAAGAAGAATCGTGGTGGCTCCGTTCGTCGTCGATAGCGCGTTCCCGTATCCAGTCGCGCAAGCCTCCGCCATCGAAAAGTGGCGATTGCTTCGGCGCATACAGGTTGCGCAGGCCATGTCCAGCGTGGAAGCCTTCAAGCGTGGCTTGCTGATTCGGGTCTCCGAGAATGGTTCCGAATAACCAGCGCACCTCGGGAAAGGCCAGAATTAACATCGCCAGCAAGGAGTCGAGCCCTTGGCTAAGGAGCGGATTGAGGCGAAAAGGGTGGACTTGCGAGACCAGCACCATCACAGGGTCTTCCACGAGCCAGCGGGAAAACTCCACAGCGATGTCCTCGAATATGGAAGCGGGTGTGGGATTGCCCGGAATCAGCAATCTCCGCCGTTTCCAATTGCACGCATCGCCGTCCACGCGTGTCCGGGATCGCGAAAGCGCGGCGAATTCTGCGGCATCCTCCAAAGCCTCGAACTCATTTTCCTGCTGGGCGAGGAAAACGACGATCACGGCGAATCCAGCTCGGTCTGTCCGGGAGAAACCGCTTCCGATGGAGGGTTCAGAGTTCTGGTATAGGCCACGGATAGTGCCTTGAATTTCTCCAGAAAGTCATCGGCCTTGTCGAAAGGAAGATTTTTCAGAGCCTTCAGCAGGGTGATGCCGGGTTCGGCAAGCCGTCGTTGCTGCGGGTCTGTCACCTTATCCCAAATGCCTATTACGTTTTCCGAAGTTAATCCTATACTGGACAATACCGAGATAACATCCTCCCGCGCGGTATTCAACGCGAGTTGAAAATCCGCCTCTGTTAACCCGGAGTAGCCGCGATTGCCTAGGTCCACATAAAGCGGAAACAACGCCTCGATAATCCTTTGTGCGGGGTCTTCGAAATGAAAGAATTCTTCGGCCTTATTCCATGCGTCGTGTAATGCGATCAGCGCATCATGAAAGCTCAAAGTCTGCGTGTTCTTGAACAAATCTTTCACCTTTTTTATGTCGTCATTCCACGGATAGGGACTCGTTTCTGAGAATGGCATCAAATGCGCATCTCGGGTAAACCCGGCTGATTCGAAATTTTGCTCCTTGAACTTATCCCACACAAGTTCCAAAGTCGCGTCATCAACATTCACGCCACCGTGGTGCCAAATACGAGCAGCGCTACCCACAATGTTGTAAAGTTTCTTTTTGCATGCTGGTTTTCCGCCGGGAAGCTCATTGTCGCAATAGACAAGAATGTAACACTGACTATTAATCTTGTTCAGATTCAGCCATTCTGTATTCTTCCAGAAATGACGCGTGTCATCTTCGCCATGTTCTATGGCGACCACACCGTTATGGAAGCCCCATGATTCCAACTCGGTATCGCCGCTACTTGGGCGGTGATTTAATAAAATCAGGTAGCGTGCCCCATCTAGGCTCATAATGGCTTGTCCTCGGACAATGCATTGACATTACCTGATGCGCTGAAGATTGCTTTGATCAGACCGGGTTTGTTGAAGTTTTGATAGGTGTTGCTGCTCAACTCGGTAAATTCCAGAAATGGAAGGACATTTTTCAAGTGCCGGGATTCACTTCCTCGCCCGGAAGTTCGGACCAGAAAGGGTGCAGTACTGAACAAGGTTCGCGTGTCATCAGCATTCCAAATCTTACCGCCGAGCTGGTCAGCAACGCCTTCATGTACCACCAGGACATCAATGTCTTTCAACTGCTCGACACATAAAGACTCGTATCCAAAGTCGTCTAGGTTTACGACTGTATTGATCTTGCAATCCACGCCGAAGTGGAGTCCCTCAGCATTACTTTCTTCCCAAAGTTCGCGCCATTTTTTCTCTGCCTCATCGCTGTCGCCCCACCAGTTTTTCGTTTTCTCAGCCAGTATCTCAATGCGAGCGGAAACACGAACTGGCGTGTGTCCTTCGCGACGAAAAGTGAAGAGAGGGTATATTTCGGCAATCTGGTATCGGTGCTGCTCAACCCCGAACAGGTGATCCTTGTTATCCGTAGTGCTTTGGGCAACGCGCTCATCGAGAATTGCGATGCGGGTCAGCGCTCCCTCTACCAGGGAATAAACGAATAGGGCAAATCCAAAGGCGCTATTGGGTGGGGATTCGAGCGATTGGAACAGCGTCAAACCGTCTTTCAGACCGATCTTCTGATAGAAACGGACACCCTTGGCATAGCCACAAGCATCCCCCTTGAAACTTAGCGCTTCACCGTGATTATCGAAAAGCAGGAAGAATTTATCGCCAAATTCGCGTGATCTATCTTTTTCGGCTTCTTGTTTCAGACTATCTCGGGTGATGTTCCAATTTTCCGAGGAAGCTTCGTCGACTTTACTAGTAACAAATATTCCTACACATGGTCCAACTCCATTATCTCCTTTGAACGCATGGAGTCGCTGCCGCCAACGACCCACCACAGTTTCGCCTCCATGCATGAAGCCTATGCACAGCTTCCATTGACCTTTGGCCTGATCGGGCAACCGTTTGTAGACGCGCAGCCAGGCGTCGTAGGCGCGGAGGACGATGGCGTCCCAGCGGTTTTCCCGGCCGCCAGCGCCAAGGAATTTCACCTCGGTCGAACCGCCGGGTTCCACCAATAAAGCCTTCAAGTCCTGGCCGATCGCCTCGTCGCAGATATGAAGGCGGCGATTTGGAATCTCGTCAGGATACTCGAAGGGGTAGCCGTTGCGATTACGTCGCTCAAATGCTTTTGCCCAAGAAGCAGCTTGGTCGGTGACGACCATCAATCGGAAGGGTAGGCAGGGATGCAGGCGAGCTACCTCCTTCAGCGCGGCATTGATGCCCGACCCGTCGCCATCGAGCAGGATACCGATATAGGCGCCACGCTCGGCGAGTTCCTGTAGTGAGCTGTAATAGCGAATATGGGGAGGGAGGTGCGGCGGTGCAACTTTGATTCCCAACGGCACTATGCCAAGCAGTACCGGAATCGGCATGAACAGGTTGTAAGTGAGCCAACGGGCTGCTTTACTCTGGCGCTGCACATTTTCGCCGGTCGAGTGCGGCGTGGAATAGCAGCGAAGCGCTTCGGGTTTATTAATGGGCTCCTCTCTGGAGAGTTGCCGATAGTCGAGATATTCCTGACGTGCGTTGCAGGACTCGGTGCAATGCTTACTTCGTGGGTCGGCGGACTCGTAACCGTTATCCGCGGGGAAACGCAGGCAGTTCTCGCCGCCGGCAAGCAGTTCCGCGCAGATTTTCATCTCCTGAATACCATGCCCCTGGGCCTGCATTCTGCCTTTCTCATCGACCAAGGGTTCATTGATGTGCTGGCGGATTTGCCTAGCAACCTGGATGTCGCAATCGCAACTCACATTATCCCAAAGGCTGAGCACCCAGGCGTCTTCCGGCTCGCCACCGCGCAAGCCTTTACATTGTTCGAGACGAAGATAAATACGCAGTTTATTGTCCTGTTTGTTCGTTTGGTCCCCGCAGCCACCATGAAGCTTTCTTCCGTATTTCACAGTATTGCGGAGGATGTTTTCCAGGAATGCATATAGCGCGTGGGCACCGATCATGCCTCCTGGAATGCCAACCACAGCATCCTCGATGTCACTGTCGGGATTGCGAACAAACCTGTGCTTCGATTTCTTCCAGGAATACGTAGCAAATCCGGGGCCACCCGACTCGCCCGCTTTTTGAATGCTCACCTGGAAAATGATTTCGCTGGCGGAAAAGCCGAGATCCTCAATGAGCGTGTCGAGCAGTACGCCTTGCCGGAAAAACCCGCTCTCCAACACGTCGTTCAAGAAAAAAATCGGTTCCGGCCGGCTGTCCGACTCCGAAATTGCACGTGCCAGAAAATCCAGCCGCCCTTGGGTATAGGCGTGGAAGGTGGAAAGACGATGTTCAATAACGGTCTGTACGGAACCACCATCACGCTCGATTCCGATTGAGCGGTGAATACCCGGATTACCGAGAGAGTGGCTACCGACATTGTGGGAAAAGTTACGGGACATGATAGCCGAGCGGGCCGTCTTTTCCTGAAATGGGCGGATTATTTTACTGAAAACGGATATAACTTTATCTGAGGAATCTATTTTGGCCCTCCATCGTTCAATCAACTGCCTAACCAAAGACATCCGCTGCAGTCTTCCGGCCGCTGACAAATCGCGATTGAACCTGAAAAGTGCTACAAGAGCTCCCTGGCGCGGGTTCTTGAAAGCTTCGTGATGCTCCCGCGATGTAATCCTGAAATAAAAATAGGAACTACTGTCCACACCAGGCAACGATTTCTCAAATTCCTCAAAATCACCAGATACGTCTCGGGTGTCTTCAAGACGATAACCGACCAAAGTGCAGATAAAAGCCTCTTGAGTAAAATCGAAAACCTCTTCGGTAAGACATTCCGTTCGCTCCAAGTGATTGATTATCCCCGCACGATTAAAACGAAACATCCCAAGTGCCCGGGTAAGTTTCTGGGTCTTGTTTCCCCAACTACTACGCAAATAATCAAGCTGTGATCTTGTTAGCACCCAAAACCAGCCTCGATCATCCTTGCACATAAATAGAACATCAAAGATGGAATATTCTTTATAAGAACTTAAAGTTCTCCAATACTCCTGTGAAAATCCTGCAGCCAATTCGCACGAAAGTCGAACATCTATTGCCGTCGGCAAAGGAATAAGAGCATATTCATCATCGGGCATGGGCTCGTGATTATTTATCGAATAACTTTTAGAAACCCTTCTATCGGCTATCGATGGTTCATCACTTAAACATCCATCAAGGCAATATCCCTGTCTTACCTCGGCACTAAGCTGCTCGCAATTTGAATTTAAGAACGCGAATCGCGCCACGCCGTGCAGATAAGCGCAGGCCAGCTTAAGCTGGCAAGAATAATCGGCTCCGTGTCCGGATCCTTCCTCTAGATTGTGTCGAATCAATAACACGTCAGACTTAAATTCTTCCCAGCGGACAATTCCAATTTCCTTTATTCTGGTGTAAGCAATACGGCACTCAAGTTCATCTTCATATCGCTGCTGCCAGTGGGTGGTACCATTCGGTCCACTCAAATCAGCCGATACTTTTTTGCATTTATTAAGTGCCTCATCTGCCACTTCCCTATACCTGTCGGATGACGTGAAGATGATATTCCGTTGCGGGTTGTCATAGGGGCGGGACGGTGGCAGAAATGCCTCCACTAATTTTTGCTCCAGAGGACGTAACAAAAGTAATACGGCGGGTTCTTCATTTTGTGCTTGGCGGGCCGAGCCGTTGCTTGGTTTTTTTGCAGTAACTTGGGTTAGGCTAAAGAGAATTTTGCCGAGTTCGTCCAACAACTTTATACCCCAATCGAAGCGATCTTTTCTCGGCCAAGAGATATACGAACGTTTTGCGTAGAGATACCAGTCAATTAGTTCGCTCGGGTCGTATCCTAATATTCTACACTTGCCATTGTGTGCACCCCCCAAGCGAAGCAGCGAGGAAAGAAACTCGTTTTCAGACCTTAGGCAAACGCAAGCCTTTTGGTTTTGGCAGTCACTGTCACAAGATTTATCGTACTGTGTAACCATTACAAACGATCTCCTCCCGGATCTCATCTCCTTCCCTCAAGTCTTTGAGAAACATCTGTTGTCTCGCGTCCGTAATACTATTCCCGCCAGGGCCTGGTCTGGCAGCGAAATCTTCAATGTTTACAATCGGGCGAACTAGGCGCCTGAAGCTTTCACTCTCTCTGCAAGTGATTATTGTCTCAATCTGAGGCGCAGCGAGTTTGACCACAGAAATACAACGGATAAGGGTCTCATCATTGATTTCCGCGGGGGGATGAAAATCAATATCAGGAGCTGGCAGAACACGCGGGAAAGACATTGATTGGGATCGCTTTCCAAATCGCTCATAGAGGTCTTGGGCATGAGCAAGCATGGACAAGGTCTCAACTGCGTGCCCATGTTTTTTGTCATTGAGTCCATATAACACGCCGTGCCCAACCTCGTCAAAACCCGCATCGAGCGCTCGTGCCTGAGAGTTTAAACGCCAGTCATAATGTATTTTAGGTCCACTAAGGTGTTCGCGTTGGTAAAGTTCGGCATCATAAGTTTCCTGGAAAACGCGAAATTGAAGACGGTTGTGGGGTAATGCCAAGCGAATGTCACGGAATCGATCAATGTTAAGCGGCGGTATATTGAGGATAATTTTTTCTTGATAAACCGAAGCAATTGCCTGCAGGTATGTCACGAGGTCGTCAGGTTTGAAGCGCTTCCGGTCTTCGCCCATGAGAAAGCATATTTCTTTCAACGGATGCCGCGTCAACAATGCCTTAACATCCGCAACCAACTCTTGTTGAGTCAATAACGTTCGCTTAGCATTTGCTGCATGAATACTGTCCCCACAGTAAGTGCAGTGATTTATGCAAAAATCGTGGATGTAAACGACCCCATAGAATGTAATCGTTTTACCTGTAACGAAGGCATTGACCTTGGCTGCGGCTTCGAAAATACTATCTTCCCATTTTCTTTGTGCCGCAAGAAGAACGGCGGACTCTGGAATAGAAAGCCCCTCGCCATCGGCAGCACGATCAATAATGGTTTTCACATGCGAATCTTTTGCATGAACCGAAAAGTCTACTAGGGCATAGAGTAATGGCAAATCCCGAGGAAAATTTATATGGCGAAATCGCAAAATATTGGGGCTCATTTGAGTACCTCGAATTGTTCGTGACGGATGACCTTCATTTCCATTGGTTTACTAACGTCTCCATTTGCATTGAATGAAATGAGACCGGAGGCTCCTTGATAATCCGTGATAATCGCCAAGCGTGTGCGAATTTCGTCACCATTTTTGGCACCGTCACGCATGACCTTAATAATCAGATTAGCGGCGTCATATCCAACATCGTGCAGCAAGCCCGGCTCTTTTCCATAAGCCTGGCGAAAAGCAGATTTAAACTCGTTGACTGCCGAACCTGAAGGCTGTGATGGAAACGGATAAATAACACCTTCCGCTCCGCTACCGGCAAGTTTCAAAAATTCGGGATCTTCCATCGCGACTGTCCCTATAATGGGAGTTGAGATGCGAGCTTCACGGATTTGTCGCGTGAGCGGACCAGTTTGCGATGCATATCCGATCAAATAAAGTAGAGAGAGACCGGCCTTCTTAACTTTGGAGATTTGAGGTCGGAAGTTGCGAGTTTCTTTGTCGAACGTTTCAGCACTCACGATTTTAACAGAAGAACCAGCTAACCTGTCAGTAATCACCGAATAAAGCCCCTTTCCATAATCGCTATTGATATAAAGTATACCTAACTTTGCCGAAGGATTAGACATTTTAATATATTCTGCAGTAACCTGCCCTTCATAAGAATCCGAATTCCAAACTCTGAAAAAAAATGGACTCGCGCCCGAAAGGGAGGGATTCGATGATCCAGTTGAAATCAGAACCGTCTTTTCTGAATCAAGAAGTGGCACTAGCGCCAAGCTGATTGTGCTGATTGCATCATCGATTATTGAATTGACACCTTGTGCCTTGAGTTTGTTGAATGCTGAAATCGCCAGCTTAGCTTCTGTCTGACAGTCCTCAGCCGCAAGACGAATGACGCGCCCGTTAATCCCTCCGGAGGCATTGGCTTGGTTGATTGCCAACATGATGCCTTCCTTGTCATTGTTTCCGTATTGTGCGGCATCGCCGGTCAAGGGGAGTATTGCTCCGACGACTATTTCTGGCGGGGAGGATGCTCTGTGGGAAAATAATGCTTTATAGTCAAACTTAAGATCGGAAATTTCATAAAATGCTGTAGTTAGTGCGATAAGTACGATCGCTATTTTGAATTTGAATAGAATTTTAAATTTGGCCATGGTGGACATTCCATTATTTTTATATTCAAATGATGCATTCTATGCGGTATGTGTGCAAGAATAGTACTGTTTTTCAAAAATTGTATAGTATTCCGCATACCCGTGCGGAATACTGTAGGACGTGTCTATTCCCAAGTCAAGGCCTACTGAGGCAGAAGTCCACGGCGTGCTCCGGCCCTTTACATTTTCGAACTGTTAATACTCGACAGGCGAGTCGATACTGAATGGGAGGCGCTGCTGTTGCAGCGAGAGATCCTTGCCCTTGAAGAATTCAGCTGGTTATCAAGGTCTCGACATACGGCGCACGGCACGGTTCTGGACTCGTAGACAGGAGCTCTGATGTTACTGCACAAGCAAGAGTTTAGCTTGGATTTTCTGGCCCGAATTTTGGTGGACGTGTTCCAGCAGATGCGAATTAGACGCCATCTAGTTGCTTTGCTGAACCGGATACCGACGGGTGATCCCTTAGAATTCGCTGGACCGATTCCCGTATTCGGGTGTTTCGGCGAACTTATGCGATTCGAGGCCAATGAGATGTTCTCCACCGGCGTACTTGAATTATTCGAGTCGCATATGCGGCCCGGCAACCTGATCGAACTGCGAAATGGGGTTGATTTCTCGGCGGCCCAAGCCAGTGAAGAAGTATTGGAGCAACATCTGCCTATGTACCTGAACCGGCAGGAAGACGGGGGCATCAAAGCCGGATGCGATTATCAATGGTATCGGGCTCGGGGCCAAGTTTCTCTGATTGAACACACGATTCGAGAGCAGCCAACACAGAACAAAACCCAATTAATAAGCCTGCTCGGCTATAAGAACTGCTTCACCATTCAGACAAAGGATGCGCAGGGCAATGAAGGAGTTTGGGGAAGCTTGTTGCCGAGTTTCCCCATACTGCAGCGCTCTTTGGCGTAACCTGTTGAGAATTTTTGGACCGCCATGAATCTCCTGCTGCAACTAATCGCCGACGGCCTTGTGAATGGTATCTTGTTTGCCTTGCTTGCCTGTGGATTCGGATTGGTGTATCGTTCGGCGCGGGTCTTTCACCTAGCATTTGCCGGACTTTTTCTGATCTCTCCTTATGTCGCTTATGTTGTGAATGTCTGGTTACATGCGCCAATATGGTTGGCCGTGACCCTGGGTGTCGTCGCAGGTGCAGTCGCGGGTTACATTGTGGAGGTGCTTCTGTATCACCCGTTTTTCCGGCGCAAGGCGTCCAACTCGGCCGTGATGGTCGCATCCCTGGGAGCTTTCATCGTCATTGAGAATGTCTTGGCAATTATTTTCGGCAATGAACTGCGAACAGTGGATCGAGGACTGGCGTCTAGCTTCGACTTCGGGCCGATCACGCTTACGACTATCCAGATTTTTCAGTTTCTCATTGGCTCCGCCGCTCTTGTGGCATTGGGTGTGGCGATCCGAAAGGTGCGCTTGTTCAAGGCCATCTGGGCGTTAGGTGATGAACCGGAGTTAGTACCGGTGCTTGGCTTGCCGCTAACTCGCTATCGGAAGATCGTTTTCACACTGAGCGCCGCGCTCGGAGGGTTAGCGGGCTGCTTGATCGCCGTCGACGTGGGTGTGGACCCGCACATGGGTATGAGCTACCTATTGATCGCGGCTGTGGCTATGCTGACGGGCGGGATCGACCGATACACAGGCTGGGTGCTGGGTGGAGTGGCCTTGGCGTTGCTGCAAAGCCTTATGGTCTGGCAGTTCTCGGCGAAGTGGGTGGACTTAGTTACCTTCACGGTCCTTATTGGTGTCCTGGTGGTTCGTCCGCAAGGGATATTGGGACTTCGGAAACGGCTGGAGGAGCAATAACGGCATGGAAAACTACGTCCTACACCTCCTCACAATGATCGGGATTTATGCCATTCTTGCCTATTCGATGAACCTAGTGACGGGTTTTGGCGGGCTGCTCGTATTCTGCCTAGCCGGCTTCTACGGCGTCGGTGCCTACACCCACACCTTGCTCCAAGTGGGGGGGGCGGAAAGCCGACTGGCGGATGAACTCCTGTTCTCCGCCGCCTGTCCGTTTCCCGTGGCCTTGCTCGGAGCTGCTCTCGCTGGGGGGGGGGCTGCGATAGCGATCGGAGTTGTAGCGTTGCGGTTCCGGGGAGATTTCTTCGTGTTTGCAACGCTCGGTTTCCAGATGATGTTATATACCGTGCTCTACAACTGGAACGAACTGGGGCGGGGTGCTTTCGGAATCTATGGTATCCCACGTCCGGTGGTTTTCGGCTGGGAAATTAACCAGCCTTGGGAATATGTTGTTCTGGTCGGCGTCGTCGACACCATGGTTCTTCCTTTTTTGTTCCTGCTGTACAGGTCGCCCTTTGGCTTGAGTCTGAAAGCTCTGCGAGATAATGAGCGGGCCGCAGAGTCCTTGGGCATCTCAGCGTTCCGCCAACATCTTTCGGCATTGATGGTCGCCGGTGCCTTCTCTGGTATCGCCGGCGGGCTTTATGCGTCCTATGTGACCTATATCGACCCGACCTCTTTCGGCCTAAACGAGAGTATCTTCATCGTCTCGCTGCTGTTGCTTGGAGGTTCCGGCAACATTCGTGGCCCAATTATAGGCACCGTTGTGATGATTCTCCTGCCTGAGGCGCTGCGCTTTGTAGGGCTGCCTGACTCGTTCGCCGCCAACCTGCGCGAAATTATTTATGGGTTCGCTCTCATACTGTTAATGTATTGGCGCCCCCGTGGCCTGGCTGGTGACTTTTCCTTGCGATGATGAACGAGCCAGCTCTGACTATCAAAAACCTGATGGTGCGTTTCGGTGAAGTAGCCGTGTTGCGGGGGGTGAGCGCTTCGCTGCCGTCAGGTGCTGTCACAGCTTTTGTGGGTCCGAACGGTGCCGGAAAGACCACCTTATTTCATGCGATCAGCGGCGATTTGCTACCGGACAAGGGCATCGTGAGCTTGAGGGGAAAGCCCATTACGGGAATGGCGCCCTGGAAAGTGGCCCGGAATGGACTGGGGAAGATGTTTCAGGATGTGCGGGTGTTCGATAGCCTGACCGTGATTGACAACGTGTTGCTGGCGTTGCACGAACACGAGGGGCTATCAGTTTGGGCATCGCTGACAGGAGTACCTATGTGGCGTCGCCACGCTCCGAAGTTGCTCCAGGAAGCTGAGTCTTGGCTTGAAATAGTCGGTGTAGAACGGCCTTATGACCGTCCTGCCGGTCTGCTGTCGTTCGGCAACAAGAAACTCCTGGCTTTAGCCAGACTCATGGCCGGAAAGTTCGACGTGTTCCTATTGGATGAACCTACGGCCGGCGTATCGCCGGTGTTGGTGGAAAGGATTGCCGAATTGATCAGGAAAATGGCGAATCGGGGAATTACCATCGCCCTGATCGAGCATAACTTCTCCTTCGTCACCAATGTCGCAGAACATGTCTATTTGATGCGGGAAGGAACGATCCAGGACTGGGGAGCGACTGAGGAGGTTTTAGCGAAGGATGAAAACCGGGAGATATTGATCGGCCTATGACCGAACCATTGCTGAGCATCGTTAAGCTTTGTGCGGGTTATGGAGGGCGCCCCGTCCTGGATTCATTTTCATTGGAGATTCTTCCCGGGCAACAGCTCGCCGTGATTGGGCCGAACGGTTGCGGGAAATCGACCCTGTTGAGGACTGTGACGGCCGAGATACCGGAAAGCTCGGGAACCATCATATTCCGGGGAGAGGACATTACCTACCTTGAGACCCATGAAATCACGAGGCGTGGTATGGGTTATCTACGCCAAACTCGGAACGTTTTTTCCGGCCTCACGGTGATCGAGAATCTGGAACTCGCATCGATGGATGGACGACCACGCAGCATAGCCGACGTGCTTGAAGCTTTTCCGGTACTCAAAGGGCGGGAGACAATCCGAGCGGGATTGATGTCCGGCGGAGAACGACAAACCCTGGCCGTGGCGATGGTTCTGATGAGGCATGTCTCATTGCTGTTGTTGGACGAGCCGCTGGCGGGGTTGTCCCAGAAGAGCGCTGAGGCGCTTTTGTCGGGCATCGCCAGACTCCAGTACTCGGAAGGTTTCGCGGTGGTGATGGTCGAGCATCGCCTCAAGTTGATTCGTCCTTATGTGGATCGCGTCGTAGTGATGGTCAGGGGTTCAATAGAAGAAGACACGGAGGATACTGATTTACTTGAAAACCGTGAGAGGTTGGAGAAACATTACCTTGTCTGATGTAGTGCGCGATCCCCTCTACCCATCCTGATTATCACAGAGCGGGAACCGCTTTTGCTGGCGCAGTTGCGTGCCGCTCGTCTCGCGGTAGGTCCGTAAGGCCCGGGCATTCGATCACCTATGACGAATCTCCGGCTTTCCTTGCTCTCGGACGAGTCGAGGAAACAGAGCCTATACTCGAATTGTTTCGACAATATCCGGGAGGGCGGAGGGTTGAAGGTGTGGTTTTGACCAAGAGCTGGAAGTTCCTCAAGCCATTCCTAATCGTATCGCCAATATATCTTGCGGATCAGATTCAATGTCCGGGGTATTGGGACACGGCGGCTGAGGAATCGTTGGTCGAAAGGATTCGTCACATCTTGAGTTTTCCATAACGATGCAACCAAAATTTTGAAATGGTGCAGGAGCGTTTTGCTCAGATGCTAAGGTTGCCACCGCAGCCCTAAATGCCAGGGCAATGCAATGTGTTGTTCTTTGTAATGACCTCCTGACTAGAAATCTTCATTGAGAGGCTAATCAGCGATGATAGTTAACGTTTGGCAGGAATGCTGACGGCATAATTAGCTTATGTTAGACTTTTGACAGGTATTGACAAATAAGGTAGCCGTTCGACCTAAGCTAAGGAATGAGCATAAATTAATTTAGGCAAATTCAGTTTAAGAATTAACCTTTGCGCGAAAGAAACTTTCTTCAAAATTAACAAATGATAAAACCTTACGCCAAAGAAATTGAAGCACAGATGCA